>JAHHHL010000002.1 GCA_019359375.1 Lyngbya sp. HA4199-MV5
AGTGCTTGAACTTCAGCCTCTGTCAAATCGACAACATAGCGCTTCTGACTCATGATAATCTCCCTGAGTTTGAGTCAGCTTACCAGACATGTCCTCACTAGGCATAGTTCGCTTGGTAGACTACTAGGCTGAGGCAGTTATTTTCTGGCAAGCCGATGACCGAGCCGCGAGATGCCTTTGATAGCCCCTGGAAAGACATTCTCGAAGCTTACTTCCAGGACTTCATGCAGTTCTTCTTTCCCCAGATCCATGCGGATATTGATTGGAGTCGAGGATATGACTTTCTGGATCAAGAACTGCGGCAAGTCGTGCGGGATGCCGAATTGGGAACGCGATTGGTCGATAAATTGGTGAAGGTCTGGAAACTCAGTGGCGAAGAAACCTGGGTCTTGGCGCACATTGAGATTCAAAGCCAGGAAGAGAGTCAATTTAGCGATCGCATGTTTGTGTACTACTATCGCCTGCGCGATCGGTACAATCAGCGAATTGCTAGCTTAGCCATCCTGGGGGATGAACGTGCTACGTGGCGACCGCAACCATTTCGAGAAGAACTTTGGGGCTGCGAAGCGACCTTTCGCTTTCCCATCATCAAACTCCTAGATTATGCCTCTGACTGGGCAGCGCTCGAAGCCAACCCCAATCCCTTTGCCATTGCGGTGATGGCACATCTCAAAACAAAAGAGACTCGCAATAATGGGGTTGCCCGCAAGGAATGGAAGTTTCGGCTGACGCGACGACTGTACGAGCAAGGCTATGAGCGGCAAGATATACTAAACCTATTCCGGTTTCTCGATTGGCTGATGGAGCTACCGGACGGCTTGAAACAGGCGTTTTGGGCAGACCTTAAACAGTATGAGCAGGAGCAACAGATGCCATACGTCACGTCGATCGAACAGATGGGCAAAGAGCAAGGGAGAGAAGAAGAGCGTCGATCGCTGGCTCTGAAAATGCTTCAGGAAAACATTCCCCTCGACACGATCGCCCGCATCACTGAAATGACGATCGTCGAACTTCAACAACTTCAAGACGATCAGCCACAGGGATAGCGATCGTTCGTCTCATGCGCTAGATGAGGTGGGATCGCCAAGCCGTTGCTCAAGGAAGCCGAGGTTCTTGCTCTCGTGATGATTGATCCTGAAGGCTGAAATCACACCATCTCAATTACGCTTCTCAAAAGAGTTTACGAGGTAACACTTGGCTGACTAAAAAGCGGCGTAAGAGTTCCCGTAAACCGGCGCTCTGTAAGGATTTATTAGCTTTTAACGAGCCAGTTAGAAAATTGGCATAGCGGTAACAACTTTCATCCGGAAGGGGAAGAGAGGGGTGCGGACAGGACAACAGTACCTACCTTCCTACCCGGACAAACGGATATGATGACTCATCTTAAAGTGGTTGCTCTGGCAACCCTGGCTTTTAGTTCCCTGACCGTTGTAAAACCTGCCGCTGCTGCCCTGTTCAGCAAGGCAGATTTAGATCCTAGCAAGCTGGTGTTGGTCGCTTCGCCCTATGGCAACAGCGCGCACCAGCTTTTGATTGTTGAGCAAGTCGCTAACAACCACGCCTGCTGGAGTGAGAGCGGCACCAGTCCAACCATGATTGATCCGCTTCTCGTGAATTTTGACTTTACAGGCATCTGTGGACGCAGCACGGATGCAAACGGGTATTCCATCCGCATGGGCGACCAGGACCTGGGCTTGCAATACAGCCTGCGAGTGGTGAAGCGCAATGGCGATTTGCTGTTGGTGGGCATCCCCGCGATCGCCCGCAGCGGGTCTGAAATTCAAATCGGTCGTGCGGGCGGTGTTACCAATGGGTTTGCCAAGCTGTACCTGAATCCCGGTTGGCGCATTACCCGCCGGGTCTACAACAATCAGGCGTTGGGGCATTACTACCTGACGAATGACCAGCCATTGAACAGCGCGATCGCCGCTGCTCCAGTGAACCTACCAGTACAGCCCTCCGCAACGCTTCCCCTACCCTCCAAGCCTCTTCCAGCCGCAAAACCATCAACGCCACTACCCATTTCTCGCCCCGACATCATCTTTGCGCCCGGTTCTAGTGGTACAACTGGCTCCACTACGCCATCCTCGCCCCGACCTGCCAGCCCCTCAATTCCTATTCTCGTACCGCCACCAGAATCAACGGCTGCGAGTGGCTCTATTCGTCCGACTCCGCTACCAGCCCCATCGACGACTGCTCCCATCGCCACGATTCCGGTAAGCGGCTCGAAAACGCCCGTGCGATCGGGTGCCAATCAGCCAGCGAATTCCTCTCGATCGCCCATCACAGGCAAGCCCATTCGCGTACCCCTTCCAGCAGCAGCAACTCGACCGATCGTGACACCACAGGAAACACCGCAACCTGCGCCCCAGCCACCGATCGTTCAGCGCCCCGTGCCGTCACCGATCGTACAAAAACCTGTCACACAGCCACCTGTTCCACAGCCTCAGCCAGCCTCCAGCCTGCCTAAACCGAAGCCTGGAGACTTTGTGGTGAGAACGACAGCCCTTTGAAAGAGTGAGGAGTGAGGAGTAGGAAAGGATAAAGGATGAAGGCTAAAAAAGTTGTTAGTTGTTGGTTGTTGGTTTTTAGAGTAAATCTGGACAGTTGATGGCTGCTCTCTGCCCCCAACCGCTAGAAGATACAGGCTAAAAGACTAACTGCTGATAGCTGACCAACTAACTCAAATCTCATACCTCTCCTCCCCTGCTTCCCCTGCTTCCCCTGCTCCCCTTCACTCCTCTCCCCTCTCCTCTCAGACCTTAAGCGCTCGCTTGGCGGCTTGCAAAAGGTGAATGCGATCGTCTAACCCGTTGTAGCCGCCATTGATGACTCTGGTGACGGTTCTCACGTCATCGTTGTCGGCATCTCCGTTAAGTTGATTGGTGGACCAGAACCATCCGGCGCTCCGGCTTGCCAGGTCGGGCGATGATAGTTTGGTGGGATTGTTGATGAGATCCACGCCTAACGCCTTGCCACACGCCTCATAATTTGTGCGCCCTGTCACCTGAATGAGTCCTCTGCCTTTGTAACGCACACCATCGCCGCTGTAGATGTTGCCCAGGTCATCTCGACCTTCGTAATCTTCACCAGAGGCATACTCTTCTAACGCGTTGAAGCGATCAGATTCATGCGCTAGCTGCGCCAAAAAATGTGCCTGTCGTAACAGCGTTGAGACATTGAACTCCACCATCGTGCGGTTCAAAAAGGGCGTGAGTGCATTGATTCGGCTGGTGCTGGCTTCGGGGGCGATCGCCAGAATTTGTTGGGGTGTCAGCAAAAGCATCGTGCTGGTAGAAAACAGCCCAGCGTAAGGCGGCTTGCCTGCTGGTCGAGCCGGTAAGTTGCTGAGCGATCGCAACACGTTGTCGATCTGCCCATCTTTGTCATTCACCTCTCCTTGCAGCTTGCCCACTAACTCTTGAAGCCGAGTTGCAGCACCCTGTCTGCCCACTTTGACATCCGTGACCGAGAACAAACCCACATAGGCTGGCTTATCGGTAGGGCGAGGAGGCAAATTGCTCAACACTCGAATTAAGTTGTCTACTAACTCGTCTTTTTTCCCAACCGTTCCTTGTAATTTGTTCACCAACGATGCCAGACGAACAAAAGCCTGAATTCTCCAAATATCAAGTTGCGCCATAGTTAAGCACCTTTTTTTACAAGCAGCCAGATTAATCCTGGAAAACAGCGCGAGGTTTTCATCTTTGAGCTAATTATTCACGCAGATGAAAGCGATGACCAGATTCTTAATCACAGCTTTACGAATCAACATTACGGAAAAGCTGGCTCATCATTCGTCGATCGTCGATATGTTGGCGCTCGTCCATCTATAGTGTGTTGCTGCCATGCAGAAGCAACCCATTGGTTTCATCACTCAGTCTGCTAAACAGCTTCAGAATGGGCAATGCTTTAGGGAGTTCTAAGAGTGAGCTAGGATCAAGCAGACTGAAATATCTTATCCATACCTGCTGCATTGCCGTGAACCCGTTGCCCCCGTGATAAGTCCCGCTGATCAGCCACCGTTTCATGAAGCACCACGATCGTCCGATCCGCCAACCCTTTGGCTCTCGCTCGTATTGGGGTCAGTGCTGATTCATCTCGTGCTGTTTATTCTCGCGACCCTTTTTCTCACGCGTACCGCAACCGTACAGCTAGACCCAGAGCCAATCGCCGTCGAACTTGTTGATCCAAATGCTGTCACTGCCCAATCGACAGCACCCAGTCAGGCGATCGCCGCTCGTCCCGGTGCGCCCTCAGCGAGTCAACCTTCTGCAACTCAGGCACAGCCAAATGATGCGCGATCGCAGCCATCAGAGGTCAATCCAGCCGTAGAACAACCATTCGTTCAGCCAACCTTGCAAAGGCGTTTACCTACCCGCAGGCAACCACCCCAGCCTCAACTGTACAGAAATCCGGTTCTACCATCTAACCCCCCAATACCGCAGCCTTCTGAACCCGCCAACAACTCAACCCAACCACCGCCAAACTCGACGAGCAACCCCTTTCCCCAAGCGTCGGTTGCACCCGACCCAGGGCAGACTCAGCCACCTTCTGGTTTACCTCAAGAAGGATTGCCAGGTGCTCCGCCGAATCCCTCTGCAACTTCTGTGCCACCGTCAGCAACAGGTGAACGCATCCCACAAGGACCGTCAGGGGACAGCATTATTGTCACGGTTTCTAACCCTCGCCAGGCGGCGGTCGATGTGCAACTGCAAGCCGCACAACCGATCGAGACGCAGAAAAATGTCACGGTTCGCTACTCACCCGTCCTGGCACAGCAAACGATTCGTCTGGAAGCAACTCTGACAATTGACCAGAAAGGACAGGTGCTTAGGGTTGAAAAAACAACGCTTCTTTCTTCTTCGACTGGAAGCGTGATCGACGAGGCAACCCTGAACGAACTTGCCACGCAAATCTTTACGCAGTGGCGGTTCCAGCCAGCACAAAACAACTCAAACGGCAAAGTATCAATCCCGCCGCTCTCAAATCTGATGATTGAAGCACAAGTACAACTGCCCTAGGGCGCGTCATCAATTAGCTCCAAAGCCTTGAGTATCAGCATGATCGCGCCCGCCCCAACACACGGCTAAGGGCTGGAACCCTTACTGCAAGTCAGGTGTAGTAGTAATTGATGACAGCCCCTAGCTTTCAGATCATCCGCCTGCGCAAACGCCTCTTGGAGAGTGTCTCGCTCAGTTCCAACAGTCAAATATGTGTTAAGATTATGGATGCTTTAAGCGGTTATCCCGGCGGGCGTAGTTTAGTGGTAAAACCTTAGCCTTCCAAGCTAATGATGCGAGTTCGATTCTCGCCGCCCGCTTCCAAAAACACGCACCCGTAAAGCCTTATCAGGCGGGCATTGTGGTTTTTTTCATCTCCTTCAAGCAATTTACGATTCACGTAATGAGTTCTTAAATCACGTTATTGAGTAGCTTTTTGAATATGTTTTGAGTACGATTTCACCTTTTCAAAGAAGTAACCAAAGCTGTTCACGAGCAACTGTGCTCGGAATGGCTAAAAGAAACGCAGTTTGGCTGAGAACATTTTCCTACACTGAGAAGGTGCCTTGACAGTTAAGACCGTTCCCTCACTGGTGCCTTGCGCCCGTACAAAAGCTTGGTTCTGGACTGCGACGAGAATGACATTGGTGAAGTGTCCATGACACTATCCCGTTTAGGAGATTCTACAGCCCGTCAATCCAGGCAAGGCACCCTTATGGTTCCAACAACAGCAGGATGTTCAGGAGTGCTTATGCGTCAACACCGTCAGTCTCCAGCGCTTGAGTCCATTCATCCCAATCCCGCAGGCATCGATATTGGGTCTCACACGCATTGGGTTTGTGTTCCAGCAGAGCGTGATGCAACCAGCATCAGGAGTTTTGGTTGCTTTACCGCTGATTTACATGCGCTAGCAGACTGGCTAGCGACTTGTGGTGTTGAAACGGTGGTGATGGAATCAACGGGAGTTTATTGGATTCCGTTGTTTCAGATTCTCGAAACCCGTGGCTTTGCGGTTCAGTTGGTGAATGCTCAACACGTTAAAACGTTGCCCGGTCGCAAGAGCGATGTGCTCGATTGCCAATGGTTGCAACAATTACACAGTTATGGACTTTTAGCAGGTTCCTTTCGACCAACCGATCAAGTCTGTGTTCTACGCAGCTATATTCGCCACCGCGATAACTTGATTAAGAGTGCCTGCGTCCATCTCCAGCGGATGCAAAAGGCCTTGACTCAGATGAATGTGCAACTGCATCAAGTCGTGAGCGATTTGAGTGGGACGACTGGGATGGCAATCTTGCGAGCGATTGTTGCCGGAGAACGCAATCCTCAAACCTTAGCCGCACTCAGACATCATCGCGCTCAACGCAGTGAAGCTGAAATTGCTCAAGCCCTTCAGGGTGATTATCGTCAGGAACATGTGTTTGTCCTGCAACAGGAGTTGCAGTTGTACGACGTGTATCAAACCCAAATGGCAGCTTGTGACCAGCAAATTGAGCAGTGTCTAGCGGACTTTGAGGCTAAAGTAGACCTGAATGAGCAACCACTACCGCCCCCCAAATATAAGCGGCACAAACCGCAGGACAATCAACCTGCTTTTGATTTACGCACTCATCTTTATCGCATGAGTGGCGTTGACTTTACCAAAATCGACGGCATGGGCGTGTTAACAGTTCAAACTATCCTTTCAGAAGTGGGCTTAGACCCCAGTCGCTTCCCTAGTGTTAAGCACTTTACCTCCTGGCTGGGACTGTGCCCAGGCAGTCGCATCACAGGGGGCAAGGTTAAAAGCTCAGCCACGCGTCGGGTGGTTAATCGAGCCGCTAATGCTTTTCGGATGTCCGCTCAAGCCGCAGGGAAAAGCCATTCCGCTTTAGGGGCTTTTTACCGTCGCCTCCGAACTCGACTAGGGACACCCAAAGCCATTACTGCGACTGCTCATAAAATTGCACGCCTTTTCTATCAACTTTGGACAACGGGACAGGGCTATGTTGACCCAGGAGAAAATTATTACGAGCAACGCTGTCGCGAACGCACCCTCAAGCAGCTTCAAAAACGGGCACAAGCTTTAGGAATGGAAATCGTTCATCGTCCCTTGGAAGAGATGATTTCTTAGGAGAGGGATATTTACGGATTGCTGTCAGAGATGCCTGACCTTGCATTGCAATCCAAGAAATAATCGTGCAGTGACGTTGTGCCTCGCTCAACAGAGTTCAAGGCTGGAAATGGATCGTTTAGGGTTACTGCTGTCATGTTGGCGAAAGATCTAGCAGCTTCGTCCGAGAAGTTCATCTCCTTGAGTGCTGTTAGCCAACGATCGCGAGGAATGGGTCTGGCATCAACGGGACGACCGAACACCGCTGCTAACGAGAGTGCTACATCTTGTGCCGAGTAGCGATCGGGACCTTCGATATAGTGAAGCCCGGTCTGCTCGATCGGCTCAGTTAGCAGCCGCGCCGCCAGTTCACCAATGTCTGCTGGGGCAACCATCGGCAATTGAAAGTCTTCTGGATAAAGTGTTTGTACGACTCCCTGCTCACGCGCCACTGGCAAAGATGCGTCCCAATTGCTCATGTAATACGCTGCTCGGATAATCGTTGTGGGAACAGACTGAGCGCTCAGCGCCTGCTCCATTTCATAAAGTACGCTTAAATCACCCACTTGCTCACCAGGTCTAGCTCCGTAGGTCGATTCAGCCACAATTTTCTCTAAGCCTGCTCCGTCGATCGCACTCAAAATGGCGGCTAAACTACGTCGTTCTTCAGCAGCCGTGTTGGAAGAAGGAGCCGCGGGCGGATTTAAGAAGAACAACCGCTGACCTTGACGAAAGATACTCCGAAGTGCCTCTACATCATGCACATCCGCGATCGCAGCATCGACACCTTTCTGGCGCAACGCGGCGGCTTTTGAGGGATCACGAGTGATGACGATCGTTGGCTCATGGCGTTTGAGTAGCGCCCGCGCCACGGCTGAACCGACGTTGCCAGTACCGCCGAGGATGATGTGCATACTAATTGAGGGTAAATGATCTGAGGTTTTGCAGACTTTGAATTTGCTCTGAATTTGCTCTACAACCTTCAGCCCGCTTCTACATTAGTACGCATCACACCTATTCCCTCTTCCTCTAGACTGACACTGCCTCTAGACTGACCTTGCTGATGGCTCCGAGCTTTGTGAAAGACAGCACGAGTACCATATTTCGTCTGTGATCTCAATTAGAATACGAATCTGCATCGGCTTCGCTCGATCGTGGGTTAAATCATTCCCGCAAACTGTAGGGGTGGGTTTGACAGCAAACCCTTGATGCAGCAGGCAACGCTGATCAACCCGTCCCTACCAAGGGTCGAACTTAGTTAATTTCCATTCCTTAGGGCGTGTCATCAATTAGCTCCGAAACCTTGCAATATCAGCAGTGTCACGCCCGTCCTAACACACCAGGCTAGGGGCTGGAATCCTTACTGCAAGCAATGTGTAGTCGTAATTGATGACAGCCCCTAGCTCGATCGTGCCACCCGATCAAACCGTAGCGAATGCGACCTTCCTGCTTCCATGCTGGATGAATTGAGCAAACGTGCAGAATGTCCGATAATTCTCTTGTCCTCGATGATCATTTTCGATCGAGCTTAGGGCGCGCCATCAATTAGTTTCAAAACCTTGCGGTATCAGCATGATCGCGCCCGCTCCAACACATGATGCTAGGAGATGTAACCCTTGCTGCAAGCGATGTGTAGTCGTCATTGATGACAGCCCCTAGATGATGAAAACCTTTTAGCGAATCGGATGCGCCATGCCAACCTATCGATCGAAAACCTCCACTCAGGGACGCAACATGGCGGGTGCTCGTGCGCTCTGGCGCGCCACTGGCATGCAAACCGCAGATTTCGAGAAGCCCATTATTGCTGTTGCCAACTCCTTTACTCAATTTGTACCTGGTCATGTGCATTTGAAGGATTTGGGTCAATTGGTGTGCCGTGAGATTGAAGCTGCTGGTGGGGTTGCCAAAGAATTCAACACGATCGCGGTGGATGATGGCATCGCGATGGGGCATGATGGCATGCTCTACAGTCTGCCCTCGCGTGAGATCATTGCTGATTCGGTTGAGTATATGGTCAACGCCCATTGTGCCGATGCTCTGGTCTGCATTTCCAACTGTGACAAAATCACTCCCGGAATGCTCATGGCAGCCCTGCGGCTCAACATTCCCACCGTTTTTGTTTCCGGCGGTCCCATGGAAGCGGGTAAAACGAAGCTCTCGGAGCACAAACTGGACTTGGTAGACGCG
Organism: Lyngbya sp. HA4199-MV5; assembly: GCA_019359375.1. Taxonomy (GTDB): domain Bacteria; phylum Cyanobacteriota; class Cyanobacteriia; order Leptolyngbyales; family Leptolyngbyaceae; genus Stenomitos. Next base: position 9,283 of record JAHHHL010000002.1, read on the forward strand.
ATGGTGGTTGCCGCAGACGCGAGTGTGAGCGACGCAGTTGTTGATGAATATGAGCGTTCTGCCTGCCCGACCTGTGGCTCGTGCTCCGGTATGTTTACCGCCAACTCTATGAACTGTTTGACTGAGGCGATCGGTCTTGCTCTCCCTGGCAATGGCACGGTGCTGGCAACCCATTTCGATCGCAAAGATCTGTTTCTCAACGCCGCACGCACCGTTGTTAACATTACCCGTCGCTACTACGAGCAGGACGATAACTCAGTACTACCACGCTCGATCGCCAGTTTCAAAGCGTTTGAAAATGCGATGACGCTAGACATCGCAATGGGTGGCTCCACCAACACCATTCTGCACCTGCTAGCCGCTGCTCATGAAGCAGGTGTGGCGTTTACCTTGGCGGACATCGATCGCCTCTCGCGCCGAGTGCCTCAACTCTGCAAGGTGGCACCAAATACCCAGAACTACCATATCGAGGATGTCCACCGGGCTGGTGGTATCCCCGGCATTCTCAGCGAGCTGGATCAGGCTGGATTGCTCCATACAGACGTATCGACGGTTCACAGTCAGACGTTGAAAGCAGCGCTCGATCGCTGGGATGTGATGCAGACTGATGATGCAACTGTCCACACCTTTTTTAAGGCGGGTCCTGCGGGGATTCCCACTCAGCAAGCGTTTAGTCAATCGACCCGCTGGGACTCTCTCGACCTGGATCGGGAAAACGGCTGTATCCGCAGCGTCAAACACGCTTACAGTACCGAAGGCGGACTGGCTGTGCTGTACGGCAACCTGGCAGAACGCGGCTGTATTGTGAAGGTGGCAGGCGTAGACGAAAGTATGCAGGTGTTTGCAGGCAACGCGCGCCTTTATGAAAGTCAGGAGGCTGCTGTCAAAGGCATTTTGGGGGATGAAGTAAAACCGGGCGACGTGGTGATCATTCGCTATGAAGGACCGCGCGGTGGGCCTGGTATGCAGGAAATGCTCTATCCAACCAGCTACCTTAAAGCTAAAGGTTTGGGCAAGGCTTGTGCTTTGTTGACCGACGGACGCTTTTCAGGCGGCACTTCGGGTCTCTCGATCGGTCACGTTTCTCCAGAAGCAGCAGCAGGCGGCAACATTGCGCTGGTTCAAGACGGCGATCGCATTTTGATCGATATTCCCAATCGCCGCATTCAGGTCGATCTATCGGCGGAAGATCTCGCCAACCGTCGTGTGGCAATGGACGGGAAGGGTAAAGGTGCCTGGAAGCCTGCCCAGCCTCGCCAGCGTCGGGTCAGTGCGGCGCTCAAAGCGTATGCCCTGCTAGCGACAAGCGCGGATCAGGGGGCAGTCCGAAATCTGCAAATGTTGGAGTAAGAACGACGCAGGCACCCCGCTTGTTGGCCCATAGCAGGCATTTGATCAGAGCCTACTTCTAGATGCAAGAACACTAAAGGTATTGAACGCGGTTGCTCACCATTTACCTGGATAAACTACAGCGTTTTCCAACTTGCTGAGGTACACCTTACTCCGTTGACTCTTTGACCCCCTGCATGGATCTGTACTTCACTTGATTGAAAATTGCTGTATTTACCTCGACAGAATTTACCTGGATAGATTGGGCTCCACAACATCAGGAAAACTCTCAAAATTACGCCGTACCCAGTCCATACCAACTTCGTTGTTGAGTTTAATTTTCTGAGGCGTATCCGAATAAATTTTGCCGAGAATATCCGCGTCTTGATCCACTACCACCTTGCCAAATTTGAGGTAGGTACTGCCAAGGATCTTAAAGGCTGGATGCTCTGCCTGACCAAATAGCAAAAGATAAGTTCGAGTACGATGCTCGGCTTCTGGCACAAAGAAATGACATTGCGCGGCTTTACCCAACGGCATTTCACCATAAAAAATCACCAGAGACGGAAAGTGGTTTTCCAGGTGCGCTTTAATTCTACTGGGTAGCAGCATCACATCCGGTTTTCTCAGCTTTTCAATCAGACTGTAGGGCGCGGTGGGCATGTCGTAGAACGCATGAGAATGATGTCCGCTATCGACAAACTGATGAAACTCTACATCGGTAATGCGAAACAAATCTCGATGGGTGCCGTTTTGATGATTGTAGTCATGCATATTGAGGAGCATGGTCAACAAATCGGTGTTTACGCTGCGATCGCCCGTATGCCCCACAAAGTGGTAAGTGCTCGCAATCTCATTCAGTATTGTGGGAATCGGTAGCTTCGGCTCGTACCCTCCATAAGACCAGACAAAATCGCCCTGGATCGTTAATGCCAACGGTTTCAACTGGGGCAATGTTTTCTTGCCTGTTCCCGGTAAAACCGTGCAGCCTTCCGGGTCAAACGGTAACGCATGAAAGGGACACACGACACTGCTTGTACCATTACTTTGAGCCTCACACCAGCCTTCTGATAACATCGCGCCCATATGCGGACAGGCATTGGGCAAGGCATGAATCGCCCCCGCTGCATCTTTCCACATCACATAGTCAGCACCATACAAAGAGATTTTTCGGGGTTGATTCACGGTCAGCATGGATTTGTGCGCCAACAACCAGGGCGCGCCGGGAAGCATTGACTGCATCGTGTTCTCCGTGAGGGATAGAATTATGAAACATCCGTCGTGTTTCTAAAATATGACAGAACATTCACGTTCGTCAAGACCCTCATCATCGAACAATTTCCGTCGTCAACCGAAACAGCAACGCGGTAAGGAACGGGTCGAAAAGATTCTCGATGCGGCAGCCGCTGTGTTTGACGAAGTGGGCTATGACGCAGCAACAACCCATTTGATTGCCGCAAAAGCAGGGACGGCGATCGGCTCTCTCTACCAGTTCTTTCCCGATAAAGCGGCTATTTTCAAAGCGATGGAGTTGCGCCATACGGAGCGGGTGAAAGCCATGTGGGCACAGGTAGACATCCCAACCATTGTTCAGTTGCCGCTTCGTCAGATGATTCACGCGATCGCGTCTGCTGTAGCAGAACTATTTGAGCAACCCGTGTCGCGTGTTGTGTTTGTGCAGTTTTATCTAGCGCGCGAAATTTTCCAGTCGATCGATGACAGCATGACGCAGGAAGCAATCAATTTCATGGCAAATATTTTGAAGCGGCGAAAGCCTGCTTTAACGGGGAAAGATTACAGCCTGCTAGCAGAAGTCTGTGTGCATAGTAGCAATGCAGTCATGCTGGCAGCACTTCGCAGCTCAAATCAGGAACATCGCCAACAATTGACGCAACAAATTGAAGACCTGCTGGTGTCATATTTAGAGCCGCATGTCGGAGACGATCGGCTGAGCAATGTAATGAAAGTAATGATATGCCCTCACTGTCAGTCTCAGCAGTTATCAAAGAATGGGTATCGGCGGGGGAAGCAGTGTTATCGCTGTAAGGATTGCGGGCGACAGTTTGTGATGCGATCGCCTCATGGATGTTGAAAGCCACCCACAACAGCGAACACTGTACATCGAGACATCTTTAGAAATGAGAATTAAATAGCTTCGCTGCTGTTTTGTACGGGCGAACGGATGTTCGCCCCTCCAGAAAACATCGAGGTTATTTTATTCCTGTCCCTTAGGCAATGCCAACACCGCCCGTAGCACCATACACCTCCCCGGTGATGTAGCTTGCCTCTTGGGATGCCAGGAGTACGTAGATGGGCGCGATCTCCACGGGCTGTCCGGGTCGTCCTAGCGGCACTTCAGAGCCAAATTTCTCAACTTTTTCCTGAGTTTGCCCACCGCTGGGCTGTAGCGCTGTCCAAAAGGGACCGGGCGCAACTGCGTTAACGCGCACCCCCTGCTCAATCATTTGCTTCGAGAGGGATTTGCTGAACGAGACGATCGCTGTTTTCGTCATGGCGTAATCAATCAGGCTCTCCGACGGGTCATATGCCTGAATCGAAGTCGTATTAATGATGGCTGCACCTGGCTTGAGATGCGGCACGGCTTCCTGCGTAATCCAGAAGAGCGCGTAGAGGTTGGTTTTGAGCACCTGATCAAACTGCTCGGTGGTGATGTCACCGATCGAGGGCTGCGTTTGTTGCTTACCTGCATTATTGACGAGAATGTCTAAACCGCCGAGCGCATGGACCGCATCTGTGACGAGCTTGCGGCAAACCTGCTCATCGGTGATGTCACCTGGCAGCGCGATCGCGTTGCGTCCTGCTTTTTCAATCAGTGCGATCACGTCCTGTGCGTCTGACTCTTCACTGGGAAGGTAAGAGATAGCAACATCTGCCCCTTCTCGTGCATAGGCGATCGCCACAGCCCGTCCGATACCGGAATCGCCGCCAGTGATCAACGCCTTGCGGTTTACCAGCTTTCCTGAGCCTGTATAGCTCTCTTCACCATGATCTGGCTTCGGTGACATCTTTGCAGCGAGTCCCGGTTCAGGCTGCGGCTGACGAGGAAAAGGCGGCTCTGGATATTGATGCCGTGGATCTTGTATTATCAAGCGATCGTCTGCCATTGGTTGCTCCAAGCTTGTAGTCCTCTCAGTTATAGAACTACCGTTGCGCCGCATCGACCTACTTTGGATAGAGCCGCATTGACCCACTTTGGACAGAATCGTAACGTCCATGCGTTTGCCTATGCTTTTGGAAAACGTCACTTACAGCGGTGCTTGATCGAATCAGCCACAGACGTGTCAAGACGGGTGTGGAGATCAGTGTAGCGAATGCCCTTATCGCCAACGCCAGCCTAGCAAAAGGGCGATCGCGCCCATACAAGCCATGAGTAAGCCTCCCAGCCGATAGGTAGCATCTAAACCAACCATGCCGCTAAGCGGTTGACTCACGATGGGTGAAAGAAACTGTCCCAGAAAAAAGGCTGTCGTCAACCCACCCAACACACGACCTCTGAAACTCGCTGGTACGACAGACGTTAAGCAAACATTCATGTTGGGCGTGAGCAACCCTAAGCCAGTCCCCGCGATCGCCAGACCGACTAAAGCCAGAGCATAGGTCGTGGCAAAGCTGATGACACAGTAACCAACCGCCATCGACAGAAAGGCGATCGCGTAGATGCCCATAAACGACAAGCGGGCTTTGACTTGCTTGTAGGCAATGGCGCTACCGGCACTAAACAGCGTTGCAAGGGCGATCGCCAGACCAACCTGTGACGCATTCGCACCGACCAGTTGTTTCAAATAAAACGGCAACTGCACCGGAATTAAGTAAAACACAACCTGCGAGAGGAGAGCCGCTGCATACGTTAAACCTGCAATGTGCCAGGGAAAGACATTGGTTGCATCAACCCCCAACATCTGACCATCCAACGTCCGGTTAGGTTCTGGCAGCACCAAGACGACAAGCGGCACGATGAGTAGCGCCAGCAGGTAAATGAAGAATGGCATCCGCCAGTTTACATCAGCCAAAAAGCCACCGAAGGACAGAAAGACAACTCCACCCAACCCCATAAAAGCTGCTTGAAAGCCAAGAAATTGAACACGGGCTGCACCAACGTAATAGTCGGCAATTAAGGCGGTTGCGGTTGTCATCACGCCTGCCACACTCAACCCCAGTAGCACTCGCCCCACCAGGATCAGACCCAGATCATTCAACACGGCTCCAGAGGCACCTGCCAGCCCATACAGCAACACCGCTAGAGCTAAAAGCGGTTTCCGCCCGAAGCGATCGATCGCCGTACCCACAAACGGAGCACCGATCGCAATAAACAAGGCTGGAACGGTTAAAACCAGTCGTACCCAATAGTCTGCATTGGGTGTAGCGGCAAAGTGATCGCGCATGGCGGGGAGCGAGGGGGCGATCGTGGCTCCTGCCATGACGGTAAGACTACTGCTAAAGAGCAGCGTTGCTTTGACGAGCAAGGACTCTGTTTTAAGGGGCATCTGTTTTAAGAGGCATAAGGTGAACTGAATGGGATCGAGCAGCCAATAAAAAAGAGGATAAGCGTAAAAAATGCTTATCCCCAAAACGTTGCCTCAAAATGTTAGTCAGAGAGTTATCTAGCTAGCAAGATACTCACGTACATTAGCTTTCCGGCGGCGCAGGTGATCGAGCGCTTGCCGTTCAAGTTGTCGCACCCGCTCACGGCTGAGGTTCAACCGCTCACCCACTTTGGCTAGCGATAGCTCGTTGCCATCTTCTAAGCCATAGCGGAGCGCAATCACTTGACGTTGCTGCGGTGTCAGATCGGCCATCAGGGTTTCTAAATCCTGACGCAGCGACTCTTGCGCCATGTAGTGCTCTGGCGAAGGACCATCATCTTCTAGCAGGTCTTGTAGCTCGGTATCCTGGTTGTCGCCCACGCGCAGATCCAGAGAAACAGGCTGACGAGCGATCGTCAAATATTCTCGAATCTGAGCAGGCTCCAACTCAAGCGCAACCCCAACTTCAGCCGCTGTAGCGCTGCGTCCAAGCTGTTGTGCTAACTCACGCTGGACTTTTTTGATTTTGTTGAGCTTTTCAGTGATGTGAATGGGCAAACGAATGGTACGCGCCTGTTGTGCGATCGCCCGTGTGATCGCCTGACGAATCCACCAGTACGCATAGGTCGAGAACTTGTACCCACGCATGGGATCAAACTTCTCCACGCCGCGCTCTAAACCCATCGTGCCTTCTTGAATCAGGTCCAGAAACTCCAGGTTGCGCTTCTGATACTTTTTGGCGATCGACACGACAAGGCGTAGATTTGCCTCAATCATTTTTTGCTTTGCCCGCTGACCGCGACGCATCACCTCATTAAGATCGGCTTCACTCATTTGCACATGGTCTGCTAACTCTTGAGCGGTGGGTTCGTGGTCAAGCGTTTGAGCAAGCGCTTCTTTTTGGTCGTGCAGTGCCATCATCTGCTGCACTTGCTTACCGTAGATAATTTCCTGTTCATGGGTCAGCATCGGCACACGACCAATTTCGTGCAGGTAGGTACGAACCATATCTGCCGTAAACGTGGGTTTCGCCGGTTTAGATTTAGCGTTGGCAGTAGCCATGAATGCTTACAACTCCGTAGACAAAGGACAGGGAACATGAGACTGAAGCGAAAGACACATGCCCTAAGTAAAACCAGTTAGGACAAGGAAGACGAAATTTTTGCTTGCGAGACAGCGTAGGAAAAGAGCGGTGCTTTGCGAACAGCTCAGCCATCTGGTTGCTGGCGGTTGACTCTCGATATGGTGACGGCAGGTATTGTAAAAGCACTCCTAAACAGCCTGACGCGATCTTATAGAAGTAACAGCGCTGTATAGCAAGGCAGAAGATTTTGGTAGAAATTAACGTTAAGAACAATGAGAGTGAAGCACTTACAGAAGAGAAAATAAAACGATCGCGCAATATCAAGGCGGAGTCATTATGAGTTTAAGTTGAATCGATAGCCTATATTATAGACGCTAGCCTCAGCCTTTAGTTTCGCCCTATAGAATGACCCGATTGGATGATTTACAAAGCGTTTGCCGCAGATAAGGTGCCAAAGCTTTGAGGTTTCAGGGGTGAATACATTCAGCGTTAGCACCGTGCGATGACGGCATACCAGCGTTATCAGGTAGAGAACACAGGATGCAGTGCAAAGCCTGAGACTAACGCCCCTCTCGCTAGAGAAGGTTGCATCAGCCCTGTACATGCTTTATTTTGACCTGATTGTCTGTTTCACAATAGTCCCCATGAAGAGGGATAACCGAACCGATCAATGGGTATAAGTCCGTCACTCGATCGCTCGGCTTAAGTAGCTTTACGTCGCTGCGCGCCAAACGGATTTATCTCTACTCTCAAAGATTGTGAATGAAATAACTTCGACAACCTCAGCCTTTTCGTTGTAGGGGCGCGGCATGCGGCAGATGTCTCTGGGAGAAGGCAAGAACTTTCTACCGCATGCCACGCCCCTACGCAGAGAATGACACCTTCATAAATCCACGATCCTAAGCTTTAAACTCCAAGATCAGCTTTGGCGGCTTCAGCCGCTTTGAAAACCACGGCGGCTGGTAATTCTTCCCACGCAGGTTCGCTGATTTCGGCATAAAACGTTTCATCGTAAGGACGAGTCTTCACGACAACAGGCATCGGAATCGCGTGACCCAGGATGAGCGCTTGCTGTTTGGAGTCTAGCTTTGCCAGCACCGATCGCAAGCTTTGTGCGCCTGAAACCCCGGTAAAAATGGCATCAATATCTTTTTCATCGTTGAGCAACGCAGTAATCCGAGTGCCAATCTGAGACATCACCTCGTTGTCAATGCCAGAGGGACGCTGATCCACTACCAACAGGGTCACGAAGTACTTCCGCATTTCACGGGCGATCGTCCCGAAGATGGTCTGCCCCACCGTTGAGGGATCGAGAAAGCGATGTGCCTCTTCAATGGTGATGACCAGTTGACGGGGGCGATCGCTCACCTTTTTGGTCTGCAAAAACTGCTCGGCTTTGCGCACATAGGCATGGTGAATACGCCGCGCAATCACATTCGTTGCCAGCATGTAAGACAACAGATTGGACTGAGAGCCAAATTCAACCACCACATGCTTACCTGCTTCGATCGATTCCAAAATCTGTCCCACATAGTTATGCGGGCAGGTTTGGCGAATGTACTTCAGTTCATCTAGTCGATTGAGCTTCCGCTGCAACGCCATGATGGATGACTTGCTCCCCATCTTGGTTTCACAAAACTCCTGGATTTCACCATTGCTCATTGCCAGTAGACGCGTAATCCACGCTTTGCCAAACTCATTACGGAGAATAATCGCGTTTTCCAGGCTCGCTTCTGAGAGGTTCAGTTCGCCTCGCACCAGCATCAGATCTTCCACATCGATCTGGTCATAGCTAATGTAAAGCTCTTGGGCATCGCGCACACCCCGCCGCTTGGTTGAGTCGGGATCAAGCGTGTAAATTTGCACCTGCCCCGGAAAGAGTTGCCGCAGCCCTTTCACCGTACTGAACTGTTTGCCCTCCCGTGCCGCTTCCCAGCCGTATTCTGAGTGCATGTCAAAGATCAGATTGACGGCAGCCTGCTTGCGGATAATGCCAGAGAGAAGCAACCGCGTCAGAAACGATTTTCCCGTTCCCGACTTCCCAAAGACTCCATTGCTACGCTCGACAAAGCGATCGAGGTCAAGACAAACGGGAACCGCCATATCGATCGGCTGACCGATCGCAAAATTCCGCCGACCGGGATCATCCTCCCAACCAAACACGGCTCGAAAATCTCGCTCACTGGCATCGTATACCTGACTAAAATGACCCGGAATCGTCTTCACGGGAAGAAGTTCAATATCCGCACTCGTTTGAGCAGAATAAGAAGAAAGTTTTGAGTTGGGTTTTAACCCCTGACCCCTCACCCCTGACCCTTGACTCCTCTCCCCTCTCCCCTCGCCCCTCACTCCTCTCTCCTCTCCCTTCCCCTCCCCCGGCGTAAACATCAACATCGGCGTTAAGTTAATCGTGCCAAAGGTGCCTGTTCCAGCTAGCACTTCTTGTAAAAAGCTGTTGGGATCCGGCGGATTTGCCAAAATGCGGGGACTGCCTGTGCCCAGAGACACATCCGTTAACATGCAAAAGAAGCGCGATCGCATCCCCTGCACCACCAAAAATTTACCGACACGCATGTCTTCGACAAACACGTCGGGGTGTAATCGCACTTCTAGCCCCTGGCTAAGCGAACCCTGAACAACAGAGCCGAGTGGCTGCTCTAGCGTCATTCACTAACCCCATATGCTCACGACTTAAGCTTGATCGCAGACAAGCTTGATGGCAGACAACTGTTCACAGCATGGTTGGTGGAGGGTGCCTTGAACCCTGACTTAAAGCAGATATACTACTCAGCAAGACAAGTGTACCACTTTGCCCAGGGTATGCAAGCACATCACCTTACTTCGGGATCAGGATTGGGGCAAGAAAAGGGTAAACCGATGAGACTGAGAATGCCAAAATCACAGCCCGGACTTTAGCCAATTCAAGCAGTATGGCAAAGTGGGCTAGGGCGCGTCATCAATTCAGCTTGAAACCTTTGGTATCAGCATTGTCGCGCCCGCCCCAACACACGAGGCTAGGAGCTGGAACTCATGCTGTAAGCGATGTGTAGTCGTCATTGATGACAGCCCCTAGACCAGCAATCCAAGCATGCTTTTGATGTTTTTACCCGATCGGTTGGTGGATTAGCGGATGGAAAAAGTCGAGTTGAGAACACTGCTCTCAAGCCGTTTTGGATAAGGTCAGTTCGCGCAAAAAACTCAATTAAGAAAGATTGCTAATAGTTACAATTGCGTCAGCAAACGATTATGTCTCTGACCTGTAAGCCTGCTAGTAAAATCTCCTCAAACGTTGATTAAACCCGAGCCTTGCGCTTTCTCTGGACGTGTTCTTTTGCTTTTGCAGCGTTACAAAAGTTAAGTGGACTCGGTGCATTGGTTAAGCGGTTCACGTAAAAGAGTGTTTCGATCGGTTATGCAGCCATTGTTTGAAGATGTAACGGTCGATCGCGATCGGCTTGACAAATATTCACAAGCATCGCTGAAAAATCAAAAAGAATCTCAATATTATGAGACTAGGTAAGAAATACCTACATCAGGTAAACCTTACCGAACATTCATTCCTCAGCTACGGATTTCCTGTAGTTTCTAGCAATTATTACCACTATGACGACAACCATTCAAAGACGCGAAAGCGGCAGTGCATGGGATCGGTTCTGCAATTGGGTGACCAGCACCGACAACCGCCTCTATGTAGGTTGGTTCGGTGTTCTGATGATCCCCACCCTGCTGACCGCTACTATTGCGTTCATCATCGCGTTTATTGCGGCTCCTCCAGTAGACATTGATGGCATTCGTGAGCCTGTGGCTGGCTCTCTAATGTACGGTAACAACATCATTTCTGGCGCGGTTGTGCCTTCCAGCAACGCGATCGGCTTGCACATGTACCCCATCTGGGAAGCGGCTTCCCTGGATGAGTGGCTCTACAACGGCGGTCCTTACCAGTTGGTGGTGTTCCACTTCCTGATTGGCATCTTCGCCTACATGGGTCGCCAGTGGGAACTGTCCTACCGCTTGGGGATGCGCCCCTGGATCTGCGTAGCTTACTCTGCACCCTTGGCTGCGGCTACGTCGGTTCTGTTGATCTACCCGATCGGTCAAGGCTCCTTCTCTGATGGAATGCCCCTGGGTATCTCCGGTACGTTCAACTTCATGTTCGTGTTCCAGGCTGAGCACAACATCCTGATGCACCCCTTCCACATGCTGGGGGTCGCAGGTGTGTTTGGCGGTAGCTTGTTCTCTGCGATGCACGGTTCGTTGGTGACTTCTTCACTCGTCCGTGAAACCAGCGAGAATGAATCTGCTAACGAAGGTTACAAGTTTGGGCAAGAAGAAGAAACCTACAACATCGTCGCAGCGCACGGCTACTTCGGTCGGTTGATCTTCCAATACGCCAGCTTCAACAACTCCCGTTCGTTGCACTTCTTCCTGGGTGCATGGCCTGTGGTGGGTATCTGGCTGACGGCTCTGGGCATCAGCACGATGGCGTTTAACCTCAACGGGTTTAACTTCAACCAGTCGGTGCTGGATTCTCAAGGTCGTGTGGTGAATACCTGGGCAGACGTGCTGAACCGCGCCAACCTGGGGATGGAAGTGATGCACGAGCGCAATGCTCACAACTTCCCCCTTGACCTCGCCTCCGGTGACGCAACCCTCGTTTCAATGCAGGCTCCCGCGATCGACGGCTAATTCAATCGTCTCTCGCTAACCAAAAGCGCTCTCTTTACGGGGGCGCTTTTGTCTGTAAAGCAAACTGTAAATAAAAAAGTTCTATAAATCGGGTGAAAGTACGGCAGTAAGTCTGTTGAACGCTGCCAATAATGAGATAAAGAATGACAGCACTGCTGGAGTGATGATAGTGGCTAAAGCAAAAATGGCTAAAGCAAAGGAACCGACCGATCGCTTTCGTTCAGCAACTGACTTTCCCAAAACGGTCGAGCATCTGAATGCGTCGGATGTGCATCAACTCTATGTAGAGATGCGAGATTGCCTTATCTTTACTAACAAGAGTCGATCGCAACTGATTCGCCGTAACGAAGAGCATAAGCAGACAATATCAACGCTGCGGAATGATGCTGTTCGCTTACAGCAACTCATCAATCAAATAGACCAGGACAAACAAGCACTGGCTCAAAGTCAACAGGATGTCATTACGACTCTAAAGCAGGAAATGGGCACAATGTCTTCCCATTTGGAGCAAATTTCCGAAGCGTTTCGGGACGTTGAAGATATCGGTAGCCCAATGGGAGCAATGGCATTCCCTGTTCGCTTTAACCGCTTTTGGAAAGCGCTGAGAGCATTGATTACCTGGTGGCGAGAAGAAAATGATGATCTGGTGATCGGTTCAAGTACATCACCTGCTGCATCACCCTTACCGTCAAAGCCAGAAGATCGCCAGGAAAAGCCACAAATGTATACTGATCCTGCATCTGTACAGCGATCGCTGCGTGAATAGATAAACATGGGCAAAAAACGTATCGCTCAGTTGTTGGATCAACTACAAACCAATCATGAGGCAGATCTTAAAAACGCTGCCCAAATTTTTACGGTGGCGCAGGTTGCTGTCAATCAACTGAATCAGCAAGTAGAAACCAATTCTCATATCTTGCCCTCTGCACCTTTCCAAGCGCCCGCCACATTAGATCAAGCAACATTAAAACAACGGTATGGTTCTTTCAATGAGTGCCGTAAAGCAGCGCGGCAGTTGGGCATTCAGTTTCATCGCAATCCTACATGGGCACAGCTAGTCACCGCCTTCAGCTATTTTGATGCACTGCAAAGTCTGGTTCACGACTATACAACGACGTTTCCAGATGCCAACCTGCATAATGTCACGATGTCATTCAGGTTGAAGTAGCTGTCGGCTAATGAAGGTTCCCGCGATCGACGGCTAATTCACTCGTCTCTCGCTAAACAAAAGATTGATAAAAAGTTGGCATCATGGCAGAAAGACCTTACCCGCTGCCTCACCTCTAGACCTTTCGATCCCATACAAACTGGCAAAGCCTAGCACCATGTATTTGTGACTACAGGGAGCGTGGATAGCGGTCTTGCTTAACTTTGATCTGTATCCATTTCCTGCTTCGCTTGCTAAGGCTCTCACTCACTGCTTCTACTCCACTAACTGAGCGATCGCTGAAACCAGAAATCTAAGCGTTTTGGTACGCTTGAACTCTGGTCAATCTGATAGCAGGCAGTTAGCTTTGAGGCGACGATTACTTTTTCATACACCACAGCAATTTAGCGCAAAATTATGGCTCAGATTATTTGCCCCAATTGTAATCACACCTTTGATTCCAACAATCCCGAAAGTATAGCTACGCGATCGGCGGTTGCGGGTGCAATGGGATTAGTCGGAGCGGAAGTATGTGGAAGCATGGGTATATTGCTTGCTCCAGGTGTCGGCATTAGCGGGGTCGTTCCTGGAGCAGTTGGAGGTGCTTTCATAGGCTGGTTTACGGCGGATCAGTTTCGTCGCTGTACAGCATGCAAAAAGGTCTTTAAAACTTAGTAGCAATCTAAGCCAAAGCGCGTAGGTAACGATTAAGCAGATATTGCTTGCTGATTGACTATAAAACGGCTTCCAACTAAGGGTTTGCAGCATTCTATGTGTCAAAATTAATTGCTAATCCATCGTCTCCGGCTTCATTAAACTCACGATCCTAAGAATGAGTCGACGAGATAAACTACTGGTCAAAATCTTACTGGGAGTCTCTGACACTGGTATTCCTTTCGAGCGACTGTGCCAACTACTAAACAGGCTTGGTTTTGAGGAACGCATTCAAGGTAGTCATCACATCTTCTCCAAGGAAGGAGTTGAAGAAATCCTCAATCTCCAGCCTAAACAAGGAAAAGCCAAAGCATACCAGGTTAAACAAGTTCGTAACGTAATTTTGAAATACCAACTCGGAGGTCAGGATGAAGCTTAGGTATGAACTGATTCTTTACTGGAGCGAGATTGATCAAGCCTTCATTGTTGAGGTGCCTGAACTACCTGGCTGTGCAGCAGATGGCGAGACGTATCAGGAAGCGGTGCAAAACGCTGAAGTTGTGATTCAGGAATGGATTCAGACTGCACAAGCTTTGGGGCGATCCATCCCAGAACCTAAAGGTCGGTTGATGTTTGCATGACGGTTTTACTGCCCACGTCCTGGCTTTCAATCGGCAAACCCTAATGCCTCTGTGTCGAGAAAACTGGCGATTCTCTTACAGAGACACTACGTGAACGCCATTTCAATGACCGCTTCAATGGGATACTCAATGTCAGCTGCACGAGCAAGGAGAGCCTCTCAAATGCGCTCAGACAAGCGACCCAAAATGACTTCAGCATCAGTTAGAGAAAGTTGCTCCTGAAGGTTGGCTTGCATCGCTTCACCGCTCGGTTGGATTTGCGTATTGTAAGGGAATCGATCGCGTTCGCATAAAAGCAAAAGGCTGATGTAAAGAAATCCTTAGAGATTTTCTTATGACCCTTGCTGACAATCTGTTTCAGGCTTACCCATTGTGACCAAAACCTCGGAGGTTTAAGCCAAGATTTTGGTCAGATGCTTGATTTTTGGTTCAAACCTCCGAGGTTTGCCTAAGTCCCATGTTTCATCTTCGCGATCGCAGCGGTCGATCGCCGTTTTCCGCTACGATCGCAATCTCACTTCTTCCAAACACATCATGGGCAACACCTTCGGACATCTCTTTCGCATTACCACCTTTGGCGAATCGCATGGGGGTGGGGTGGGTGTCGTCATTGATGGATGTCCGCCCAGGTTGGAGATTTCAGTCGAAGAAATTCAGGCGGAATTGAATCGGCGTAGACCAGGGCAGAGCAAGATTACTACGCCCCGTAATGAAGCCGATCAGTGCGAAATTCTCTCCGGCATTTTTGGGGGCAAAACGACGGGTACGCCGATCGCCCTCCTCGTTCGTAACAAAGACCAGCGATCGCAGGACTACGACGAGATGGCGGTGAAGTATCGTCCCTCTCATGCCGATGCCACCTACGACGAGAAGTATGGCATTCGTAACTGGCAGGGTGGGGGACGATCGTCCGCACGGGAAACGATCGGGCGGGTGGCAGCAGGGGCGATCGCTAAAAAGATTCTCCAGCAGGTGGCAGGCGTTGAAATCATTGGCTACGTCAAGCGCATTAAGGATCTCGAAGGTGTAGTTGATCCTGAAACCGTGACGCTGGAGCAGGTTGAGAGCAACATTGTCCGTTGCCCTGATCAGGATGCTGCCGATCGCATGATTGATTTGATTGAGCAGGTACGGAAAGAAGGGGACTCGATCGGCGGAGTCGTGGAATGTGTGGCGCGTCAGGTGCCTAAAAGCTTGGGAATGCCTGTTTTTGACAAGCTAGAAGCGGATCTGGCGAAAGGCGTGATGTCTCTGCCCGCCAGCAAAGGCTTTGAGATTGGTTCTGGGTTTGCAGGCACGTTACTGACGGGGAGTGAGCATAACGATGCCTTTTATACCGATGAACACGGCACCATTCGCACCGTCACTAATCGATCGGGCGGTGTGCAGGGCGGCATCTCCAACGGTGAAAACATCATCATTCGCGTTGCCTTCAAGCCCACAGCCACCATTCGTAAAGAACAGCGCACGGTGACAAATGCAGGCGATGAAGTGACGCTGGCAGCAAAAGGTCGTCATGATCCTTGTGTGTTACCCCGTGCTGTGCCGATGGTGGAGGCAATGGTGGCGCTCGTGCTATGTGATCATCTGCTGCGTCAACAAGGGCAATGTGGCGTATTGTAGCCAGCGTTATCGTTGATTCGCTGATTGGGCACTCGCTGATTCGGGCACACTAAGCACGGCGCTTGCAGTCGCTTTTGTTCTCATACGGAGTGTTTGCCCTACATGCCGTCCACCGATCTGAGCCTGGAGTCAAACGGAAAGAGCATTGATCAACCCACGCACGATCGTAAACAGACCGATCGTGAACCGATCGATCGTGAACAGACCGATCGCAAGCTGGCAGAAATAGACAGCGATCGCTTCTTTATGCTGAGCGCCGATTTGTTCTGCATTGTAGATTTTGATGGGTGCTTTAGACGGGTAAATCCAGCCTTTGAGCAAATTTTGGGATACACGCCTGACGAACTGCTGACCAAGCCATTGATTGATTTTGTGCATGTGGACGATCGCGCAGCCACGATCGACGAAGCTAGTAGACTGAGCCAGGGGATCAAAACGGTCGCTTTCGAGAATCGGTACTATTGCAAAGACGGTTCCTATCGCTGGCTTTCCTGGACTTCTGCTCCTTATCAGGAAGAGCAACTCATCTATGCGATCGCCCGCGACATCACCGAGTATCGACAAGCCGCGCAAGACCTGCAAGCTTCCAAGCAACTTCTCCAACTGGTGTTTGACCTGTTGCCGCAGCGGGTTTTTTGGAAAGATCGGCAGTTCCGCTACCTGGGCTGCAACAAGCTGTTTGCTCAAGACGCACAGCTAGAGTCGCCAGATCAACTGATTGGTAAAGATGACTTCGAGATGATCTGGAAAGACATTGCTCATCTTTATCGCGCTGATGACGAAGCGATCATTCAAAACGATCTTTCTCGGATTAATTACGAAGAACCTCTGCTCGGAGCAGACGGCACCATGAGTTGGGTGAGAACCAGCAAAACGCCGTTGCGTAACGAGAAGGGAGAAATTATCGGTGTGTTTGGCACGTTTGAAGATATTACGGCATACAAACAGGCACAGATTGCTGTCGCCGAAAGTGAAACCAAGTATCGTCGCCTGGTGGAAGATGCCAGCGACTACATTTTTGCCTTCTCCAAAGAAGGGTTCTTTACTTACATCTCGCCCCAATTCACGCAGCTTTTTGGCTACGATCCGTGCGATTTTCTAGGCAAACCATTCGCACCCCTCGTCCATCCTGATGATTTATCGCTTTGTCGAATCGCTTACGATCGCCTCATCAACACAGGCAAAAATGAAGCTGGACTGGAGTTTCGGCATCGTTGTCAAGACGATCGCTGGTGTTGGGTGTCCTGCAATTTGTCGCCCATCAAAAATACTGAAGGTGATGTGATCGGCTACCAGGGCGTGATGGAAGATATTAGCGATCGCAAAGAAGCCGAAGCGCAACTGCAAGAACAAGAGCAGTTTTTACGGAGCATTTATGACGGCGTTGGTTGCTCCATTTTCGTCGTGGATGTGCTGGAAAATGGCGAATTTCACTATGCCAGTCACAACCACATCTCAGAGCAGCTCACGGGGTATCAAAGCGCTGCTGTGGCAGGCAAGTCAGCCGCTGAGCTGTTTGGTGCAGCAGACGGTGCGGCGATCGATCAACTCCTCAGTCAATGCGTCAACACGAGAACAGTCCTGACAGCCGCCGAAAATCTGACCTTTGATGGCAAGCAGACCTGGGTGATGACGACCTTCAACCCATTAATCAATCTAGAGGGTAACGTGCATCGGATTGTGGGCACCAGTTTCAACATTACCGATTTGAAGCAGGCAGAGGCTCAACTGCAACAACAGGCAGCAGATTTAGAACATGCCCTGCAAGAGCTACAGCGGACGCAAACGCAGATGGTGCAGAGCGAGAAAATGTCGAGTTTAGGGCAGCTTGTGGCAGGTGTCGCACACGAAATTAACAATCCCGTGAACTTCATCTACGGCAATTTAAATCATGCGAATGAGTACACACAAGATTTACTCAAACTGCTCTCACTCTATGAAAAACATTATCCCAATCCCGTAGACGCGATTAGGGCTGAAGCTGAGGCGATCGACCTGGAATTTTTGATGGCGGATCTCCCCAAGCTCTTAGGTTCCCTAAAAGTTGGTGCTGATCGTATCCAAAAAATTGTGGCATCGCTGCGATCGTTCTCACGGTTAGATGAAGCCGAAGTGAAAGATGTGGACATTCACGATGGCATCGACAGCACGCTGATGATTTTGCACAATCGGCTCAAGTCCCGTTCGGAGTCTCCTGCCATCCAAGTGGTGAAAGACTACGGCAATCTGCCCTGCATCGAGTGCTATGCCGGACAGCTCAATCAGGTGTTTATGAATGTCTTGAGCAACGCGATCGATGCGCTGGATGAGCAAAACCAGTCGCGATCGCTCGTGGATACGGAAGAGCATCCAAGTGTGATTACGATTCAAACGCGAGTGGTGGATGGCGATCGGGTGGCAATTCACATCATCGACAACGGTCCCGGCATTCCCGCAGCGGTGCAAAAGCGCTTGTTCGATCCCTTCTTCACCACCAAAGCCGTGGGCAAAGGAACGGGGATGGGCATGTCCATCAGCCATCAAGTGATTACGGAACGGCACAGGGGACAGTTGACGTGCGACTCCATACCAGGACAGGGAGCAACATTCGTCATTGAGATTCCGATGCGACAATCCGCTTGATGTAGGTGATACCGATTCGTTTGGAGTATGGGCAGATCTCAATCGGCGCAAGGAAAAGGGCGAAAGATTTAAAGATCAGCTCGCCTTGCCCATTCGCCCCTGATTGACATCGCCTAGTAGACCCTATCCCACCTTGACCGAAAACTCTGTTCCGCCTTTTAACGCCAGGGTTGACGAACGATAGCGACTCGCGGGGTTTTGCAAAAACGCAACGTAACTTTGCAGCGCTTCTTTGAAAGTGCCGACATTATCAGACACAATTACCCCTCCAGGTCGGATGTGTGGATCAACCAGTTTTAGTACCTCGATCGCTAAGTTTGCCCACCCATCCATCAGCACCAGATCGATCGGTTGCTTTAATGTTTTTAGTGTTTCTAACGCATCGCCCTCACGGATTTCAGCGTAGGTTTCCAGTCCAGCGTCTGCAATATTTTTTCTGGCTTGGGTAACTTTCTCCGGTACAATTTCGGTGCCAATGACAACGCCTCCACCGTTATCTCTCACAGCCGTGGCTAGATAGATGGTTGAAATGCCAAAGGAGGTGCCAAATTCGACCATGGTTTTGGCATTGAGCGATCGCGCCAGCAAATACAAAAACTCCCCCTGATCACGCTCAATGGGAATGTATTTGTCGCGGTAAAACCCGGTTTTTGTCTCATCCCACTGAATGCCCTTGCCGAAGAACAAACCCGGCAATTTGGGTAAATAGTGAAACAGCAACGCACCCAGTTGTCGATCGGCTTCGCTGTGCAAACGCTCTAAAACCGCTTCGATTCTGGCATCGTGAAGCGCGCTTGGTTTGGCTGGTTTCGTCATAGCACTCCTTGCTTACTCCAACCCAAAGATGCCGAACTCTTTGGAGCTTTCGCCAACTTCGAGTTTGTCAACGCCTTCGACGATCGCAATCAAATCACCACTCGCGGTTGAAATCCGAAAATCTCCATTGACTGATTCAAACTTGTATTGCTTGGGTTCCCCTGCCAGAATCAATGCATCTTTCGATCGGGTAAAATTTTGCACCCGCGCATAATCCGCATCACCTTGACCCACATAAAACGGCTCTGCCTTCGGGTTAGCACCTGTCTTGAAACTGCCTAAAAGGATTTCATTCTTCGCGCCTTTTGTCGCAATGAGAATATCCCGTTCACCTTGCCCTAGACTGGTCGGGCGCATGGGCAATGCACCTTTGGCAGCGGCAACCACTTCAAGATGAATCCCAGATAAATGCGGAGCCTGACCAAACCCCGTCACCGTGTCATTGCCATTTGTGCCTGTAAAAAAGCCACCGATAGCCTCTCCATTAGCATCTTTGCCGGACTGCCCCACCTTTTCGTAATGGTCTAACGCCGACTTAAATTTGCCTGCTTGAATTTGTTTGGCAATATCGGGGTACGCTATCAGATAAATGTCGGCGTTAAAGCCTGCCACCTGTTTTGTGGGTTGAGCAGAAGCAGAGATAAAAACAAAAATCGTGCCGCTGATGGTCAATAAAGCAACAAAGAGAGTCGATTTCATTGCAATTTCTCCAAATGAATAAAGGGTGAAAACACGAGAAACTAGGGACTGTTTCAAGAGAGCGCCGCTCTCAACAATCAAAACTGATAGGAAATGGAACCAATCACTGTAAATGGTTCACCGAAAAAGTTGCCAGATTCCCTGCCATTCGAGGTTGATTCAATGTATTTAACGTCGCCAAGGTTCTTGAAGTTCAGAGCAAAGCGCCAGTTATTTCGTTTGTAGAAAACGGCAGCACTGGCGATGACGTAACTCTCTGCTTCATAGCTATTTGCCAAGTCACCAGCCCGTTCACCGACAAAATTCAACCCAAAACCAAAGCCCAGACCCTGTAAATTACCACGCTGGATTTCATAGGTTGTCCACAGGCTGGCACTGTGGGTAGGCACCCCAAACAATCGGTTGCCAATTAGATTGACATTTGAATCGTCTGTAACTTCCGCATCGGTATAGGTGTAGGATGCAATGACATTCCATCCTGGCAAGATCTCCCCTGTAACATCAAACTCGACTCCGCGACTGCGTTGTTCGCCACTAGCAACCGAAAACAGCGGGAAGTTTGGATCAGTGACCGCTACGTTTTGTTTAGTGATGTCGAAATATGCCACGGTTGCTAAGAGTTTTCGATTGAATAACTCGGTTTTGATACCAAATTCGTAGCCTTCGCCCCGCTCTGGCTCGATTACATCCCCAGAGGATGTGGTTGCGTCACCGGGGTTGAAGGATTTTGAGTAACTGCCGTACAGAGAAATCGTTGTGCTGATCTGGTAAAGCAGTCCCAGGCGCGGCGTAAAGGCATCCACCGTTTGCGTTGTTTCACCCGGATTAGTCAACAGCCCCAGAAGTCTTTCGTTGGTCTGTTTTACCGTGTCATAGCGAATACCTGCGAGCAACTTCAAGTTATCGAACAGTGAAATTTGATCTTGCACGTAGACTCCCAGGCGATTGGTCGTGATGTCATTGCCGCCAAAGGGAGGTAAGTCGCTTTCATCTGGTGTGGGAGGTTGTCCGTAAACCGGATTAAAAATATCCAGCGGCAGAAAGTTGAAGAAGTCGCCGACGGAAAAAATTCGATCCTGGCTGCGATTCAGGTCTACGCCAAACAGTAGCGTGTGCTTCACCGATCCGGTGGTAAACTCACCCAGTACATTGGTCAGCAACGAGAAGTTGTCGTTCTGCCCATCTTGAGAAGCGAAAGCTCGTCCCAGGGTTGCCGTTGCCTGGTTAAACACAAAGGGTAAAGCAACTGTATTGAAATCATAGTCATAAGACGAATAGCGGAAAGCATTGCGAATCTTCCAATTTTGACTAAACCGATGCTCGAAGTTATAGCCCAGGCTGAGAAATTGGCTCTTGATTAAACCGTTAGGATCGGTGGTAACACGATCGCGGGGGACATTAGCCACGCGTCTGCCGATTACCGGAATGCCAAAATCTGCCGGACTCTCCTTATCGAGGTACTCCAGCGATAGGCTCAAGTCGGTGCGATCGCTGATTTTCCAGGCTAATGTCGGCGCGACAAATGCCCGTTGAAAATTGGTGTTGAAAGCTTGAAAGGGTTCCTGAGTGGAGACTAAAGCATTGACCCGATAAAGCAGTTTGCCATCCCTGGTCAGGGGACCGGACAGATCCAGACGGGGACTAAACAAATTGCGACTGCCCAACTCTAATTCCGCTTCGTAAAACGGATTAGGTAAAGGTTTTTTAGAAACTAAGTTAACGACTCCTCCCGGCTGAATCTCACCATACAAAATTGATGCCGCTCCTTTCAACACTTCAATTTGCTCCAAACCAGCCACTTCTGGAGACGCTTGAAATGATCCATAGCGCCTGAAGCCATCCCGCAGCGTCGGTGCATTTTCAAACCCCCGCAAACTGAAATTCGCAGCCCGTGAAGAGGCATTTCCCTGAATGGCAACGCCGCTGACATTCAGCAGCGACTCTTCCAACCGCGTCGTTCGTTGATCACGCAGGACATCTTTTGGCACAATCTGAATTGAGAAGGGCGTTTCCAGAATGGGAATGTTCGTTCCGGTTGCCG
Organism: Lyngbya sp. HA4199-MV5; assembly: GCA_019359375.1. GTDB lineage: Bacteria > Cyanobacteriota > Cyanobacteriia > Leptolyngbyales > Leptolyngbyaceae > Stenomitos. The sequence continues at coordinate 31,169 of JAHHHL010000002.1, forward strand.
TGCCAGAGCTGGGAGCGCGATAAGGCACACGACCTTCACCCGTCACCACCAATTCTTCTTCTGGCGTTTCCCCTTCAGCATTGAGACTGTACGCCAGCCCTGCTGTTTTCAATGTCACCTCTTGTGTGGGCAGTGCGTCTTTCCCTGCCACCGTTACCCGAATGCTGCGGGCATCCATTTGCGTCACCTGCACGCTGGCAATGTCGCTAGTTGGATTCTCAGCATTGAATGCTTGAGCAGACGAAAGCGACAACATTGCATTGGGAATATCGGCAATCAACCTGTTGCCCTCGGCTTTGAATTTGGTGGCATCGACCTGTAACGGCTTGCCATCAGTAGTTTCAAGGGTAATGTCTAAACCCGCTTCAGTACGCTCTAACGTTACGCCTGTCACCGTGACCGTAGCAGCTTCCACCTGTGCCAGCCACGCTTTCACAGTGGTTGCAGGACGTTTAAAGTCACGAAGCTTAGTTGTGGCAGTAGACGGTAATGAGGGTGTGTCTTCATGGGCTTGCACGGTTGGAACGAGCAACACAGAGATAACACCGATAGCACACAGGGAATAAATCAATGAGAATTGCACAATAAAGCCTCACATGCTTGAAAAACTTGAAACATTGCATTGATTGGTAGGGCGATCGCTCAACGTCTGGCGATCGTCTCTAGCTCAATCGCTTCCACTAAGCGAATGTCTTTGCGTTTGCGGTACCACCACATCACAAAGCCTGTCGTAAATAAAATTAGTGGTGTCAGACCTACGAACACATAGAAAACACGAGTGAATAAACCGCCAAAGGTGCCGTAGTGAAGGGGGACAAAGGCATTGAGGACGCGATCGCCTAACGGTAGTTGCAACCCGTTATCCACTCGCAAAACCTTGCCAGTGTAGCGATCGAGATACACATTGCTCTCTCCATACTCCAACGATTCCTGGGGCAGCTTAAAGCGAAATCTCAACGCAGCTTCAGGCTTGGCAGGAAAATAGATTCTGCGGAGTGCGGCATCTGGTAACGCTGCCTGAGCGGTTTGCAGTTGGTCTGCCAGCCTTACCGAAGACTGTTCAGCGATGAGTTGAGACACTGGCTCAGTGTTTGGGGGGCTAAAGGTCACTGCCCGAATGAAGGGTTCACTAAACTCATAGAAATTCCAGCAGAAGCCTGTGAAAAAGGTGAAGAGCAGAAAAATAACCGCAATGATGCCAACCACTTTGTGCAGATCAAAATTCACTCGCTTAGGGTGGGCATTCCATTTAATTTTGAAGCCTGAAAGCAGTTTCCTCCATCCAGGCCAAAGCACCACACCTGTGAGCACCAGAATGCACATCAGCAACCCAACAATACCCACAATTTTGATGCCAACGTCGCCTGCTAATAGTGCATAGTGCAATTTATAGACTGTGCTAAAAAAACGCTGCACTGCGTTAGGTTCCAGCGTGCTCCCAAGAACGGCTCCAGTATAAGGATGCACATAAGTCTCAATCCAATCGTTGGTTTTCGTGGCATAAATCACACGAAAGGGCGCATCTGGCTTGATGGGAGCATCTAGCACCTGGAGTATTGCATCCGGTTTATGAGCATAAATGGGTTTTACTGCACTCAGAATTGTTTCAACGGGTAACCGTTCGCCTTGAGGTGCAATAGTTCCAAACTGGCGATGCTGTTGCAACTCACTGATTTCGGTGTGGAAGACCAGCAGACTACCCGTTAAACCGATCACGATCGCAATCAGCCCAACGGCTAAACCAAGATAACGATGTGCGGTAAAGATCCAGTTTCGGGCTGCTTTAGCGTTCATAGCAGATGCTCCTGAGCGATGCCTTAGAATTGAGGTGAGATTGTTTGGAGGAGCCTATTACTCCAGCTATTTCAGGCGGACTAAGGCAGCTTGTAAGGCATATTGGCGTTGAGGTGAACATGATCAGTATTAGTTAGCGAATGCGATTCACTTGGGATGAGAATAAGCGGCAAACAAATTTAGGCAAGCACGGGTTTGATTTTGTGGATGCTTCTCAGCTTTTTGAGGGTGAAACATTCACCTTTGAAGATGACCGCTATGCTTATGGAGAACAGCGCTTTATTACACTCGGACTGTTGCGCGGCTGCGTAGTGGTGATTGCCTACACAGAAGTTGGGGATGAAATTCGGGTCATTTCAATGCGGGAGGGCACTAAACGTGAGCGAACTATTTTCTTCCAAAGCCTCTCAAACTGATTGGGAGCGGATTGATGCCATGCAAGATGAGGATATTGATCTTTCTGACATTCCAGAAGTCACTGAAGAGCAGATGCAACGTGCAGTACGCCGGATTGGTGGAAAGTCGGTTGAACGAGGTCAGCGGCGTGTCGCTCTCCTTTTGGATGCTGTTATCGTGGAATACTTTGAGGCAAAGGCTGGTGAGCAGGGGTATCAAGGGCTTATCAATCAGGTGTTGGCAGAGTATGTTCATAACCACGATCGATAGAGTCAAAAGTTCACGGAAACCGTGCCGAGAATGCTAAACGGCGCACCAGGGCGAAGATAGAAACCTTGAGATTCGTAGTATTGAGTGCTGGTGAGGTTCTTGAAGTTCAAACCCACTTTCCAGCGATCGCGCTTGTAGTAAATTGCAGCATCCGCGCGGACATAGGAGGGAATCTCAAAGGTATTGGGCAGTTCAGCGTCGCGATCGCCCACAAAAAAGATGCCTGCCCCAAACCCCAATCCTTTCAGATTGCCCGTTTGAATCTCATAGGTTGTCCACAAACTGGCTCCATGCCTGGGTGCATTGACCAGGCGATCGCCCACAGGCAAGCTGTTATCCTCGCTCACAAAGGCATCATTGATATAGGCAGACGCAATGACATTCCAACCGGGTAAGATTTCCCCGACGACATCAAATTCAATTCCCCGACTTTTGACTTCTCCAGCCGCAATGGAGAAATCGGTGTTGTTGGCATCAACGGTTGCAACATTCGCTTTGATAATTTCATAGGCAGAGAGGGTTGCCGAAAGCTTGCCGTTAGGGGTTTCTGCCCGAATGCCCACTTCATACTGCGTGCCGCGCTCCGGTGGCAACAGGCTGCCATCGACGGTGCGTGAAGCACTGGGGTTAAACGATCGGCTATAGCTGGCGTAAATTGAAATCGGTGGAATTGGTTGATACACAATGCCAACGCGGGGTGAAAAAGCGCCGTTGTAAAGCCGTTCCACAGTGGCATCGTCAATCGGATTGCTGCCAGATGCATCCAATAATTGAGTGCGATTTTTGCGATGAATAAAGTCGTATCTGCCACCTACTAATAACTTCAGGTTGGGTAACAACGTGACTTGATCTTGTACGTAAAGTCCAACAGTGGTGCGATCGAAGCGATCGCGCTGGGATGCTTCATCAAACTCAGTTGGCGGCAAAGCACCATACACCGGATTGAACAAATCAATACTGGGAGTCAGGTCAACCGAACTGCGGAGATAATCGTAGCCGTAGCTATATTGATTCAATTCCAAACCCATCAACAGTTGATGTTGAATGGAACCTGTATTGAAATTGCTGATCAGATCGGTTTGGAGCGCATAGTTTCTGTAAAAGCCCGGACCCGCTGCATAGCGGCGCAACACGGTACGCCCATCGTCAGCAATGCGGCTGGGTCGGATCTCTGACTCTTCCGTATCATACAGTGCTGCGGTAAAAGCACTACGGAGCCGCAAATTTTCATTGAAACGATGATTGAGGGTCAAAAAGATCGTATGGGTCTGAATCTCGTAGCGATCGCCCGGTTCGCCTAGAAACCGACTGATTGGCACATTAAACACACTCGGATCGGGCGGCAACCCATCATAGTAGGTGCGATCGGCGTTCAGGTATTCATATTGCAGCGTCAACGTAGTGGCATCACCAATTTTGAAGGTCAGTGACGGCGCGATGCTGAATTGTTTTTGATCAATAAAGTCGATGAAGCTACCAGAACTCTCATAGGCAACATTCAGGCGATACAGCAGCGTTTTATCGGTATTGAGCGGACCAGAAAAGTCGATCGAGGGACGATAGGTATTGAAACTGCCAACGGTAAATTCAGCCGCGTAATACGGTTCACTCAGCGGTTTTTTCGTGACATAGTTCACCACACCGCCCGGTTCAAACTGCCCATACAGCACCGAAGCCGGACCCTTCAGCACTTCGATCCGCTCAATGTTGGTTGGGTTCACCAGATTATCTTGAGCGTAGTAACCATCCCTCAAGTTGTCGTAGGTGGTAAATCCTCGAATGTTGTAATTATCCGTCAGTCCGGCATAGCCACCCTGCGGAGTCACACCGCTGACATTCCGGGCGGCATCTGAAATCCGCAAAATCTTTTGATCGTCAAGCACCTGTCGAGGAATCACCTGAATTGACTGTGGAATGTCACGGAGGGGGGTATCCGTTCTGGTAGCAGTGGTTGCATCGGGAACGCGATAGCCACTCTGACCTTCCCCCGTTACCACCAGTTCTTCTTCTGGCGTTTCCCCCTCCGAGTTGAGACTGTATGCCAGTCCTGCCGTTTTCAGCGTTACTTCTTGCGTGGGTAGTGCATTTTTACCCGCTACGGTGACTCGAATATTGGCTGCATCTACTTGCGTCACGCGCACGCTGGCAATTTCATTCGTTGGATTGTCAGCGCTAAATGTTTGAGCATTCGATAACGCCAACACCGCGTTGGGAATGTCGGCAATCAGGCTGTTACCCTCGGCTTTGAATTTGGTGGCATCGATTTGCAGTGGTTTACCATCAGCGGTTTCCAGGAGAATGTCTAAACCCGCTTCGGTGCGCTCTACTGTTACTCCTGTCACCGTGACCGTCGCGGCTTCCACCTGTGCTAACCATTGTTTGACTGTGGTTGCCGGACGCTTAAAGTCGCGCAGCTTGATGGTTTTAGCAGGCAGTGGTTGCACTGGTTCATTGGCTTGTACGGCTGGAACAAGCCATAAAGCAGCAGCACTCATGATGCACAGGGAATGAATCAACGAAACGGATTTCACAACAACGCCTCACATAATGGAAAACTCGAAACCTTAAACGGAGATGGAAAAGCGCGATCGCAATCATCAATGCGCGATCTACTGAAAGGAGAAAGCAAATGGACAAAAGGAGAAAGCAAATGGTCTGACTGCTTGCGGAAAACACCAAAATGAGTACGCGATCTACTGAAATGAGAAAGCAAACGGCAGTTTGAGAAAGCAAATGGTCTGTTTGCTTGCGGAAACTACTGAAAGGAGAAAGCAAATGGTCAAAAGGAGAAAGCAAATGGTCTGTTTGCTGATTGCATCCTTGAAAAAGCGTCAGGAGTGCTTACTGAGTCAGGGCGATCGCGTCGTTCTTCACTGCTTTACGTCAACCGTTGCGCTAACCGCTGGTCGATCGCCTACTTTCACTCGGCGGCGATACCACCACATCACCACACCTGTCACCATAAGAATTGTGGGAGTCAATCCTACAAGGACATACAGGACTTGCGTGGGAACTCCCCCAAACGTGCCAAAGTGCAATGGTCCAAACTGATTGATGATGGCTTCTGCACGAGATGGTTTGAGTCCATCACTCAACTGAATTACCTTGCCCGTAAATTGGTCGAGATAGACTCGCGTGCGTCCCCATCTGTCCGTTTCCTGCGCCTGCCTTTTGCCCATATAGAAGGGGGCTTCTGGCTTTTCGGGAAACGAAACATAGGTTGTGGTGGCATTGGGAACCGCTACATCTGCCCGTTGAATCAGATCGGCAATGGGAAGTGGTCGCTGCCCAGGAATCGGCTTAGAGACCGGATCAGCGGGCTTCGGCGTAAAGGTAACAGCATGGATCGCTTCAGTGACCTTTGCCTGCGGCACATTCCAGGCGAAACCCGTAAAACCAATGAAGGCAAGAAAGATGGCGGTGATGATGCCGACAACTTTGTGAAGATCAAAATTGGTGCGTTTGATATGGGCATCCCATTTGATCTTGAAGCCAGCGATGAGCTTGCGCCAACCGGGCCAGAGGACAATGCCCGTCACACTGAGCAACAGCGTCAGCAATGCCACAATGCCCATAATTAATGTGCCTGTATTGCCTGCCAGCAGCTTGTAGTGTAGTTCGTAGATGATGCCGACCCAACTACTTTCCCATTCGCGATCGCCGATAATCTGCCCAGTATATGGATTCACAAATACCTGCCAGTGATGATCCGCTGGTGCATGGAGCCAGACGTTATAAGCATGATGAGCGGCTTCGGGTACACTCACGCTGCTGAGGGTCAAACCTTTGGCGGCATAGGCGGCTTTTACAGTGTCGGCAATAGAGGCAATCGTTACCTTCTCTCCATTCGGAATAATTTGACCAAACTGTTGGGTTAGTACAATCTGATCAATTTCGTGCCAGAAAACCAGCACACTGCCAGTCACACCCGCTATGCACAAGAGGATGCCAACGGATAATCCAAGCCAGCGATGGGTATGGAACGCGATCGTTCTCAGTTTTGGATAGATGGACTTAAGCGGCATCATAGGAAGATCATTTGTAGGTAGAAGAGCAATTTGAGATCAGCATTAAAACTGCCAGGAAATCGTTCCTTGAACTGTAAAGGGTTGCCCGTAATAAACGCGATTGCCCAGCGAACTTTCAAAATACTCGATGTCGAATAAATTTTTGAAGTTGAGTGCGGCTCTGAAGCGATCGCGTTTATAGAAAATAGAAGCATCCGTCCGAAAATAGCCAGGTACCGTGTAGGTATTATTAAAATCAACGCGATCGCCCACATAAAATAAGCCAACACCAGCCCCTAAGCCTTGTAATCTTCCGTCTTGGATCTCATAGCTTGTCCACAAGTTAAACGAATGATTGGCGCTATTTGATAAGCGGCTTCCAGGGGTTAAGGTATTATCTTTTGTCACACGGGCATCGATGTAAGCATAGCCCGCAAAAATACTCCATCCTGGCAAAATCTCACCCGCCAAATTTAATTCAATCCCCTGGCTATTTTGCTCACCAATCTGGATCGAAAAATTTGGTCGATCGGGATCTTCTGTCGTGACATTGGTACGAGTTAAATCAAATAACGCTAGTGTTGCTGATAGGCGATTGTTCAAGTCTGCCTTTACTCCAACCTCATACTGCTTACCGCGTTCTGGCTTGAAAGACGAGTCAACACCAAAAAAGTATGAGCCGCCCGGTGGCGTAAATGAACTGGTATAGCTTGCATAGAGTGAGATCGCAGGGATGGGTTGATAGACAATACCCACGCGAGGACTGAAGGCACTATCCGTCCCGCTGCTTTCAGTGTCACTAATAAAATCCTCATATTTTCGATCAATCAAATCAAAGCGCCCACCTAATAAAACTTTGAGGTTATCTCTCAAGGCAACCTGGTCTTGTAGATAAATACCTAAAAAGTTTGTCTGCTGTCGAACCGCAAACGTAGAAGGAACTCTTGCTCCTCTTGGTTGACCATAAACAGGATTGAAAATATCAATGGATGCCGCCTCAAACTCAGGAAAGGGTGGATTGAAGTTGTCCAAGCGATTTAAATCGAAGCCAAATAATAACTGATGCTGAATTGAACCTGTGGCAAACTTACCAATCAAATTGGTTGACATCGCAAAATTTCTATTTTCAGACGATCCTTCTGAAGCCGATCGCCGCCAGGTGCGATTATCTGGTTCTAAACCATTAGAATCGGTGCGGCGTTGAAAGAGATCGCGAAAAGCAAACAGAAAGGAATTGTTTAACGACCAATTTTCGTCAAACCTATGCTCCAATCGGTATCCAAGTCGTGCAATGGTCTGCTCAAAGCTGTCAGATGGTTCAGTCAGATTGAGAGTACGAGACACTCTCCCGTTTGGGTTTGGTAAGACACTACCAATCACAGGTACACCAGAGGCGATCGTGTCTCTGGTCTTGATGTATTCTGCCTCTAAAGTCAGATTCGTTTTCTTGCCAATTGCCACACTGACGACAGGTGATACATTCAGGCTTTCGCCATTAAAGAAGTCAACAAAACTACCTGAATTTCTGTAGGCTAGATTGAGACGATATAAAACGGTTTTCGCTTCATTGAGCGGTCCTGATAAATCAACGGCACCTCGATAAAAGCTATAGCTGCCAATCGTGGCATCAACCGCATAAGAAGGGTCGCGCAAAGGACGCTTGGAGACAAGATTGATACTTCCCCCCGGATTCCCTAAACCAAATAATACTGAAGCGGGACCTTTGAGCACTTCGACTCGCTCAATACTGGAAAGTTCACTCACTTGCCCAGATAAGGTATCAATCAGTCCATCTCTAAGCAGATTCGTCTCTGTAACATCAAAGCCACGAATGCTATAGAAAGCCAAAGGTCCAAAGTTAAACGTCTGATTGACACCCGCAACATTTCTCAGCGCATCCTCTAAGCGCGTCACCTGTTGGTCACGCAACACTGCTTGAGGCACCACCTGAATTGATTGGGGAATGTCTCGCAAGGGTGTGTCGGTTTTGGTGCTTACAGCGGTATTTAGAACGCGGTAACCGTCCTGTTCTCCCGTCACTACCAGTTCTTCTTCTGGTGTTTCCCCTTCAGGATTGAGACTGTATGCCAGTCCTGCCGTTTTCAATGTCACTTCTTGCGTTGGCAGCGCATTTTTGCCCGCTACGGTAACTCGAATGTTGGCTGCATCCACTTGTGTTACCCGCACACTCGCAATTTCACTGGTTGGGTTCTCAGCGCTAAATTCTTGAGCCTTGGGCAGCACCAGCACCGCGTTGGGAATGTTTGCAATCAGGCTGTTGCCTTCAGATGTGAATTTAGTGGCATCAATTTGCAGGGGTTTGCCGTCCTGCGTCTCTAGCACAATTTCCAGCCCTGCCTCTGTGCGATCGAGTTGGATTCGCGTCACCTGTGCCGTGGCAGCCTCCACCTGTGCGAGCCATGCTTTGAGGGTCGTTGCAGGGCGATGGAAATCCTTTATACGAAGCCCTGCTGCTGCCTGTCGCTGTTTTTTTACTGCCGCTGTTTCAGCGTGGGGTTCCCGCGCTTCACCCGTGGCATGGATCATGCCGACTGACAACAGAGACGCGATCGCGCTTCGTGCGACGAATCCATTCGCAGCCTTCAACCCTAAATGCCACTGACTCACAACACTTCCTCACAGGTGAATGACACTATGCGCAACAGAAATGACCTACCTCGTACAGGCAGGTGGCAACGATTTTCAGCCCCGATCGAGAGAAGCGGCTGTTCTTATTGCGATTAGTTCTTAGTAATGATCAAGAAGTTAGGATGCCTGTTGCGCAAAGTCAAGCATTTTACGACAAAAAAATTGTTTACGTGGCAGTGCCTTTACTACGTTCAAGTCTCATACACCAGAAGCTTCAGCACTTTTAGCCCTGAAAACCGACATCAAAGAACCATCATTTTTCTTCATCGTCTCTCTGCAATAGTTGAGAACGATCTCGATCGCCTACTGACATTTGTGCGGGAATCCTGCTTTTGGCGAACAAGCACCTTAACCGGAGCAGTGGAAATTGATCAGTTTGGCTACTTGATATAAGTTCCTATTAAGGTCTATAGTGCTTTTGAAAGATTATGTCAGTGTGAGTCCTATGACTATCCGCGCTGACTGCTGTTTACCCTTACGCTGTTTAACCCTTACATAGAGGAGTGCATGCAAAGACTCAACGAACTCATCGCTGAAGGCGGCATTATCATGTTGCCGCTACTAGGGTTTTCGATCGTCGTTCTTGCCCTGGCGATCGAGCGCTTTGTCTTCTGGTATCGCGTCAAACGCCGTCAGCACAAAGTGATTCAGGAGGTGCTGAAGCTGTATGCCCATGACAGTGAACTGGCGATCGAAAAACTGAAACGCAACCTTGATCTCCCCGTTGCCCGCATCTTCTGGGAAGCGCTGAATCTCAAAGACGCAAATCCTGAAGAATTTCGTTTGGCGTTGGATGGCGCGATTCAGGCAGAATTGCCGCTTATGAAACGGTTTGCGCCCATTTTTGACACCGTTGTGGGTCTCGCACCTTTGCTCGGACTGCTGGGTACAATTCTGGGATTGATTCGCTCGTTTAGTTCACTCAATCTCGGTGAAATTGGTGGCACAAAGACGCTAGGCGTTACCGCGGGGATCAGCGAGGCACTGATTGCAACGGCGACTGGTCTGGTTGTAGCCGTCATTGCCCTGTTACTTGCCAATACCTTTCGCGCCTTCTATCAGCGTCAACTCGGTTTGATTGAAGAATACAGCGTGCAGCTAGAACTGCTCCACCGTCGCACCCACAGAGGTCTGGAGCCATCGTATGCGTAGAAGATTGTCTGAAGAATTGGAGCGCCCTACCGAAATCAATGTTGTGCCGTTGATCGATGTGCTGTTTGCGCTGTTGACCTTTTTCATCCTCTCAACGCTGTTCCTGGTGCGCTCGGAAGGGTTGCCCGTGAACTTGCCCAAAGCTACAACGGCAAAACCCCAGGCTGCGAGTCGCACTACGGTCAGCATTGATAAAGCAGGACAGGTGTTCTTGAACAAAGCGCCGATTCAAGTTGACAATCTGGCAACCACCATTAAAACGCAACTTAGCACGGGTCAAGAACTGGTGGTCGTGCTGAATGCGGATGGTGCAGTGACTCACGATCATGTCATCGACGTGATGGATCAACTGCGCCAGGTTCCCGGAGCCAAACTAGCCATTGCCACCCAACGGAAGTGATTATGCGTGCCTCAGACTTAACCACTGCCCAACGTGCCAAAGAAGGAAAGGCAATTAAAACCTTTCTGCTGTGGAGCTTTTTAGGCTCGGCTGCGTTCCACACGATCGCGATGGCATCAATGCCCACTGCTTTTTGGAATAGCTTGCCCGAAGCCGCAGAAGAGACGATCGAAGTTGTAGCAGACCCCGAAACGCCGATCGAGCCAGAGAAACCTGAAGAGCAGGCGATCGAGCAGAAGGTAGAGCCACCCCCTCCTGAAGCTGCCTCCGAAGTTGCCTTTGCGCCACCCCCACCGCTAGCACCCGATAGTCAGGCTCCACAAGCGGCGGGTGAAGATGCTCCCAGCAATTTGCCCCCGTCTCGTTCGTCTGAGTCTGTAAACCCTATGACCAGCAAAACGGGTGAGGATAGCGGACTGCGGATTGGCGGCGGTCCTATTTTTAGCCCCTTTGGGAAAGGGTTTGGGTTTGGCAATGCCAGCCGACCCACTGGGTTTAACCCGTTGGGGCGACCTGATGGTGACTCCAGAGGCACGCCCGGTGGTACGCCTGGAGGTGTTCCTGGAGGTACTGCAACCCGGACAACAGCCCCGCCAGTGCCTGCTCCAAAGCCGCCCAATCAACCCGCTTGCGTAAGCTGCCCCAAACCAAAATACCGAGGTTCTGAAGGCAGTCCCCGTGTAGATATGACCGTTCGACCTGACGGCAGTGTGGAGGTGCGATTGCGGAAGTCGAGCGGCAACCCAGAGACCGATCGCGAAACGCTGGAAACCATGAGCAAGTGGCGCTTCGACCCCAACACCATTCCTGAAGGGGGTATCAAAAAACGGGTGCGAGTGGAGTACGAAGAAGAGGGTTCTAATCGGCAGCGGCAGAACGAAGAGCGTCGCCGACAAGACGCAGAGCGCCAGCAAGTCGCAGAACGAGAACGCCAGCAAGCGGCAGAACGGGAACGTCAGCGACGCGAAGCCCAGGAACGCCAGCGTCAACAAACCACCACTGTTGAACCCACAAAACCTGGTTCGTCTCCCTCTGCGGCTCCGGCTCCAGTAGAAGCGCCCCCTGCTGAGAGCGCACCCGCTGCCGCACCTGCACCTGTAGAACCCGCACCTGCACCTGTGGAAGCGGCTCCTCCAGAACCCGCGCCTGCTCCGGCAGCACCAGAAGCTGCACCAGTAGAAACGGCTCCTTCAGCCCCTGCTCCCTGAAGCAGCCGTTTGACTTAACCCGTTACAGCTATGAAGTTACAGCCAGCAAGAAGGAGGAAACGATGTTCGATCGAACCAGAGGGACTAATTCAACACCACCAGGGTGTCATGTGCCAGGAAGTGACCGATATGGTAGGCTCGCTCCTCGGTTTTGAGCAAGATGGTCTCGTACAGGTAGCGAGTTGCCCGATCGCCCAAACTTTCTGCCTGCGCCGCCTGACGACGAAGCACACCAATAATGGCTTGCTCTGCTACCAGGTCATTTTCCAACATCTGACGGCAACGATAAATCCCATCGGCTTCAGGTGTGACACAACTCAGCTCTGCCAGTTTTGTAAAGCTAGCGGCGGGTACTCCTCCCAACCCATCTAACCGTTCACCAAGTTCATGCGTATGTTCCTGAACCGCTTCATAACTCTCGCTAAAGAATTCATGCAGCGAATAAAACTCTGCGCCCTCAACAACAAAATGGTGCTTTTGGTACTGCAAATACAAGGCTTGAAAGCTTGCCAGAAGGATATTCAAGCCTTCGCAAACTGGCTCAGTAGTCGATCGCTCCAGCAAAATCGGGTTGTCTGCAACCTGACCAAACGGGCGAATCAATGTTTGAACTTCAGACATCATGTCCTCCTTAAATGGCTAATCCCTGATGGCAACTCAAACCCATCGATCGGACATTTGACGTTATGGCATCTAGACCATCAGATTTAATACTCATAAAGCGTATCAGATTTTTTAAAATCTCCCATCTACTTTGTGGTTCTTTCTTGATAAGAACTGAGAGTTATTATCATCTGCCTTAACTTAAACCGTTTATTTAATTCTTTCCATCCCATGCCTTTGCACAGTGAATGTATGAAATGCCCTCGATGTAATTCAACCAAAATTAATAAAAACGGACATCATCACGGCAAGCAAAATTATATCTGCAAGCAGTGTAATCGCCAGTTTGTAGAGTTCTACAATTCCAGAGGGTACTCTGAAGATGCCAGACAGATTTGTCTGCACATGTATGCTTCTGGTGTGGGGTTTCGTGCGATCGAGCGAGCGACTGGCATTAGCCACAACACCATCATCAATTGGCTTAAACAAGCCAATACTGTTCTACCAGAAGCACCTGAATCTGAAGAAAATTCAGATACCGACTCAACCATTCATCTCGATCCGCTAAAAGCCATTCAGACCTTCAATGAACAAGATAAGGTGGCGCTCAGCCTGGATGCCTATTGAGTGTCTTAGTACATCCATGAGCGCTTTTTTGGACTGTTGAGATCATGACTGGATTGTGCAAGTCTGGCTGGACTTTCTATACGGGATTGAGCTAATCAGGAATTAGTTGTAATAAGGCACATCAAAGATTTTTTGTGGAATGAGTAGTATGGATCCAAATAATCTAAGTTCTCAAGTAAATGAAATCGTTGAGATTCAATGCCAGGATCGTTGGCAGGTTTACCATCGTTTGCAAGAGTTAGAGATTGCGTGCTGGTGTAGCGGGTATCAACCTCTAAAGGTAGAGGTGTCAAGTGTTACAAAAGCCATTCAGGTCTGGAGTGTTGCCCAGCATACGACCCTCTCCCGGCGCGCGCTGATACCGTGGCTAGAAGCTTGCTGGCAAGTATGCAGTGCGCCTGAGAAGGAAGTGTAACGGAAGCAAAACCTGCTCTCCCAGAAGCGTGGCTTTCATGCTCATTCCCCGGTGTAATCCCCAAAATAGCGCTTCTAGCGTTTAAGGTAGGAGCAGGCAGATGACGACACTGCCGCTCTCGAGAACGATTGGGAATCTATCTAGCCGCAAGCCCCTCATGTCTGCAAATTCTTCCTTCTTCACCCGTCTGTCTAGTCTAGGAACGTCTTCTCAAAGCTTTTTCAGGCGAGAACTGGTGCCTGCCCTGGCTGATTTACGGTTGGCGATCGTCCTGCTGCTGGCGATCGCCCTGTTTAGCGTCGCGGGAACGGTCGTTGAGCAGGGGCAATCTGCCGCGTTCTATCAGGCAAACTATCCAGAACATCCGGCGCTGTTTGGCTTCCTCACCTGGAAGGTACTGCTGGCGTTGGGGTTGGATCATGTGTATCGGACGTGGTGGTTTCTGGCACTGCTAATTTTGTTTGGGTCAAGCCTGACAGCCTGTACGTTTATGCGTCAGCTACCCGCGTTGCGCTGGTTTTCGCGCACGTCTCGCAAGTTCTACAGTCAGCCGCGTCAGTTTCAAAAGTTTGCCCTCAGCGCGGAGTTTAACCAAACGTCGTTAGAAGATGTGTTGCCGTTGCTAGAGCAGAAACGCTACAAGCTCTTTCGCGAGGATGATTCGCTCTACGCTCGGAAAGGCATTGTGGGACGGATTGGACCGATCGTTGTCCATGCGAGTATGCTGCTGATTTTGGCAGGCGCGATCGTCGGGGCGCTAACAGGTTTTGTGGGGCAAGAGGTGGTGCCCAGCGGTCAAACGTTTCAAATCAAAAACATTGTGGATGCGGGACCGTTTGCCGAGTCGCAAATCCCCAAAGATTGGTCGGTGAAGGTGAACCGCTTTTGGATTGACTACACCCCACAGGGCGCGATCGACCAGTTCTACTCGGATATGTCGGTGCTGGAGAGCGACGGGAAAGAAGTCAAGCGCAAAACCATTCATGTGAATGAACCCCTGCGCTATCACGGTGTCACAATGTATCAGGCAGATTGGGGCATCGCTGCGGTGCAGGTACGCATCAACAACAGCCCGATTTTTCAGCTCCCGATGGCACAGTTAGATACAGGCGGCAAAGGCGGACGCATCTGGGGCACCTGGATTCCCACCAAGCCGGATTTAAGCGCAGGGGTGTCCCTGATTGCTAAAGACTTGCAGGGGATGCTGCTGGTCTACGACACAAAGGGTAAACTGATTTCCACCGTGCGCGCTGGCATGTCTACCCCGGTAAATGGCGTAACGCTGGCGGTGAAAGAACTCATCGGTAGTACGGGACTGCAAATTAAAGCCGACCCCAGCATCCCGATCGTCTACGCTGGCTTTGGGCTGCTCATGCTGGGCGTGATGATGAGCTACGTCTCTCACTCCCAAATCTGGGCACTTCAGAAAGATGGACATCTCTACATCGGCGGTCTAACCAATCGTGCTCAAGTTGCCTTTGAACGCGAAATGCTAGAAATTCTGGAACGGTTGGATACTCAGAAACAGGAAACAAATGCGGTGGTGACGGTGTAAGGCGATCGGGCGATCGCGCGCAACTGTGTGTAGGGACGTTCCATGGAACGTCCCTACACACAACAAAAACATTGAGGTCGTAAGCTGTGCGTCTCTGTCAACCACCCCCGCCGTTACAACCGGGTGACTTACTACGAGTGATTGCTCCCAGCGGCACCTTACGAGAATTTGAGTTTTTTCAGCGGGGAGTCGAGATCTGGCGATCGCGCGGCTACCAGGTGGAACTCACGCCTGGCTACGACGATCGCTGGGGCTATCTGGCAGGCAACGATGTCGATCGTCGCCAACAGTTGCTTACCGGGCTGCAAGACACGGATTGTCGTGGCATTCTCTGTGCTAGAGGCGGCTATGGCGGTGCCCGTTTGCTGGAAGATTGGTCGTGGACAGGGCATGATCCCAAGTGGCTGATCGGCTTTTCGGATATTACCAGTTTGCTGATGAGTCTGAGCCTACAGGGCATTTCGGGCGTTCATGCACCATTACTGACAACACTGGCAGCAGAACCAGAGTGGTCAGTCCAACGGCTGTTTGATTGGGTTGAAGGGCGATCGCTCCTACCCCTACAAGGAAAAGGTTGGGGCGGTGGACAGGCTTCGGGACTCCTTTTACCACTCAATCTCACCGTCGCCACGAATTTACTAGGAACGCCCGTACAGCCTGATTTCGCTAACACAATTCTGGCATTCGAGGATGTAGGAGAAGCCCCCTATCGGATCGATCGCATGTTGACCCAGTGGCGACTCTGTGGTGCGTTGAAGCACGTCAAAGGGATTGCGATCGGTCGGTTTAGCCAGTGCGATCCACCTGCCAATATTCCCAGTTTCACGGTGGAAGAGGTGTTGCGCGATCGCCTGGGCGACTTAGGCATTCCTACTGTTTCAAATCTGCCCTTTGGTCATGATGGTGCTAATGCAACCTTGCCTGTCGGTATCATGGCTTGGTTAGACGGCGATCGAGGGCTGCTAAAGTTCGACTAACCCTGCTGCCTGTGCAACAACGGCAACCAGTCGCTTATGTCGTTGGATCAACCACTCTCACAATGAGTGAAACAAGGCTGGACACGATCGTCAGCACGATCGCCCCAAGCAGCGCGGTGAGAAAGCCCGCAATGTGAAAGCCCGGTGTGATCGCGGCAACCAGCCAAAAGGTAAACGCATTGATGACAAACAAAAAGAGACCAAGGGTCACGATCGTTAAGGGCAGCGTGAGAATTGTTAGGATAGGGCGCACGATCGCGTTCACCACACCCAAAACCACTGCGCCAATGAGGGCAGCCGTGAACGTATCAACTTTAAAGCCCGGTACAAAATGGGCTGTAATCACCAGGGATACTGCTGTTGCCAGCCAGGTCAAAATAAAGTGCAGCATTGCTCTTAACCAAAAAACTTTGAGAAGCATGGCTAGACATTTGCCCGAAAGCATCCATCAGCCTGTGTATTCACTATAGTCACCCTACTGGGGTCGCAAGATCTCAGAAATTACTCAGAGGTAAATCAGGTCGCTGAAACACATTCTAGTGTCAAGCATCTGCACTCATCGTCTCACTGAGCGATCGCCCCTTATGGAAACCTCCCTCACCAGCCCTCTTCAATTCTGCCTGAAGCAAGTAGTGCCCTTTGCCTTGAGCTTTCTAGATGATGCACTCCTATTACTGCTGCCCCGTCTCGGCTTGCATCTAGACGGACTTCAATGGCTTTCGCCTGTTCTCCTGAGCGGTACGGTCGTTTATTGGTTGGGACAATTTCTCTACAGTCGTTATCGCGTCTCACACCCCCACTGATGGCGCTAAACTGTCTCAATTTGCAGTATAAAAACGGTCTTTTAAGCGCTTCAGTTTAGCTAAAAGCTTATCTTCCAGTGAAACCCGCAGATCCCCCGATCGCGTGATTTCCTCCTTGATAAAAGATGGACTTCTAAAATTAGCGCTGGGTATCAGAAAAATTAAGGACGTGTAGTGTGAAAACCCAGACCACCACGTTTGCCATGCGTTGATGTGGTAGTTGAATTTTGAATGCTTTAAAAGGTTCATATCGAGCGCGACGGGTAAGGCATTGCCATAGCCACCATGTTGTGAAACATGGGGAAACATAATGAACCCGTAACGGTTAGCTAACTCACATTTTAGATCGTAGGAGTCGCTTGTCACTACGATCGGGAACGTTGAGCCAGGAAGAATCTTTTTCTCGATGAGTTGAAACACGCGCTGCTTCAAAGCATCCTCGACAGTACCATCTTCCTGACCAAGAAACTTATCCCCAGCCCGAATACTCAAGACCTCATATTCAGGCTCTTTGAGTCGCTCAGAGCCGGGTCGAGTGACCTTTTCATTGAAGCCGTAGAACGTTTTGACAAACGCACGGGTTGTCTCTGGAAGGGATGTTCTATTCCAGTCGCCTAGATTGGTGCAAAGATAAAGCTCCTCTTCCTCAGAGCCTAGAAAGCGATCGATTTGAGCAGACATCTCTTGATATTCATGCGCTTCAAAAAATTCTTGAGCCTTCGCAATTTTATGCTCTTCGCCAACATTGAAAAATGATGGATCAAACTCAATCAGATGAGAAAATTCTGTTTGGCTCACGTCAACTCTAAGGTCACATCCGGTTCCTTCTAATGCTTCAAATAAATGACATGTGCCTCGGATAAAATCACCTAAACCAGGTGGATTGTGTAGCCATTGTTTGCCTGTTTTATAGGTCTGAATAATCTTTTTCATCGCCACATACCGGATACAGCAATTTTCAATCAAGTGAAGTACAGATCCATGCAGGGAGTCAAGGAGTCAAGGGAGTAAGGTGTACCTCAGCAACTTGGAGAACGCTGTTATGTTGAGTTTCAACCTTGACAAACCGCCAGTCAGAAAGCCTCTCTACTCTATCGGACGATCGTCCAACTCAAATGATCGTCTTGCCACCGTCTACCACGATCGCGGCTCCGTGCATCAAAACAGGGGCATCACTGGCAAGAAAGAGCGCGACTTGAGCAATTTCAGCCGGATCGCCCAATCGTCCAATCGGCATGGTGGCAATACCCTCTGCTTTCGCCTGAATGGGATCAACCGCTTGATCGAATTCGCCTTGTAACATGGGTGTTGCAATCGGTCCGGGACATAATGCGTTGATGCGAATATGGTCTCTGGCATATTCTAGTGCCAGCGCACGAGTGAGCGACAAGACGGCTCCTTTGCTGGCACAGTAGGCGGCATAGAGCGGTTGTGCCACGATCGCCAGTTCTGATGCCGTATTAATCACAACTCCGCCGCCCTGTTGCTGCATTTTGGGAATTGCCTGCTGACACAAGTAGAACACCGATTTGAAATTGACAGCCATGACTCGTTCCAGCATCTCGGCATCTGTGCTAGGGAAAGGTTCGATAATTGCAACGCCAGCATTGTTGTAGAGAATATCAATGCGCCCGTAGGTCTCACAGCACTGCTCTACGGCTCGTCTGCACGCGGTTTCTTCAGCTAAGTCAGCGGCAAAAAAGTGAAACCGTCCCGCTGCGTCCAACGTCTCTGCCAGTGCTTGCCCTGCCGCTTCGTTGCGATCGACCCCAAAAACCTGTGCGCTTTCTGCGAGAAATAATTCAACTGCTGATCGTCCAATGCCCGAAGCAATGCCTGTAATCAGTGCTACTTTGCCATCCAAACGTCCCATCGCCCACTCCACATGCACACAGCATTGATTTTGCTGGATAAAATCCTGCTCGCTGAACATCATGGTCGCAGCCGATCATCTAAAGTGCAATTAGATCGTTGAGGAGTGGGCATGAATTCTGTCTTGATGAGTTCGTTGAGTTGGGTAGCTTATCAGGAGCGGTTGCAAGAGGATGGACTGGTGCTGTTGCTTCCCTGTGGTGCGTTAGAGCAGCACGGTCCACATTTGCCGTTGGGAACGGATGCTTTGTTGAGTGGGGCGATCGCTCAAGCAGTTGCCGAGAAGGTGAATGGCTTAGTCGCGCCCACGCTGAGCTATGGTTACAAATCGCAGCCTAAGTCAGGAGGTGGACAACACTTTCCGGGTACCACCAGCCTGGATGGACAAAGTTTGAGCCAGATCACGCGCGATGTCATTCGTGAATTTGCTCGTCACGGAGTCAAAAACCTGGTTGTCGTGGATGGACACTACGAAAATCAGTGGTTTCTGACCGAAGGCATCGATCTTGCTCTGCGTGAGTTAGGCACCACCCATCCACTCCGCATCATGCGCTTAGAATATTGGGATTTTTGCACCGAAGCGACCTTAGCCCATGTTTTCCCTGACGGCTTTCCGGGCTTTGCGCTCGAACACGCTGCCGTTATAGAAACCTCGCTCATGCTGCACTTCTACCCTGAATTAGTCCACCTAGAGCAGCTTCCCGATGACCCGCCTGCCGATTTTCCGCCCTATGATATGTATCCCACTCGCACCGAATGGGTGCCGCCATCAGGTGTACTCTCGTCAGCTAAAGGAGCCAGTGCCGCTAAAGGTGCGTTGATGGTAGAGCAAATTACGGCTAGTATTGCAGCGGCGATTGAGCATGAGTTTGGTTGAGGGCAAAAGGCAGAGAAGTTTTTGGTTTTTAGTTTTTAGAAGGAGTTAGGCAAGTTTCATGCACTAACAACTAAACAACTGATTCAACTCAAAACTCCATCCCCTCTAGACGGTATAACTTTCTCTATGTGCGGTATTGCTGGTTGCATTCTGCCCTGGTTACAAATGTCAAAATTTTGCGTTAACTCACAAGGATGGCAGGTTTGATGAATTTCTCTAAGTCACCCCGTTGGACTCGGCGGCATGCGTTGTGGATGATGACTGGCGCGATCGCAGGTGTCAGTATGCATGCCTGTGCTAAACCACCTGAAGCACCGTCAGCGCAATCATCTGGATCGACCGCAGCATCGGCTGGGGCTGGCTCAGCCTCAATGGGCATCACCACCTGGATTGGCAACACGCCGCTACATATTGCCCAGGAGAAAGGCTTTTTTAAGGAACTGGGGCTGACTCTCACGGTCAAGGTGTTTGATACAGTGGCGCAGGCGTTTCCAGCGTTCACGTCGGGACAAATTGATGGATTGGCTCCCGTAACCTCTGAGGCGGTGACGTTGGCTTCTAAAGGAGTTGATTTCAAAGTTGTAACCGTGGAAGATACGTCGCTTGGTGCGGATGTCATTCTGGCACGCAACAGCATCAAGAGCATTAAGGACTTTAAGGGCAAAAAGATTGCCGTCGAACTGGGTGGCATTGGTCATTTCTTCTTGCTGCAAATTTTGGCAGAAGCGGGTTTGTCTGGAAAGGATGTCACATTGGTGAGTACCCCTCCTGATGCAGCAGCGGCGGCTTTTCAGGCAGGTAAAGTGGAGATTGCCTACTCCTATTCACCCTTTAGCGACAAGGCGATCGCGGCTCAAAAAGATGGGCGCGTGATCTATAGCTCCAAGCAAATGCCCACCGCGATCGCGGATCTTTACATTTTTGGTACCAAGTTTGTTCAGGCAAACCCTAAAGCAGTGGCAGCATTTGTCGAAGGCAACCTCAAGGGCGTGGAGTTTCTGAAGACCAACCGCAAAGAAGGCTTAGAAATTGCGGCGGCTAAGCTCAAAATCAAGCCAGAAGAACTGGATCAGCAGCTTAAAGGCATTCAGATTCCCGACAGGGCGACGAATGTGGCGATGCTGGGTGATCCTAACAGCAAGCAATATCTGCTAAAGCCGATGACAAAGCTGGCTACCTTTTTGAAGGAGCAGGGGCAAATTCAAACAATACCCGATTTAACCAAAGTGCTGGAGCCGCAGTATGTTACGGCGTTGAAGTAAGTTACGGAGGAGGCAGAAGGCAAGAGAGTTTTTAGCCGTTAGTTTTTAGTTGTTAGCAGGAGGCAGAGGGCAGAAGGCAGAGGGCAGAAGGTTAAAAGGATAAAAAGCTGACCGCTGACGGCTTCATCAACTCAAAACTCAAAACTCAAAACTCCCAAGCTGACCGCTGACTGCTCAACCCTGGATTTTTTTCACATCAGGTAGATTGAATGGCTTATGGTTGGCAATTCTCTGCTCTCCCTTTCGGCTGTACCGCACTCTTTTTCGATCGCTCTAAGCCAAACGGCACTTTTGGTCATTGATATGCAGAACGACTTTTGCCATCCAGAGGGTTTCTGTGGTCATAATCTGAAGGCTGATTTGTCGGCGGTGAGCGCGATCGTTCCTCGTATTCAGGCGGTGATTGAATGGTGTCGCCATCACGGTCTTTTGGTCGTCTATACCCGCGAAGCTCACCAGACTAATTTGAGCGACGTTTCACCCAGTAAACAACTCCGGTATGCCAATGCGGGCTATCCAGTAGGCACCCCCGGAAACATGGGGCGGTTTCTTGTGCGAGATGAACCGGGCACGGCGCTGTTGGATGCGTTTACGCCCCTGGAAGCGGAACTCCAGTTGGATAAGCCTGCTCAGTCTGTTTTTATCGGCACTGATTTGGAGGCACAGTTGCGCGATCGTGGCATCACTCACCTTTTGCTCACAGGCGTAACCACCCAATGCTGCGTACTGGCATCCTACCGCCACGCCAGCGATCTCGGCTTCTACTGTCTGTTGCTGGAGGACTGCTGTGCTGCCTTTAGCCCCAGCGATCATCAAGCCGCGATCGCCGTTGTGCAGAGTGAAAATGGCGCAGTTGGCTGGGTGGCGCGGTCAGAAACGCTGCTGGGGATGGGGTAGAGAAGGCGGGGGAGTTTTTGGTTGTTAGTTTTTAGTTTTTAGAAGGAGTCAGGAGCGGCTCATGCGCTAATAACCCTAACAGTTGCAAACCAATCCGCCGGAAAGGCTTTCCAACTAACAATTAACAACCAACAACCAACAACCAACAACCAACAACCGATACCCACGCCTTACGTCGTAATGGCAGTTTGATCACGGCGACGAATGGTAACGACGGCGGGAATCGGCGGCTGGTTGGGTTGTTTGGAGGGCCAGTTGGAGCCGATCGGCACGGTGCGCGTTTGCATGAAGGCTTGACCACCGGGCGATCGCATCGCGTACTGACGAGTTTCGGCTGCCATGTCTTTGCGGGTGCCGTTCATTTCGCCAGGATGCTGCACCGAGAGAAAGAGGGTTTTGGCATCGGGGGCAAAGTACGCTCCGGTCAATTCGGCATCCATTGGGGCGGTGCCGAACAGAAAGGGAGTACCAGCGGCTTCACCTGCAAGCGGAATGCACCAGATGGAATTGTTGCCAAACAAGCCGCGCAAGTTGGACGCTTTGACCGGAACGCCGTTTTTCTCCAGGCGATCGGCAGGCACAGGATAATTCATCTTGTCGGAGGGCATGTCCGTCACAATCCAGAGATTGCCGTTGGGGTCAAAGGCAAGATTGTCGGGGTTTGAGAAGCCAAAGCCGCCTGTAGCTGGTTCCCCGCCCGTTGCCATCATCTTCCACTGAAACGACATGGCGGCTGGTTCGTTGCCCTCTTCAATCAAATGCATCACCCAACCGTATTCATAAGCGGCACTGCCATCGGGACCTTTGAAGATGCGGACATCCGGGCTACCGTCTTCTTTGCTAACGGCTCCCGATGTAAAGGCAATAAACAGCGATCCGTCTGGGGAAATTTCGGTATCCTCAGGGCGAGCGGTACAGGTTGCACCCACGGCATTACCTGCATAGTGCGCATCAATGAGGATGGCACCTTGCTTTTCGGCATCGCTACCCGTGTAAAGCTGACCCAGTGTTTTGAATTTTTTCGTAAAAGCTTCAATCTGCTCATCTTCCTCAGCCTGCATCACGCCACCTTGAGGACGTTGCGGTAGGGGTAACATGGCTCCAGCTAACCGTGCAGGGGATTCGGGCGCTACGGGGGTGCTGGGAGTAAGCGCAATCCAACGTCCGGTGCCGTCTGGGTTGAATTTGGCGGCGTAGAGCATTCCGTCGGACAGCAGTTTGGAGTTTGCTTTGTCTTTGGGGTCGCTGACTTTGCCTTTGCTGACAAATTTATAGATGTGCCCACCGCGTCGATCGCACCCTGAATAAAATGCTAACCGTTTGCCTGCTTCGGCTCGCACGCCCACCGCTTCATGGCGATAGCGTCCCAGCCAGGTATGCTTGGTGCCGTAATCTTTGGGGTTCGCCGGATCAATTTCCACCATCCAGCCATACTTGTTGCCTGCCAGCCCAAACACATTCCCCAACCCGCTGATTTCTTCGTCGCTAATGTTGAACGGGCGATAGAGGGGGTCAAACGACGTGCCATCTGCATAAACAGGCTCCGGCACTTGCCCCTGGATATTTTCTTCGGCACTGAGAACCGTGCCCCAGGGCGTAGTGCCGCCTGCACAGTTTTGCATGGTGCCAATGATTTTAGCGCCGAGCTTGTCAACATAGCCCTGTCCCTGCGTTTTCCGAAAAATGGCAACGGCTGGTCCCGTCGCGCTCAGGTAGCGTCCATCCGTCAGACCAGAAATGCCCGTCACGCGTCGATCGCTCGTACTATTGGTTCTCACCCAGCGTCCATCGGGCGCACGCCGTACAGCAAGAACCCCTAGTCCTAAATCGGTTAAGGCTTCCTGCGCGATCAGCTTGACCTTTGCTTTGAGGGGATCATTCTCTTTCAATGCAAAGGCATTTAGCCCTGGCACCCGGTCATCTTTGATGGCTTTGACGGCTGACCTCACGGCACGATCGACTTCTCGCAGCGGCAACGCCTGACCAATCACCTTCTCATAGGATTGCTGCCACGAAACCGCACTGATGTATTCAAAGTTAACCGTCAAAAAGCCCTGACCATCGCTGGTTTCTACCAGTGACAAATAATCATTGTTGTAGCCAAAGCGAGAATCTCCCACTTTATCGCCCCACTTTGCCAGGATGTCGTAGGTGTATCCCTCTGGTAGCACCAGATCATCAACTACGTCATAGTTGGCAAAACCTGCTGGTTGATCGCCCGTGGCAAAAGAAACCTGCTTCACGCCCGTTGCTGGACTGCTGGGTAGCGGGATTGGACCTTGTAGAGGTTTGAAGCCCAGCGTGGCAGGAACCTTGGCGATCGTCCCCGCTGACGGACTGGTAGAAACAGGTTGCTGACCTTGCGGTAGCCCATGACAGGCAACAGTGCCCACGCCTGCACCCAAAAACAGAAGAAAGTGTCTACGGTTGATTGCCATATGGTTTTCTGCCCAAAGGTAGATGTGACAATTTGGAACTAGGGAACTGGGCTTAAGCTAGCTCAACGGCTTTAAGAAACGGTAAAGCTTGCATGTCCCCTTTGTTCTCACCATTCTTTGGGCGGTTGTAACCCGACACGATCGCCGATCGACCTCTTACAGCGATTTTCGTTTGCATCAGCCCCATCACAAAGTGTGAGCGTCTCGCTCACGACCGTAAGCACTTCACGGACGCGAGCAAGATGCTCGCTAAGGTTGATGATCCTGGCGGTTGAGCGGTCTACTTCCCTGCGATCGCCACCGCTTTCTCGGTCAACACTTCTGGCTGATAGTCCGCCAGCTTTGCGGTAATTTCAGCGCGGACAACGGTGCGGTAATCCAGAAAGTGTTCCAGCAGCGCGCAATTGGTCAGGTAATGCTTGAAGACACCGGGGTTGCGCTTCAGGATAGAAAAGAACTGCTGCCAAAACTGAACGCGGGTGCGGCGTTGAATGCCCTGCCGCCAGCAAATGATGAGCATTGCACGGATGTCAATTAGCCCTGGCAGCTTAAATTTCTTTTTGTTGGGGCTGGGTGTCATCATCAAAAAGTGACGGTAGACCCGCGCCAGGTAGCGATCGGGTTCGTACAGTTCCCAAAAGCAACGCACGTATTCCTGGGCAATTTCTTCTAAGGGACGCGTGGGCACAAAGTTTGTGAGCGTCGTCTGGTGAATGTTTGCCTCACCATCGCCTGCCCGCAACCGACCTTCTTTCTCCAGTCGATGCCAGAGTGCGGTGTTGGGCAACGCTTGCAGCATACTGAAGAGCGCCTGAGGAATGGCAGTAGCTTCGACAAAATCGATGATGCGATCGCCCGCGCCTGTTTTCTCGCCATCAAACCCAATGATAAAGCCAGCCATGACCCGCAATCCGGTACGGTTAATGGTCTGCACCGCTTCTACCAGGGAATTGCGGGTGTTCTGGAACTTTTGCGTGAGGGACAAGCTGTCGGTATCTGGTGTTTCGATGCCTAGAAAAACTGCTGTGAAATTTGCCGCAATCATCAAATCCAGCAATTCCTGATCTTGTGCCAAATCGACTGACGCTTCGGTAGACAGGCTGAAGGGGTAACCGTGCGCCTTCATCCAGGGAGCCAGTTCCTTGAGCATCAGCTTCACATTGCGCTTGTTGCCAATGAAGTTGTCATCGACTACGAAGATGGTGCGCCGCCAGCCCAAATCATAAAGCGCCTGTAGCTCTGCCAGCAGTTGAGCCGGAGTTTTGGTGCGCGGTTTGCGTCCATACAGCACGATGATGTCGCAAAACTCACACTGAAAGGGACATCCCCGCGAAAACTGTACCGACATATCGCCGTAGGCATCCAGTTCCAGCAAATCGAAGCGGGGCACAGGGGTATCCGTCACGGCAGGCTTTTCACCATCAGCACGAAAGACTCCCGACGTTTCCCCCCGCTCCAGTGCCGCTACCAGCATCGGCAACGTGATTTCGCCTTCGTCCAGCACCAGAAAATCAACACCTGCCGCCTGGGCTGCTTCTGGTACGGAGGTTACATAGGGTCCGCCCACTGCCACCCGTTTGCCCCGTCGCTTTGCCGACTCGATGAGGTGTAGCATGTCCGGTTTCTGCACAATCATGCCAGAGATGATCACCAGGTCTGCCCAACACCAGTCGGCTTCACTCTCGTAGCGCACGTTGCGATCGACCAGACGAAATTCCCAGGTTTGCGGCAAAATCGCGGCAACGGTTGTCAAGCTCAGCGGAGGCAACGAAACTTTTCGTCCAACCAATTCGAGGGCTTTATCAAACGACCAGAACGACTTCGGAAACAGCGGATACAGGAGAAGAACGCGCATGTAATATCCAAACCTACAGCGATGTTTATTGTTCGGCTAATCAAAAAAGTGTTGATAGGGAACAGGCTCGCCTATCATCGCTCATTTATGGTTATTTCAAGAAAATCTGCTGAGTTCTTAAACATTTAAGCGACGGCAATCAACCCTTAGATGGATGCAGTCCAAGTCTGCTTTGTTCCTGGGGTAGCAGCGCAACCGCAAACAAAGTACTTCTTTCCTGTCATGACAAGGGAAATGTACCTGGTTCCAAAAATACAAAAGTCGAATTTAGACCTCCGGGTTTTCAAAACCTCGGAGGTCTTGTTGATCGCGGCGATCGTGCCATTAACCAACCTGGAACGATCGACCCAACGGTGTAAATTCTTCCGTCTGCTGATTCTTCAGCTTCGCCCGAATATCTTTAAACCGCTGGACGGTTTCCTCGGAGTACAGGCGATCGCCGCATTGAAGACAAACCTCAGCCTTAACCTGCAAGACAGCTGTGTGCAGTCCGCCGCGCAACAGCTTCTGCACATCCTTTTCAACTAATACACCGCCACAAAGAGGACATGGCAGCGATCTTTCAACCTTATTCATCAGCGTACAGATCGTCGGATGGCAGCGGAATTTCGTCGCCGTGTTCGTACACCGTCTCGATCCACAGTTGTCGCGCTTCTTCAATGTTTGCCATGATTTCATCCGGCGTTTCGCCCTGCGTAATGCATCCTGGTAAATCTTTGATCACTGCAACATACCCACCTTCTGCCTCTGGGTAAATCGTAATCGGGTAGCGGAGGCTTAGATAGTGTTCTAAAGCTTTACGATTCGCCTGTTTAGTCTGCATACTGTCTTATCACATTTGAGCTAAGTTACTTCAAATTTGCTCCAGAGATTGCATGGCTTCCAAAATAGACGTTGCTCGGATACATAACCACGCTTCTTGTAGAAACCCACTGCGGTTGCATGGGCAACCGTAACAACTGTGATATTGTCCTCTCCACCAACTGCCTCTCGGATGCGAACTAACAATTCACTGCCGATGCCTTGCTTTACATAAGCCCTATTAACACCAAGGTCTGTGATGAAAAGGAAGTAAGCAAAATCACTCACACCAAACGCAACTCCAATGAGCGTTCCTTTGTCATTCCTAGCAGTAATCGCGATCGATCGCTTAACTAAGAGAATTCTTACCCTTTCCTCAAAGTTTTCTTTAGGATATTGACCACCCAGATCACTCCTTCTCAAAAAGCCGTAATACTCCTCAAAAGATAAATTCTCGTTTTCGCGGTATGTAATTATCTTTGGTCATTCAACGCCTCGTTTTTGCCTATGATGATTGTTCTGTACATCAAAATTTCCTGCAACCCTGTTGGCATTAGCGCCATAAGGGATTCTGCTTAATCATCTGTAATGGTTGTGTCCTCTTGCACTCCTATCAAACGGGTTACACACTGCGGTAAGGTGGAAAGAGTGACTTTTGAAGCTCGTTTCAAGCCCTGAATTATGTCGCCTACTGCAACGCCGATCGCTACTCGCACCATTCGCATTGGTTCCCGCAAAAGCCAGCTTGCCCTGGTACAAACCCATTGGGTACAGGCAGAATTGCAAAAAGCCTTTCCAGAAAGAACCTTTGAAGTGCATACCATGAGCACTCAGGGTGACAAGATTTTGGATGTGGCGCTGGCAAAAATTGGTGACAAAGGGCTATTCACCAAGGAACTCGAAGTCGGCATGATCAGCGGCGACATTGACTTTGCCGTGCATTCCCTCAAAGATTTGCCGACTCGCCTGCCAGAAGGATTGATCTTGGGCTGCGTGACCGAGCGTGAGAATCCGGCTGATGCGCTGGTGGTACATGAACAGCACAAAGACAAACAGCTTGATACGTTGCCTCAAGGTGCTGTCGTCGGCACGTCCTCCCTCCGTCGTCTGGCACAACTGCGGCATCACTATCCCCACCTCAGCTTTAAGGATGTGCGGGGCAACTTGAACACCCGACTGGCAAAGCTGGATGCAGGTGAATACGATGCGCTGATTCTGGCAGCAGCAGGCTTACAGCGGCTTGAGATGGCAGACCGCATTCACCAAGTCATCCCGTCTGAAATTTCGCTCCACGCCGTGGGTCAGGGTGCGCTGGGGATTGAATGCCGGGGTGACGATACCGAAGTGCTGTCATTGCTAAAAGCGCTGGAGCATGAACCAACCGCTTACCGTTGTTACGCCGAACGATCGTTCCTCCGCGAACTGGAAGGTGGCTGTCAGGTACCGATCGGTGTGAATACCCTACTTGAGGGCGATCGACTCACCTTAACGGGTATTGTCATCAGCCTGGATGGGCAAAAAGTAGCAAAAGATAGCGTGAGTGGGCTGGCTACTGAGGCAGAGGCGATCGGTGCTGAACTCGCTCAACGCCTGCGCGAACAGGGTGCCCAGGAGATTTTGGACGAGATTTTGGCGACGGTGCAGCGGGGATGAGGAGTAGTTTTTAGTTGTTGGTTGTTAGAGGGTATAAGAAGTACGATCGGTTTTGTGCTTTTACCAGTCTTTGCATCGCTATTTTGCTAAAAACTAACAACCAACAACCAACAACCAACCACTAAAAGGCTGAGCTACATGTTGGGAACCCTGCTCAACGATCGCTTTAGAATTATTCAGGCTTTGGGTAGCGGTGGGTTTGGGCAGACGTATCTTGCTGAAGACGTGTCGCAGCCCGATCGTCCTCAGTGCGTCATCAAGCAATTTCGACCTGCCTATCAGGAGAAGAGCTTCTTGAAGGTTGCGCGTCGTCTGTTTGCAACCGAAGTCGAAACCCTGCGAAAGCTGGGAAGTCACGACCAAATTCCCGCACTCCTGGCTGATTTTGAAGAAAGTAAGGAATTTTATCTAGCACAAGAATATATTGAAGGGCAGTCGTTGAGCAGTGAAATTGCCGTAGCCCAACGACTGGATGAAGCAACAGTAGTTGATCTACTGCGAGATGTGCTGCACATTCTGGCGTTTGTGCATCAAAACAACGTGATTCATCGGGATATTAAGCCTGCCAACATTATTCGGCGACAGCGAGACGGCAAGTTTGTGCTGATTGACTTTGGCGCAGTGAAGGAAATTCAAACGCAGCTAACGGGTGTGGTTTCAGGACAGACCAACCTCACGGTGGGTATTGGGACGCAGGGGTACGGTCCTAGTGAGCAGATGATGGGTAAGCCGCGCTGCAACAGCGATATCTATGCGCTAGGAATGACTGCTATTCATGCGCTGACGGGGCTACAGCCTTTTCAACTCCCGACCCACCCAGAGACCGGTGAGGTTATCTGGCGCGATCAGGCACGGGTTAGCTCCGGGCTAGCCGCCATTTTGACGAAAATGACGCGTTACCACTTCAGCCAGCGCTATCAAACTGCCGAGTCCGTTCTCTACGCGCTGGCACACCCCACTGAAGTTGTGGCAGATGACACGCAATTGCCCCTAACGCTCCCAGAATATCTCCCTGCGCAGGCGTTTGATCCTGCTGCCGATCGCGCCAGCTTACCCCAAACCGCGCAACTCCCGTTGACCTACTGGCAGCACCTTTCTCAAGGCAGGTTGGGACGTGACCGTAAACCCAAGGGAAGGGCATTAGCCGCGCTCTCGCTGAGCATGGTCAGTCTTGCCGTAACAGGTTTAGTTGTAGGAATCCGTCAACTGGGGTGGTTGCAGCCACTCGAACTAGCTACCTACGATCGCCTGGTGCAGCTAAGCCCCGATCCTGGTATTGACCCTCGACTCCTGGTTGTAGGCATCACAGAAGCCGACATCACCGCACAAAAGCAATTTCCCATTACCGATCTCACCTTAGCGCAAGCGATTCAATCTCTACAGCGTGGCAAACCCAGAGCGATCGGGTTAGATCTGCTGCGCAATCTCCCTCAGCAGCCTGGACGAACTGAGTTGCTGGCAGCGCTCAACGCCCCAAACGTCATTGCGATTACGAATCTGGGGAGCGCCAATCCCCCCACAACTCCTGCGCCTGAGGATGTGCCCTTGAATCGCATTGGCTTTAATGATTTGGTGCTCGATCCAGGCGATATTGTACGACGCAATCTACTCTTTGCCGACAGCACGACTGCCACCAGTAAAACTCCCGTCACGTTCTACTCGTTCTCCTTGCGCTTGGCACTGGCATACCTTGCACCTGAGAGGATTGGGCTTCAAGCGCACGCTAACAATCCTGACCTTTTTCAGCTTGGCAACGTGCAGTTTGGTCCGCTAGAAAAGCATGCAGGAGGCTATCAGTCGATCGATGCGCGAGGCTACCAAATCTTGCTCAAGTATCGAGGACGGACGATCGCGCGGCAGGTAAGCTTGACTGATGTTTTAACTGGCAAGGTGCCACCTGAGTGGGTGAAGGATAAAGTGGTACTCCTTGGCACCATTGCTCCCAGCGGCAGAGACTTTTTCTCCACGCCCTACAGTGCGACCAGTGAAGATACGCCTCGTATGGCTGGTGTCTTCATTCACGCCCAAATGGTGAGCCAGTTTTTGAGTGCCGCCTTGGACGGTCAACCCTTGATTTGGGTATGGTCTGAATGGTTAGAAGCCCTGTGGATTGGGCTTTGGGCAGTGATGGGCAGCCTTCTGGCATGGTATGTCCGTCAGCCGTTGGTGCTGGTGTTGAGTGGAAGTTTGCTTCTGCTCAGTCTTGCCGTGATCAGCTTCAGCCTGTTTCTACAACAGGGTTGGCTTCCTTTTGTCGCGCCTGCGTTTGCAGCAACCGCGGCTGGTGCGATGGTGGTTGCTTATCGTGCTTATTGGTCGCAGCGATCGGACAACTTCGGGCGATCGTAGCGGTCAGTTCAGCCTTCAGCCTTCAGCCTTTAACCCCCTGACTCCTGACTCCTAATATCAATTTGATTTGAAAATGTTGCAGATGGGGTAGGGGCGGACCGTTCGCCCCTACAGAGGGTCGATGTGTCGTGAAGTCTGTTTAAACTGGTATGACTTCTGACTCCCTCTAACAACTAATAACTAACAACCAGCAACTTCTTTCCATCATCCCTCAAAGGCTAATGGCTATGGACATCGCGGCTTGCACACGAAGCGCCAAAGGGGATGGCTACGTCCCTGCTGCCGAATCCGCTGCACTTGCCGTTCTAAACGCTGGCGATCGAACTGAGACAACCCAAACACCGCATCATGGCTTTGTCGCAGCAGAACGGCGACTGTAAACCCAACGCAAATTGCTAAACCGATCGCAGGAAAGCGGTTAAAGAGCAGCCCGTAGCGAACGGCTGCCCACGTAAAGTAATCCAGCAACAGCGAAATGGGATACCGCAAAGCCCACAAACTGAGTGCGCCGATCGTAAGCCATAACGCCACAACGACGCACCAGCGCCCGTAGATGGTCAAACGGTAAAGCCGCTCTACTTCCTGCTGAAAAGTAGTGGCAGCATCGCCGCTCGTCGGGAGCAATCGTGGTTCGTCAGGCTGGCTCATAGAGGGCAATTAGGTCAGGCATCATCTGATCTGGCGGAGAGATCATCCACGTCTCGATCGCTGGCAGCAACGTCCACAGTTGCGGTTGCAGAGGGCAGCGCTTCCGCACGTTCACGCCACAAGGCTAAGAGGGTGCTGGCAATAAAGATACTGGAGTAAGCCCCCATCGTGAAACCGATGATGAGCGCCAGGGCAAAGTTCTTTAAAGTCTCGCCACCAAAGAGGAAGATGGCAAACAAGGTAAGCAATACAGTGACGGTTGTGTTGATGGAGCGAGACAGCGTTTGGTTAACGGCGGCATCCACAATGTCATCAATCGGACGATCGGGATGGGCTGCTCGTGTCTCACGAATGCGATCGTAAATCACGACCGTATCATTCACCGAAAAACCGACGATCGTCAGCAGCGCCACGATAAACAGGCTATCGACTTCTGTACCAATTGCCAGACCCAATATGGCAAAAATGCCAACCGTAATCAAGACATCATGAAACAAAGCAAGGATCGCAAAAATTGCATAGTCCAACTGAAACCGAAAACTGAGGTAGACCATAATCAGCCCAAACGACACCAGCAGCGCCAACATGCCAGAGGCAAACAACTGCTGACCGATGACGGGTCCCACCGTATCAATCTGGTTCTTAGCAGCATCAAACGCACCAATCTTGCTGCCGAGAGCATCCAAAAGCTTGACCCGTTCCTCTGGGCTGAGCGGTTTCGTGCGAATGGAGAGTGCGCGCTGCTCCTGTCCTAAAAGCTGAATGCTGCTTTCGCCCAAACCCTCAGCATCCATCACATCACGTACAGCGGCAATGTCGATCGGCTTGTCGCAGGCATTCGGCTTTGAGCAATCAAGCTCAACCTGAAGGCGTGTCCCACCAATAAAGTCCAGGCTGGGACGCAACGGTGCGCCAAACTTCTGCCAGGACAACAGCATGGCAAGAATCCCAGCAATAATCATCACCAAAGAAAGCGTCCACCAAAGCTTGCGCTGCCGAATGACTTGTAGTTTCATGGGGTCGCCTCCGGTTGAGGTTGCGTGGTAGATGGCAGCTTCGGGCAGTAGAACTCAAGCTTCCGTAGTCCTTGGATGCTCTGGGTGTAGAACAACAGCGTCCGAGTGCAGGTCAACGAGGTAAACAGGCTCAACAAAACCCCTAGCGCCAGGGTGAGGGCAAACCCCTTAACCAATCCTGCACCTAGCCAGAAAAGCGCGGCACAGGAGATCAACGTGGTGACGTGCCCATCCAGAATGCTGGGAAACGCCCGGTAAAAGCCAGCTTCGATCGCTCGATAAAGCGTCTTGCCCGCACGGAGTTCTTCCCGCGTTCGTTCAAAAATCAGCACATTCGCATCGACCGCCATCCCAATGCTGAGAATGAAACCCGCAATGCCAGGAAGGGTTAGCGTCACACCCAGCAGGTTAAAGGCAGCGTAGGTCAGCACGGCATAAATCAGCAAGGCAACATCGGCAACCAGTCCCGGTAGGCGATAGTACACCACCATAAAGATCAAGACGAGAACTAACCCACCAATCCCGGCGTAGATACTGCTTTGCACACTATCTCGACCCAGCGTTGCGCCCACCGTGCGATTTTCGACCACTTCTACGGGGACTGGTAACGCCCCTCCACGCAGTTGGACGGCGATATCAGTGGCTCGTTCAGCCGTAAAGTTACCCTCAATGACGGCTCCGCCCCCTGAAATTCCGGTCTGCGCGTACTGTACGTCAACGGTGTAGGCAAAATCGGCACTAATGGGTGCGCCATCCAGAAAGATGCCCAGAGTGCGTCCGGTGCCTGCGATACTTTTTGTCAACGCCGCAAACAGTTCGCCACCACGGGGGTCAAACTTCAGCCCTACGTGCCAGTTATTGCTCGCACCCGCTGGCTCTGGATACGCGTCTTTGAGGTTCTTACCCGTCAGTTCCGTTTTTTCAAACAGACTGGTGATCGACTCATTCGTCGCTTTCAGCTCTGCCTGATTTTTGGCGATCGCCGCTTGATCCGTTGTCTTTCTCAGTTTTGCCTGGAGATCCAGCTTCTCACGCAGGTTCTGTTTTTCGATTTGCAGTTGCGCTTCGGTGCCAGGTTTCTGCTTGCGAAAATCTAGCTGAGCTGTACCACCCAAGACGCGTTCTGCCTGCTCCGGATCATTCACGCCTGGTAGCTGCACCAAAATCTGATCTTTGCCAACGGTTTGCACCAAAGGTTCTGAAACCCCCAGACCGTTGACCCGCCCTTCAATCACTTTGCGAACGGCTTCAAGTTCTCGCTCGGTAATCTGTTGGATCTCCTGAGTCGTTTTCACCTGAATCGTCAACTGTGAACCGCCCTGAAGGTCTAAGCCCAGACGCGCTGGCACCCTGACAATCACCACAATCGCGGCGATAACCAGCACTAAAATCAAGCCTAAAAGCGATCGCTGTCTTCCCATACTGTGACCCTCGTAACAAACGCTATGATAGCGCTTTAAAGAATTTGAATTTTACCTTGTGCGGGTCAACTTTAACCCATGAGCGGCGATCGTCCCGATTAAACGCTTCTCTAACCCAACGCCCTGATTCAACGCCTTGATGCGCTCAGTTCAATCGGAAGTACGCAACAAAAGGTGAACGATCGTACTGTACGCGATCGTGACCCAGTAGTCACTGTAACCCATCGACTCCCGTTGATCAGGTGAACCAAATGAGCCTTATGCCTGGAATGCGCTTTGCATCAAGACAAGTTGTTCCAGTATGCCAGAAAGGAGCAGTGCCACTCGCCCTGCACCTGTACATAAGACCAATTCACCCAATAAAAAAGGGAGCTAAAGGCTCCCTTCAAACAGTCAAGTATGTCAGTGTAAAAGGCGTTTATGCCTGACCTCTCGGCAAGTAAGCCATTGGGTTAACGGCTCCTTGTCCAGGAAGATGCACTTCAAAGTGAGAGTGCGGACCTGTGCTATAGCCAGTGCTACCCATATCAGCAATTTGCTGCCCTTGAGCTACTTGCTGCCCTGTGCGCACGATGACCCGGCTGTTGTGTGCGTAGAGGGTCACGCTACCATCAGGATGCTGAATCTCGACCATGTTGCCATAGCCGCCAGAGTTCCAGCCTGCTGTGATCACCACACCCGCTGCGGCGGCAAACACAGGCGTACCCACGGGAGCAGCAATGTCAATGCCTTTGTGCATCCGACCCCAGCGCCAGCCGTAGCCTGAAGTCAGCACCCCTTTAGTGGGCCAGATGTAGCCGTTAAACTTGCCTGAGCTACCGGGCAAATACGCATCCACTGAACCAATGGGCGGCAAATCTGGGGAAACCATTTTGCCAACGGGTGAGGAAATCAACGGCTCATAGTTTTGAGAGCCGATCGAGGCTGTTGCTACAAGCTGAGGTTTAGCTTGAGGCTCGACAGGTGCCAGATCAGCCTGCGCTGCCTTCATTTCAGCCCGATTGTCCTGCTGTCTACTAACCTGCAACTGACGGATCTGAGCCTGGAGCGCCTTTGTGTATGGGGTTAACTGAGGTGCTGCCGTAGCTTCACTCGCTGCCGCAGCAGTGTTAGCAGGCGCGGCAACATTGAGAGGCGCAGCCGCAACTTTAGTACTTTGCGTAGTGGAGCCCTGAATTTGGCTCGATGAATCCTGGTATTTCTCTCGAAGCTTGACAATTTCAAGCCTGAGATTTTCAACATAGCTATTTTGGATGCCACCATCAGATTGATCTGCCTGTGCTGGCTGTTTGCCGACGAAAGAGACCGTCGCCACTTCACTACTACCCCCGATCGCGGCGGGTGCTACGGATGAGTGAGTAAGTGAGACCGTTGGAATCGGCTCAGCCGCTGGAGCATTACTCGATTGAGCGGCTACAACAGCAACACCATGAGCCTCAGCTACACCTGGTGCAGTGCTGACAGCTTCTGGAGCGGGTGCCAGTGCTTGAGTGCGCCCAACAGTGGGGCGGGCACTTTCTGCTCTCGGTAGCGTCATTTGATCTGGCTTTGCAGATGCAATGATGATAGGAGCCTCAGTGGGTGCAGTGCTGACGGTCGAGGACGTTAGGGGTGCTTCACTTGCGCCTTGAGGGATGACCAGCACCTGGTTAACACTCAAAACGTTGGGGTCTTTGAGGGCATTGGCAGCCGTCAATTGCTTTAGAGAAACCTGATGGGCGTTTGCGATCGCCTCCAAGGTGTCTCCAGCCACAACCCTATAGGCATGAGCCAGAGGATCAGCCGTTGTCGCTGTCACACTCGGTGCTGCTTGGGAAGCGACCTCTGTGCGATTAGACTCTGTGCGCTCGGTCTGTTGAGTGCCCTTTAGCCGTGCAAGACCTTGTTGGAGCCGATCTTGTTTCTGCCTCAAAGCATCGAGTGCCTCACTATATGGCACCTGAGCAACCACTTTCTGCTTGCTGTCGATCGCTTTAGCACTATCAACCAGACCGTAATATTCAGGCTTGTTGCCAGCAGCTTCAGCAGCTTGTTCGATGACCGAGACCTGTTTCGTGGTTGAAATCTTCAACACTTGTCCAACGTGCAGCACTGCATTCGTAGAAATGCCGTTATCCAGTGCTAGCTTCGCCGCATCCACCCCGTAAAATTGAGCAAGCTGCCAAAGGGTCTGACCTTCTTGCACGGTGTGTTCAGCAATTTCTGCGGAAAAAGAGCTTTGAGTCTTCTCGATACTGTGAGGCACAGTGGCAACGTCAAACTCTTGAGGAACTACATTTGCAGCTGGCTCACCAGCAACTGGCTCTGCGGCGACTGCTTCATCGCTCTGGCTGGGCAATGGGAGACTGTATGCCCCCATTGAGATTGCCAACCCGATTACGGCGGCAGAAGTACGAACCAGACGATTAACCTCCGGTGGAGTCTGCCTGATTTGACTCTCCATCACACCCTCTTCAACTTCACAGGAAGGAACAGGCTTAACCTTCTGCGGAAATGTTCGTTCCAAAAAACGACCTCCTAAAATGTCCAGCGTTTAACTGTCCTTGAGTCACATCAGCTTGCCATCTGCCAATGATAGAAATCACGTAGGAAAGCGATCCAGATCACTAGCGGCAAACACTTAGGCAAGATTACCCTGCTTTCTCAATTTAGACAAGTTAACATAACCCCAAAAATCTACAATCCGTGTTGAAAAAACCTTTAATCGCCTTTTGTGAACATGGTTAGCGTACTGTTACACCCTGGTCAATTGCCCCTTCTCAAGCGCATTGCTTCAGATCTTAGGAGAATAAAAATTCCTCCGCTTTGATGACATGCACCTGGGCTTGTGACGCTCTAGCTCTGGTTGTGAATAAGGCGTAAAAGCCTTGTTCAGCAAGGGCTATAGCTACAGCATAGGTCGGTGCTAAGCCACAATCACTCACTGCCTCCGATATCACGTTACGTTGAGATTTGCCCCTCAACAACCGTGAAATTGTGTACGTTATCACAATTAGCAACTCCCACTTTGAAGGCAGATACGGGCAAACGTACTGCTTGAACCTTGTGAGAGGTACGCCAGTTGTAGTGTTGCAGAGCGATCAATCGTAACTATAAGCATTGAACAACCTGCTATAGCTTTGCCCAGTAGCGTATAGAAATTTCTTATTACATATGCCCACGATTCGTGGTAACGACGACAGCCAGTGCCTCGATCTTTTTCGCTTTATGGATATGCATGTGATTGGGCTATTGACACTCAACCGTGTTGTCTTTGGCTTACTTTTGAATGGGCATATTTTTAGATACGTATATTGTTGAATGGGTATATGCGCATTTAGTGCTTATTTACTGTGGACAATGGCTTGGTTGGCGAACAGGAACGAGCTCGACCAAAACTCAATCGGTCAGTGATGACCAGGCTGTTCATAACCCATGTCAATACGCATGGCGTGGTTGAATGAGCGAACGTTCTTGGGCGACCAAGCGTTGCCGTGGCGATCGACGATATATGGGCTTGCTGTAGTCTGTCCTAATTTGACTTGTATTCCTTGGGAGATTTCTGAGAAAGAAGATACTCGTTACTGGAAGCCACCCAACTGTCGTTGTGCTTCAAAGAGACCGACGGCTGCACTCACGGATAGGTTGAGGCTGCGGACGTGTTGGCTTGCCATCGGAATATAGACGGTCTCGTCACAGGCGTTGAGTACATCAGTCGGCAGTCCCTGAGTTTCGCTGCCAAACAGAAGCCAGTCTAAGGGGCGAAAGGCGAAGTGAGTATAGCTACAGCGTCCCGAAGTGCTAAAGCCAATGCGTCGCCCTCCCTGACTCTGTTGTAGCGTCTGGAATGCCTCGATCGAGTCGTGGTAATGCAAATTGACATGGGGCCAGTAGTCTAAGCCTGCACGCTTCAGGTAGCGATCGCTCAGCTCAAAGCCTAGCGGTCCAACCAGATGTAGCTCGGTGTTAGTGGCAGCGCAGGTGCGGGCGATATTGCCGGTGTTTGGCGGAATCTGAGGATGAACCAAAACGACTCTGAGCATGAGTTCGAGTAAGCAGCAGTACTGTTTGAGGCGTGTTTGTCTGGGTAAACAAGGGGCGCGATCGATAGCTTTTTTTAATCAATCAGCTTAAGCGTTAGCTTTGTAAAGATTTTGTTCTCAAACTGGCACCGTCCGGAGGGGTGATTTAGCGGAAGCTATGTTATCTCTTGCAGACAATTCAACCCTCACAGACGACGAATCGAAGCTCCCCAGTGGTTCAGCTCTAAGGCGTTTAGCGATCGCTCTTTGACACTTCTTCAATCAAACGCTTCTTCAATCAACAAAGCAAAAGCGCACACAGAGTGCGGAGGGGCATGGCATACCCTGCGGGAAGCAAGCTGCGGTACAAAGTCCTTGCCTTCTCCCAGAGACATCTGCCGCATGCCGCGCCCGTACAACGAAAAGGCTAAGGTTGTCGAAGTTATTTAATGTCCATTCCTAAGCGACCAATGGCTGGCAAAGGTCGTCTTGTAACGTGAGTTCGTAAGTGGATGCGTCTTGAATGGCTTGCTGCATGATGGGTTGGATCGCTAATCCCTGCTCGTAAAGCTTGAGCCACTGTTGCGCTTCATTGCCTTCTCGCAGAATTTTTTTCAGCGGTAGGAGGAAGCAGCTAAAGCCTTCTCGCTTCGCGATCGGCCAAACGTCCTGATAAAGCTGCTCGATCCACTCTTTGGCAACAATTGGGCTGCCATCTTTCCAATGCTGTAACGTTGCATTCAGGCTGTGGTGGGCTGCCGCCGTTTCGTTGGCATCTGCAAGCACTTCCAGAGCGTGCGATCGCGTTTCAGATGGCAATTGGCTGCTCTGTAGTGGATCGAGCGTTGGGTCATGGATGAGCTGTAGTAAGCGTGCCTCAAGAAGGGCTGTGATCGCCAGTAGTGCGACTGGATCAATGACTAAATCGCAAATACGCAGTTCCAGTCGATTGAGATTGTAGGGGCGGCGATCGCCATTTGGTCGCACCGATGACCAAAGGTGACGCACATTTTGCATGGTGCCTGCTGCCAATTGCTGCTCAGTCCATCGGACAAAGTGGGCGTGGCTTTCAAACAGAGGCACCTGAGCAGGCGTTTTTGGGAAAAGCCCCCAGCGGGTCGAATGGTAGCCTGTCACGTTGCCACCTAAGAACGGGGATGATGCACTCAAGGCTAGATACAAGGCTGCTTCAACTCGAATGAGCCGACAGGCTCGCATCAGCACTTCGGGGTCACTGATGCCGACATTAATATGGATGCTGGCTGTCACCACACTGGTGCCGTAGGTTTGCTCAATGTACGTGTGGTAAGGGTTGCCCGGATCGGAACGCCAAAAGCGATCGACGGAGCCTAGAGAAAGCGTGCTGCCCGGTATGAGAGTGTAATTTCCCAGTTGTTGCAAGTAGGTTCGCAGGCGCAGGCGCGGACGTACCAAATCGCACAGCAGGCGCTCATAGCGGTAACACGGAGGGGTGGTGTACTCGACGTTGCGGCTATCGGGTTCGCGCACGAAGCCATCTAAGGCGGCGACAATTTTGTCAGACAACCCAACAATGTCTCCTTCAGGGGTGCTGGTGTAGATCTCCACCTCAAATCCTTTCGATAGCAGCATGGGTCCTCCCTGAGTTGAGCAGCCTTTCTTCAGTATCGAGGAAAAGGTCAACAATGCATCCACTGAAAGTTACGTGGACACCAAGGGAGCCTTGTGTATGCAGCGGCAATTTACCTGGAGCTTGGGTAGACCTTGAGGGTAGAAAATCTTTTCTGTAACTAATCGAAACGTTTTAGCGGTTTGAGCAACTTTGTCGATCGTTCACTCGATCGCCGCCTGATCCCGTTCCAGTAGAAGCTTCAGTTCTCTTTTCGGAATCTTGCTTGCCGCTTCAGCGTCACTTCAAAGTCGATCTGTTATCTCTTATACAGAATTAACCTTCCCAGAATTGGTGCAATCACTCCTAAGAGTTAATCCCTCCGGAGGGGTATTTGCGCTTCCATCGCTTGCCCCGCATGGATAGCCGTCCGAAAAATTGCCACTGAGGTCTTCTATCCTCCAGTGGTCAAGTCATGCAAGCAAAGCTCAAGCCGTTTTCTAGTCATCGTGCTGCTTTCGTTTGCCCACCTGGTGAGTTGCCTACCGTTTCTATTGACGTTTTCGCAAGGATTTTTGGGTCAAAATGTCTAAATTAATGCTTCATAAAAGGTCGAAGCACAAGCGTCGGCGTTTTTCCGGCTCTTTCGCTCGCCCGGTTTCCTCAGTCTGGCAGAGCCTTGTTTCTCTGGCGATCGGCGAGCCAGACGAACGAAGCAAAAGAATGTTACGCAGATTGGTTGTAGCGTTTGGGCTATCGTTGTTGGCAATCGCGGTGTTTAGCCTGCTCACTGGCGCGCTCCTCGACCCGGCAGTTGCTCAGGATGCGGCTGCGCCTGCTGCGCCTGAACCACCCAAAATGGATACGGGTGATACCGCCTGGGTGCTCACCTCGGCAGCACTGGTGTTGTTCATGACCCCTGGTCTAGCCTTTTTCTATGGTGGACTCGTGCGATCGCGCAATGTGCTCAACACGATGATGATGAGCCTGGTGGCAATGGCGATCGTGGGCGTTACGTGGGTGCTCTGGGGCTACACGCTAGCCTTTGATGTCACCCTTGCTGAAGGTCAAACTTTTGCTCAAGGGATTCAGCAGTTTGTCGGTGGTCTTGGTTGGCTGGGTCTCAACGGCGTTGCGGCTGATGCTCCTGACCCCATTGGCTATGCGGCAACGATTCCTCACCAGGTGTTTATGGTGTACCAGATGATGTTTGCCATCATCACAGTTGCACTGGTGTCTGGGGCGATCGTTGAGCGCATCTCGTTCAAAGCGTTCTTTTGGTTCATCGTCCTGTGGTCTACCTTCATTTACTCGCCCTTAGCTCACATGGTTTGGGGTAGAGGCTTGTTGGGCGCGATGGGTGCGTTGGACTTTGCGGGTGGCACAGTGGTTCACATCAGTTCTGGTGTGTCGGCATTGGTCGCTGCCTGGATGCTTGGTCCCCGGAAAGATTGGATGGCTAAGCCAGTCATTCCTCATAATGTCCCCTTTGTCTTGCTAGGCGTTGGCATTCTGTGGGTTGGCTGGTTCGGCTTTAATGGTGGTAGCGCGCTTGGTGCAGGTAGTCTGGCAACCGTCGCCTTTGTCGCCACCACAGTCTCGGCTTCTGCAGCGGGTTTAGCGTGGCTTGTGATTGAGTGGTTGTTGAAGGGTAAGCCAACAGCCGTCGGCATTGGGAGCGGTTTCGTGGCTGGTCTGGTGGGTATTACACCTGCCGCAGGCTTTGTCACACCGTTGTCTGCGATCGTCATCGGTGTTTTGACGGGTCTCGCGTGCTTCTTTGCGGTCAACCTCAAAGCAAAGCTACAGTTTGATGATTCGTTAGATACCTTCCCGGTACATGGTGTTGGCGGTACGGTTGGAGCAATCTTAACGGGCGTTTTTGCTACAAAAGCCGTCAACGCGGCTGGTAACAACGGTCTCTTTTATGGCAATCCTGGTCAGCTCGTCACTCAGATTATTGCTGTGTTGATTGCGGCTGTGATTGCAGCCGTTGGCACCTTCGTCATTCTCAAAGTGCTGGGTCTGTTCATGGAACTCCGCGTCAAGCCTGAAGTAGAGGACGAAGGGCTGGACATTTACGAGCATGGTGAAGGTGCATATGGTGAAGAGTTTGCTGGCGAAGTGGCATTTGCCAAACAAGCTGAATAGAGGCACTTGAAAAAGCTGAAATTGCCACTACAATCTGACTCAAATCATCTTAAATCTGAGCCAGTGTTTAGGCGATTTCTTTCTCTTCCTGGTTGGGCTATCCTGTCGTTTGGCATTAGTGGGCTGCTACTTGCGTCTGCATTGCTACTACGTTGGGGTAGCCTGACTGGTTTTTTGCAGGTTAATGCGTCCACAGTACAAGCGCTGCCAACGACAGTGACTCCAACGGCTTCACTGGGTACACGCCACCAGTTGACGTATGAACAGTGGGTTACCCTTCTAGGGCGAGAGGCTAAGGTTGCAGCAGAGTCACACCCCAAAGACCTCACCGTTTTAGCAGGAGACTCTCTTAGTCTGTGGTTTCCGCCCGATTTGTTGCCTCAGGGGCATGTTTGGCTGAACCAGGGTATTTCCGGTGAAACATCGTTTGGACTGTTGAGGCGACTCAAGCTGTTCGATCGCACCCAGCCCGAAACGGTGTTTGTGATGATTGGCATTAACGATCTGATTCGAGGCATCAGCACTGAGACCCTGTTGGCAAATTATCGTGAGATCCTACTGCATCTAAAAAAGGCGCATCCTCAGGCTCAAATCGTTGTGCAGTCAATTTTGCCTCATGCTGGGAGTCGGTTGCAGCGATCGCCAACCCTGAGTTCTCCCCTACCCGATCAGCCACTGACGCTGTGGAAACCTCGTTTGGCGATCGTGCCCAATCACTACATTCAACAACTAAATGAGTCCTTAGCGGCAATGGCAAAGGCAGAAGGTCTCGACTATCTCGATTTGTACCCCTCTTTTACAGATGCCAATGGCGATCTGGCGGCTGATCTCACTACGGATGGGCTGCATTTGAGTGTGAAAGGCTATCAGGTGTG
Organism: Lyngbya sp. HA4199-MV5; assembly: GCA_019359375.1. Lineage (GTDB taxonomy): Bacteria > Cyanobacteriota > Cyanobacteriia > Leptolyngbyales > Leptolyngbyaceae > Stenomitos. Next base: position 73,729 of record JAHHHL010000002.1, read on the forward strand.
GCGATCGCGCCTCCAACAGTTTGCACAGCAGCAAGTTACCGCTGCCGATCAGTTTCCTAAGGCACCCGAAACGCAGGCAGGCATGAAACACTAGGGGCTGTCATCAATTACGACTACACATCACTTGCAGCAAGGATTTCAGCCCCTAGCCTCATGTGTTGGGGCGGGCGCGACCATGCTGATACCGCAAGGTTTCGGAGCTGAATTGACGACGCGCCCTGACCAGGCTATGGCGTTTTCCCCCAAGAGAGTGCCAAGATTGGAGCGGAGCCGCATTCTTCCGCAACTGCTATGACGGACCTTACCGTATCGATCGCCCAGCACTATCACGAGCGGACAAAATACAATCCCGAAACGATTAAGACGAAACAGCAACCGCTCGATTGGAGCCAACAACCCGTACCGTTCAAGGAATATAAGATTGGGGTTCCGGTTGATCTAAAACCCTATCTAACCGATAATCCAACCGCCTTCGACAGCGACCCAAACAGCATCTGGTGGCAGCGCTTATCGAGACTGCTGCTCTGTAGCTATGGGTTAACGGGCAAAGTGGTTGCCTCTGGTAGTTCCCATTATTTGCGGGCTGCCCCTTCTGCTGGCGGGCTGTACCCGGCTGAGCTTTATCTTATCTCTCGTGGTACCCCGCTTTTACCCGCAGGTTTGTACAACTATCAAGCCTATACTCACTCCTTGATCCACTTTTGGGAGAGTGATGTGTGGACAAAGCTGCAAGCCGCCTGCTACTGGCATCCGGTGCTGGAAAATACACAGCTTGCCCTGGTGACAACGGCTGTTTTCAGGCGCTCGGCATGGCGCTATCACGATCGTGCCTACCGCCGTATCTGTTTGGATACAGGTCATTTGCTCGGCAATCTTGAACTGGCGTGTGCGCTCACAGACTATCGTCCCCACTTGATTGGGGGCTTTATCGACGATGCCATGCAGCAACTCCTCTATTTAGATGCTGAGCAAGAAGGCGCGATCGCCATTCTCCCGATCGCTGATTTACTGGATGTTAAGCAGAATCTTTCTTTGGCACGCACAGCGCTACCCGCTGCCACACACTTTGAGTACCCAGCCATTCCAGACGGGCAGATGCTTGGCTACTTGCATCAAGCGACTCAACTTCCCCTCGATACGACCGTCAAAGTGAACTGGAAGCCAACCGCAACCTCTGCACAGCGTGCCGACAAGTACAATTTTCCCTTTTGCCTCAAGGTCTCTACACTATCGCCGCCGATCGACTGGGGTAGCCAACTGGAGCAACTCGAAACAACGCTGCTGCAACGGCGATCGACGCGTGCTTACAGTGGCGAGGCGCTCACCTTTGAGGAACTGATTGCCCTGCTTGACTTTACTTACCAGCATCAACACTACATCGACCAAGGACTGGACGGTTCGCCAGACTACTTTGACGTGAGCCTGGTCGAAACGTTTATCGCCGTGTCTTCTGTAACCGGGCTAGAAGAAGGCTGCTACTACTACGCGCCGAAGACGCAAGAACTGCGCCAAATTCGGTTCAAAAACTTCCGTCAAGAATTACACTTCCTCTGTTTATGGCAAGATTTGGGGCGCGATGCAGGAGTTGTGCTGTTTCATACAGCCGATCTTAAGACCGCGATCGCCGCCTATGGCGATCGGGCTTATCGCTACCTTCATATGGATGCGGGTCATTTAGGTCAACGACTCAACCTAGCAGCGATTCGGCTAGGGTTGGGTGTAAGCGGTATCGCTGGCTTTTTTGATGACCAGGTGAATGAAGTATTGGGCATTCCGATCGATGAAGCCGTTCTCTACATCACAACCTTAGGGCGTTCTGCTGAGCGCTAACGCGGCATTGAACCTTTTGAAAATAAGCGTGGTCTTACCTCAAACAACTGACACCAAGTTGCTAAAAAAACGAGATGCATGAGTACGGTATGTAACTCATGCACCCTCGGTTTCTGTCTAGAAATAGCAACACCAAACGGAACCGTCAGTTGCCTCTCTTACGCGACCCTTTCAAAACACACACAATCACTATGAACCTAAAACGCTTCTTACTCCTACCTGGTGCTTTGGCTCTTGCACTGTCCCTTGTGACTCCCATGTTGCCGGTTGGTGCTCAAAGCCCAGCGCCTGCTGCCGATCAGTATCAAAAACGGGGGGTTAACCTGAACCTGACTGACGAGCAGAAAGCACAATTAAAGCAAATTCGGGAATCGACTCGTAGCCAAATTGATGCTGTGTTAACCCCAGAGCAGAAGGCTCAACTCGCCGCTGCCAAACAGCAGAGACAAGAAGGGCAACCAGGACAACGAGCCAAAAAAGCACGCGGCGTGTGGGCTTCCCTGAACCTCACGGCTGACCAAAAAACCAAAATTCAGGCGATTCGTCAGGATGCCAAGCAGCAGATGGATACAGTCCTAACCCCCGAACAACGTCAGCAACTGGAGCAAGCTCGACAACAGAGACAACAAAGACGGCAGCAACCCAGCCAGTAAGCCAGGTGTATCTTGCGATGAGGCGGGTTGTGTTACCTTGCCTGCAAAAATAATCCGCTCTGGATTCTAAAGAGAAGAGGGTATGGGAGATGAAAACCTCCTGTGCCCTCTTTTCCCGTTGGCTATCTTAATTGAATCTTTAGTTTGTGCTATCGCTTGCTGACAGCATGGGGTTGCGTAAATGGTGACGCAATCCAGCCTTCATTCTACTGGTCAAGGCAATCTTGACGGTTAAACCCCAAGGATTGATTGAACTTTACCCTCAGCGCTGAGTACGCAGAATATCCAGAAGAGCGCCACCGAAGTGTCTACAGCTCCGTACTGCTAACCCAAGCAGCATGGCAAGGCGCAGCCTAAGCGTTGACGGGTTGCTGCTTTCACGGCTCTCAGAGCATTGAAGCGGCGCGTCGATCGCCCACACTATCTGCTCAGAGAAGACACTAACCGGAACTGGAAAACGATGAAAAGGCAATTCTGAAGGGATTTGTCTATTTTTTAGCAAGCAGTTGCATACTTTCAACAGTTACTATCAGTGACAAGGATGCTTGGTCACTCGCGACGCTGTATTCGTTTCGCAAGCAATTAGCAGTTAAGGCATGAGAAAAACGATACAGACGGTGTACTATGATTTGATAGGTAAGAACGTAGCCAACGCCTTTACCTTCTGGCAAAGGTCAGTAAATCTGAGGTCCACTCCATATAATTCCGAGCTAAGTTGATGAGTAAAAAGAAAAAAATTGAGCCTCTTACGGGTGAAGCGCTGCTCAAGAAAGTGAAAGAGTTGGAGCATCACAGCAAGGAAGAAAAAGCTCGGGAGTGCGGCTACTACACCGTGACCAAAAATGGTGTAGAGCGAGTGAATATGATGAAGTTCTTGAACGCGTTGATCGATGCTGAGGGTATCGAGCTTGACGGCAAGCAAAACGCCAACGGTCGTGGCGGTCGTAGCGCCAGCTATCGAATTAGCGTTCAGTCCAATGGCAATTTGCTGATTGGCTCCGCTTATACTAAGCAGATGGAGCTAAAGCCGGGTGATGAATTTGAAATCTCTTTGGGTCGGAAGCACATCCACCTCAAGCAGATTGACCAACTTGATGAAGAAGCTTAAATGGACACAATCGATTGGATGACTGCCCTCCCCGTTGCACTGGCGATCGCCATTTTTGTGGGCGGCTTGCTCATGATGTTCAGCAATATCTGGACAATCCGTAATAAATAGCTGTCGTGATTAATCAATGTCGTGCTTCGTAGCTGCCCTGATCAATCGGTAGTCAGGCAAGTAGGCAGTCAGACAGGTGCTTGCGATGGCGGTGCATTGACTGGTTTGCTGTTCACTGAGTCAGTGAGCATCGAGTCTGCAAGCGGGGCTTCAGGCATAATTGGTTTAGCAATCAAGGTACTGGCTTCGGCTGCAACCTCCACATAGGGCTGAAGCGATTGCTGCATTAAAGACAGGCTACATGCCAGGGTAATTTTTTCCCGCTCAAGTATACCGACAATGCGGCGATGATCGTTGCGATCGACCACGGGCAACTGGCGCAAGCCTCTTGCAGACATCCGCATGAGTGCATCATCAAGCGGCTCATCATCGTAGGCATACAGCAAGTCTGTGGTACAAATGGCACTCAATGTCTGGCTAGACGGGCTAAAGCTAAGTCCGTCGATCGACCCATGAGTGTGACTATACTCCCATCGTGAAATAAAACGATGAATGTCCTGTAGCGTCACAATGCCGATGAGTTGCTGTGCGTCATTCACCACTAACGCGCTACGGGATTGGTGCTGCGTCATTGCCAGCCCTGCTTGCAATACTGACCATGCACCAGGCAGCGCCAGAAAGTCCTGGTGCATTGCCTGCAAGACTGGCAGCACATGTAACATCTCTGAATCTTGATCCGGTTGGAGTGTAAGACCTGTTGACTGTACGGCTGTTGTATTATGAGCGATCGGACTGAGACGGTCAGCAAGCCAGACGCTCAAACTCACAGCCGCCATCAGGGGCAAAATAATCCGGTAGTCGCGGGTAAGCTCAAACAGCAGCAGAATGGCGGTCAACGGCGCACGGGCACTTGCAGCCAGCACAGCCGCCATCCCAACCATCGCATAGGCGGGAGGTGCCGCAATGTCTCCAGGCGATATGGGCAGCACGATCGCCATCGCTTTCCCATACGCTGCACCAAGCGAGGCACCCAGAAACATCGCTGGTGCAAATAACCCGCCGACGAGACCACTCCCCAAACTCACAGCGGTCATCACCAGCTTAGCGATCAGCAAACTCAGCAGCAGCAGCAACGAAAAGTGAGCATCTCGCAACATGGCTTCGATCGTTTCGTAGCCAATGCCCAGAATTTGGGGAAATTGCAGCGCCACGATGCCAACGCAAAGACCACCAACGACAGGGCGAAACACCGACGGCAAGCGACTCATCCAGTGCAATCCAGAGACCTGCCCCTCAAAGAATCGCTGTGCGATCTGAATAGACTGGGTATAAGCGATCGACACCAGGCTTGCGAACAGACCCAACCCAAGGTACAGAGGCAGTTCCAACGGGCTACGCACCTCATAGCTCGGCAGCATAAACGGCGGTTGCCCACCTAGCCCAATTTGGGCAATCAACGCCGCAACAACTGCCGAGAGCAAAACAACACTCACCGCAGAGGTAGCAAACGTCGTGCCCAGCACCACTTCTAGAGCAAAAAATACTCCTGCGATCGGGGCATTAAACCCAGCCGCCAAGCCAGCAGCAGCCCCAGCTCCCAACAACAGACGCTGACGCTCCTTCGACATCTGTAGCGTTTGCCCAATGAGCACTCCAATATTGGCACCAATCTCAACACTCGGACCTTCAGGACCCAGTGATGCTCCCGTGCCCAATGATACTGACGCTGCAACCGCTTTGGCACTGGCTCGCAAGGGCGAAACGTTGCCGAGTCCTTGTGCGGCGGCAATCAACGCTGACAAACTGGGACCAAAGTCCTTCAGGAACCAGCGCATGATGCCGACCATAAACCCACCCAAAACGGGAATACAGGCGAGTGTCCAGAAACCCAGAGGCGCAATCACTCCCATCACATCCTCTAGCATGAGGCTCTGGATCTGTTGAATCAGGTAATGGAACAGCACGACAGCACACCCCGTACCGCAGCCAATGACAAGCGCCAACAGCAGGACAACCGTTTCGGGGGAAGGCTGAAGACGATTAAAGGTACTGCTCAGGAAGAGAGTAGAAGGTTTAAAGGCAGCGGGTGCGGTAGTCAGAGCATCGGAGGGTGAACTGGCGATCATGAAGCGATGGTGGCGATTATGAGATCACGTTTAATTTTTATTGCTGGTATTCCCATTCTCACTTATTTTTAGCGCCGTAGCGAGCCTGATTGTACCTGAACCACCCCACGGACAAAGACGTTGATCATGACTCTTATGGGTAGAACCTATACAGGTTTGGGGCTGCACTTTATATCGGAGCCTGAAGATTAAAAAAAGCGAAGCAGCAGGCTGAAAAGGTTCTCAAACCTGAATCGCGCAGGTTACACTAAGCGAGGCAAGCATCTGGATTTACATGCATTTAGGCGACGATTCCGCCCTGTGGTCTTATTTTGCAAAGATTGATGTTGCAAATACTTAAACGCCTGGATTCCTTAGGGAATACTCATTGAATTGATTAAGTAAGCCTCTGTAACGGTGAACGATTCAGATGAACGCGCATACATTTGATACGGATTCTCCTGTCTGCCCTATTTGTCATCGGGCTGGTGTGATTAAACCCCACAAAATTTTGAAAGGATTGCTGACCTGCCAAAACTGCCGCGAGCGGTTAGTAGTAAGCTGGAGCGGTCATTATGTGCGCGATCCGTTTAGCCTCAAGCCCCTTGCCACAGAGCAAATGCTACGGCGCGAAAGCCACCCACTGGCTCGGATGCAGCGCGATTTTAAGCTGGTCATTCCTTCAATGATATGGACGGTTCTGGGTAGCGCCATTTTTGTGGGCACGGCGGTATTTCTCGTGCAAAATGCTCCGATCAAACGCACGCCGCCAGCACAGCCATTGTCGTCACCTGCCAGCGTGGAGCGATCGCCCAACCTTAATCAACCGCCCAACTTCAATAAATCGTAAAAAGCCTGTAGCTTCAGCACAGCTAACTAATGTGCAGCGCAATGGTTTAAGCCTTATCCAAATTAAGCTTCGCTTGCCGCTCAAACCAGCTAATGACGTGAGTGATGGTGAGTGACTCGATCGCCACATCAGCCTCTTGCGCCATTTGCTTTAATGGCTTCAACGATGCCATCACCAGTTGGGCAAAAAACTGCCGAAACTCCCGATCGATCCCGGTCTGCAAACTCTCATCTTGATAGACCCAATCTTCAACCTGCTGTGGGGCGAGTTGGCTGATAGGCAAGCCGTTCTCCTGAGCAATGTGCTTGAGCGATCGCAGGGCATAAATCGCCACTCGCGCTGAAAACTTTTCCCGCGAGGTCAATAGCGCCTTATCAACTTCAGCACATTCTTCGGGAGTGAGAAATTCTGTAGAGGGTTGCATAAAAACACTTAGCGATCAGCAGCTAGCTCCCAGCGTAAGCGGGCAGGGCGTACAGGGTAAATCGATCGTCTGGCTCATTTTGGATCAGAAGTTGCACATTTTGAGGCTCTTGCCACGGTTGTGCTTTGACAACCTCAATGAACTCACTAATTTTTAGGAAGTTATAAGCTCCACCGTACACACGAGACTGCATCGGTTTTCCAGTATCGACATATTCATCCAATCTGTTTAGAGATCGCCAATTGTTCTCTGACAACCAGGCGTTAATATTCCTTAGCGGTAGCGGCTCTTCAACTGATTCTCCAGTTTCATCCGCTTCAACTGGCTCCATGTAATCTGCCCAAACTTCTCCCAGGCTAAAGATAAGAAGCACATCTGCTACCCAACTCATTTGCAAGAACCTCTTTCGGTGTTGAAAGCTACTTCGGCTGAATCAAATAGCCACAGCGATGTTCACCGTTCACCAGCCAGTGGGTGCGCTCAACGGTGCAATCCAACGCCGCTGCAAACATTTCGAGTTCGTGACCGCAGACGCTGGGGAAAGATTCGGCGATGTGGGAAATGGCGCAGTTGTACTCCGTCAGGATGAAGCGATCGCCCTGTTCCACGATCGTTCCGCTGGCATCAATAGGATGACACTCTGCCATGTAGCCTTCTGTACGGCGCAGTTCGACCAGTTTTGCGACCCGTTCTTTTAAGGAACCGCTGCCGATGCGATCGCGGTATTCCATCGCCTTGCGTTCCCACTGTTTACGCAGGATTGACCCCATTTGATCCGCACCAACCGTTTCTACCAGTGTATCCAGCAGCGAAACGGCAAAATCATCGTATCGATCGGGGAAGCGATCGCGCCCTTCAGAACTCAGCACATAGGTGTAATTAGGACGACCCATCCCAGCCTGCACCGCTTGATGGACAATCAACCCACCTGCCTCCAAATCTTTGAGGTGTCGTCGCACAGCCTGCGGGCTTACCTGTAGCCGTTCGGCTAGCTCCTGCACTGTGCATTGACCTTGCTTTAACAAGTGCTGAAGAATATCTTGCTTGGTTGAGGCTTGCTTGGTTGAGGCTTGCTTGGTTGAGGGTGGTTGAATCGTCATCATTCTTTTTCCAGCGGTAAAGCCGACCCCTAAAGTTCACCCTTGCATTGATCGAATCAGATGGCAGTACCACAGCCGATCGTCGCATTAGAACGTGTTGTCTCGTTGGTGCCCCACTTTGACAACATCAATGTTGCTAAAGTATCTTACAATAGTGGTTAAACAACAAACGTGTTGTTTTAATTATAGAATCGATCTGTCGTCTTGTCGCGCTGCCTCATGAACTCAGAGACTCAATCCAACGCACCCGCTCAATCGACCGATAAAAGCCTCGAAGCGATGAGGCACTTTTCGATTACGTATGCCAAACGTACAGGTACTTATTTTTGCGTCGATCCGGGCGTAACCGCCGTGGTGATTGAAGGATTGGCAAAACACAAAGATGACTTAGGTTCGCCGCTCTGCCCCTGTCGCCATTATGAAGATAAAGCGGCTGAAGTTGAGGCTGCTTATTGGAACTGCCCCTGTGTGCCCATGCGTGAGCGCAAAGAGTGCCACTGTATGCTGTTTCTCACGTCTGACAATGACTTCGCAGGCGACCAGCAAGACATTACGTTTGATGAAATTAGAGCCACCACTAACCAGCAGCACGGTTAACGACTAATTTTCTTCTGCCCCGATCGCCATCCCTAACCTAGACCAGAGAACACTGCTCATGAGTCCAACTGTTCAGAACCTCGTTAACCAGCCTTACAAATACGGCTTCATCACCAACATTGAAGCCGATACGATTCCGCGTGGGCTGAGTGAAGATGTCGTGCGGCTGATTTCGGCAAAGAAAGAAGAGCCGGAGTTCATGCTGGAGTTTCGGCTGAAGGCGTACCGTCAGTGGCTCAAGATGGCGGAACCCAATTGGCAGAACGCAATCTATCCAGCGATCGACTACCAGAACATCGTCTACTACTCTGCGCCCAAGGTGAAAGAGAAGAAGAGGAGCTTATCAGAAGTCGATCCTGAACTGCTGGATACGTTTGAGAAACTTGGCATTCCGCTGTCCGAGCAGAAGCGCCTGAGCAATGTCGCGGTGGATGCGATCTTTGACAGCGTTTCGATCGCCACTACCTTTAAAGAAAAGCTTGCCGAAGAAGGGGTGATCTTCTGCTCCTTCGCCGAAGCCGTCCAAGAGCATCCTGAGCTGATCCAGAAGTATCTCGGTAGCGTCGTTCCCGCTGGCGATAATTTCTTTGCTGCACTTAACTCTGCCGTCTTCAGCGATGGCTCCTTCGTCTACATCCCCAAAGGCACCAAATGCCCGATGGAGCTTTCTACCTACTTCCGCATCAATAATGGCGATTCGGGTCAGTTTGAGCGGACGCTAATTGTCGCCGAAGAAGGCAGTTCCGTCAGCTACCTGGAAGGCTGTACTGCGCCCATGTTCGACACCAACCAGCTCCATGCGGCTGTTGTGGAATTAGTAGCGCTGGATAATGCCGACATCAAGTATTCCACCGTTCAGAACTGGTATGCAGGCGATGCTAATGGCAAAGGCGGCATCTACAACTTTGTCACCAAACGCGGCTTGTGTCAGGGAGTGAACTCCAAGATCTCGTGGACTCAAGTAGAAACAGGTTCTGCGATCACCTGGAAGTACCCCAGTTGTGTGCTCGTAGGCGACAACTCCGTGGGTGAATTCTACTCCGTCGCGCTGACCAACCATCACCAGCAAGCCGATACAGGCACCAAGATGGTTCACATTGGCAAGAACACCCGGAGCACCATCATTTCCAAGGGCATTTCGGCGGGACAATCCAAGAACAGCTATCGCGGTTTGGTCAAGATTGGTCCTAAAGCCACGGGCGCACGGAACTATTCCCAGTGCGACTCCATGCTGATCGGCGATAATGCCCAGGCAAATACCTTCCCCTACATCCAGGTGCAAAACAACAAAGGTAAGGTCGAACACGAAGCCTCCACGTCCAAAATTGGCGAAGACCAGTTGTTCTACTTCTCTCAGCGCGGCATCTCCTCCGAAGACGCGATTTCCATGATGATCAGCGGCTTCTGTAAGGATGTGTTCAACCAGTTGCCAATGGAGTTTGCGGTAGAAGCCGATCGTCTCCTCAGCCTCAAACTTGAAGGCAGCGTAGGTTAGGGGATGTCCTTTTGGAAGGAGCTAAGCCGATGGAATCAGCAAGCATGGGATTAGTCTTTGCCGAGATTGAACTCATTAGTGGCGATGATTTAGCTTTTGTCCGTCGTGGACAACTTCAGGAAGACCAAATTCATCGCTGTATTGTTCGGGCAATGGTGGATAGCGGTGCCACGATGCTTACAATTCCAGAATTTGTCAAACAACACCTGGATTTGCAAAAAGTAACTGATCTTGAAGCAGAATTGGCAGATGGATCAGCCTCAACTTTTGAAGTGGTTGGTCCTGTGGAAGTGAGATTTCAGAATCGGCGTACTAGCGTTGAGGCATTAGTGGTTCCAAATTCTAAAACGGTTTTGCTTGGAGCAATGCCAATGGAAGGGATGGACGTATTAATTGATCCAAAGCGCGAACGCTTGATTGTGAATCCTGAAAGCCCCAATGTTGCCCGCATGATGTTGATGTAAGGCTAAGGAAATGGTTCAAACTTTACAAGCCAAAAATGTTACGCTGCGAAACCTGATTGATGATTTTGGGCTGCGATTAGTTCAAGACAATCAATTCTTCCGTGAGTGGCAAGATGATTTACCTTCTATCACTGACTCGGAAAAGCAGTTTTTAGACAAGGTAAAAGAGGGATACATTAACCTTATTAACTATCCACCCTTATTAGAAAAACCTATCCAGATTGCCATTTTAGGACCAATTTTGTTTTTGGGTGGATTCTACCTGCCTCCGTTTCAAATTAGAGCCGAAGAATCGATCGAGATTATAGCTGAGGATGAGGGCACGATTATTCGAGGGCAGTTGGATGTCTTGATTCTGAAAGAGCAGTTTTGGGTGATGGCGATCGAATCAAAACGATTTTCCTTTTCAATGGAAGCTGGACTGGCACAACTGCTGGCGTATATGCTAGCAAATCCTCACCCAACCAAACCTGGTTTTGGGTTGATTGTGACAGGTGGAACATTTGTGTTTGTCAAATTGGTTAAAGATGCTGTTGCCCAATACGCCATTTCTAACGAGTTTGCCATTCGTAATCAGGGTAACGAATTGTACGATGTCTTTAGCATTTTGAAACGAATTGGCAATTTATAGAATTTAAAGTTAGGAGTAGCGTGTGATTAATGAAGGCAGTAACATCATCCTTTCAGTACGGAACTTAACCGCTGAAGTGGATGGGATTCAGATTTTGAAAGGGCTGAATCTGGAAGTCAAAGCGGGTGAAATTCACGCCATTATGGGACCGAATGGCTCTGGGAAAAGCACCTTTTCTAAAGTGCTGGCAGGGCATCCTGACTACACCGTGACAGGTGGCGAAATCCACTTTCAGGGTGCGAATCTATTGGAATTAGAAGCAGAAGAACGGGCGAGATCGGGCATCTTTCTTGCCTTCCAATATCCCATTGAAATTCCGGGTGTCAGCAATCTAGATTTCTTGCGCGTGGCATACAATTCCAAACGCAAACATCAGGGTTTGGAGGAATTAGATGCCTTCGATTTTGATGATCTGGTGCGACAAAAGCTGGATATCGTCAAAATGGATCCTGCGTTTCTCAGCCGTAGCCTGAATGAAGGGTTTTCGGGTGGTGAGAAAAAGCGCAACGAAATCCTGCAAATGGCGATGCTGGAACCAACGCTTGGCATTCTGGACGAAACCGATTCGGGCTTAGATATCGATGCACTCAAGATTGTGTCGAACGGGGTCAATCAATTGGCGAACGCAGAAAACGCGATCGTCCTCATTACCCACTATCAACGCTTGCTCGACTACATCACACCGGATTATGTTCACGTCATGGAAGGCGGACGTATTCTTACCACTGGCGGCAAAGAACTGGCGCTAGAACTTGAGGATCGCGGCTACGAGTGGGTACGCGAAGAGGAGGCAGTAGCAGCGAAATGACGATCCCATCTACTGTTTCTGATGTCATTACAAATGGGAAGACGAAAAGCGATCGATCTGCTTATCTTAAGAGCTTGCTAGATCTACGTTCTGACTTTGAAGCATCAGACTTGGATACAGATACAGAAGCTTGGTTGCAAGACCTGCGCGATCGTGCGACTGAAGTTGTCCTCAAAAGTGCCATTCCCTCTACAAAAGATGAAGAGTGGCGCTTCACCGATCTATCACCACTTTTACAAACCAGCTTTAGCTCAGGGTATCCTGCATCCAAAGCTAATGAGGCAGAGAGACAATCGCTTCCTCTATCAGAGGCTAAAATCCGTCTAACGTTTGAAAATGGCATCCATTATGCTGGGGCTGAATTTGAAATAAGGGCAAGTTTACCTGAAGGTTTAGTTGTCAGCAGTCTTCTTAAGAGGCAACGAAAGCAGCCTCCAAATATGTTGGAGATGCTAGCCGGAAATGAGGAAACGGTCACGGCAATCAATGCCTCACTCAGCTCTTCAGTACCACCATTGAAAGCTGAGGAACTAGCTACAGCATTCAACACTTTGGAATCTCTTGCAGGAACCGAGGATGTACGAAAACTGCTGCAAAGTCAGTTGGCGACGTTGGCGGGAACTGAGGACGTATTTACGGCACTTAACACCGCAAGCTTTACAAATGCCGCCGTTATCTTCGTTCCCAAGAATGTAGATGTTCAAATCCCGATTCAACTTCTGTTTATTGCCACACCTAAAGATCGCGCCCCGATTGCTCACCCTCGCTGCATTGTGATTGCGGAATCAGGTAGTAAGCTAACACTCATTGAAGAGTATGTGACGCTTTACGATGGTGCTTATTTCACCAATCCCGTCACCGAAGTTTGGGTGGGTGAGAATGCCGAAGTGAACCACACACGCATTCAGCGGGATAGTGTTGAAGCCTTTCATATTGGTAAGACGGCTGTTTCGCAAGCGCGGGATTCTCGCTATACCTGTAATGCCGTGAGTCTCGGTGCGAAGCTTTCGCGTCACAATTTAGAGGTTCACCACACTGGGGAGCAGACCGAAACGACGCTGAATGGATTGACGATCGTTGGTGGTGAACAGGTTGCCGACACGCACAGCACGATCGCCTACTCCCATCCTCACGGCAGCAGCAATCAGATTCATAAATGCATTGTGGACGATCGTGCCCATGCGGTGTTCAACGGCAAAGTCTTTGTGCCCAAAGCCGCTCAACTCACCGACGCAAAGCAGCTTAGCAGCAATCTGTTGCTGTCACCCAAAGCGCGGGTTGATACCAAGCCTCAGCTCGAAATTACCGCTGACAACGTGAAATGTACTCACGGCGCAACCGTCAGCCAACTCGACAGTGATGAAGTCTTTTACCTCCAAAGTCGCGGCATCGACGAAGAAAGTGCCCGCAAACTGTTGACCTATGCCTTTGCCTATGAGGTCATTCGTGAGATTCCCGTTGCGTCTCTGAGAGAGAAATTGGCGGCGATCGTCCGTGAACAGCAAGCCTGACGATTGAGAGGCAGAAGGCAGAGGGCAGAAGGCAGAAGCTTTTTTCCAGTCTCCTCACTAGAACTCTAAATTAAGAAGTCAGGATGTCAGGAGTCAGAAGCTTTTTCCAGTCTTCCAACCTCAAAACTTTTAGCCTTTATCCTTTAGCCTTTTCCCATCATGACCCTCATCCAAACCAAGCCCCTTGCTACAACGGTTCGTGCTGATTTTCCAATTCTGAGCGAACAGATTCATGGAAAGCAGTTGGTGTATCTAGATAACGCGGCGACCTCGCAAAAGCCGATCGCGGTTCTCAACGCCCTTCGCCATTATTACGAGCACGACAACGCCAACGTGCATCGAGGTGTCCATACCCTGAGTTCGCGGGCAACGGATGCGTATGAAGGGGCACGGGATAAGGTCGCAGCGTTTGTCAATGCGGCATCGCGGCAAGAGATTGTCTACACCCGCAATGCCAGTGAGGCGATTAACTTGGTTGCCTATGCGTGGGGCAATGCCAACGTGCAGCAAGGCGATGAAATTATCCTCTCAGTCATGGAGCATCACAGCAACCTGATCCCCTGGCAACTGCTGGTACAGCGATCGGGTGCGGTGCTGAAGTTCGTCGAGCTAACCGAAACCGAGGAGTTTGATTTAGAGCATTTTAAGTCGTTGCTATCCGACAAAACGAAGCTGGTTTCAGTGGTGCATGTCTCGAATACATTGGGCTGCATTAACCCCGTGAAAGAGATTTGTGCGATCGCCCATCAATACGGCGCGCGAGTCCTCATTGATGCTTGCCAGAGTGTGCCTCACATGGCGATCGACGTGCAGGACATCGATTGCGATTGGCTCGTTGCCTCTGGTCATAAAATGTGCGCCCCCACGGGGATCGGCTTTCTGTATGGCAAGCTCGATCTGTTGCGATCGATGCCTCCCTTCCTCGGCGGGGGCGAAATGATTGCGGATGTCTTTCTCGATCATGCGACCTACGCCGATTTGCCCCACAAGCTTGAAGCGGGCACGCCTGCCATTGCCGAAGCGATCGCCCTGGGTGCGGCGGTTGATTACTTGAGCGCGATCGGCATGGACACCATTCATGCCTACGAAGAAGAACTGACTGGCTACCTGTTCCAACAGCTTCAACAAATCCCTGCCTTAAGGCTGTACGGTCCTAAGCCCAATGCGGATGGTAGCGGTCGGGCAGCACTAGCCGCCTTTACTGCAGGCGAGGTGCATCCTCACGACCTCTCTACTATTTTGGATCAAGCTGGCGTGGCAATTCGGGCAGGACATCACTGCACACAACCGCTGCATCGTCACCTCGGCGCACAATCCACAGCGCGGGCAAGCCTCTACTTCTACAACACCTGCGATGAGATTGATGTCTTCATCACAGCGCTGAAAGAGGCGATCGAATTCTTCGGTGCAATCTTTAGCTGAAGTTAATGAAAACCTCACGTTCTACTCGTGTTTTATACGGATTTGAGCTTGCCTGAAAGTATTGTGTTGTGTGAGACTTGACCTGTATTCGCTTTTGCCCCGAGCAAATACGGCTTTTCACATCCAGCACTAACACATCTTCTGGAGTAGCTCAGTGAAAACCGTCACTCGTGAGATCTCTAAAGCTAGAGCAGCTACCCGACGAGCCACCTTTTTCACCCGTAAATACGCATTCTTGCTTACGGCAGCTTGTCTTTTAACGGTAGCAGCAGCAAACCACGGAAATAGCAAGGTATCTCAGTGTAATCGCTTGGTGGCGATCGTCAATCAGGCGGCTGACGCTCAACCGGACGCATTAGGGGTGACGATCGCTGAGGATAATCACCGTCTGAAGAAAACGGCGATTCAGCTTGAGGGCTATGCCGATCGTCTTGCCTTTACCGACTTTTCTGACCCCAACATTCAAACCTTTCAGTCACAGTTTATTCAGTTGTACCGGGATCTTAGTCGAACCAGTGGTGCAGTGGTTTCGGCTCCTACAGGAAACTTTCAAAGCGTCAGTCAGGCAAATCGCTCGCTCATCGAAACTCAAGAACGTGAGCGTCCGCTAGTGCAAGAAGTGAACCAGTACTGTAGCCCCAAGTAAAGTCTCACGTCCATCGCATGACGCACGATCGCACAACGCACGCTCGCTCCAATGATGGATTTCAAAGTTCACGGCTCTCCACCATAATAAATGCATCTATCTTGCTAAAGAGCGAGATTATTGCTGTGGAGCCTATAGAAGAATGCTTAAATCCTGGATGGTTATTGGGGGTGTTGCTCTATTAATCGCCTTTGCCAGCAGCATTCTGCGACCCAAAGATGTGAAGTGGTTTGCTCGGCTGCAACGTCCACGCTGGTTGACGTTTGAAGCCCTGATTCCCATCATTTGGACGGTTGTTCTCATTTGTGGTGCCTGGTCAGCCTATATGATTTGGGAACGTGACCCTAGCAGCAACAATACCTGGTGGTTGATGGGCGCTTATGCGCTACTGGAGCTTGCGATCGTCCTCTATTCTCCGGTAACGCTCTGGTTACGCAGTTTGAACGCAGGCACGATCGTTGGCGGCATTGGGGTTGTGATTGGCTTAATCTTAACGTTCATCGTCTGGTCGCTTTCAGGTTGGGCAGCTCTATTATTGGTGCCTTACTTGCTTTGGAGTCCGATCGGCACCTATACCACCTGGGAAATGGCAAAGCTCAATCCTGAATCCGCTTGAGTCAGAAGGTTGGCTATCAGGTTGCAGTAGCGACCTGGCTCAGCACCCAATGTCGATCGCAACCAAACATGTAATCCATGAGAATTTCACATCTATAGCGTGCAATGTCTTCCTGAGCGCTAGGATCTAAAAGCATTTTCACCAGTCGTTGCACGCTGAACCAAGGAGAGATTATGACTCGCGCCATCATGGAAACCGACAAGGGCACCATCAACCTTGATTTATTTGATGCCGATGCGCCAAACACCGTCAAAAACTTTGTCGATCTATCTGAGAAAGGGTTTTATGACGGGCTTGCCTTCCACCGCGTCATCCCCGATTTTATGGTGCAAGGCGGGTGCCCATTGGGAACGGGCACGGGTGGACCAGGCTACAAAATTAAAGATGAGCTGAACCACAATAAGCACCTCGCTGGCACTCTATCAATGGCGCACGCAGGTCCCAACACAGGTGGCAGTCAGTTCTTCATCTGCCACTCGCCCCAATCTCATTTAGACGGCGTGCATACCACCTTTGGGCGGACTCAAGATATGGATGTGGTCAATGCCATCCGCAAAGGCGATAAGATTCTTTCGGTGAAGATCGAAAAGTAACGATCGCGCGTTAGCCCGACCTTTTATACACGCTTTCTCTTGCTGTCAAACTTATGCATCGTGACCAAAACCTTGGAGGTTTAAGCCAACATTTTGGTCACGATGTTTGATTTTTGGTTCAACCCTCCGAGGTTTGCGTAAAGCTTATGTTACAGAAGTCGGCGCGATCGCCCAGGTGGTTCACTATGCTGTTCCTATGCAAAGCCGTGTAACCAACGTTGGGACTTCATCAATGGCTACAGATCAAACGATCTTTCAAACAGACTGGATCGCCGTGAAGCAGAGCCACAGAGGGTTTCAGTACCTGGAACGCAGGGGCAAAGATTCGGTTGCTGTCTTTTTGTTGCGAAAGAATGATACGAAACCACCGCACTATGAGGTTCTGATTCGCCAGCAGCATCTCTGTATTGACAATCAGGAGGTGGATGGCACGTTTACCCTGTTTCCCTGTCCCATTACAGGAGCGCTGGAGGAGGGAGAGTCGCCAGAAGCTGCTGCAAGCCGAGAAACCTATGAGGAGGCGGGCTACCGTGTGCAGGTACGATCGTTCGGTAAGTACATCGTCGGGACTCAGGTGAATGAGCTTTGCCATCTCTACTATGCTGATGTCACCAGAATAGAGCCGGATGTAGCGCAACAAGATGGCACCTACATGGAGTCGATCGGGAAAAACGAATGGCACCCCTTTGAGTATCTGGCAACGTGCGACTATGCCGCCTGCCAAATCGGCTACGCCAGGCTGCGATCGCTCCTTGCTCAGTCAGATGATCCAGTAAAATGAGTGGGCGGCGATCGTGACGCGGTTATTACCCGTCGCACACCCTGTCAGGTACCATGCCCAACCCAACCACAAACAACCGAGACTACTGGATGAAGCAAAGCGAGATGTTGCAGAACGCGATCGCGCGGATGGCAAACAATTCTCTGGAAGTGAAAAAGGTTGGTATCACCGTTTGGGCAGCGATCGTGGGGTTTGGGTTCGCCAATCGCAGCACGGCTTTATTTGTGCTGGCGTTCGTTGCGTTTGCCTTATTTGGTGTCCTAGATCTTTACTATTTGTATTTAGAGCGTAAGTTTCGCACGAACTCCAATCGGCTGACTCGCGTCATTAGTGGCTATGGCACCAGTGAAGATGACGCATGGATTGAGACGGTGAAAGGGAATTTTCTTAAGCCCGATAGCTCCACGAAATTCCTGCAACAGCTTCCCAACACGCTTAAATCCTGGTCAAACTTACCGTATTTGATTACGTTCCTCATCACAATTCTGTTGCTGGTGCTGCCAATGCCAGCGGTACCGCCAAAGTAGGACGATCGCGTGGGCTGCGATCGCTGCTCTGTGCTAAACAGCGATCGCGGTATGCTTTGTCAGTTCATGGGAACGACCAGAATTTAGCGAATATCATGCCTCTGGTCTGGGGGCATGCAAGCCAATACCATTGCCTTCGCTGTCCTGAATGATGCCGATAAACCCTGGATCGCCAATGTCGGTTTTGGGCATCAAAAGCTTACCACCGCTAGACTCAACGCGCCCCAATGCCTGTTCTAAATTCTCAACGGTGCCCAAATTGAGGTAGATCAACGTGCCCGTCATGGAAGGCGTTAAGCGATCGCTTTTGACGATCGCGCCTCCTACATTGGTTGCAGTCTGAGCGTTGGGAAAGAATGCCTGCGGTTCTCCCATAAATTCTGCTTTCTGGATTTCGGTACCCAACACGTTGCTGTAGAAAGTCACTGCCCGATCGAAGTCAGCGGCAGGAATTTCAAACCAGTTAATAGCATTCGCAACATTCGGCATAAAAATTCCTCGTTAGAGATGGAATTTCTCAAGCTTACTGGAAGAAGCAAAATAGAACAAGTGTACTGAAAGACATTCTTTGAGCTTCGTGCCGTGCGATCGGTCACTGATTGCTGGCTTTGAGGCAGTAGACTGAAGTTAGAACGCTTTTAGCATCAAAGATGGAAACTATTCGTCAAGTGATTGAGGTCAAGGGCGATCGCAAGGTGGAAATCACCTTGCCCAATAGCATTCAGCCAGGTCTCGTTGAGATGGTTGTTGTGTTGCAGTCGATGCCACAGCCCGATTTTGAAACAGCACCTCCATCCAGCAACCTCTTTGGCTTTTTGCCTCGACGCATTGATCCACTCCAGTTTCAGCAGCAGTTGAGAGATGAATGGAACCGATAAACGGTATCTACTCGACACCAATATCTTCATCTATTACTTCAACGGTGATCCAGTTGTTCAACCACTTGTAGAAGACGTTTTGACTGAGAAGGCGACAGGGTTATATTGTCCTGTGAGTTGGGTTGAACTGCTGTGCTACCCAGCATTAACAGAGGCAGAAGCCGAGCAAATGCGGGCATTTTTGCGATCGCTAACCTGTGTTGCCTTAACAGAAAGCATCCTCGATCGAACCGCTCAAATTCGTCGAGCTTATCGAACTGCTCTACCCGATGCCCTCATCGCAGCGTGTGCTTTAGAAATGACAAGCACTCTGGTCACACGCAACACTCAAGATTTTCAGCAAATCAACGGATTGAGTATTGTCAATCCTTTTCAAGAATGCGTCTAATCTCGGTATTCAGTGCAGGAATTTTGCTGATGACAACATCCCACACAATTACTCACGCGCCGACTGTGACATACTCAACCTCATCGAGAATGCGTGGACCAATGTAGGGACTGAGTGACTCGATCGTATGAGATCGACCGATCGCTTAAACAGGTCTTCGAGAAAAAACGATAGCTGGATGAAGTTATCAAACGTCTTCTGCTCTGGCGCAAAAGCAACCAGAATATTGACATCACTCTGCTCATGGATGGCGATATCCCGCGCTAAGGAACCAAAGACCCCACATCGCCTCACACCAAGCTGCCGCAATTCCTATTGGTGCTGCCGTAGGAGAGAAAACACTTGAGCCTTGGTTTGTACAGCCATGATGATTTCTGAGGCTTAGGGGTATCAATAAGCAGAGAAGGTTGGAATGGTGTAGACGCTGTGAGCAGTACCCACCCTACTCACTGATTTTACAAATATCAACACGAGCACTCAAATAAGGACCTACGCTTGCACCGAATATCCACGTTACTTGCTTACCCCACCACGGTAGATTGCCACGAGGGGATTCCAAGCTAAAAGTAATTTCGTCGTATGACTTCCAGCCATCTGGGCTACGCCATCCTACAGAATCACCAAAGGAACAGTAGGCGTTATAGCCACTTTGTCCTGTGGTTTCAATATCTTGCCAAATCTGCCTCTGCACGCTAAAACCAAAGCGATTATTGCTGTACTTTACCCATAACAGATTAATTGTGCGAAGATCGCGGCAGGGAAAATTTTGAACGTCTTCTTCTCTCAAATTGCCTTCATCCTGCCGACCCATAACTTTGCACATACGGTCTGCTGTTTCCTGATCTGCCTCCTTCCAATGCCCTGCCTTCAGCAAATCTCGCAGACGAATGTAATCTACCCCTTTTTCAGAGGTGAGGTCATCTTCATCAGTAATGATCGTCTCAGATTGAGTCAACCGCTTAAAGATGTGCTTTTGAAACTCTTCTAAACTGCTCCAGGCTTCACGAAACCTAGGAAAATTAGGGCTGTTTAAGGAATGAGTGTTGCCATCAGAGTAGTTGGGACTAAAGCCTAAAATATCCTTCTGATGAGGAAGCTGATTCCAATCTATTTCAGCAACCCATACAGCTCTCACCCAACGGAAAAAATTTGTATCTTTGCGGACTTGATTATCTAAAAATTCAACGATATGGGTAACTTTTGCTTGTTGGTGCAAAATCATTAAATCTCCTGCTTTCGGCAGGTTTACTCCATGACTTCCTGATCGCCACATCAACTCAAATGTCCTACTTTCAGTTTGGCGCATGTGCTCTAGCGGGTAAGCCCATATGTCCGGCTCTGGATGTTTAACATTTTTGATAAAAAGGATTTTAGCTGAATCGCATTCTTGTAAATCTTTTCGAGTTACTTGCTGAATTATCTGTTCCG
Source organism: Lyngbya sp. HA4199-MV5 (assembly GCA_019359375.1). Lineage (GTDB taxonomy): Bacteria > Cyanobacteriota > Cyanobacteriia > Leptolyngbyales > Leptolyngbyaceae > Stenomitos. The sequence goes on from JAHHHL010000002.1 coordinate 94,635, forward strand.
GGGTTGGCTTTTCTTCCCACTCTTCCTGCGTCTGTCGCTCAGCTGGCTTTTTGGCGTAGAGTTGATCAACCGTATCTCGAATCCGTTGAGCCACGATCGCAAATGCTTCATCCTGGTCTTCCCACCTTGTAATCGGCTTGGCGTGGGTTGGCAAAACGTTCAATTTGCTAAAGGGCACGTAGGAATGGTTCCAGTCGCAGGGACGCAGAATTATGGGGATCACTCGTGCTGTTCCCTCATTGTGCCGTGTGATCGCTCGCTTCAGTTCGGTGCCGTAGCAGTACTCAGAATCAATAAAGTCGCTACTCACCAGTAATAGAATAATGTCTGCGGTATCAAGCTTATTTAGAATCGCTGGCTCCCACTCCGTACCCGCTTCTAATTGAAGGTCGTGCCACGTACTAATTCTGTTTGCCCTTCTTAGAGTTGACAGGTGAGTTTCTAATGTATTCCGCATGTCCAGGTCTTTGCGCGAATAGGAGTAAAAGATCTTGATGGCTTCTTCTGACACTGACTTCTCCAGCAAAGGGCGATGGGCTTGCTGAGTCGATTATAGTCTTCGTCCACAGGTTAACGGAAACGCTCTGGGTGGGCACTCACCGCAGGAAGAGTGGAGCGATTGCCCTGGGTGACAAGGCAAATTTGTTGGGGCGATCGCTTTCTACCCTCATCTCCTGCGTGAGAATGGATCTTAAGTTAAGAGTAAAACTCGATCACTCTCTATAGCACCAAATTTTATGACAACCCTCACAGTCTCCCTTCCCGAAGCGTTAACTGTTTACCTGCAAGAGCAAATTGCCTCCGGTCACTACAGCACTGTCGATGACTACATTCAGGCTCTGATTCAACACGATAAAGAACGGAGAACCCATCTCGAACCTCTTCTTTTAGAAGGGCTAGCTTCTGGTGACCCCACTCCCATGACAACTACCGACTGGACAACAATCCGCTCCAACGTGCAGCAAAATCTGACCGATCGCTCTGAATAATGGCTCATCTTTTCAAACGCCCGATTGTCATTCAAGACTTGATCGACCATGCCACCTACATTAGTCTTGACAATCTCGATGCTGGCGATCGCTTCCTCTATGCCGCCGAAGCAACCTTCCAATGCCTTGCCGAGATGCCCAGAATCGGTAAACTCAGTGGCTTTAGCAATCCAAAGCTCGCTCAAGTGCGGCAATACCCCATTAAGGGCTTCAACAAATACATTATTTTTTATCAAAACCATCCCGAAGTTGTAGAAATTCTTCGAGTGCTGCATGGGGCACAAAATCTTGAGTTTATGCTTGAACAAAAGCCGCCTCCCTGATCGAATCTATTCAAATCCCCAAGGTTAGGATGGTACTGATACTAACGACTGCCACCCATCATTCAGGTTGAATTCACCTCCCGAACGCCTAAACGCGTTGCATCCAGGTGATGCATTGCTGCATTTGGTGTTGCATGGTGGGGCGATCGCTATGGAACCGACGACCATGACCGGGCAGCACCCATTCAAACGAGTAATCTGCTAACCGTTGCATGGATTTGGTGAGTTCTGTCCAGGAGTACCAGCAGACCGAGCGGAAGGCGATCAGGTGTTGGCGATCGTCCGACCAGGCAAGATGATCACCAGAGAAGAGAAAGGTCTGGTCATACAGCAAAACCGTGTGCCCTTTGGTGTGACCGGGAACCGGAATGATCAGCAAGTCGGGCGCAAATTGAGTGGGTTCTGTGCCAGAAAGCTGGATTTCTACACCCCGTGTACCCGCATTGATTTCGTCTTTGTGGAGAATGCGATCGCACCCGAAATGCTGATGGAACTTTTCGTGATCTGCCACATCATCCCGATGGGTCAGGTACAGATACCGCACACCACCCATCGCTTCTAGCTGCTTGACTAATGGCGGTGTAAAGCGCGGCGAATCCACCAGCACATTCCCATCAGGTCGCTGAATCAAGTAGCTGGCAGCGCCATAGGAGCTTTCGGCATGGTAGCCACAGTGGTAGACATTTTTAGCGATCGCAATTGGAAAGCTTTGCTGTGCTGCTTTGATATCGATGGGTTTCTCGACCGTACCGATCGAAGCGGTCGGGCAAGACAACAGTGCTTGCATAGCCTGCAATCGTTCTTGCTCATTAGCAGGCTGATGATGCACCGCCGACTGATCACCTCTTTGGGAGAACACAGCAGGAGCCATCCAGCGACAGGTATCACAGTCAATACAGGTGCTATCAACGTAAACGTCACCGCTAACGTTTTCGGGGCGACGTTGGGTAGGGTGAGGCATCGGGGGACGTGAGGGGTGAGGGGTGAGAAGGCAGGAGGCAGGAGGCAGAAGGCAAAGGAGTTGTTGGTTTTTAGTTTTTAGTTTTTAGAAGGAGTCAGGAAAAGCTCATGCACTCATAACCAACAACCAACAACTAACAACCAACAACTAGCCCTCTACTCACTACTCCCCACTCCCACTCCCTACTTCTGCCCTCTGCCCTCTGCCCTCTGTCTTCAAATTTTGATCGATACTAGAGATCTGAAAAGACAACGAGGAAAAGCTGCATGGATTTGCGAACGACGGGTACGCCCCTCTTGGAGTGGTCTGGGGATGGATTGGCGATCGGTCTGTTTGAAGACAACGTAGAGCTAACGGCTGAGTTGGCAGACTTAGACAACAAGCTATCTGGCACGCTCAAAGAACTGATTGTTGAGGCAGAATTTAAAGGCAAAGAGGGCAGCAGTGCGGCAACGCGAGTTGGTTCAGGAAGTGCCGTCCGTAAGATCATTCTAGTCGGTCTGGGCAAGTCTGAGGGGCTAAAGCTGGATACCTTGCGTCGAGCAGCCGCTATCAGCGCTCGTGTGGCGAAGAAAGAGAAGTGCAAAGTGTTAGGCATTAGTTTGCCTGTTTGGAATGGTGATGCGGCACTCACTGCTCAGACGATCGCAGAAGGTGCGGAACTTGCGCTTTACCAGGACACGCGCTTCAAATCCGAATCGGAAGACAAAAGCTTCTTTGTGGAGCAGATCGAACTGTTAGGGTTAGGCGCACAAGATGAGGCTGTCATGCGTGCGCGTCAGATTGCCTCCGGAGTGTTTCTGGCACGCGAGTTAGTTGCTGCCCCTGCCAACTTTGTTACGCCGATTACGCTGGCAGAAACCGCTCAGACGATCGCCCACGAGTATGGGTTAGCGCTGGAAATTTTGGAACGGGAAGACTGCGAGAAGCTGGGGATGGGTGCCTTTTTAGGGGTCGCGCAAGGGGCTGATTTGCCGCCCAAGTTTATTCACCTGACCTACAAACCAGAAGGTACGCCTCGTCGCAAGCTGGCAATTATCGGCAAAGGACTGACGTTTGATTCGGGTGGACTCAACATCAAAGGTGCAGGTAGCGGCATCGAGATGATGAAAACCGATATGGGTGGCGCGGGTGCCACGTTAGGTGCTGCCAAGGCGATCGCCCAAATCAAGCCTGATGTGGAAGTGCATTTCATCAGCGCGGCAACTGAAAACATGATCAGCGGTCACGCCATCCATCCGGGGGATATTCTCACGGCATCGAACGGCAAGACGATCGAAATCAACAATACGGATGCGGAAGGTCGTCTGACGCTGGCAGATGCATTGGTGTTTGCGGAAAAGCTGGGTGTGGATGCGATCGTCGATTTAGCGACTCTCACTGGTGCCTGCATCGTTGCCCTTGGTGACGAAATTGCTGGACTGTGGAGTTCTGACCCTGAAATCGCTCACCAACTGACTCACGCAGGCGAACTGGCAGGCGAAAAAATTTGGCAAATGCCAATGGAAGAAAAATACTTCGATGGCATGAAATCCATGATCGCCGATATGAAGAACACAGGGCCTCGTCCCGGCGGTTCTATCACGGCAGCACTATTCCTCAAGCAGTTTGTGAAAGAAACACCCTGGGCACACCTGGATGTGGCGGGTCCCGTCTGGACGGAAAAAGAGAACGGCTACAACAGCCCTGGTGCTACAGGTTATGGCGTGAGAACGCTGGTGAACTGGGCGATCGGTTAGAAATGTGGGGGCGTTACAGGTAACGTCCCTACCATTTAACCATCGGGAAACTGCCAGCAGGCGATATGCTCAACGCGGGTGCTACCGCAGGTGCAGGTTTCGTTGGTGGAGGCGACCCATTCGCGATCGCACGCTCGACAGTGACAGAGAATGTTGTTTTTGTTTGCTTCAGCCAGTCGTCGTTGCCATTCTTTCAGTTCGGTAGGGCTGAGGTATTGTGGAGGATCAGTCATGAACTTAATTAATAGGATGTCACTAAAACTTCGGTGATTTTCCCTCGTTTTTCGGCGTTGGAATTAATGGCTCTTGAGGCAACGATCGTGTTAATTGTAAAGTCTTGATAGAGGTCACGCACAAACGAACAATCGGAGTTGGAAAGCATTACGTTCACCCCCCGTTCTGCTAGCTTAACAAAGGTATCCCGCAGTCGAATTTGATCAGCTTCGGTAAACGCATAGCGATTGTAAGCCGTGAATTTACTGGTGGCGCTGATAGGATGATAGGGCGGATCGAGGTAGACAAAATCTTGGCTGTTAGTAGCATCCTCCAGCACTGCTTCAAAGGAATTTAGCTTAATGCGGGTCGATCGCAACGAGGCTGACGTGGCATACAGTAACTCAAAATCGCAGATGGTTGGATTTTTATAGCGCCCAATGGGAACGTTGAATAACCCTTTAGAATTCTCGCGATATAGCCCGTTGAAACACGTTTTATTCAAATAAATTAAACGAGCAGCACGTTCAACACTGGAACCATTTGTACTGGCTCGAACCTGATAGTAATACTCTACACAATGGCGATCGCGATGTTCCTTTAAGCAAGCAATTAACGACTCAACCTGATCTCTCACGCAACAATACACATTCACCAACTCTGGATTAATATCCATCAACCGCGATCGTGCTGGCAACAGGTGAAAAAAAACCGCACCTCCTCCTAAAAACGGCTCGTGGTACGTCGAAAACTGTTTGGGAAAGTGAGGAATATATTGTTGAATCAGTTGACCTTTGCCACCAGCCCACTTTAAAAACGGGCGGGGATGCAGTCGTGGCGGGAGTCTTGTTTGCATGCACCTATCATAGAGGTGATCTTTAAAGTGGACGCAATTTTCCGGTTGGGGAGTTGATAAGCCCAAAATCTCCGAGCTTTGAGCCACAACGTTGGTCACAATGCTTGGTGCTTGGTGAAACCTCCGAGGTTTGCGTAGCGTAAGTAGTAAAATAGGGAAGCAGCACATTTACTGTAAATCCACGGACGGTACACCGTTCTCCTTCAAGCTCATGCAGAATTTTTGGAATACCGTTTCTAAGTACCCGATCTTCATCACGGGTGTGGTGTTGGGTGTCTTGCTGAATGCGCTCAAACCGCTGGCACCCCTCTTAAAGAACCCGGTGACAGCGATCGCGCTGATTAGTTTTTTCGTTGCTAGCCTGGTTTTCATCGGCTTGACCCTACGCGCCATGTTAGGACTTGAGATCGCTTAATCCGCTCTGGAGAATGGCAAGCAGCAAGCAGCGTCTATATAAAAGGTAGGTTTGTTATGGCTACGAGTCGTCGAGTGGAGCGCGTTGCCGAATTGATCAAGCGTGAGGTTAGTCAGATGTTGCTGTCTGGCATCAAGGACGATCGCGTGGGTTCAGGCTTGGTCAGCGTTACAGATGTGCAGTTGGCGGGTGACTTACAACACGCCAAAATTTTCGTCAGCATTTATGGCACCAGCGAAGCCAAAGCCGAAACGATGGCAGGCTTGAAGTCTGCAACAGGCTTTGTACGTAGCGAACTTGGTCAACGCATTCGCCTGCGCCGTACCCCCGAAGTTGTTTTTCTAGAAGATAGTTCGCTAGAGCGTGGCGATAAGGTGCTTTCGCTACTCAATCGCCTCAGCCAGGAGCGGGAGCAGGCAGAAGGGGAAGAGGGCGATCGGGGGGAAACTGTTGAAGAATAGGCAGAAGGCGAAAGCGTTGTTGGTTTTTAGTTTCTAGTTTTTAGAAGGAGTTAGAAGTCAGAAGTCAGGATGTAGCGGACAGCAAACACTCAAAGTTTCATCCTTTAGCCCTACTCCTACTCCCCACTCCCCCTTTTCTCCAACAACCAACAACTAACAACTAACAACTTTTTCTAACTCAAAACTTTCTCCCCCCATGACTTCTCTTCTTCCCGACATTGAAGCCCTTTCGCTGGCGGAACAGGTCGCTCAGATGGTGGTGGTGCGAGCTTCAGGCTATCTGTTTGATCATCAGATTCAATATCCTGTGTGGGAGCCGACCGCCGCCAAGCTTCAGCATTTGATTCAAGATCTAGGTGTGGGCGGAGTCATTTTGCTGGGCGGCAGTGCGGGAGAGTTGGCGCTTCGCACGCAACAGCTACAGGATTGGGCGACCATTCCCTTACTGATTGCGGCTGATGTGGAAGAAGGGGTGGGACAGCGCTTTGCAGGCGCAACGTGGTTTCCGCCACCAATGGCACTGGCTGCTGTCGCGCAAAACTCGCCCGATCGCGCCGAATACTACGCCGAGCAATTAGGAGCGATAACTGCACAAGAAGCCCGCGCGATCGGCTTGAACTGGGTACTGGCTCCGATCGTGGACGTGAATAACAATTCTGCCAATCCCGTCATCAACGTGCGGGCGTTTGGCGAAACCTCGGCACGGGTCAGCCAACTCATTACTGCCTTTCTGCATGGCGCACAACAACATTCTGTTCTAACCGCTGCCAAGCATTTTCCGGGACACGGCGATACTGCCGTCGATTCTCATCTGGAGTTGCCCATCTTACCCCACTCGCTAGAACGGTTGGCTCAGGTCGAAATTCCTCCGTTTAAGGCGGCGATCGCAGCGGGTGTGGATGCCGTGATGAGTGCCCATCTGCAAATTCCAGCCCTCGACCCAGAGCTTCCGGCAACCCTATCGCCGCGCATTCTGACCCAGGAGTTGCGGCAGGGGTTGGACTTCGACGGGTTAATCGTCACCGATGCCTTGGTGATGGGAGCGATCGCCAACCGTTACGGTGCTAACGAAGCAGTCGTGTTAGCCGTTGAAGCAGGGGCAGACATTCTGCTGATGCCGCTTGACCCAGAGGGCGCGATTCAGGCAGTCTGCGAGGCGGTTGAACGTGGGCGGTTGGCTGCCGATCGCATTCAGGCTTCGGTAGAACGCATTTGGAGAACCAAGTACAAAGTCTGCGCCGTTGTCGAGGATGGCGGTACCTCTCATGCTTGGGAGACACGAGCCTCGATCGAAGTTGAAGCGCAAATGACAACTCAATTAGCGCAACCCCAGGCACAAGCCCTCGTTGACAGTCTGCTGCGCGATTCGATGCAGATCCACTATCCTGAACACTCTCGCCTCACGCAAGCACGCTGGTCGCAACACCGCCGAAGTCTGGTGATTTTGGATGATGTGCTGGCGTGTGAAGGCTTGGGAAGGCAGTCTCCCGCGATCGCTCTACCTCAAAGCCTGGGTTATCAAGTGCAACTGGTCGATCGCTATACGCCGACGATCGCAGCCGGGTTTCATGCTTTCGGGTCTAACGCGCTGGAGCTGAACACGCTAGAGTCTCAGCAGCACTGGCAACCAACCTTGTTACAGTTGTTCATTCGTGGAAACCCCTTTCGTGGCAGTGCGGGACTGACCCAAACCGCGATCGACTGGTTTCACTACTTAGTTGAGACAGACCAACTGCTGGCACTTGTCCTCTATGGCAGTCCGTATGTGCTGGATCAGTTTTTGCCGACCCTGCCAACAGACGTGCCCTATGTGTTTACCTATGGACAAATGCCCCAAGCACAGGCGATCGCCCTGGAGATTCTCAGCGCTTAAATTGCCCGTTTCGACCCTGCCCCCTTACCCCCTGACAACCTATGACTTGCGAACACTTAGACACACTAACGGCAGAAACGATTATCCCGAAAGCGAACTATCCCGTTTTTCGCTGCGAAGAGTGCGTTAAAACCAATAGCCGCTGGGTGCATCTTCGCATTTGTCAGGAGTGCGGCAAGATGCTGTGCTGCGATTCTTCTCCCAATCAACATGCTAGCCATCACCATAAGGAAACGGGACATCCTGTGATTAGTTCCGCAGAGTTGGGTGAGCAATGGCTGTGGTGTTTTGTCGATCAAAAAGCAAAGAACTATTGACAGGCAGGTTGATATGACAACGCTTGACTCTGCACTCGATACCGTTATGCAGCTTCCAGTAGAGCAGTAAGAAATGCTGGTAGAAATTGTGCATAAGCGCCATATTGAGCGTCGCCGTGAAGCGATCGCAGACGATGCGAGAGAAGCGCGCGCAGCATTTCATACAGGCAAACTGAAGCCACAGTCTGTAGAAGAGATTATTGCAGAATTGCATTTGTCTCTTGAAGAAGCTGATGAGGAATGAAGAAGCTCATCCTGACCGCAAAGCTCAAACGATATCACTTATATGACTAAATCCATATTCATCAGTTACCGCAAATCGGATAGTCTAACTTTAGCGTTCTGGCTACATGCTGAACTTAGCAGAGCACTTGTTGACACCAAAGTGTTTATTGACGAAAAAGGTCTTGAAGCTGGAGATAAGTGGGTAGACTATCTTGAAAGTAATGTAAAGTTGGCTTCAGTATTAATTGCTGTTATTGGACCGAACTGGCTAGGAGCACAGGATGAAGACTATCGCCGCCGTTTGGACGATTCGCACGACTGGGTTCGTAAAGAGATCGAGTGTGCGATTGCAAATAATCTACTCATCATTCCGTTACTAGTTTCCGATGCCGAGCTTCCCCGGAAGAAAGCATTGCCGACATCCCTTGTACCGCTCATAAACCATCAATCGTTCAAATTAAGAACACAGTACCTGCCTGATGATGTCAATCTTCTACTCAAAACTTTGGAACAGAAAGGCTTTGAGCGAGCAGTTTCTACAGAAAATAGCAGTATTGGATTTCCAGCACCTGGTCGTCAACCTGCTATTCCTCTTTCAGAGCAAGAGCTTGACCAGATACCAGCCATATTGCCACAGTGGACAAAAGAAAATGGGAGATTGGAAGCAGGAGTTTCGATTGAGTTGAGGCGAAATTACGAGTTTGAGACCTTTGAATCTGCGATGCACTTCATGTTAGTGGCATCCCGAAGATTTTCGAGAGTCAACCATCATCCAACGTGGCAGAACCGATATCACATCGTAATTGTCTGGTTAACAACTTGGGATAACGGTTTCAAGCCTTCAATCTACGACATCGATTTAGCAAAGTATCTAGATATTTTGTACCTGGATTACGAACCGCGTGAGGTAAGAACATCTTTGTCTGTTGATCCAGTACTGCTGTCTCAAATTGATCTTCTAGTCGAACAAGGAATGTATCCAAATCGTAATACAGCCCTTCAAGCATCAGTACAAGAATCCTTGAAGCGTCAGAATCAGATTAAGTGAGAAGAAGGTTCTTAGACGTAGGCTAGCAACCGTATCAATCTGGTAGGTAGCTAGAGTCTAGCGTTTCCGCAGTGGTGTAAGGACACGATCGCAGGAAGGTTTCGGTGGGAAGATCGGTTTCGGTGATCATCAACTGATATGTACTTATTTCAGGGAAAAACTCTGTAAATATCTCTACGATGAGCGACCCGTTCACAAATTAGCGTGTTCGTTGCTCGATTGACCGTAACGCCAATCCGATAATCACCAACGCAAATTTTGTATTTGTCGTCGTATCTTTCATTTTTTCAAGATAGCCTAGTCCAAAGGGGTTTTCTGATTCCAGTGCTTAAAAAACAATTGGCTCGACACGAGCTTGAATCGGAGTTGGGAGAGCCGCAAGTTCCTTTAGAAAGCGTTTTGTATATTCAACCGTCCACATGTTTGCTCTTGAGGGACTGATAGTACTTTAGCGCTTCAGCTTTGGAAAGCCGCTCACCGCCTTCTGACTCTTCCATAAGCTTTGCTAGCCCATAGTTCTCTAGAATTTCTTCGATTCGTTCAAATTCTTCAAGGGGAATCTGAACGGCAATGGGTTGCTGCTGTTCATTGAATACATAGCTTTTATGGAGTTCAAGCATTTCAAAGGAGCCTTTTTGGGTAAGTATTACTGTTCCTAAAACAGACAAGGGACAAGGTAATTTAATTCGGCATGTAGCTAGAATCTAGCGTTGCTGAAAGGGTGTAGGGGCACGATCGCGGGAAAGTTTCGGCAGGGAGATCGGTTTCGGCGATCGCTCGTTCAACTGCATTGATGTAACACTCAGCAAAAATTTGCTCTAGATACGGCTTTAAGCTGGGAGAATCTTTCAGTTCATCCCGAATGCGCTGACGATGCTCAACGATGCTGCCTTTCCAGCTACTACTTCGGCGTTCTGGTTGATACTGCCACTTGAGTAAGTGCATTAGAACAATCACGAGATTGCTCTTCAGACTGCTACGTTCACTGCGTCCCATTGTCTCAATTTCATCAATCAGATTTTCCCAATCAACGTTGGTGTAGTCTTGCGCCTTCAACTGAGCGACAGTGGTTTCAATCCACTGCACAAAGTCTGTCTCGTAGAGATGCTTGTAGCTTGCCTCTAGTTCGGTTGTCATGATGATTCCCTCTCAGCGTTGAAGCTTAGCGAACAGAAGATGGCTTTCGCTCTTAAAACTCCACATCCAGCGGAGCGCGGGGGAAGGGAATCACGTCACGAATGTTGCCCATGCCGGTGAGAAACTGCACGAGACGCTCGAAGCCCAGACCAAAGCCTGCGTGGGGAACCGTACCGTAGCGACGGAGATCCAGGTACCACCAGTATTCTGCAAGATCGAGTCCCTGTGCTTGAATGCGGCGTTCCAGCACGTCTAATCGCTCTTCCCGCTGGGAACCGCCAATAATTTCGCCGATTTTGGGCGCGAGGATATCCATTGCCCGCACAGTGTTTTTGTCGTCGTTCAGCCGCATGTAAAAGGCTTTGATTTTGGCGGGATAGTCGGTGACGATCGTCGGCTTCTTGAAATGCTCCTCAGCCAAATAGCGCTCGTGTTCCGACTGGAGATCTAAGCCCCACTCAACGGGGTATTCAAATGTTTTGCTGGCTTTTTCGAGAAGGGCGATCGCCTCCGTATACGTCACGCGGGCAAACTCGTTGTTGATGATGTTGTCGGCGGTTGCCAGCACGGAGTTGTCGATCCGCTGGTTGAAGAACTCCATATCTTCGGGGCAGGTTTCCAGCACGTACTTGAAAATGTGCTTGAGGAAAGCTTCTGCCAAATCCATGTCGCCGTCTAAATCGCAAAACGCCATCTCTGGCTCGACCATCCAGAACTCTGCCAGGTGCCGCGAGGTGTTGGAGTTTTCAGCGCGAAAGGTGGGACCAAAGGTGTAGACGTTGCTAAACGCCATCGCCATGATTTCGGCTTCCAATTGCCCACTTACAGTCAGGTAGGCGTGTTTACCGAAAAAATCTTTGCTGTAATCAACGGCTTTTTTATCATCCGTCAGAGGCACTTGCTTCAGGTCAAAGCCCGTCACGGTGAACATTTCGCCTGCCCCTTCACAATCGCTGGCGCTGATGATGGGCGTGTGTACCCACAGAAAGCCTCGTTCCTGAAAGAACTGATGAATGGCAGTTGAAGCAGCATTACGGACGCGAAACACGGCGCTGAGGGTGTTGGTGCGCGATCGCAGATGCCCAATATCGCGCAAAAACTCAAAGGAATGCCGCTTCTTCTGCAAAGGATAGGTTTCTGGATCGGCTTCTCCATACACGGCGATCGAGTCTGCTTTCAGTTCTACCCGCTGCCCCTTCGCAGGCGATTCGACTAACGTGCCCGCAATCTCTACCGATGCGCCTGTGTTGATTCGCTTGATTGTCTCCGCATAGCCTGACACAGTTTGATTCACCACAACCTGAAGCCCTGCCAGCGAAGAGCCATCGTTGACTTCCACAAAGCTAAATTCTTTTTGCTCTCGCTTGGTACGCACCCAACCTTTAATGGTCACGGTTTCACCGGGCTGTCCGTGGCGGAGAAGTTCTACAATGCGTCGAGTCATGGGGAGGTGGTGGGGAGTGGGGAGTGGGGAGGAGGGAAAAGGAATCAATAGCGCTGAACTTGAGTGTAGCAAAGTGCTTCACAACAGTCAGACCCTCTTTGCAGGGCAGAGGCGATCGATGGCTCATCAAGGCATGAGCAATGGAGTGCATGTTGTTGGTGAACTAGCAGCAGCTATCATGCACGAACCAGTGTGTGCTAATTTTTCGTGGGAAGATGACAGCGTGGGAATTCAGCAACTACACGATGCGTCGAATTATTCTTTTTATCGCTGCCAGTCTAGACGGCTATATTGCGCGGGCTTCGGGGGAAGTCGATTGGCTGTTTACAGACCAGGACTATGGTTATACGGAGTTTCTTGCCAGCGTTGATACGGTTTTAATGGGGCGAAAAACCTACGAGCAAGTGCTCACATTCGGCGAATTTCCTTATCTGGAGAAAACATGCTACGTCTTCTCAAACGATCCTCACTTTGATACTGCGCCACACGCACAGACGGTTCGTTCTGATATCAAAGCGTTTGTGGAGGAGTTGCGTCAAACGGATGGCAAAAACATCTGGTTGGTGGGTGGAGCCGCCCTCATCCAACCCTTCATCGCGCTCTCGTTGCTGGATGAACTGGTGCTTTCGATTCACCCCATCTTGCTGGGGGACGGGGTAGCCTTGTTTCATCAAGCAACGCTTACAACGTTTCTCACGCTCACCAGGAGCCAATCCTATGATTCTGGGCTGGTGCAACTGACCTATCACGTTGGCGCAGAGAATATCTAAAAGAACCCAGGCTCCAACTTTGACTCAGGACAGTCTTGAGTTGTACAGATGCGTGAGGTTGGTGCGATCGCGCTACCGATAATCCAGTTCTGTCTGAGTTTTTTCAAAATTAGAGGGGTCGTAGAGATACCGGACAATTTCTTCTTCAAGGCGATGAATGAGATACGGTTCAAGGCTATTGGAGTGTCTAAGGGAAGCCAGGTAACCATCCACATAGAGGCGTAAATCGTCAAAGCGATAACCTCGATTCCAAAGCTCAACAACAGCGTCGCTAAGCCTCTGGTAATAGCGGATGGTGGTGGTATCTTGCAACATAGTTGATGCTAGGGTGATAAAGTTAACAGTTAAGACTAGAAATGTCAATGATCTGAGTCGGCTGCAAACGACTGCTATCACTAGCTCAGTCGTTTCAACGATGAGTCCTAAACGAAACTGCTATCTGCCATCATCTTAACTTTAATCGCTTCAGTTCTCGCTCCTTCTCAAGAGAGTAATACGTAAAAACGCGTAAATCTTTGATGATCCTTTGTGTTTTGAACGGATCGAGTAGGCGTTAGATCAAGAGGAATCGCTTCCTCAAAAGGCTGAATTGGCAGGGGTAGCGCCGATTACAAACCCAAGGTCAAGGCTCTGATAGGTTTATAGTCACAATCTTTAAGGAATGCAGCCTCCGTGGGAGCTTTTTGTATTCAAATTGTCGAGGCAAATCCGCATCTGCGATCGCTACTGGGGTGGCATTTGCAGCAAGCAGGGTATTGGGTGCATCAAACGGCTGACCTGCATCAGGCAAGGGATGTGTTTCAGCATCGTCAGCCCACGCTGGTTATTTTGGATTCTGAACTCCCCGATGGCAATGGCATTGAGTTTTGCCGCTGGCTCCAGCAACAGCAGCAGTCACTCATCCTCATGCTATCGGCTCGAAGCTCTGAAACAGACATTGTGGAAGGCTTACGGGCAGGAGCCGATGATTACCTCACCAAACCTTTTGGGATGCAGGAATTTCTCGCCCGTGTCGAAGCGCTAACCCGACGCAGCAAATCACCTGCTCCTCCGGCATCGCTAGACTATGGCGACCTCAAGATTGATCTCGTTCATCGGCGGGTGCGGTTTAAGGGCGATCTGGTCGATCTAACGCCTCAAGAATTTAGCTTGCTGTATGTCCTGGCTCAGGCAGGTGGTATGCCGTTGAGCCGTCTGGAACTGTTGCGACGAGCATGGCCAGATGCGATCGACAATCCGCGTACCGTAGACACCCACGTTTTGTCTCTCCGCAAAAAGGTTGAAACCGATCCTCGACAGCCCAGCCTGATTCAAACCGTTCGCAACGTGGGCTATCGGTTTAACCTGGAGTTTCTCACAGCTGTTGTAGCGCCGCCCGCAGACTATCCGCAACACCGTAAATCGCTAGCGCGTCCATCGGCACGGATGATGGTTGGCGAGAGGGGGAGGAGTTAGGGGGAAAAGGCAGAGGGCAGAGGGCAGAAGGCGAGTTTTCAGTTTCGAGTTTTGAGTTGATGGAGCGGTCAGTGGTCAGCGGTCAGTCTCCAGTGATCAGTAAGCAGTTTTCAGTTTCTAGCCTTCAGTCATGCCCCGCTCGTTCACTGGTGGCTGTTTCACTGATCACGACAACTGTTAAAACTTTTTAGCCTTCTGCCCTCTGCCTCATGCCCTCTGCCTTCATTCTCATCCTTCTGCCCTCTGCTTCCTGCCTTCTGTCTTTCCCTCTCTAGCTCAAAACCAAATTATCCCGATGCACCACCGTTTCTGCACCTGGATAACCGAGAATAGCGGCGATCGCGTCGGATTGGTGTCCTTTGATTTGCTGGAGTTCGCTGCTGCGGTAGTTGACGATACCTCTGGCAATTTCTTGCCCAGCACGATCGCAGAGCAGTACGGCTTCCTGGCTTTGAAATTCGCCGTCTACCTGCACAATGCCAGCCGCCAGGAGCGATCGTCCCGCGTTAAGGATTGCCCTGACCGCGCCATCATCCAAATAAAGCTTGCCAGCAGGCACGAGACCATGAGCGATCCAGCGTTTGCGGGCATTGGCGGGGCGTGGCTGGGGTTCAAACTGAGTGCCGATCGCGTCGCCCTGTAGAATCTTTTCCAGGTTTTTGGGAAATCTGCCATCCGTGATGACGGTTCGCACGCCAGCACCCGTTGCAATTTGGGCTGCCGCGATCTTTGTCACCATGCCGCCTGTGCCCCAGCGAGAGCCGTGATGCTCCAGGTTTACGTGCAGTTCTTTCAACTGATCCATCCGACTGATGCGGACGATCGGCCGAGCATTGGGATCGCTGCGGGGATCGGTGGAGTAGAGGCGATCGACATCGGTGAGTAGAAAGAGCCAGTCAGCGCGCACAAGATTGGCAACGAGCGCTGAGAGAGTATCGTTGTCGCCAAACTTGAGTTCATCGACGGCGACGGTATCGTTTTCGTTGACGATCGGGATCACGCCAAGCTGGAGCAATTGCTGAAAGGTGCGCTCGACGTTGAGGTAGCTGCTGCGCTGCACGAGATCGCTGCGAGTGAGTAATACCTGGGCGATCGGCTGCTGCAACGATGTAAAAAAATCGTCGTAGGTGCGAATTAAACGTCCCTGCCCTACCGCTGCAATGGCTTGCTTGAGCGCAATCTCACGGGGACGCTCTGTCAACCCAAGGCGAGCACAGCCAACCCCAACTGCACCAGAAGAGACCAGGACAACGTGATGTCCTTGTCGTCTCAGGCTACTTAACACTTCCACCAGACTGGCGATCGTCGCTAAAGCCAAAAGCCCGGTTTCTGGCTGCGTCAAGCTAGAGGTACCGATTTTGACTACCAGTGTTTGAGCCATTGTTTCAGGATAAGGCTTGCTCAGATGCAGGCATGACCGCGATCGTTTTCATCCATCGCTTTGATCATCGCTTTAAAATGGCGAAGCGCCAAAACCTCTATAAACGAGGCTTGACGCTTCACGCACGTATTCACAGGCATTCATCGTTAGAGTCTTTATGTAAGCTGACTCCAGTACTATACTCATCAATTTAACGTGTGTTTTCGTTGATCCCCGCACACTTAAGCTTTTCTTAAGATTCTTTCGATCAGTAGATGTGCCTTGAAGAGGTGGCGTGATCCCCATTCTAAAAGCGCTTGTGAGATCACTTGTCAGGTAGGAGGGATGCGCCCAGTGCTTGGGAGAGCCAAACCTCGAACGAGTGCAGGGGAGAACGCTTGATGGCTTCATTCGGGTTCACCATCGCCTCAACCAGAATGGTAAACATGCCTAGACGGTTCCCAGCTAAAACATCTGTAAACAGGCGATCGCCTACCATTGCCACCTGTTCTGTCGGTAGCCCCATCGACTCAACCGCACGTCTCAGCTTTCGACGTGACGGCTTACCAGCCCCCGCCATGTATGGAAGGTCTAACGTCTTGGCAATCCGCTGAATGCGTCCTTCACTGATGTTGTTGCTGACGAGCCATAGTGTCGCGACCTGGCGAATGTCGTTTACCCAGGGCAGCAACTCTGCCGATACTTCAGCCATACGGATTGGCACAAGCGTTTCGTCAACATCCAGCACTAACCCTTTGAGCTGATGCTGTTGCACCAGGGCAGGGGTTAGTTTCAAAATGGAACCGTACAAGATCAGGTCAGGTTGGAGAAGTTCGCCCCAAGACATAAGCAACCGTAATAAAGATCACAGAATGTAGAAGCACTCATGAATCCGCTTGCTACAGGAAAAAATGGACTTATAAGCTAGGGGCTGTCATCAATTAATACTACACATTAATTGCAGCAAGGGTTTTCAGTCCCTAGCTTTGTTCGTTTGGACGGGCGCGATAATGCTGATACCGCAAGGTTTCGAGCTGAATTGATAACGCGCCCTAGCACCCGTTTTCAAGCAACGTGCGATCGCCCCTGGAGCGATCACTCTACATAGTTTAGTACCATTGGTCTTTGCGCTATAGATCGTGGATTTATGAAGGTGTCATTCTGTGCGTAGGGGCGTGGCATGTGGTAAAAAGTCCTTGCCTTCACTCAGAGCGATTTGCCGCATGCCGCGCCCGTACACTAAAAGGCTAAGGTTGGCGGAGTTATTGAATTTCCATTTCTAAGTTTTGCTGGGCTTAGTAGTCTTGCGTTTATCCTGAATTTCCACCTGTGCCGCCTGGTGTTCTGCCAGGGTGCGGCTAAAAACGTGAGTACCATCGTACCGCGCAACGAAGTAGAGAAACGCAGTGTTTTCTGGATTCAGCGTGGCTTTGAGACTGGCTAGCCCTGGACTGGCGATCGGTGTGGGCGGTAAGCCTGTGTTGAGATAGGTATTGTAAGCGGATGGCGTTCGGACTTGGGCGAGGGTCAACGGTTGATCAGGCGTTTGCTGAATGCCCAGCCCGTATTCAACGGTGGGATCTGCACCAAGGGGAATGTTCTTTCGCAGTCGGTTTGTAAAAACACCCGCAATACGAGGTCGTTCGCTGGCAATGACGGCTTCTTTCTCCACAATGCTTGCAAGGGTTACCCATTGGGTAAAGCTTAGAGCGGTTTGTCCTCGTCCTTGTTCATAGAGGGGGAGTGCCACTTGCTCAAAGCGATCGAGCATTTGCTTGAGCACGACTTCTGGTTGGATCGGTGCCCCTGACAGATCGTAGGTATCGGGATAAAGATAGCCTTCTAGCGCTGGCTCTCCGGGTGAAGGGTTGGTAGGCAACCAGGCATATTGAGCGGTGGGAAAGGTGTTTACCGCTGCCAAAAAGTCTTGCGCTGAGAAAAAGCCCTGTTCCTCAAAGTAGGCTGCCATTTGCCGTAGAGACCATCCTTCTGGAATGGTGTAGCTCAACCGCACGACATCGCCTGACCAGATTTTGGCAGCAACGGTAGTGAGCGGCTCTGTCTGCGAAAGTTGATAGACACCAGCCTTAAAGCCACCTTGCGGTTCGTGCGCCATCAGCCAGCGTGCCCAGAGATCCCACGCGGCGGCTGAGCGGATGACACCGAGCGCCTGCAAGTCTCTGCCAATTTCTTGAGCAGAAGTCCCTTGCGGCACCCGTAGCTTGACCGTTTTGGTGGGAGTGCCTGCTGCGATCGGCGGCGCATTGGCGGCTGTCCACCACGCCCAACCACGCCAACCCACAACACCGATCGCTGCAAATAGCAGCAGCACGATGGCACCCCTTACTATGCTGTGTTTTGCTTTCATGCTCTGTTGCAGGCTGAATTGATCGAATGATCAAAAAAAGTAGTTGTTAGCTGTTACTGTCGGCTTGTAGCAGCAAGACATTCTAACAACTAACAACCAAACTTTAAAAACTAGCTTTACCTGACGTGTTTTTATTCAAACTGGTCAAGCAACTGGTCTTCAATCATCGGCAGCAGTGGCTCAATTTTTTCTAACTCTTCGGGTGAAAGTAACTGCGGTTGATTATTCGCATCGACCCGCGCCAGAATGAAAAACGGATCGAGTGGCGCGTAAATGCCAAATTCCTGCTCTTCATAGTAGAAGCTTGCGAGGAATTGTAGTTCTTCTTCTTCACCCTCTGTGTCAGATTCCAGTCCAGCCAGGTCGTCCTCCTCGGTGAGGTCAGGGAGTTCGCCTTCAACGGTTAGGGTGACAGCGGTGCGCTTCAGCACAAGGTTTTGCTCCTCCAGAACCACTTTGGCTACGGGAAAGAGGACATCAATGTCTTCATCGTCTTCGACTGGGACAGCTTCTTCCTCATCCCCATCTTCCTGCCAGGCAATGATTTCGACGGGCGAGTTCACTGGCAGCAACAGCACATAGTCTTGCCCTTCTACTTCGAGAGCGTGCTCAATGGTGCAGTCAATCGTCCGTCCGACAGTGTCCGTCAGGGTGACGGTTTCTACATCCATCTCAAGATCGTCTTCATCCATTCCGGACTCTCCACTAAAATCGATCATTTTGCAGGCACTTACCCATCTTGCCCGTGACTCAGAAGACGGTAGAATCCAGAGCTTCGGAATCAGCCGCATCGGGCTTGAGAGATGGTTGAGTGTAAGGTGCTTTGAGGCGGCGCTCATCCAACCATTGTTGCAGAATGAGGGACGCAGCTTTGCGATCAATCAGTCCTTTATGGCGAGAAGGCGAGATTTTTTGGGCGTGCAGCAATTGTTCGGCTTGAAAGGAGGTGAGGCGTTCGTCTACGTATTCCAGCGGCAACTGAAGTGCGGTTGACATGGTTTGAGCAAATTTCTGCACATGCCGCGCCTGGGTGCCGATCGTGCCACTCATGGTATACGGCAAACCTACCACCAGCACAGTGACATCGCGCTCAGCGACGAGTTGCTGAAGTTCGCTCAAGACGTGCTGAAAGGATACACGGTCGATCGTCATTAAGCCAGTGGCAATCAGTCCGGTGCGATCGCACCCTGCTACCCCAATCCGCTTCTTGCCAACGTCTAACCCCAGCGCCGAAATTTGCATCCTCTGTGCCTCCTATGGCACCTAGCAGCAGGGACCTTCCTGAGGTGGATCAGAAAAATCGGTTGGTGTTGGGAGATTTAGCAGCGGATTGGTGCTTCGCGACGGATCGTCCGTGTTGCCAGTCTGACGAGGAGACGTACTCACATCCGCTTTGGGATCGGTGGTGGATTGATTCCAGGTACGCAGGAGCGAAATCCGCCCAGGCACAGGTTTACGGGCAGGTTTAAACCCTTGCAGCACTTCAGAAAGCTGGAGTGAGTCGAGCGCCATCGGCAGCTTAGATTCTCGCAGCTTGTGCCAAACGGAACGAGACATCATTAGCGTATGGGCAAGGCGGCTGGCACCGATGCGCTCCAGGTACTCCTCACGTTCTGGCTGATAGTCAGACGAGGCTAATTCCAGGCTTTGAGGCGGCAGTGCTTGCGTAATGCGCGCCATTTGCGACATCAGCTCAGGATACAGCCAGGTGTAGGCAGGATGCACGGTGAGTTGTGCCTGGTGGGGTTGGGAACCATCGCGGCAAAGGCGAATCTGGAAGTAGCCGATCGCCGCTTTCCGCTGGGGTTCAAACACATACCCACTGACCACTTCCGCATGGCTAAACCAGTTTTTGACCCCACCCATGAGTGAGCCAAGCAAGCTCGTTTTGAAGTCTAAAACGTGGCGATCGAACACTTGCCGCACCAAAGGGGGCATGGCAGCGGTATCCAACTGATATAACAGTTGAGCATCTGCATTGCTGATGGGCAGAAGATTTGGTAAGTCAGGCTCGCGTTCCGCAATGTCCTGGAGTTGTTCTGATGCCAGCACCCAATAGGTCATCTGCGCCAGTGGCTGAAAGCCGTTTTGCCGATACAGCGCCAGGAGTGCTGTGTCGTTGACATCGACTTCTAGGAGCCAGGTGCGCGCTTCCCAAATCTTTTCAAAGCAGTGCCGTAGTAGCTGTGAACCAACAGTGGCAAGGCTCAGCTTTGGGGGTGCTTTTGGTGCTTCGGAGGCTTCTTCTGTAGAGGGTTCGCTGGTTGGCTCGGCGCTGTGTACAACGGCAACCCGATCGACCCGCCAGGTGCTACGGGTGCGGTTGAAGGGCGAAATCCGAATCATGCCGCGCAGTTGGTTATCCTGGTCTGCCAGATACGCACCAAAGGTTTGCTGTGACGGTGCCCAGACGAGGCTTAACGCTTTCTTTAACCCATGTAAGGGGCGCAGTAGCAATTTAGCAGGATTTTCGACGACAGTGCTGCTCTCACGATCGCGATCGACTTCTGCCTCACAGAGACGTTCAACCGTTTCCAGATCACGATACTGGATCGATCGGATCACAATTTGAGTGGTCTGAGGTAGGACTTGGGTCATCGTGGGTATGGCTGCAACCAGCCGCGCGCAACGTCGAGAACCTGAAGCTTCACTTTACATTCTGGCTCAGTTTATATTCTAAAGCGTTTACACGCCAAACCGGGTTTTCTGACGCACAGAGGCTGAAATCGTTCCAATAAGGCTGAAGGGCACGCTACCGTAAAGCATTCACCCTGCGTAACAAGCGCGTTTGATTTATCGTCTCTACCCCGATCGCTGCACCTATGAAAGGGCTACAGGATATCCAACAAGTGTTTGCCCTGCCTCAAATTGCGAGATGGTTAGCCATTGCCACAGTGTCAGGTGTGCTTTGTGGGACGGCATCTGCGGTGCTTTTAGCCTCGTTAGACTGGGCAACTGACTGGCGAGAGGCACATCGCTGGATCATTGCCTTGCTGCCGCTGGGTGGACTGCTGAGTGGCTTGATTTATCACTACGTCGGTCGATCGGTCGAGGCTGGCAACAATCTCTTGCTGGAGGAGATCCACAATCCCAGGCAGATCATTCCGCTCCGCATGGCTCCCCTGGTGCTGCTGGGAACGGTAATCACCCATTTTTTTGGCGGCTCCGCAGGACGAGAAGGCACCGCGCTCCAGATGGGAGCATCCCTAGCAGATCAACTCACCAAACTGTTGCAACTGAAGGGGAGCGATCGCCGCATTCTGTTGATGACCGGGATTAGTGGAGGCTTCGCATCCGTCTTTGGTACGCCGATCGCGGGGGCTGTCTTTGGGCTGGAGGTGCTAACGATCGGCAAGCTTCGGTACGACGGATTGTTTCCCTGCATGGTAGCGGCGATCGTGGGCGATTATGTCACGCTGAAGTGGGGGCTGCACCATACCGACTATCGACTGGCAAACATTCCATTGCTCAGCCTGGAAGACTTCTCCAGTGGCTCTGCCGCTCTTTTGTCAGCGGTTTTTGCAGGCACAGTGTTTGGCTTAGTCGCACGCCTGTTTGCCGAAGCGACCCATAAAATGGGGCAGATCTTCAAAGCTAAAATTGCCTATCCACCGCTGCGTCCGTTTATTGGTGGAGCGATGGTGGCGATCGCGGTTTGGGCAGTCGGCACCACTAAATACATTGGACTCGGCATTCCCACCATTGTGGACGCGTTTCAGATGCTACTCCCGCCCTGGGATTTTGTCGCCAAACTAGCCTTTACCGCACTCACGTTAGGCGCTGGCTTTAAAGGCGGTGAAGTCACCCCGTTGTTTTTCATCGGTGCCACATCAGGCAATGCACTATCGCTCTTTCTGCCACTGCCCACCCCCTTACTAGCAGGGATGGGGTTTGTCGCCGTCTTTGGTGCCGCTGCCAATACTCCCCTGGCTTCGACCATCATGGCAATGGAACTGTTTGGACTTCCCGCCGGAGCGTTTGCAGGCATTGCCTGTGTCGTAAGCTATCTCGTTTCGGGTCACGCAGGCATTTATCGCGCTCAACGCATCGGTCTCAGCAAATATCCCAAAGTGCTGGTGGAGAAAGGAGCCAGCGTGCAACCAATTGCCCCGGATAAAGCACAGAACCAAACTCCTGACTCCTGACTCTTAACTAAAGTCATCAACTCCTGCTTCCCCTGTGGAGTCAACAACGTTACCTTCTGCCTCCTGCCTTCTGCCTTCTTCTAACAACTAAAAACCAACAACCAACAACTCCCTTTGCCTCCTGCCTCCTGCCTTCTTCTAACAACTAAAAACCAACAACCCCCTTTGCCTTCTACCTCAATCGCACCAACGTTACCTCTGCGACTCCGCAATAAAATCACCGATCGCCGCAATGAGGAGAAACACGCCCGCGATCGCCAGTGCCGTGACGCGGCTGTGAGTACCGGACAGCACCACCAGCGCAATCACCACCAGCGTTGGTAGCTTCGTTTTGACGAGAGAATCCAGCACATTCCGCAGGTCGTTCGTCAAATTGCCCCGTTCCACCAGCAGTTTGTCGCCCATGACGTAGCGCCATAGCGTCCCTGTTTGGATCAAGGTAAACAGTTTGCTGCGGGTTGCCGGGTAAAAGTCAGGTTGCCGGGTCAGCGCTTCGTTAAAGCTGGCGATCGCCGCATCAAAGCGATGCAGCTTTCGCAGTGCCAAGCCACGCTGATGCCAGAGCTTGTAGTGGGTTGGCTCTGCCTGCAAGAGTTTGTCGTAGCTGGCAATCGCTTCCTCATAGCGACCGAGTTTTTGCAGTGCCGCGCCCCGGTTGCCCCACAGGATAGGCTCGTCAGGGTTGAGCGCCAACGCTTTGTCGTAGCTGACGACGGCTTCTGTATAGCGCTTTTGATGGGCGAGGGCATCGCTTAGCGTGCTCCAGGCTTGCTGGTCGTCGGGCTGTAGCTCCAGGGCACGATCGCAACTGTTTGCTGCCGCCTCATACCGTCCCAGACGAAAGAGCGCGCCCCCTTGCAAGCTCCAGGCTTCTGCATTCTCTGGTGCCAGTTCTAGCGATCGCTCACAACTGGCGATCGCGCCCTCGTATTCACCCGCTTTCAAGAGTGCCGCCGCGTGTCCTGCCCAGGCATCGTGCCAGCCCGGTTTGAGTGCCAACACTTCTACAAAGGAGGCGATCGCCGTATTCACATCATTGTTCTCTAATGCCTGTCGTCCCTGCTGATACAGCAACAACGCCTTTAACGGGTCAGGAGTCTGTGACTCTATCACCGTCTGATGGCGCTCTTCAGGCGGCAGGTTCCAGTAGTGCTGATAATCTGCTTCAGAAAAATCTTCGTGCCAACTCATAGGAAGATCGCCCATCGATAGTAGACTGCTTGGAGGTGAGGGGTGAGGAGAGGCGTAGACTAAACCGACTTCAGTAAAATCATTTCAGCCCTAGATTACTAATCTGACACACTCTAGAACACTGAGTCTGTCACACTCTAAGCCTCACAGTACTCCTACTTTTTGAAGCTTTCACTCCTCACTCCTCATCCCTTACTCCTCACCCCAAATTGTTATGAGTACCGAACTAGACCCCACAACACTGATGAAAAAGCAAGTTGGCGAGGCTGCCGCAGCGCGAGTGCAGTCAGGTTCCATTGTAGGACTGGGAACCGGGTCAACGACAGCTTTTGCGATTCAGGCATTGGGCGATCGGCTCAAGAATGGCGACCTAAAGGATATCAAAGGCGTGACAACCTCATTTCAAGCGATCGTGCTGGCGAAAGAAAACGGCATTCCCCTGACAACGCTGGATGAAGTTGATCGCATTGATGTGGCGATCGACGGTGCGGATGAAGTCGATCCGCAAAAGAATTTGATTAAAGGTGGTGGCGCGGCGCATACGCAAGAAAAGATCGTCGATGGTTTTGCCAATCAATTCATCGTCGTCGTGGATAGCGGCAAGTTAGTCGATAAGCTGGGCACCACCTTTCTGCTGCCTGTGGAAGTGGTGCCGATGGCAATGAGTCCTGTCATGAAAGCGATCGAGGCACTCGGCGGCAAACCCCAGCTCCGCATGGGCGTGAAAAAAGCGGGACCTGTTATTACCGATCAGGGCAACTTCGTCATCGACGTAAAATTTGACAACGGCATTGACAACCCCGCCGAACTGGAGAAAACCCTCAACAACATTCCTGGCGTGCTCGAAAACGGGCTATTTATCGGCGTAGCCAGCATCATCATGGTGGGGGAAGTGAAGGACGAGAAGCCATCGGTGCGGGAGTTTTGAGGAAGAAAAGATAAAAAATAACGGATAAAAATTTTGAGCGTATAGTGGCTACGACCCAGTAACCCAGGAGCATTTCGCTCTAAGGAATAAGATCGGCTTTTGTAGATACTGTATTGGAGGTCAAGAGTTAAGCGCTATCCTTATCGATCTGGGATGTCTCCATCAAGATGAATGCCCGTGATGCTATGGCTTGTAATGCCTGACAGCTAACGCTTACTACACCCTATATCGGTTATTCAATCCACGATCCTTGGGATTGTGGATTGAATAACACCGGAAACTCAAGCGTAAGGGTTTAGGGCGCGTCATCAATTCAGCTCTAGAACCTTGCGGCATCAGCCTTGTCGCGCCCGTCCTAGCATACAGGTTAGGGGCTGGAACCTCTGCTGCAAGTCATGTGTAGTCGTCATTGATGACAGCCCCTCGCATTCGGCAAGTGCGTCCTTGGTCATCGCAACGATCATTGCCCGTAGCTTGCTTGCCGCAGGGTATGCTAAACCCCTACAGATTACCGACTCTGTTTAGTTCGCATTCCTTAGGGCGCGTCATCAATTCAGCTCCGAAACCTTGTGATATCAGCACTGTCGCGCCCGTCTCAATAAACCAGGCTAGGGGCTGGGACCTTTGCTGCAAGCAATGTGTAGTCGTCATTGATGACAGCCCCTAGCTTTCCTTGCCGTTGTCCACGATCGACAACATGCCTTGCAACGTAGCGGGAATGCTACGAGGATCCATAAACATCACCTTGCTGCTGTCGCTCTTGCCGATCGTGCTCCCCATCTCCAGATAGTTCAATGCCAGGAGCATTTTTCCAGCTTCGGGAGCTTTGGGGTCAGCTTTGAGCGATTGATTCACAATCTGGATCGCTTCAGCGGTTGCCTGGGCTTTCAACACTTGGTTTTGCCGTTCTGCCTGAGCACGAAGGACGATCGCTTTCTGCTCGGCTTCTGCCTGCAAAATGACTGATTTTTGACGAGCTTCGGCATCAAGGACTTGCGCTTCAGCCTTACCTTTCGCAGAGTTTACAGCCGCCTCACGTTCGCCTTCAGAATTCAGAATCGCTGCCCGTTTGCGTCGCTCTGCGGACATTTGGAGTTCCATTGATTCCTGCACTGCCTGCGAGGGAATGATGTCCCGCAGTTCTACCCGCGTTACCTTCACACCCCAGGGATCGGTGGCTTCATCCAGTTCTTGCAACAGCAGATCGTTGATTTGAGAACGGGCGGTAAACGTCTCATCCAGCTCCAGTTTGCCCATTTCAGCGCGGATTTGAGTGAGCACCAGGTTCACCATTGCGGACTGGAGATCTTGCACTTTATAGTACGCCTTTGCCATGTCGATGATGCGCCAGTACACAACTGCATCCACCGTAATCGAAACGTTGTCACGGGTGATGGAGGGCTGGGGTGGGATATCCAACACGCGCTCTCGGATGGTGCCCTGGTAAGCAACGCGCTCTAAGACAGGTACAACAAATTTCAGTCCCGGTTCCAATTTGCGATCGTACACACCTAGCCGCTCTACCAGCGCTTCATTACCCTGCTGGATCACCTTGGCAGACGAAAGAGCCACACCGCCGCCGCCAATTAATAGAGCCAAAAACCAACCAAACATGATGGTGTCTCCCTTTGTGAGTATGTGTTGTGTGAACGATGTGTTGTGTGAACGTTGTTGCGTGAGCGTTGCCTGCAAGCCCTTGCTTTAAGCGTGTTGCAACGCAGCCGTGACCGCTCACAAATGCAGCAGGTGCTCTGGCATGACGATGAGCGTCGTACCTTTACGTGCGATGACATAGACCTTTTGATTAGGGGCGATCGTCACGTCATGATCCTCGCAACGCGCTGCCCAGGAATTGCCTTCATAGCGAACACGCCCAAGCTTCCCAGGTGCAATTTCGGTCAGGGTTTCGGCTTCAGTCGCGTCAAACTTGCGGGCTTCTTTTTGCCGGATTAAGCGACGAGAGTAGAAAACAAGTGCCAGCGACAGCACCATCCACAAGGCGACCTGCAAGCCCAGCGGCAAGACTGGAGAGACGGCTGCGACAATCAAGGCGCTAATGCCCATGACGCAGGCAACAAATGCCGTCGGCACGATAAATTCGACGAGACAAAGAACGGTTCCGACTATCAGCCAGATCAGCGTAGGGGTCAGCGCCATATAGCTATGCTCTGAAGTGTGAATGAAAGCAGACGTAATCTCTACTGGTAGATCCAGCCTGCGCAGATTGCATTTCGGACAGTCACAGCGATAGATTTCTTAAGAAAATGATTGAGCCTGATTACAGCTTTCGCTCCTATAGTTGATAGGCGTTGGTCTCAATCATAAGAAACACGCTACGGCTAGAGTTCCCTGAAACCTCAAGACATTTGACGTTTGATGCGGAGTGATCACTTGGTGATGCACGATCGCAGGTAATGCACCATCGCACGCACACATCGATCGCTGGATACTGTAGCCGATGTCACCAGTCTAATCACCACACGCACGGTCTGGACGATCGAGACAACGAACGTAACGTCTGAGTGAGCTGTGAAAGCTGTTATTGAAAAGCCGTCATTCAATCCCATAAACGCATGAGTGATTCTAAGCCGCAGCTTTGCTGCCCCAACCCAAGCTGTACCGCACCCCTCAATCCTTTGGGAACGGTAGCGTGCGCCTCATGTCAAACACCCTTGCTTTACCGTTACCTGTGGGTCGTCGGACAACGCCTGGAGCTTCCATCCGTTGGGTCACAGGTTGCCGGCAGATATTATGTGACCGCTCCACAAGTTTGGCTGGATACGCAACCGGGCTTAATGCCCGACGTGCCGCTGGATTGGTCAGACGAGGTATTGCCCTATCTCCACCTGTATCCACAGCGGTTACATCTTCCAGAGGTGTATGGCTTTTGCCCGCCGACCGACACCATTCAAGAAGGGTCGCTCTTTCTGTTGGAGAATGTACCGCTCGATTCTAAGGGGAATCTGTTGCCCACGATCGCCCACGGCTGGTCACAGGCAACGGCGCAGCGCCAGGTGTATTGGCTGTGGCAACTCCTTCAGCTATGGACTCCGCTGCTGGAGCAAGGGGTGGCATCCAGCTTACTGGCTGCCGACAACATTCGCGTGGAAGGATGGCGTGTGCGGCTCTGCCAACTCTTTAGCGATGCCGATGTACTGGCAGTGTCGTCAGAAGCGTCCGTGTTGTCGCCTACGCTGGCAGATTTAGCCAATCGGTGGCTGGAATGGGGTGCTACAGCCAAGTCAGACATTGCAGAGCCGCTACAAGCCCTTTGTCATCTCATGCGTGACCCCAGCGTAGAGCTAAGCACGATCGTCACGCAACTGAACCAATTGCTGTTGCAACAAGCCGCGCAACTGCCGCTACGGGTGCAAATTGTGGGCATGACTGATACAGGACCACAACGCGAGCACAATGAAGATGCCTGCTATCCAATCACACTGAAAAGCAGCGGTGACTCAGATGCGTTAACCTCCCGGTTGGCGATCGTGTGTGATGGCATTGGTGGGCATGAAGGGGGCGAAGTTGCCAGTCAAACAGCCGTGCGATCGCTCACGCTACAGGCTCAGGCACTTTTGGCAGAAGTCGAGGCGCAAACCGAACTGGTTTCGCCCGAACTGTTGATGCAACAGCTAGAAGCCTCTGTGCGCGTAGTGAACAACCTGATTGCGGGTCAAAATGATACTCAGGGACGGGAAGATCGTCGTCGTATGGGCACCACGCTAATCATGGCGCTTCAGGTACCGCAACGCCTACCCACGGTAGACGGAACGACGGGGAACGGGCATGAGCTTTACCTGGTGAACGTGGGAGATAGCCGCGCCTACTGGATGACTGCCCGCTACTGCCATCTTCTGACCGTTGATGATGATGTGACGACGCGAGAAGTGCGGCTGGGTCGATCGCTCTACCGAGAGGCACTGCAACGTCCCGATGCGGGTGCGCTGACTCAGGCGATCGGCACCCGCGATGCTGAATTTCTGCACCCCACCATTCAGCGCTTCATCCTGGAAGAAGATGGCGTACTGCTGCTCTGCTCCGATGGGTTGAGCGATCGGGGTCTCATCGAAGCATCCTGGGCAGAGTATACAGATGCCATTCTCAAAGGCAAGCATTCTCTGGAACTGGCTGCCAAAAATTGGCTTGACCTGGCAAACCAGAAAAACGGTCATGACAATACGTCCGTCGTGCTCCTCCGCTGCCATGTCTCATCAGTGGCTGAACCCTCTCTCCCAAGACCCACTAGCCGAAGAAGCGAGTCTGAATGGTCGGCAGCATCCAGAGCGTTGCAGCAAGATGAGCCTGCGATCGCGTCATCTGTCAGTGCCTCTAGAGGGGGGCGATCGCGTCAACTGCTCTTACTAGGATGGGTTCTCGCCTTCTTGCTAGTTGGCAGTGGCATTGGATTAGCGGTCTGGTCGCGACTAAACCCAACGGGCTTTCAGCAATTCCGTGAGCGAGTGTTACCAGGAATGTAGGAAGGGTACAGTCTTATGCAAAGATAAGGAATTGTTCAAACATCGAGCCGTACTGACAGCGGCAATGGCTGTTATCCAGGCAGCCGCTGTTACCCAGGAAGTCTAGTTATGCAAGTTGGTGAAACGTTCCCGGTTGGAAGTCGTGTCCGTGTGGCAGAGTCTGTCATCGTCTATCATCACCCAGAACACCGCAATGGAGCCTTTGACTTAAAGGGGCAGGAAGGTGAAGTGCTTCAGGTGATTCGGGAGCTGCATGGTAAACCTGTGAGTGCCAATTTGCCGTACCTGGTTAAATTCGACAAGAGATTTCGCGCCCACTTTCACCAGAATGAACTGGAGTCGGTTTAGCGATCGCTTGGCGGCTTTCATCCTTTGCGTAATGGTGAGAACGTTATCCAGGGCGCGTCATCAATTAGCTCCGAATCTTGCGGTATCAGCATCATCGCGCCCGCCCCAACACACCAGGCTAGGGGCTGGAGCTCTTGCTGCAATTGATGTGTAGTATTAATTGATGACAGCCCCTAGCCCTGCCAAAGAAGTATGCCACATCGATTTACATCTGTAGGGACGTTACATGTAACCCCTACAGACAGTTAGCCGTGCGGTAGTATCAGCCACGGTGCGCCTCAAATTCGGCACGATGCTTCACGTCACGCTAAAAATCGCGCGGCAGGGCATACGTCACGATCGC
The DNA here is from genome assembly GCA_019359375.1 of Lyngbya sp. HA4199-MV5. Classification (GTDB taxonomy): domain Bacteria; phylum Cyanobacteriota; class Cyanobacteriia; order Leptolyngbyales; family Leptolyngbyaceae; genus Stenomitos. Next base: position 124,022 of record JAHHHL010000002.1, read on the forward strand.
CTCTAAAAGGAGCTGAGGAGCGAGCGTAAGCCAACGAAGATGGTTAGATGGTTCAACAGGGCAACGCCACAACGGGCAGAAGATGGGCACAAGACCGCTCTCAGTATCACCCCACGACATCACCACCACGACAATTGAGTTGGCTAGCAACCACTGAAGGTTTGTATGTTAAGAGAACTTGATCGTAATCTTTGGGTTGCTGAACAACCCCTGCGATATTTTGGACTCAGTGTTGGCACTAGAATGACGATCGTGCGGCTTGCTGATGGTGAATTAGCCCTTATTTCCCCGATTCAAATCAGTGATGCAGTCGTCAGTCAGCTTGACAAACTTGGGGCAGTGAAGCATATTATTGCGCCTAATCTTTATCACTATTTGTTTGTAGACCACGTTAAAGCAATTTACCCCAACGCGACCTTGTGGGCTGCACCAGGGTTAGAAGCCAAAAAACCAGAGCTGTCGATCGATCAGATCATTGGTGGTCATACAACCAATGGTTGGGCTGGGCTAGAAACGGTCTTTTTTGATGGATTCAGAACGATTGGTTTAAGCGGTTTCGATGCGCTCAATGAGTGTGTTTTCTTTCACGCTGCAAGCCACACACTGATCTTGACGGATACTGCCTTTCATTTTGATGACAGCTTTCCCATCATCACTCAATTAGCTACGAGAGTCCTTGGAGGCTATAAACGCTTAAGCCCGTCGATATTGGAACGCATTGCCACCACAGAAAAAGAGAAAGTGAGAAAATCAGTTGAGAAAGTTCTAACCTGGGACTTTGAGCGCGTCATTATGGCTCACGGTAGCATCATCAATAGCAATGGGAAGGAGCAGTTTAAGCGAGGGTACGACCAGTTTTTAGGGTGAGTGGGAAAGGAGATTACCTAACAACGGCGTGCTGCCAAAAAACTGGAATTGTTGGTTCTGGAATCGTTAGTTGAGTGACTGGATTTGCTTACATTTAGTGAGTACGATCGCGCAATCAAACAACACCAAGCACCAAAAAGGGCAACACATTAGTACAGAATGCGTTGCCCTTATTCATTGGTAGTGAATATTAGTAGTGGGTCGATCGCTGACAACCGATCGCCAATCTACTTACAGACCTGTTTCGCTATCGTGTTCCACTGCATTTGGATCCACACCCATTGGCGAAACAATGTCGCGGAAGAGCGTAATTTGCTCATTAAACTCCAACTGCTTAATCTGGCTGAATAGAAACTCTGCGGCACCGGGAAGCTCGTAGTTAGAAGGCACAGGAATAATTGTGCCATTATCCATGCCTTGAGCCAGCAAATACCAGAACAGCAGCTTAGTGGTATCGCCGAGCGCACCGTACTCCCGTGCAAGCTGCGTATTTTTATGAGTGATCAAATCACGCTGTAGCTGCAATTGTTCCTCATGCGACAGTTCTTTGACCTGATTGAACAGCCCCTCGGCGATCGCAGGCGAGGCGGTACTGGCTCCGGGTGCAGCAGGTGTGATGGACTCGCCCATCTCAGTGTAGATAAACCAGAACAAGGCTAACTGCTGATCAACATCCAGGTTTTGAAATGCTTTAACTTGCTCACTGTTGGAACTTGATGTGGTGTATGTCATAAAAACCTCGTCCTATCATCTTTACGTAATGTAACGATGCTGGGATCATGATTAAACCCACTACAGATAGAAGCCCAACCCTCTCCCACAGACAGAGGAAAAACAGGAGTACCTGGATAACCCTTACGGATGAAAGCATTCACTGTAGGAATTAACCATGCCAGGACAGATGCTTGAGGGCAAAGTTGCTGTCATTACAGGCGCAGGCTCTGGTCTCGGTCGAGCGGCAGCATTACTGCTAGCACAGGAAGGGGCAATCATCGCCACGATCGATCGCACGCCCGAAGACAGCCAGGAGACGATCAACAAAGTGCAGCAGAACGGCGGCAAGGGATTAGTGACGATCGCCGACATTGGGCAGCCCGATCAGGTGCAACAAGCCTTTCACAAGATTAGCGAGACCTTCGGACGCATCGATATTGTGTTTGCCAACGCGGGGATTAATGGTGTGTGGGCACCCATTGAAGAATTGACACCTGAAGAGTGGGACAAAACGCTGGACACAAACCTCAAAGGCACGTTTCTCACCGTCAAATATGCTACTCCCCATCTCAAACGCCAGGGTGGATCTGTTGTCATCACATCATCGGTCAACGGCACTCGCATTTTTAGCAACACAGGCGCAACGGCGTATGCCACGTCCAAAGCAGCACAAGTGGCGTTTACCAAAATGGTGGCGCTAGAGCTGGCAGAACACCGGATTCGCGTGAATGTGATTTGCCCGGGGGCGATCGAAACCAGCATTGATGAAAACACAAACCGACGCAACCTGGAAGCCATTCAGGAACCCGTCGAATTTCCCGAAGGCAGGATTCCGCTCACCGATGGCAAACCCGGCACCTCGGAACAAGTTGCTCAACTGGTACTCTTCCTCGCCTGCGATGCATCCAGCCACATCAGCGGCACCGAAGTCTGGATTGATGGCACAGAGTCGTTGTTGAAAGGATAAGAGGCGATCAAGTCTTCGATTCTCGTCGTTGAGTCCTAAATACTCATCATTGAGTCTTGAACGCTCGTGAATAGATCTTTCATACTTGTCATCGAGTCTCTGATACTCGTCGTTGAGTTTTTGATACTCATCAATGAGTCTTTGATATTCGTCATCGAGTCATGAACCCCTGCTCTTGAGTCTTTGATCCTCGTTGTTGAGTCTTAAACATTCGTACGCGAGTCTTTAATCCTCGTTATCGAGTTTTGAACAGTGGTTGTTGAGTCTTGAACACTCGCCATTGAGTCTTTTACTCTCATCATTGAGTCTCTAATCCTCGCTACTGAGGTTCTAAGACTCGTGAATGAGTTTGTAACGCTCACTCCTGAGTGTATGAACTAATTTAATCAATCTTGGCAGCGCCTGAATCGGTATTCGATCGTCACTCTACACCCCACACCCTACACCCCGTACCCCACACCCTCCTACCATGCCCCAAGTTTTTGGCAATCTTCCTACCCACGCTCGTGCCTGGACGACTTTAGGTGCTGTTACTTCGGTAGAACAAGACGATCGCGGCGTTTACTGTCACTGCGATGATGCGCTTCTGTCCGTCACGGTGCTGACTCAATCATTAATTCGCGTGCGGTTTGCACCCACTGGAACACTCTTGCCCCGCCGATCGTGGGCAGTGGCAAAAGATGATTCAGACTACTTGCCAGTGCTGATGGGCGTGCAGGAAACGGAGGACGCGATCGAGATCAACACTGATAAAGTCCTCATCCGCATTGAGCGCAACCCGTGTCGCATCGTGTGCATGGATCAGGCAGGCAGACCCTTTACAGAGGATGCTGAAACAGGTATCGGCTGGTCAGAAAACACGGTCGCGGGCTGGAAAAAGATTGAGGCAGACGAGCATTTCTATGGGTTCGGCGAACGGACAGGATTGTTAGACAAACGATCGGAGCGCAAAACCAACTGGACGATCGACTCCCTGGACTACACAACACTCACCGATGAGATGTATCAGGCGATTCCGTTCTTTATGGCGCTGCGTCCTCACGTCGGCTATGGCATCTTCTTCAACACCACATTCTGGAGCCAGTTTGACCTGGGAGCCAGCAAACCTGGCATCTGGCAGATGGAAACCCACAGCGGCGAGTTGGACTACTACATCATCTATGGTCCCACCCCTGCCGAAATTCTGGAAACCTATACGGGGCTTACCGGACGGATGCCGCTACCGCCCAAGTGGTCGATCGGCTACCATCAGTGCCGCTGGAGCTACGATTCGGATGCTGTGGTGCGAAAACTGGCGCAGGAATTCCGCGATCGGCGCATTCCCTGTGATGTGATCCACCTTGACATCGATTACATGAACGGCTACCGCGTCTTCACCTGGACACCCAAGCGCTTTCCTGATCCCGCCAAGCTGATTGGCAATTTGAACGAGACGGGCTTTCGGGTGGTGACGATCGTCGATCCCGGTGTGAAGTACGAACCCGAAGCCGATTACACCATCTTTGAGGACGGGTTGGAGCAGGATTATTTTGTCCGTCAGGCAAACGGCGAAATCTTTCACGGCTACGTGTGGCCCGACAAAGCGGTGTTCCCCGATTTCCTCAAGCCGGACGTGCGCCAGTGGTGGGGCGATGCTCAGAAAGCGCTGACCGATGTAGGCGTAGCAGGCATCTGGAACGACATGAACGAACCTGCCATTGTCGATCGACCCTTTGGCGATGAAGGCACCCACATCTGGTTTCCCCTCGATTCACCCCAGGGTGCTATCGATGAACAAACCACCCATGCCGAAGCGCACAATCTCTACGGGCTGGGGATGTCGCAAGCTTGCGCCGAAGGTCTGGAACGGTTGCGTCCCACGGAGCGATCGTTTGTGTTGACGCGATCGGGCTTTGCAGGCATCCAGCGCTGGTCGTCGGTGTGGATGGGCGATAACCAGTCCTGGTGGGAACATCTGGAGCTTTCCATCCCCATGCTCTGCAATATGGGACTTTCTGGCGTAGGGTTTGTTGGCTGCGACATTGGCGGGTTTGCAGGCAACGCCACCGCAGAACTGTTTGCCCGGTGGATGCAGGTCGGGCTGCTCTATCCCCTCATGCGTGCCCACTCCTCCATGAAGACCGAACAGCACGAACCCTGGGTCTTTGGCGAACAAACCGAACGCATCTGCCGCGAATATATTGAACTGCGCTACCGTCTGCTGCCCTACCTCTACACAACCTTCTGGGAAGCCGCGACCACAGGCGCACCCATTCTCCGCCCTCTGCTCTACCACTACCCCAATGATCGCCAAACCTACGCCCTGCACGATCAGGTCTTCCTCGGCGAATCGATCATGGCGGCTCCCGTCTATCGTCCCGGTGTCACTCATCGCGCCGTCTACCTCCCTGAAGGCATCTGGTACGACTGGTGGACGGGCGATCGCTACGATGGCAACACCCACATCCTCGCCCATGCCCCGCTCGAACGAATGCCCCTCTATGTGAAAGCTGGAGCCATCATCCCCATGCAGCCCGTCATGCAGTACGTTGATGAACGCCCCCTGGATGAACTGCGCCTCCGCATCTGGTCAGGTCTGGGGCAATACACGCTCTACGAAGACGATGGGCACAGCTTCGATTACCGCGAAGGTGCCTGGGCTACTACGGAATACCGCGTCTGGACAGAAGATGACCATACCATCGTCAGCATTCAACCCCGACAAGGCAACTGGACTCCACCTGCTCGATCGGTCATTGTAGAACTCATCGGCGTAGGCGAACAACGGTTTGAGGATGATGGGCGCGATCGTACCCTAACCCTCTAACTGCCGAAGCACCGCCTCAATCTGCGCTTTCAACTCGGTCAAATCATTTTGAATGATATCCCAAACAATGCTCAGCTCTACTCTGAAATATTCGTGTACCGCGATATTACGCAAGCCTGCGATCTTGCGCCAGGGAACCTCAGGATGTTGAGCTTTCAAACGATCAGATAAGACTCTCGCTGCTTCACCGATAATTTCCAGGTGCCTGACCATCCAAACTTGAATCAGTTCACTCTGTTCAAAGGCTTCGCGCCCTTGTTGAGCATAGCGATCGATTGCTGCGATCGCTTCTACAATATCGTGCAGTCGCTCCGTATCGCTTCTCATAGCGGAACAGCTTCACTTAGCACCCTCGCTCGAATGCGTTCTTTCAAGCCTGCTACGGTAGCAACATCCACTTTGCGCCCCAGCAAGTCTTCCAAATCACGAATGAGACCCACGGGAAACCAGGGACTCCGATGTTCGCTGGAATAGTCAATGAGAAAGTCAACATCACTCTCAGGAGTTGCCTCTCCGCGTGCCACAGAGCCAAACACACGCACATTAAATGCGCCATGCTTCGCTGCGATCGCAATGATCTCCTCACGCTTTGCCGCCAACAACTCCTCAATTCCCACGATGATGTCCTCCACAAAAGCAAGCCTGACCCACCACCGCTCACCAACACCCAACACATCAACCGTCAATCACATCCAAAATTTACTGCAACAGCACAATGAGCGTAAAGAGCTTTTCTCCGCGCCCTCCGCGCCTCTGCGATCAGGCAAAAGTTTGTCACTCAAAGACGCAAAGTTAAGTTCAACATAACGAGATGCTGTGATAGAAGCGCAACGAGCGTAAAGGTTCTTCTCCGCGTCCTCTGCGCCTCTGCGGTTCAGCAAAAGTTTGTCATTCAAAGACGTAAGGTTGGGTTAACGTAGCTGAGATGCCGTGATAGAAGAGCTTTGTAAGCGCAATCCTTCGCTGATCCGTCTCCAGAATAGCCGTGTACCCATGTTGCCCAACAAAGTGCGTGCCCCCCGCAACCGAACGATTACCTTGAGCGAAGAGGAGCGATCGTTCTACCAACAAACGCTCAGACAAGTGCATCAGCCTGTTGAGTTAGCAGAGATTGTTAACCAAACCATTCATCAAGATATACTCACCTTTTTGCAATGGATGCCAACCCAATCCGTTGATTTACTGTTCCTTGATCCGCCTTATAACTTAACCAAAACATTTAACGATCGCACCTTCAAACGACAAACATTAGACGCTTATGCCGAGTGGCTCGACACCTATTTAACAAAGCTAGAACCAATCTTGAAAGTAACTGCTTCCATCTATCTTTGTGCCAATTGGCAATCTTCTCCCGCTGTTTTCGACGTGGTTAAACAACGCTTTCAGGTGCGTAATCGTATCACCTGGGAACGCGAAAAAGGGCGTGGAGCTGCGAAAAACTGGAAAAATGCCTCAGAAGACATCTGGTTTTGCACTGTTTCCGATACCTATACGTTTAATGTGGAGGCGGTGAAGCTCAAACGTAAAGTGATGGCTCCTTATACCATGAACGGCAACCCCAAGGATTGGGGCTTCACCGAAGACGGAAATGTTCGCCTAACGCATCCATCTAATCTTTGGACAGATCTCACCATTCCCTTCTGGTCAATGCCAGAAAACACCGATCATCCCACTCAAAAGCCAGAAAAGTTAGTAGCAAAAATTATTCTCGCCAGTTCCAAGGTTGGGGATGTTGTGTTTGATCCCTTTCTGGGATCAGGTACTACGTCTGTGGTTGCCAAAAAGCTTGGCAGACAATACATTGGCGTGGAACTGGATGAACTGTACTGCTGCTTAGCAGAGAAACGCCTTGCGCTGGCGGATGCTGATCCTTGCATTCAGGGCTATGCCGATGGCGTGTTTTGGGAGCGCAACAGTTTGCACGCACAGCCCCGATCGACTAAACAATGGTCAGCCCACCCCACCAGCCACGGCACGATCGCTACAAATCATCAAACGGATTGAAAAAGCGAGGCGGAGGCAATTCCCGTTCTTTATCTGCAAGTTCCGAAGGGGGACGATCGCTGCTCCACGCCCACCACACTTTAGCGCACTGGCATTCATAGAACTCTTGCCACTTGCGGCGGTGATCTTCCGTATAGACGGGCGATCGACGGTTGACCCAGGCTCGTTTCGCGTCTTTGCTGGACGATCGACAGGCTGGGCAGCAAAACTCTGAAGCGTGAACCGCAGGTTCAGTCCATTTGGGAGGAGTCAGCTCAAAGGCTTCCATGCAGGCAAACGGGGAGGAAGATTATTTCTATTATCAACCTTTTATCCCTCAACCTGCTTGGTAAGGAAGCGGTAGAGTCTGCGATTTTGGGTCATGAGAGGCGATCGTGGTTCTATACCTTTTTCCTCTATCAGTCAATGATACTCCGATAAGTTTTGAGAAATAACCTCAACGCTTAGACAAAAAATGTGCCGAAGTCGTCTACTTTGGGTATGGTCTTACTGAAGTCTTAATCGTGCGTCTATACACTTTCAGTGCATGACGTTCCGGGCTTTAGTGTTCGTCTCTAGAGCGTTAAGAGGATGCTTTAAAGGTAGCGATTGTCTTGGGTAGGGGCAAAGCGTTTGGCTAACAAGCGCTCGAAAACCTCAGAAAATCGCCGCCCGTCGCTTGCTTCCCGTAGGATATGTTTTGCCCCTACAGGTCTTGTGCTAAAACCGCGTTCAGAAGGATTGCTCAACCTATGCCGCTTCTCAACATCATTTCGTTTCTCGGCATCTTTGGCTTGTGCTTCATTGCGTGGCTCTTTTCAGAAAACCGCAGTCCACGAGTGTTTCCCTGGCGCGTCGTGATTGCGGGTATTCTCCTTCAGCTTGTGTTGGGAGCCTGTGTGTTTATTTTGCCGGGAACGCGTGATGCGCTTCAGGTCTTCAGCAATCTGCTCAATAGTGTGTTTGATGCCGCTGATACCGGAGCGCGGTTTGTCTTTGGTAAAAATATCGTGCCTGTACCAGGAACGCCGCCTGACGTGAATTTGGGCTACATTTTTGCGTTTCGGGCACTGCCAACAGTGATCTTCTTCTCTGGTCTGATGGCGCTGCTGTACAACATCGGCGTGATTCAGGTGATCACGAATGTGTTTGCCAAAGTGTTTTACGCCACGATGCGGTTGAGTGGCGCAGAGGCATTGAGCGGGGCTGCCAATATTTTTGTGGGCATTGAGGCAGCGATCGTGGTGAAGCCGTTTTTGCCCAAGATGACCCGTAGCGAACTGTGCGCCATTCTTGCCTGCTGCTTTGGCACCGCTGCGTCTTCCACGCTGGCAATCTACGTCAGCTTTTTGAAGCCCGTCTTTCCCAACATTCTGGGGCATCTGGTATCCGCGTCGATTATGGCGATTCCTGCCTGCTTTGTGCTGTCCAAAATTTTGGTGCCAGAGACGGAAGTACCCGTCACCGCAGGCGGCATTCCACTAGAGGAGAAGCAGACAACGGTACGCGATACGGCTGTAGAACCCGCTGATGTCGCTGCCGACGCAGGCAATTTTCCGCGTACCCGCATTCAAATGGATGAAGATGACGACGAAGTGCCAGTAGCGCCAGTCGTACCGCAAGAAACTGTTGCGGGTGAACCGATCGAGCGGGTGAGTCCCCTGGATGCCGCGATCGTGGGTGCCTTGGATGGGGTCAAAATGGCGGTGGCGATCGCCGCTGTCCTGATTCTAATCCTGGGACTGGTTTCCTTAATCAATCAAATCTTTGGTGGGCTAGCAGCATTGCCCAGTCCCATTGGCGACGTTTTTAGAGTGGTGACGCTGGCAAACATTCTAGGAGCGCTGTTCTTACCATTGACTGCTCTCACAGGCGTTTCCCTGAGTTGGGAAGAACTATGGCAATCGTCGGTCATTATTGGACGGAGGCTGTTTGAAACCGCCATTCCACCCTATCAAGCACTGGCAGCCGCAGCAGCATTGCCTGTTGGCGAACGAGTGATTAGCGATCGTGCCGTTTTAATCGTGAGCTATGCGCTATCGGGCTTCGCGCACCTTGCATCCGTCGGCATTTTTGTGGGAGGGACGATCGCCCTCATCCCCTCACGCCGCAAAGACATTTCGGAATTGGGCTGGAAGGCTCTCTTTATCGGCACTCTAGCGACGCTAATGATTGCTTGCGTGGCTGGGGTCTTTGATACAGGCAATGCCAGCATCCTGGGCGAAAGAACGCCGCCCATCCCAACGGTTAGCCCTACAGCCACGCCAACCGCTGCCCCTGCAAGTCCCGCAGCGTCTCCTACCGTGACTCCATCACCAACACCTACTGCGGTGCCTGCTAATCCGTCTCCACGCGCCACTCAGCCATCACCGCAGCCATCCCCTAGCAAGCCTGCCGTTCGCACTACGCCACAAAGAGCCACACCTGCTCAGCCTGCTGCCACTCCTAAGCCTACGCCAAAGCAGGCTGGGTAGTGGCATTTGGAAATCTCTAGCGACATGGATCAGCCGCTTGACTCACCAAAACCCGACAACCGATCGCCCTCCTACTAAGGCAAACCCTATTTTTTGGCTAGTTGGTGTTAGTGCAGCAGTGCTCTTTCTAGCTAGTAGTATCCGTCACCTGCTCTTTCAATCGGCTGCGTTCGATTTAGGGTATTTTGATCAGGCGCTTTACTTAATTAGTGAGGGACAGCCGCCGATCGTCTCCTTTTGGGGCTTTCATTTTCTCGGTGGACATGCAGACTGGATACTTTATTTCATCGCACCACTTTATAAGCTGTATCCCAGCGTTTTTTGGCTGTTTGCGATTCAAGCGATCGCGCTGGCGATGGGAGCCATACCCGCATGGCAGTTAGCGCTACAGGCAGGCGTAAAGCCAAAGCAGGCAATCGCGATCGCGATTACATACCTTTTGTATCCGTTGGTATTCAACATCAATCTGTTTGATTTTCATCCTGAAGTGATGGCGTTGCCTGTCTTTTTAGCCGTCGTTTTAGCCGCTCGTCAAAACCGTCCGCTATGGTTTACGTTTGGCGTTCTGTTTATTTTGGGCTGTAGGGATGCACTCTCACTGACAGTTGCAGCCATGGGAGTATGGCTATTGGTAGTGGAGAAAAAGCGGCTGTGTGGAGCGATCGCGCTACTGGCTGGAAGCGCATGGTTTTTGGTGGCAACCCAACTGATCATTCCGCATTTTAGACCCTTAGGAGTCGAGGCAGTCATTCGCTACGCGGGTCTTGGTAATTCCGTTTTAGATATTGCTAAAAATCTCATTCTTCAACCACGTTTAGTCTTAAATTATCTCTTCACGTTGCCGAATTTAGAATACCTTTGTTTGTTACTGCTGCCTCTGCTCTGGGGACTTTCACCTCAGCATCTTGCACCATTATTAGCAGCGGCACCTCAGTTGGCGATGAATTTGTTGACAACCAGTCAACCTCAAAAAGATCTGACTCATCAATACTCTGTGCCAATTTTACCGTTCCTTCTTTTAACGGTTATAGCATCTGTTGCTGCTAACAAGAACTGGATTCGGGGTCAACGTGGCATGATTGTCTGGTCACTGATTGGCTTTCTGGCGTTAGCAAAGTTTGGCTATTTTGGCGGTTTTTATCTAACAAAGCTCGATACCTGGCAAGCAACGCGAGACGCGATCGCCCAAGTTCAACCAACAGATAGTGTGCTCACCAATCATCAGATCGCTCCCCATCTAACCCATCGCTCAAACGTTCAGTTGCTTTCCGATCAGCTTGATCCAACAAACGTGAACGATTTTGATGCAATTTTGGTGGATACTCGGCATTCAGGCAGAAGTTGTTCTAAAACCTGTGTTGATCGCGTGATCAGTCAACTTCAGGAAAGAGAAACCTTTCAAATTACTTATCAACGTGATGACGTTTACTTGTATCGAAAACAGCGCGTTGAGAAACAATTAACATAGCTGAAAGGCAGCAGCAGAAAACCAAGCTTTTATGCCCCTTGCAGCTTCTTTATCTCTCCAAAAGCAGCGTCAAACGATCGCCTAAGTTGCATGTATTCGCACTTGCCGGATCAATTCATCAAAATCAAAAGGCTTACGGATAAAGCCCGTTGCTCCAGCCGCTTTACCCCTCATTGCACTCTCCTGATCATGAGCTGTGATGAGCACGATCGGCAGGTTAGCAAGCTGGATACTCTGCCGAATACGCTGAGTGACTTCATAGCCATTCATATCGGGCATCATCACATCAAGCAACATCAAGGTTGGAGGAAGTGCTTCCGCTTTAGCCAAAGCCGCTTTGCCATTGTTAGCCACCTCAACGGTATAGCCTTCTGCTTCTAAAATTGTCTTCAGCAAAAAGCAGTTGTCTGCCATATCGTCAACCACAAGAATGTACTCAAATTTAGTCTCTGAGCGTTCTTGAAAAGGTAATTTAGTCATTAAATGCATCGCTAGAAAAATGATTATGTAAATTGCAGTATTTAAAGCTTGTACTCGCAGGACTTATTTGTAGCTTTAATCGCGAAGGTTAGACTCTCGCTTAAGAGAGATTGATTCGCAATAGTCTGTTTGGACGCTCTTGATCATGGCTGTAAAAGTCAAAACTGTTTCCAGGAAGAAGTTACGTGCCTTAACCCAACCTTGTATCTTGAGACTCAGGCAACCCCTCTCCTTCATTAAGTAGGTGTGTGACGATCGAGTGCTCCCTGGAAGCTCAACGGCTTCAGACGTATAATTGGGGATAACCCATATTCGTATAGGCTTGTGACCACTACGCCCCTCTCCTCCAGCTTCCTGCAACCCAGCGCCCTGCCTCAAAACCGTCCCGATGCGCTCGGTCGTTTTGGCAAATTCGGTGGTAAGTACGTTCCCGAAACACTGATGCCTGCTTTGATTGAGCTAGAAGCAGCATTTCAGCAATATCGTGCTGATCCCGACTTTCAGCAAGAACTCCAAGGACTTTTGCGGGATTACGTCGGTCGCCCTAGCCCGTTATACTTTGCTGAACGGTTGACCGCTCACTATGCGCGACCAGACGGCACAGGAGCGCAAATTTACCTTAAGCGCGAAGACCTGAACCATACGGGCGCACACAAAATCAACAACGCTCTGGCGCAGGTGTTGCTAGCAAAGCGGATGGGCAAACAGCGCGTTATCGCCGAGACTGGGGCAGGGCAGCATGGTGTCGCCACTGCAACTGTGTGCGCTCGCTTTGGTCTTAAATGCGTCATCTACATGGGCGTGCAGGACATGGAGCGGCAGGCGTTGAACGTCTTTCGGATGCGGCTTATGGGGGCTGAGGTGTCGCCCGTTGAAGCAGGCACAGGCACCTTGAAGGATGCGACCTCTGAAGCGATTCGTGATTGGGTAACGAATGTCGAAGATACCCATTACATTCTGGGTTCCGTCGCGGGACCACACCCCTATCCCATGATTGTGCGCGATTTTCATGCGGTGATTGGGCAGGAAACCCGTGTGCAGTGCCAGGAAAAGTGGGGCGGGTTGCCTGACATTCTGCTGGCATGTGTGGGCGGCGGTTCCAACGCGATCGGGCTGTTTCACGAGTTTGTCGATGAGCCTGACATTCGCTTGATTGGCATCGAAGCAGCAGGCGAAGGCATCAATACCGAAAAGCACGCGGCAACCCTCACTCAGGGTCGAGTTGGTGTGCTACACGGTGCCATGAGCTACCTACTCCAAGATGAAGATGGTCAGGTGACAGAGGCTCACTCGATCAGCGCTGGTTTAGATTATCCGGGTGTGGGACCTGAACACAGCTATCTCAAAGAGTTGGGTCGAGCAGAATACTACAGCATTACGGATGCCGAAGCACTGGCAGCCTTCCAGCACCTATCGCAGTTAGAAGGCATTATTCCAGCTTTAGAAACGGCTCACGCGATCGCCTACCTTGAAATGCTGTGCCCCCAACTTTCTGGCAGTCCCCGCATTGTGATCAACTGCTCTGGTCGCGGCGATAAAGATGTGCAAACGGTGGCAAAGGTCCTAAATTTCACCTAATGCTAAATGGCAGAGGAGATGACGTATTGCTCTGAATCAACGATACGTCGCTCTCTTGCTACGAAAGCGAGTACATCCATTGCAGCAGTTTACCCATAATGTACCGACTGCTTTTACTTCAATGACTTGTAGTATCTCGTTGCCTTTTGGGCAAGTGACCATAATGGGACAACCTTGGTCATATGCTCTCATCGCTTCGTCAATTTGAGTGATCTCAGGATGCGCTTCCAAGAGCTTGCGCGGAATTTCTGCGCTTTCCATTCATGTAGCCAATTATCTAACATTTCATCAGTCAGGGTTGATTGGTTTGTAGCCAGTCAATCAAGTCGGTTGATTCCGAGAAGTCGAGCAGGGCTTCTCCTAAATCTTCTAACAGTGATAGGGGTAAGGTGGCGATTTGGGACTCGGTGGCTTCGTCGATCGTGCCCAATCGACGCTTGAGTAACCGCAGGATGAGCGTCACGCCTTCTTCCTGTCGTCCTTCCTGTCGTCCTTCCTGTCGTCCTTCCTGTCGTCCTTCCTGTCGTCCTTCCTGTCGTCCTTCCTGTCGTCCTTCCTGAAGAATCTCTTGATAAATGACTGACTCGCGCATCATGCCCTCCCGAAACATTTTCTGCACCAACGCTTTCTTAAAGCGAAGACCTGCCAGGAGTTGTGTATAGGCAGAGACTTGCTGCCGCTCCTGTGTTGATTCTATTCTATGCACCTGCTGAGCAACGCGATCGAGAAGCTGTTCGGGAGCCTTTGTTGCTGCCAGCACTGCCAGCGGCAATAAAGCAATATCCTCCAGGAAGATGGCTGGATCTTCTTCCCAAAGGCGAAGGACTCTGTACTCATGTCGGGTCGCTTCGAGTGCAAAGGCAGTTTCAATCACCGTATTTCTTGACGGAGGCAGGAGCAGAACGACAACCTGAGTTACAGGCAAGCGATACAGGCGGTGCAGCCGTATCCAATAGTCCAGCATCCTCAGGGGAAGTGGGGGATCAGACTCAATTTTGACCTGAAACTCCAGGTGCAGGATGCGCTCGTGAGTTTGTAAGAGTGTGATGGAATCAGCCCGAATGGGTTCGATGCTCAGTTCAGTTTTTAGCACCTTGATGGAAGTAGGTGTCGTACCAAGAATCCAGGCAGCAAAGCGATCGGGGTATTTTTCTGAAAGCAGTTTACAGAGATTATCAAAGGACATGACAGGGAAGGTGCAAAGGCTGGTGTCTGGACTTCTTAAACGGCAAAGGGCACCCATTCTGCAATGGATGCCCTTAAAGCAGATCAGACAATCAGATGTCTCTCTATGCCCCTGCTGTAGAGGCTGCTGCTGCCGCTGCTTCTTCTGCTGCGGCTTCGGCGGCTACAGTACTGGATGGTGCTAGCACGGTGACGACCACCCGATCGGGTTCGCCTAAGGCAGCAACACCCTCTGGCAGCACGAGTTCGTGAACGTGGAGTGAATTGCCAACATCCAGCCCGGTGACATCAATTTCAATGGATTCGGGGATGCGATCGGGCGCGCAACGGACATGAAGCTCTGTCAAGCCCTGGTCGATCGACCCTCCACCATTCTTGACCCCGATCGCCTCGCCAACCAGATGGAGCGGTACATCTACATCCAGCGACTCTTGAGCACCAACGGAGAAAAAGCTCAGGTGGTAAACAAAGCCACGCCAGGGATGAGAATGCACTTCCCGCAAGAGAGCCTTACCTTTCCAGGGCAGGTCTGGCACATCAATCTGAATCAGCGTGTTGTTGACTGAGGCATCGCGCACCAGCAATTCAGCGGTTTTAGCTTTCACCGTTAAAGAAACGGATTCTGCCCCCTTGTGCCCGTAGAGCACGGCAGGGATCAGGCCCTCACGACGGAGGGCGTTTGCCTTGCTGCCAGCAGGGCGTGTTTGACATTCGAGCGTGAGTTCCATAGTAAATTTCGGGAGTAAGGGAAAGGCTAAAGGCTAAAGGCTGAAGGCTAAGTGATAGTTTTTATCCTTTAGCCTTCAGCCTTTAGCGTTTCAAAGTCAGACTTCTAGCGTGTGCGCTTCAGTTGGCACTGTGCCGTTGGTGTACAAAAGGGCGCGCTTGGGACCATGAATCGGATCTTCAACGATGATAGTCTGATCACGACTGGCACCGAGGGAGACGATCGCGATCGGCACTTCCATGAGTTCTGCCAGCACTTTGAGGTAATCGAGTGCGGCTTTGGGCAAATCGCTCAGCGATCGACAGTCTGCTGTAGACTGCTTCCAACCGGGTACGGTTTTGTAGATGGGCTGGCAACGAGCAAATTTACGCGAATTGCTGGGGAAGTCATAGCAGGTCGTGCCATCTACTTCGTAAGCGACACAGATGTTGATTTCCTCCAGTTCATCTAGAACATCCAATTTGGTAATCGCCAGACAATCCAGACCGTTAATGCGTACCGCATAGCGACCAATGACTGCATCAAACCAGCCACAGCGACGTTTCCGCCCAGTTGTCGTACCGAACTCTGCGCCTCGATCGCACAGCAACTCTCCCATTGTGCCATGAAGTTCTGTGGGAAAGGGACCTTCGCCAACGCGAGTGGTATAAGCTTTAGCGACACCAATCACTCGATCGATCATCGTAGGACCGACTCCGGTACCGATGCAAGCACCACCAGCCACCGGGTTGGAAGAGGTCACGTAGGGATAGGTCCCATGGTCCAGGTCGAGCAACGTGCCCTGTGCGCCTTCAAAGAGAATATTGCGTTTGCGCTGAATCGCGTCATAAATCCGCAGGGAACTATCGACGACGTGTGGACGCAGCCGATCGGCATATTCCAGATACTCAGTAATCACAGCATCCGCATCCAGCGGCGGCAACTCATAGAGCTTTTCTAAAATGACGTTTTTGTATTCCACTGTCCAGCGCAGCTTCTTGCGGAGTGAGTCAGTGTCCATCAGGTCAATCACCCGGATGCCTGTCCGCTCAGATTTATCGGCATAAGTTGGTCCAATACCGCGCCTCGTCGTCCCAATTTTGTGATCGCCGCGTCGCTCTTCCGATGCCTGGTCAATGAGGCGATGATACGGCATCGTGACATGCGCCGTTTCGGAAATCAATAAATTGTGGGTAGAGACGTTCAGCGTTTCTAGCTGATCTAACTCAGCAATCAGCACGTTTGGATCAATCACAGTACCAGAGCCGATGATGCACTCTGTATCGGGATAGAGAATACCAGACGGAATCAGATGTAGCTTAAAGATCTGATCGCCAACGACGACGGTATGCCCTGCGTTGACTCCGCCTTGATAGCGGACAACAACATCTGCTGACTTGCTGAGCAGATCCGTGATTTTTCCTTTTCCTTCATCGCCCCACTGGGCACCGATGACAACAACGTTAGCCAAGAGATTTGCTCAGCGCTAGAGTTTGCACAAACATTCATTATCAGCAGCGGGCGACACTCATGTCAATGCTGACGCACGAAAAAGTGATCCGCAACACTCAGCAATCTAGCTGAATTCAGGGCTGGGGTGTTGTGAGCAGCCTACCAAGATGCGGGAGTTCGCTAGGATATCACAAATGATCTGAAGCGTCTTGCCATCGAATTCGCACTGAATTCGGCAACACTTGTTTTTGCGGTTCTTGCAAAAGCGGCATTCCTTTGAGACCGAACTCCTGATTACCCTGAAGAGGTGCTTGTGGCTTTATATGCTGAATTACACCGCCACCTTGGAGGATCTGTCGTCCCCCGCATTCTGTGGCGGTATTTGCAACGGAATGGCTCTGACCTGGTGCAGCGCTTTCCTGAATATGCGGTGTTTGAGGATTTCTACACGCGTCCTCGGAGCACCTTAGACGAGTACCTTGAATTGCACACGTTGGTGGAATCGGTACAAACGGCTGAAGCATTACCGTACTTTATTTATCGGTTGATGCGTGGGGCATATATTTTTGAGAATCTGGCGTACCTGGAGCTACGCTATACGCCCTTTTTGCGGACACCAGAGCATTTGCCGCAATCACAGCGCATTGATTTAATGGCGGAAATTGTGTCGATCGTCGGTCAAGCCAGTCGGCTCAATGAGTATCCGATCGTCACCAGTCAAATTTTGTGTATGCACTCACGCTTACCCTACGAGGTAAATCGAGCGATCGTGGATTTGGCGGCACAATCACGGGATTATGTGTGTGCGATCGACGTGGCAGGTGGGGATAACCACTATGGCGAGCGGCTCGATGAATTTGTCGAGCTGTACGCGTATGCCCGATCGCTGGGTTTAAACACAACCGGACATTTGTATGAAACCAAGGAGGGCTGCCATCCCGATCTTCTCCCCTATCTCATGCGGATTGGACATGGAATTCAGATTCCCTTGCAGCATCCTCATTTGCTCAAAGCAGTCGCAGAGCGGGGTCAATGCCTGGAAGTGTGCCCAACGACGTACCTGCAAACTGGGACGCTGGACGATATTGCTCAACTCAAAGTGGTGTTCGATCGCTGCTTTGAGGCTGGGGTAGACATTGCCATCTGTACCGACAACGCTGGTCTGCACAACGTCCGATTGCCGTTTGAGTACGAAAGTTTGCTGACGCACGACATCATTGGGTTTGAGCAGTTGCAAAAGTGCCAGGATGCAGCCTTCCGCCATGCGTTTGCGTGGCCTTACCAACAGCGTCCAGCGTCACTACTGACTGGTTTGCTTAAAGTTGAACCCGATCGAGACAGCGTTTACGAGACGGTATAACATTAGGGCGCGTCATCAATTAGCTCCGAAACCTTGCAATATCAGCAGTGTCACGCCCGTCCCACCACACTAGGCTAGGGGTTAGAACCCTTACTGCAAGCAATGTGTAGTAATCATTGATAACAGCCTCTAGCACAAAGAAAATTTAAACAAACTGCCTGTAAGAAACCTTGCGTTGGTTCTCCTACAGGCAGCTTCGAACCAAAACAAGAAATACAGCTACGAACCTCGGCTTAGCGAAAGCTCAATTTGCTTGAATTCCTGCTCCAGTCGATCGCGCAGCTTTTGAGGCACGGGACGGTTGGGATATGAACTGTAATGCCCAGCTAAGGAGTTCAGCGCTGTTCGCATCGTGGTGTAAGAGCTTAACTTCGCCACAGAGCCGTCACGCCGATACCGAGCGGTAAAATCATTGATGAGCTGTTTCGCGTCTGTTTGTGCAGCACTGCGATCAGGAGAATCGTCTGGCAATTGAATCGAGTCTCGCAGAGTGCTCACAACGGCTGATGTATCCTGGCGATAATCACCCGAAAGCGCTGTAGCCCTTGCTGCGGGAACAAAGCTCATTAAGCTGATAACAACGACCAGAACGAGAGAAAGAAAGCGCTTCATAAGCATACGTGGAAAGGAGTAAAGAGCGATTCAGCCTTCTAAAAAGGTTGTTAATAGCTTCCCTATCCTACCGCGATCGGGAGACGGGATCATGCGTCCTCCGGCAGGCATTAAGTCCCTTGGGGCATCAACCAAGGCTTAACCGAACCGACCACTAACATACTCCTGTGTTGCCTGATGTTGAGGCGTTTGGAAGATCACTTCTGTGCGATCGTACTCTACGATATAGCCCGTCCGTTGACCCTTCGCATTTGCTTCCACGTTGTAGAAGGCGGTGAAATCAGAGGCGCGCGAGGCTTGCTGCATGTTGTGGGTAACGATGACGATCGTATAGCGCTCTTTCAGTTGTTGCAGCAAATCCTCGACTTTCAACGTCGAGATCGGATCCAATGCTGCACACGGTTCATCCATCAAAATCACATCTGGCTGTACGGCTACAGCGCGTGCAATACATAACCGCTGCTGCTGACCGCCAGATAAATCGGTACCCATTGCATTCAGCTTATCTTTCACATCGTCCCAAAGGGCTGCTTGCTTCAGCGATCGCTCTACCAACTCGTCCATATCGCCCTTGTAGCCAACCAAACGAGGACCAAAAGCAATGTTTTCGTAAATCGATTTTGGAAACGGATTCGGCTTTTGAAACACCATCCCAATCTGTCGCCGCACTTCAACCGGATCAATTTCTGGAGCGTAAAGATCCTGATCGCGGTAAAAGATTTTGCCATCAATATGAAAGGTTTTAATCAGATCGTTCAAGCGATTAAAACAGCGTAAAACGGTACTTTTACCACAACCAGAAGGACCGATGAAAGCCGTAATGCTGTTCTTTTTGATCTCGATTGAGACATCCTTCACTGCCAAAAAACTGCCGTAATAGATATTAAGATCTTGAGTGCGAAAAATGGTTTCAGTCTGGCGAGCGGTACTCTGGATGTTCGTTGTCATAAATTTAGAAGGGGTGAGTGATTGCCGTTTGAATAAGACTTGAAGTCACTAGCATTAAAAGCGTTACAGCATGGAAAAAGCAGTTAAGGGCGGCTTGGCAGGGAAATCGTGTCCTCGTTACCATGCAACAACCGCTCAAAGACAGCCGCCTAAAGAACTCTTGCCTGATCCAACCATTATTTACGTCGTCTCGTCAGCCATCGGGAAAGAATGCTGGTCACCAAAACCAGTGCCACCAAAACCAGTGACCCTGCCCATGCAAGCTCTTGCTGGTTTTTGTAAGGAGCCGTCGCAAAGTCAAAAACCAACCTCGACATGGTTGCGGTTGGTTCCCAGATGCCATAGGTAAAGTAGGTGATTGGGTTAATATTTGGCGGATTCAGACTCAACCCCGAATTCCAGTAACGGCTGAAAGAGGCCGTAAAGAGAACAGGTGCCGTCTCACCTGCGGCACGAGCGATCGCCAGCATCACCCCAGTCAAAATCGCTGGAATGGCTGCTGGCAAAACAATTTTTAAAGTCGTTTGAATGCGTGTGGCTCCGAGACCAACAGCGGCTTGTCGATAGTCATTGGGCACGGCTTCCAACGCCTCGGCAGCGGTTCGGACGATCGTTGGCAACATCAGCACCGACAGCGCAATGCCACCAGCCACGGCTGAGAAACGACCTGTTGTCAGCACAACCAAAGAATACGCAAACGCCCCCACCACGATCGACGGAACCCCACTTAAAACATTGGTGAAAAAATCAATTATATCTGCCAGCCTGGTTCCCTTCGCAAACTCTGAGAGATAGATTGCTGCCATCACACCAAACGGAATGCTCAGAGCCGCAGAAATCCCAACAGTAGTGAGAGTGCCGACAAAGGCATTGCCAAACCCGCCGCCCGTGAGACCAGGAGCAGGCGGTAGATCCACAAAGAGTGCAGGACCTAAGCGGGCAAACCCATTAATCAACACGTAGGAAAGCACTGCAACCAGCGGAATAAGCGCAATGGCAGCACAGGCGTAGGCAACCACGGTCATCATGGACGAAAACAACGTCCGCGGGGACGATGGCGAGCGTGTCATGCGGCGCTCTACAAACGGCGTAGCTGCTGAGTCCTGATTCGTCATCTCAACCTTTTCTCTTCATTCCAAAAAATTAAACGGATGCTGGTAATCTACGTGTCTTATTTCAAGGCAAACCACACCAACGCTCAACAGCTTGTGTCATAAAAACTAGAGCTTCAAGCTAAACCGCCGGACAATAATTTCGGCTAAAACGTTCACCACCAATGTCAAGGCAAACAACACAAGTGCGGCATACATGAGGGAAGCAACCTGCAAGCCACCTGCTTCCGCAAACTGGTTTGCTAGCAGTGAGGCCACCGTCGAGCCTTGGGATAAAATCGACGCTGATTTGATCGTGTCTGAATTACCAATCACCATCGTGACCGCCATCGTCTCACCCATTGCTCGCCCCAATGCCAGCATGATGCCGCCCACAATGCCCGAAAAAGCGGCAGGCAGCATAATCTGAAAAATGGTTTCCCAACGAGTTGCCCCCAAACCATAAGCCGCTTGACGGAGTTCCGCAGGCACGGCTGTCAATGCATCACGCGAAATGGCAGCAATAATGGGCAGAATCATAATTGAAAGAATAATCCCAGCAACATAAATGCCCGGACCAGACGGCGCAGTGCTAAAGATCGGAATCCATCCCAGGGTGCCATTCAAGAAATCGCCGATCGGTTTCAAGATCGGAATCAGCACAAAAATCGCCCACAGACCATAGACCACACTTGGAATGGCTGCTAGTAGTTCAACGAGAAAGACGATCGGCTGCTGCACACGCGGCGGTAAAAAATCTTCGCTCAGAAAGAGGGCCACCCCAATGCCGATCGGCACGGCAATTAACAGCGCAATAAATGAGGTAACTAGCGTTCCATAAATCTGGGTGAGCGCACCAAAAACCTCATCATTGACACTCCAACGGCTTGTCACCAAAAAGCCAGCACCAAACTTCTGAATCGCTGGTAGAGCATCATTCGCTACCTGTAGGGCGATAAAGAAAAGCACCAGGGCAGCCCCAATCCCAAAAGCGGCGGTAAGCCAAACAAAACCTTGGTCAACCCAGCGCGATGCTTGTGAGCGCTGCCAGGACATGGGTGAATGCTGATTTGTTGAAGCCATAAGTAACAATTGCAGAAACGCTAAGAAACGCGAGTTTAGTAAGGTGTAATTTTCTGTAGGGACGTTACATATAACGTCCCTACTACGGACAGGAAGTGGTTCAGGTTAATTAATCCACGACCCTAAGCGTACAAAGGATCCCAAGCAGTCGTGTCTATGAACGAAGAAGGCTGATGTCTAGATCAACTAGATGACGATCTGGACATCAGCGCTTCTACACAAACAAGTCGGCAGCTTGCTCATGCTCAACCAAAGCTACCGCGTTAGCAAGCTAGTTACTTAGCAGCGCTAACTTTGATTGTGTCAACGGCTCCCGTAACTTTGGTAGAAATCGGATCGGGTAAAGGTATGTAGCCTAGTTCGGTAGCATACTGTTTGCCGTCAGACACAGCCCACTTCACAAAGTCGTTGATTGCTTTTGCTTTTGCAGGATCTTTCGGATTTTCGTACAGCAGCAGATAGGTCAAGCTCACAATTGGATAGGCACCCTTCTGGTCAGGATCAGGTACCTTAACGGCAAAATCCGCAGGGACAGTAGCACCATCCAGCGCTTTGGCAGCAGCCTCTGGCGCGGGGACGATGAATTCACCTGCTTTGTTCTGCAGCGCCGCTACCTTCAACTTGTTTTCGTTGGCGTAAGAATACTCGGTGTAGCCGATCGCGCCCTTAGTTTGCTGAACTTGAGCCGTTACACCCTCGCTCCCTTTCCCACCTGTACCAACAGGCCACTCGATGGTCTTACCAGCACCAGCTTTCCAGGTTGGGCAAGCCTTGACAATATGGTTAGTGAAGATAGCAGTTGTACCACTCCCGTCTGAACGATGGACAAAAGTAATTGGAGTGCTTGGCAAGTTCGTGCCTGCATTATCTTTCGCAATTTTAGGATCATTCCAGGTCTTGATTGATCCATCGACAATGCCACAGAGGGCAGCACGAGATAGCTTAAGCTGATCCACACCGTCCAAGTTGTATGCCATGACAACAAAGAGTCCGGTTGACGGAATCTGAACCGCTTTACCGCGATCAGCCGGAACTTTTGCCCTATCAGCCTCTTTGAGCGGATCGTCACTCGCCGCAAAGTCAACTGTTTGATCTAGAAACCGTTTGACACCAGCGCCACTACCAACAGAGTCGTAGCTGATCTGAACGCTAGGATTGGTCTTGTTGTATTCCTGAAACCAGCGCTGATAGAGCGGGTTAGGAGCCGTTGCACCAGCACCGCTAATCGAAACTGTACCACCAGCAGCAGTGGAAGCGGCAGGGCTAGCACTACCACCAACAGGGCTACTGCTCGTTTGAGGAGGGGGCGCACAGGCAGCTAAGCCTGCCACCAAGGCAATTACGGAGGCCGAAAATGCCCAACGGGTTGCTCTTAAGGGGGAAATCATAAATCCTGCAACTTAACACATCTGCCCTAACGCTACCGTGCGTCAGTAAAGAAAAGGTTAAGTAATTAAAATTACATTTCGCTTTTCGTGTTGAATTTCCACCCTTGCAGCAGGGTTGAATCCTAGGGCGTGTCATCAATTAGCTCCGAGACCTTGCAATATCAGCAGTGTCACGCCCGTCCCAACACACCAGGCTAGGGGCTGGAACCCTTACTGCAAGCAATGTGTAGTAGTAATTGATGACAGCCCCTAGTAATATCGCTAACGCTGTTTGATAAGGCGATTTTCAGAAGCGTTTATACTCGCATTCCGTAAGGGCGAAGCATTCGGGCAGTATCGTTCGCTTCTGATCAAAGGGTATTTGCCGTAGCTTGCTTCCCGCAGGGTATGCTTCGCCCGTACAGAGAGTATCTTCTTTCTCAAAGATCTCCTAAGAATATCCGATCGCTCAGTACGAGCGACAAATTAGTGTAAGCGACAAATCAGTGTGAGCGGCAAAGCACTTGGCGCATGGTACGCATATTGTCTGGTAGATCCATTTGAATTGCTTGCTGAATGAGCATTGAAGGTACAGGGATGGTCGGCGTTGCTTGCACTGAATAGGTTAGGAGCGTGCCGTCTCCATAGTCTTGCAACGTTAGATCAGCGGCAAAGTCATGAAAACTGCCGGATTCTAAGCGAAATTGGATTTGCTGATGAGCAATTTCAATGACCTTCAAGTAAATGTCAACTTGTGCAGTCAGAAACAAGAATGCTTTGCTGGCTACCTGATAGAGTCGCTTGCAGCCATCAAGGGAGCTTCGATCGCCCAGGTTAGAATTGTTGCGGTGGAGTATCTCACTTCGGGTGAGTGCTGGGAAGTAGTGAACCCAACGGGGGTAGTCGGTCAATTGCCTCCACGCGATCGAGCGATCGAGGGGTAGGTACATCTGAGCTGTGACCGCACCACCCCAGGCAGAGTGCGGTCGGGTCTTCAACAAGATTTCACCATTTAAGAGTGGCTTGGCAGACAAATCTGCTTGCTGCTGGGAGACGAGGGTAGGCAAGCTCGATGTGCGGCGAGTGAGTGTTGGTGCAATAGAGATGGTCATTCCAGTCCAGCAACTCCTAGTCGGTAGAACGTGTACGGAATGAGGTTTCTTTCGCACTCACCAAGTAGGGCTAAGAAGGGATGTGTTCCGTATTACCAGCCAGCATAGCGCCATAAGTGCAAAGAAAGATTACGGGGAGGCGTAAAGATTTGGCGAAGCATTTGCTGGGTATTGGAGAGCATTAAAATGGCTGGGCTTCAGTCATCTGTTGACTCAAAGCCCAGCCACGCTGCTGATTTATTTAGCTGGAGTTAGCTTGTTCGCATTCTGAGGTTGCTAAACGGTCCGTGCTAACAGCACAGGACAGTTGGCGTGAACGCGCACATAGTCAGAAAGGGATGAGCCTAACAAGCGATCGAGGTCAGGTAAGGCTTTAGCAATAGAGGGACGGCGATCGGGCGATCCGAGCAGCAACAAACCAACGTTCAACTCATCGGCTAAGCGACACAGTTCTTCAGCAGGCTTGCCCGCGCAAGACAAACAGCGGTAAGCAATGCCTAGTTTTTTCGCTTCTGCTACAGCCGTTGCAAACACCGGATCCTGCTCAGACTCTGCTCCGCTAGCGCAGTAAGATTTACCCGTCAGGTCAGGCGAAATATGCGTCAGAATGAGTTCTCCTCCTTTGAGGTCTCGGAGCAAGAATAGCGCCAATTTGAGACTTTGACTGGCTGCTTCTGATCGATCTAATGCTACCATCACGCGGTTGATTTTTTTAATATAGATATCGTCTCGTACCAATAGCATTGGGTGAGATGACAGTTGAAAAACGTACTGACTGACGGAATTCTCCAGGATGGAGACGAGGCGTTTCAACCCTCTGGAACCCATAATGATCAAATCGGCATCCATCTCATCCGCTACTTTGCACACCACATCCTTGGGATCGCCTTCACGCAACATACCAGAAACGCGCTTGGGATCAAGATTTAGTGCTTGAATCGCATTGGCTAAGATTTTGCCCCCTTTTTCACGCTGCTCAAACATTTCGGCGGCGGTAATCTGAGGGGGGATGACGTGCAGAACCGTCACCAACGCTCGTTGCATAGAGGGAATTTCTGCTAGAGCTTTAAACATTTCCTCGGACTGTCCAGTGCCAGAGTCAGCCAGAAGAATTTTTTCGATCATGGATTTGCCTCTCGATTGCTGTTAAAACACGATTTTCGATCAAACTATTGCAGCGTTACTAACCTTTAGATTCAAGAGGATGCCTTTAAAGTCAGACCTCATTCTCTTGTCGCTTGCTTCTCAAAGGATCTTAGCTTTCGTTGATGTTTCGAGAGTTTTCGCTATAGATTATGCCGCTTAGCCTGACAAGCTAAAGACATCTCAGCCAATCCCTAAGCATCTAACAGAGTGCAATGCTACAAAGTGCAGTGCTGCTATCGGTGCATAAAGGTTAGACGATCGGAGAACCAATCAATGTGTTGATTGAGCGCTCCTTTACGATCAAAATTTTACCTTTAACATTCGCTCAATTGATGCGGTTCGTTACTCATTGTTGCGTTTACACACATGAAGAGATAGCACGCAAAGCTGAGGACTTTCTCAAAGTTTTAGCGATCGACTTAAGGATACATTTTGTAATACAGCATTTTTCGATCAAGTGAAGTACAGCTCCATGCAGGGAGTTAAGGAGTCAAGGGAGTAAGGTGTACCTCAGCAAATTGGAAAACGCTGTATCTGGCTAGGTGTTAGAGGTTAACAGCTCGACAACGCAAGCTTCTGCCATGTAGCTCTTGTATTCATGTAAAACAGCTAGAAAACCTGTAAAACAGCTAGAGGAAAATAGTTGCCAACGCTTAAAGTAAAAAGACTGAGTTAACTAGGGGCTGTCATCAATTACGACTACACATTGCTTGTAGCAAGAGTTCCAGCCCCTAGCCTGGTGTGTTGGGGCGGGCGCGATTATGCTAATACCACAGGATTTTGAAGTTAATTGATAACGCGCCCTAGCGTAAACTAAGTAGCTGAACGATCGAGATAAAATGAAATAAAGACGCGATCGCGCCAGTTCCCGACGTTATGACGAACGACCAACCAGAGCAGTATCAATTGCCTCCTACAGGCACAATTCAAAATTCGCTCCAAGTTCCTCCTGGCAACTGGTTTGAGTATTTGGTCAGGGCGCAGCCCCACCACACTGACTACGCAGGCATTGTCTGGCATGGCTCTTATCTGACCTGGATGGAAGAAGCCAGAGTGGAGTGCCTACGCTCGATCGGCATTGAGTTTGCTGATTTGGTGGCGATGGGCTGTGATTTGCCAGTGGTTGAACTGTCGATTCGCTACCATCAGCCGATTCAAATGGGGATGTCTGCCGTGGTGCGAACCCGCATGGCAGATATGGAGGGTGTGCGGGTCAACTGGGATTACCAAATCCAGTCAACCGATGGGCAAGACCTTTTTGTCACAGCTCGTGTAGCACTGGTGGCGGTCGATCGTGACAAGGGTAAAATCATGCGCCAACTGCCGCCTGCGGTGAAAGAGGCGCTTGTGAAGCTATCGGAGATTTAAGGTGGAGACTGCCAGTAGCTTGAATGTTAACGACTTGAAATGATTGCAGGCGCTGGTGTTTGACTCGCGGTCAGTAGTTCCTGCCGCGCCCAGTGATCGGCAGCGATGATGTCAGCCAGACTGGGATCAAGACGGTTGCGGCTCTGGTAGCGATCGCACACCCGTTCAATCAGCCGTGGAATCTCCAGAAAATGAATTCTTTCCTCCAGGAATAGGGCGACTGCCTGCTCATTGGCGGCATTGAGCACAGCAGGCATACAGCCACCCGCCCGTCCAGCGGCATAGGCTAGCTGCATACATGGATACTTTTGATGGTCGGGTTCGCGGAAGGTGAGCGTCCCGGCTTTCACCAGATCAAGTGGTTCCCAGTTGGTTGCGATGCGTTCGGGGTAGGACAGGGCATAGAGGAGCGGTAGGCGCATATCTGCCCAGCCCAGTTGTGCCAGCACGGACGTATCTTGCAGTTCGATGAGCGAATGGATGATGCTTTGGGGATGGATGACGATCGCAATCTGGTCGTAGTCTACTCCGAATAAATAATGTGCTTCGATGACTTCTAGCCCTTTGTTCATCAAGGTGGCGGAGTCGATCGTAATCTTGCGTCCCATTGACCAGTTGGGGTGCTTCAAGGCATCGGCGATCGTAACATGTGCTAGTTTTTCGACCGGGAGATCGCGGAATGCTCCTCCAGACGCTGTGAGTAGAATGCGACGTAGCCCACCCTCTGGTACGCCTTGAAGACATTGAAAGATGGCGGAATGTTCAGAATCAGCGGGCAGTAGTTTCACGCCATGCTTTTGGACGAGCGGCAGAACTACGGGCGCACCTGCAATGAGCGTTTCTTTGTTTGCCAGCGCAATGTCTTTCCCTGCTTCGATCGCTGCAATGGTGGGTAACAGCCCTGCACAGCCAACAATCCCAGTAACGACCACATCGGCTTCACTCCAACGGGCAACCTCAATGACTCCCGCTTCACCTGCCAGGAGGGTTGGTTGGGGATCAAGGTCGGCGATCGCGGCTTTGAGGTCGGGCAGCAAGTCTGTCTCGCAGAGTGCGACGATCGCGGGGCGAAACTGACGAATTTGCTGTGCTAAGAGCGCAACGTTACGTCCTGCTGCCAACCCTACAATGTGAAATTCGTCTGGGTGCTGAGCAACGATATCAAGCGTTTGAGTGCCAATAGAGCCAGTGGAGCCAAGAAGGGAAATTGCTTTCACGATCGCCGTAGTCCAGTCACGCTTCCCCTATCTTACGCTTGCGGCGTGCCCAACTTTGAAGAAATTCTGAAGCGGAGTGAGATGACGACCAGTGCAAGTGAAACCGCCAGCAACGATTGTGGATGTCTAGTAAACTTCGTCGTGGGAGCCAAGAGTTAGAAGGAGAAGTTTAGCTCCGCCATGAGAGCGGCGACTGTACCTCGATGGGCGTTGCCCTGTGTGTATTCTGTTTCTGCTGCTTTCACTTCCTGGACTAATTGGTTTCGTCGCTGCTGGTGCAGGCGTTTCTGAATCAGGTTTACCAATACTGCCTGGTCATCCATTGGTAAAGATTCAACCAGGTCGATCGCTTGCTGAAATTTAGATTGTTCGGCTATTTTGACCGTTGGAGGCGTGTTAGTCATTCCAGTGAGGCTCCAAGCTTTGAAAGCTGTACATTCATGATGAACCAGCGGTCGTTGTTCTCAAGTTTAAGCGTTGGCGGAGCCTGTGCAAAGCACGTATCGCTCTTCTCACTGCGATCGCTCGCCTCACCAAGCAAAAGCGACCGTCCGGTGGAAAAGGGCGATTTCAGGTTTAGTACAAGGGTATGGACATATTGGCAGTAAGAAGTGCGATCACTTGATAAAATCAGGGATGCTCTGCAAGGGATTTATGCCGAGGAAAATCCGGGACTACAAAGCCGAAATGACCAAATTGGGTTTTGAGCAAAGGCGCGGTAAGGGAAGCCACCAAAACTGGAAACATCCGAAACTGCCACTGATCATCACAATTGCCTTCAAAGATGGTGAGGATGTGCCGTTATATTTAGAGAAACTGCTGCGAAAGGCGATTCAAGCATTGGGAACGATTGAGGAGTCAGATCAATGAAGTACCGCTACAGCCTAATGATTCAATGGTCAGACGAGGATCAGCTTTATTTAGTGACAATTCCAGAGTTCTCAGCAATTGCGATGCAGCCCTGCACCTACGGAAGAACCTATGAAGAGGCGATCGCGAACGCTCAAGAGGCGATCGCAGGGTATTTAGAATACTGTCAAGCAGAGGGAATTTTGCCGCCATCTCCTTTTCCTGTAGCTGCTTAAACTCCCGCGATCAACACTCTCAGTGCGATCGCTCGTCTCACCAAGCAAAAGCGATCGCCTTTTGCAAGCACGATCGCCTTTTGATAGTCTACAAAGCACTACTTTATGTTTGTGGGGCGACAGCGTTAAGCGACACCACCTGCGGCTTGAAGTCTCGCACGGGCACGTTTATATGCCTGCGTTGCCTGAATCCGAGCAGAACGATCGTCGCTTTGCAACGACTGATTGTACTTAGTTTCTGCTTCATTAAAAGCCGTTTGTGCGGTTGCTTTGTCGATCGTTTCGCCCCGTTCAGCAGCGTTGACCAGCACGGTGACTTCGTTGTCTTCGACTTCAGCAAAGCCACCTAATAAGGCAATCGGCACCCAATTCTTATCAGCACGGACGCGCATCACGCCAATGTCTAGCGCTGTCAGCAATGGCGCGTGTCCCGTCAAAATACCCAGTTGCCCGGTGGTACTGGGCAGAATGACTTCTTCAGCCTCAGCGTCCCAGATGGTTTTGTCTGGTGCCACTACCCGAACAGTCAGCGTCATAAAAAACTCCTAAAGCCAGCGATCTTATCGAAAAGAGTGTCTGGTTGTTAGTTGTTGGTAATGGTCTAACAACTAACAACCAACAACTGCTTACTTGTTGTCTGCCTTCATCTTTTCGCCCTTTGCGATCGCCTCGTCAATGTCGCCAACCAGGTAAAATGCCTGTTCTGGCAGATCATCCAGTTCGCCTGCAAGAATTTTCTTGAAGCCGCTGATGGTTTTTTCGAGGGTGACGTATTTGCCAGGAGAGCCTGTAAAGACTTCAGCCACAAAAAAGGGCTGGGAGAGAAAGCGCTCAATCTTGCGGGCACGCGCCACGATTAAGCGATCGTCTTCCGACAATTCATCCAGACCGAGGATAGCGATGATGTCTTGCAGTTCTTTATAGCGCTGCAAGGTGGATTGCACAGCCCGTGCAGTGTCGTAATGGTCGCCACCGACGATCGCGGGTTGCAGCATCGTGGAGGTCGAATCCAGGGGATCAACCGCTGGATAGATTCCTTTGGATGCCAAGCCGCGTGACAGCACGGTGGTACCGTCCAGGTGAGCAAAGGTGGTAGCAGGTGCAGGGTCAGTTAAGTCATCCGCAGGCACGTAGACGGCTTGCACTGAGGTAATGGAACCTTCCGTGGTGGAGGTAATCCGCTCTTGCAGGTCGCCTACGTCAGTTCCCAATGTGGGCTGGTATCCTACCGCAGACGGCATCCGTCCCAGTAGCGCCGATACTTCAGAACCTGCTTGTACGAACCGGAAGATGTTGTCGATAAACAGCAACACGTCTTGTTTGTTCACATCCCGGAAGTATTCAGCCATCGTCAGTGCCGACAGCCCCACGCGCATTCTGGCTCCTGGTGGCTCGTTCATTTGACCGTAAACCAGGGCAATCTTTGAATCGCTGAGATTGTCCTTGTTGATGACACCCGATTCCATCATTTCGTTGTAAAGGTCATTCCCTTCACGGGTGCGCTCACCCACACCGCCAAACACCGAAACGCCACCGTGGTTGGTCGCAATGTTGTTGATCAATTCCATCATGATGACGGTTTTGCCCACGCCAGCACCACCAAACAAGCCAATCTTGCCGCCACGACGATAGGGGGTGAGCAGGTCGATCACCTTAATGCCAGTTTCAAAGACAGAAGGGGTGGTTTCTAGATCGGTCAGCTTTGGTGCCGATCGATGAATGGGTGACGTTTCTTTAGAATCTACAGGACCCTTATTGTCTACAGGTTCGCCCAAGACGTTGAAGATGCGACCCAGCGTCGCTGCACCAACGGGTACGCTAATCGGTGCGCCCGTATCAACAACTTCCATGCCCCGAACCAATCCATCAGTGGAACTCATCGCCACTGCGCGTACTTGACCGTCGCCCAATAGCTGCTGTACTTCGCCCGTGACGGCGACTTCTTGTCCGGCTGCATTGGTGCCGCTGATGGTTAAGGCGTTATAAATAGCTGGCAGTTTGCCACTCGGAAATTTAACGTCCAGAACGGGACCAATGATCTGCGTAATGTAGCCAATGTGTGTCTTTTCTGTCGTGGTGACCATGCTCGCGCCCTACTCTGTAATTTAGCCTCGGTTACTTAGATAGCTGCATTCCTCGATCGCATACCGGGAACGATTTCATGCCGAAATGCGATCTTGAACTTAAATTGTCGATTAAATTGCCACTGCTTAGCTTATCACTGAATGGTTACGGATAATGAAGGTGGTATCGAAGTTGATGGATGTGAGACTTGAGCATACAGTTAAAGTCAGGTTAAGTTTGCGCTGCCGTCTGCCTCTGCTTTTCACCCTTTGTCTTCTCATGTCGTCTGGCTAATACATGTCATCTAGCTAACAATTGACCGTTAGCCACTAATCTTAGGATTGAAGAATAATCGCAGGTAGAAGTCTGTAGCCATGCAGGTATTTGTTTTACTCTTTAACGCGGGCACGGAAAACGAGGGCATTCACACGATCCAGATTGGCGATCGCAATTTGGTGCTGCTCTTTGAGCAGGAAGATGATGCCACTCGCTACTCGCTCTTGTTGGAGGCGCAGGACTTTCCAGTGCCGACGGTTGAAGCGATGGACAAGGCTGAGATTGAAGAGTTTTGTAAGGATGCTGGCTACGAGGGGCAGTTTGTGCCATCAGGCTTTGTTCCCAAAACAGATGCCGAGCGGCTCTTGCTAGCACCCCCCGAAGCCAACCTGGAAGAAACCAACTGGCGCATTGACTCGACACCTGAGGAGCAGACTGAACCAGGTTTAGGCTCAGAAGTGGGGTCAGATGAGGAGCTAGAACGCATTCGCCGCAAGCTTGAAGGGCTGTTGTAGAAGGCTCAAGGAAGGATAAAAGCTAAACCGGATACCCCTTTATCCTTTATCCTTATATCCTTTAGCCCTTCTAACCTCTCATGCCAAACGTAGACGAGCGTGGACATCTGCTGACCGAGCAGGCAAACCCAAACAGCCAGCATCTTGATCGGCTCACCACGCTGGAATTGGTTGATCTGTTTAATCAGGAAGACGCACGCACGATCGCGGCGATCACTCAGGCTCGGCAACCTTTAGCGAAAGCAATTGATCTCACAGCCGCTGCACTCCGGCAGGGTGGACGCTTGTTTTACATTGGGGCTGGGACGAGTGGACGCTTGGGCGTGCTGGATGCGGCAGAGTGCCCGCCGACCTTTTGTTCTGACCCAGAGCAGGTGCAGGGAATTCTGGCTGGGGGTGCTGAAGCATTAGTCCGGAGTTCTGAAGGGTTGGAGGATCGATCTGACGATGGGGCAGCGGCGATCGACGATCGGCAGATCACCAAGCTGGATGTCGTTGTGGGTATTACGGCTGGTGGTACGACCCCCTATGTTCATGGTGCGTTACAGGCTGCGCGTCAACGAGGAGCGACGACTGTTTTCATCGCGTGCGTCCCTGCTGATCAGGTTGATGCGGCAGTTGATGTGGATATTCGCCTGCTGGTCGGTCCCGAAATTCTGGCTGGCTCGACGCGCCTCAAGGCAGGTACCGTGACCAAGCTTGCCCTCAACATTCTGTCTACAGGCGTGATGGTGCAGTTGGGGAAGGTCTACGGCAATCGCATGGTCGATGTGGCGGTGACGAACAAAAAGTTGCACGATCGTGCCCTCCGCATTCTGCAAGACCTGACCGACCTGAGCCGGGAAGAAGCAGAACCGCTTCTGGAGCAAAGTGGGCGCAACGTGAAGCTAGCGCTGCTCATGCACTGGACGGGGTTAGGAAAAGCAGAGGGAGCTCAGCTTTTGAGCCAGCACCAGGGGCATTTAAGAAAAGCTGTAGCCGCTCTGAATGCTGAGTGCAATCATGAGACGTAACATTCTGCTTCACCCGCCATTAGAATCCTCTTGATCTTATCGAAAACCTAAAAGGTCAGATACAAGCGGATTGTTTCTGCCTTTGTCGATAATTTACTTAAAAGCACGTTGACTGACACTGTCAACGAGCGTTGCCATCACAGCACGAGGCAGTAAGCGCGGCAAAAGATTCGACTCAAGCGAGTTTTTGAAACCGGGAATGACATAATGCCGATCGCGTTCCAACGCTGACAGCCCATCCCGAACGACCCTTTGTGGAGAATGCTTTCCAGCGACAACATCACGCCCCATTGCGTCAAAAAAGCTTGTGTTGGTCGCACCTGGGCATAACGCCAAGACTTTAATGCCTCGTTTGCGATACTCAATCCACAAGGCTTCGCTAAAGGACAGGACAAATGCTTTCGTGGCGGCGTACACGGCTTGACGAGGGAGTGGGTAAAAACTGGTGGTTGAACCAATGTTAATAATGCTGCCTTCACCCTTTGCCAGCATCTCTGGAATGAACGTATGGGTTAAATCAACGACAGAAACCACATTGAGCATGACTTGCTGATGGTCTTGATCCGGCACGATCGACTCGAACACTCCGTGGGTGCTGAAGCCTGCGTTATTGACGAGCATATCAACATGCCATTGTTTGGCTTGCACCGCTTCATAAATGCGTGAGCTTTCTCCTTCACGGCTGAGATCGGCTGTGATAACTTCAGCACTGATGCTGTAGCGATCGCGAAGCTGAGTTGCTAGAGCTTGTAGCTTGTCTGCTGAACGTGCGACGAGAACAAGGTTCATTTTTCGGTTTGCGAGTTCATGAGCAAAGGCTTCTCCGATGCCACTGGATGCGCCAGTGATCAGAGCCGTTTTGCCAACGTAGTGCATGGTTTTTCTCCTGTATTGATTGACTGTGAAGTTCATAGTTTGAAAGATTCATTTTTTGAAGTTAATAGCCAAAAAAAGAATGGCTACAAATGCTTCAGTAAGTTGGCTTTCTGTTGATTGAGATGCACGGCTACTTTTCGCATCATCCGCAGCATCTCTTGTTGCTCCGGTTCATCTAACCTATTGAGAATGGCTCGACTAACCTTCCGATAGTTCTCAATTTCCACAGCGTAAATGTTCTCTCCTTCGGGCGTGAGACAGATTCTGACAATGCGCCTGTCTTCGTCGGAGCGATCGCGGCGCAGACACTTTCTTTTCACTAACTTATCGACGATTCCAGTCGTGTTGGTGATGCTAAGTTTCGCTCGTTCAGCAAGCTCACGCATCATCAACGGTTGGAACTGCCCCACGACATTGATGACGCGACATTCCTGCTTATTGAGATTGACTGCTGCACTGGAACTTTCCTGTGCCACCTCAAACAGGTCGGCAAGAATGGCAATGTATTTCGTTAATTCGTCCGCTCTACTCACATTCCTTCATGCTTGGAAAGATTCAAATTCTGAACAATTCAATTGTAATACAAGAAACCTGTTTGTCAACGCACGCTGCAACTGTCTGACAGTATGACAATGTGATTGAACGGCATGAATACTGCTGTCATCCTAAAGACCAGCGCTTTTATTTGCATTCACCACACTCGATGACCATTTTGGCAAGACAGCGATCGATTCATGAAGATGTCCCATCATCGACACACAGCGCGATCGAGGTCAGTCACATTGGGATTTGTGGTGAGGTAGTTGTGCAGCCAGGTGCAGCCTCGTTGCATCAAGTCATTCAGGTTGAGGT
Source organism: Lyngbya sp. HA4199-MV5 (assembly GCA_019359375.1). Classification (GTDB taxonomy): domain Bacteria; phylum Cyanobacteriota; class Cyanobacteriia; order Leptolyngbyales; family Leptolyngbyaceae; genus Stenomitos. The sequence goes on from JAHHHL010000002.1 coordinate 158,687, forward strand.
TCCACAGAATAACCGTGCCATCCTGACTGGCAGAGGCAAGGGTTTTACCATCGGGGCTAAAGCTAACGCTTCTGACCCAGTTGGTGTGATCGGTAAAGGTAGCTAACTGCTGTCCATCTATACTCCACAGCCGCACGGTTTTGTCGGCGCTGGCGGTGGCGATCGTCGAACCTTCTGGGCTAAACGCAACGCCCATCACAAAGCCACCGTGCCCTCTGAGGGTAAACAGGCGATCGCCACCGCGATTCCAGAGTTGAACGGTGCCATCATCGCTCCCGGTTGCCAAGATTTGACTATCGGGGCTAAACGCGACCGTCCCAACGGGTCCGCCTTGTCCTTGAAGGGTTCTCAGCAAGGTTCCGTTGACCTGCCAGAGTTGGGCGGTAGCATCGTCGTTACCAGACAGTAAGAAGCGACCATCGGGACTAAAGGCAACGCTGAGGACAGCTCCACTGTGCCCTTTTAGCGTTTTCAGGAGTTGCCCTTCCTGATTCCAAAGTTTAATGGTCCCATCCTCACTGGCAGACGCAACGGTTTGCCCATCGGGACTGAAAGCAACGCTCCAGACGGTTCCTTGATGTCCTTGTAGAGTTTTGAGGAGTTGACCTTGGCGGCTCCAGAGTTTGACGGTGCTGTCTTCGCTGGCAGAGGCGATGGTTTGACTATTGGGACTAAAAGCAACGCTCAAAATCCGTTTCTGATGGCTCTTTAAGGTCAGGCGTTCCGTGCCCTTGCGATCCCATAGCTTAATGGTGTTGTCACTGCCGCCCGTGGCGATCGTTTGACCATCGGGGCTAAAACGCACGCTGTTGACCATATCCTGGTGTCCATTGAGGGCGACGAGCGGTGGCGGAACGATCGCCCAGAGTTTGAGGGTGCGATCGCCACTGGCAGACACCAGCGTTTTGCCATCGGGGCTAAAGTTCACGCTGTTGACCCAATTGCTGTGCCCTCGAAAGGTGTTAGTAGTTTCGCCATTGAGATGCCACAGGTTAATGGTGCTATCAAGACTGGCAGACGCAAGCAGGGTACCATCAGGGCTAAAACTCAGGCTTCTGACTCCATCGCTGTGCCCCATGAACGTTTTGAGCAATTGTCCAAAGCGTTGAGGGTCTGCCCGATCGACCGACCACAGTTTTACCGTCTCATCCTCGCTGGCAGAGGCAAGCGTTTTACCATCGGGGCTAAAGCGAACGCCAACCACAGTTGCACCATGACCGATGGTGTTGCTTTCGCTGGCAGAGGCAAGCGTTTTACCATCGGGGCTAAAGCGAACGCCGAGCATGGTTTTCAGTAGCTTACCGTCGAGGTTTCGCAGCCGCACATCCTGATCACCTTCTGCGGTGGCAAGCGTCTGACCGTCGGGACTGAACTGAACGCTCACAACGGCAAACCCTTCTGTGCTAAAGGTTCTCACCAGCTTGCCGCTCAGATTCCATAGCTTAATGATGCCTTTCTGGTCAGACGAGACAATGAGGTTATTCTTGGGGTTAAAGCTGGCACTCATGACTCTGGCACCGTGACCTTTGAGCGATCGCAAAAGTTGCCCCTTAAGGCTCCACAGCCTGACGGTTTGATCATCGCTGGCAGAAACCAGGGTTTGACCATCGGGGCTAAAGCTAACGCTGTTGACGCGATCGCTGTGTCCAGTCAGAGTTTTAAGCAGTTTACCCTCTTGACTCCACAGCTTGATGGTTTTGTCCGCACTAGCAGAGGCGATCGTTTGACCATCGGGGCTGAAGCTGGCACTCATGACGTACCCCTGGTGCCCCTGTAAGGTGTTCTCCGCCTTGATGCCATACACAACCTGCCGTAGAGCAGTAATGGCGCGTAGCTGGGTACTGGGTTCCAAAAACCAGCCAATTTGCTTGAGTTGCCGTCCGGTGTGCAAGCCTTCAACCAATGCCTCTAGCTCCAGCCCTGAAGCCATCAGTTTTTGAGCACCGGAGCTTTGCGCCACGACTTCCGCTTTGATTTTTTGCTTAAAGGCAAAGCCTGCCATGCCCAGCGCCACGATCGAAAAGGCACTCACAGCAGCGGTCAAAAACTGCTGACGGAGCACTTCCGCTTTCTGCCGCAAGGTTTCGGCTTTGCGACTGGTGTTGATGAAGGCTCCTTGCAACTCGGTCGGCTCAGGCTTTTTGCCCGTGGCTTGGGCGAGCCAAAGTTCGGCTTCTTCTAGATCACTGCCACGCAGCAAGAGGCTTTCGTCGCGGGTGCGGTGCTCCCATTCGATCGCCCGTGTTTGTAACCGAGCGTGAGCGCGAACATACTTCAGATCTGTATCGAGCGCAGTGGTCAGAATTTTGAGGGCGCGATCGTGGTCGTCTGTTTCCCGAAAGAAGAGCCAGTTATGCGTCGCTAGCATGGGGTGCACGAGCGCGACATCAAAGCCTTCCCGCCGCACGATCGGCACCAGTCGCTTGTGGTTTGCTACGGCATGATCTAGCTCTTGCCCACACACTTTAGAGGCGATCGAATCGGGGCTGAGCACAAAGATAAAATTGCTGGCGGCTTCGATGCCTGACTGGATGGCTGCCCACCAGTCTTCGGTCGGCTGAATGTCTTCCCAATCAACCCAGAGGTTATAACCCAGTTGTTTGAGCGATCGGCTGAGCGTCTGGACAAATTCTTTATCTTTACGGGAGTAGGAGATAAAAATCTCGTTCTGCCGCTCGATCGCGCTGCTTTGTCCCGCATCCATACCTGTAACAGCCATTGTGTGCTTGCATGGCAACCCTTCACCACAGTATCAAATTTAGGTGGCTCCACTGTGAGAGAAGGTTTGGCAGAGGAGAAGGTTTGACAAAGAAACACTCTACTCGTCATGTCCCTCTGGTTTAAGTCCCTTGCTAAACACGCCTTGAAAGGCAGTCTGCTCGGCAACGCTTTTGCCTTCATTCAGCAGATAGTCGTGAAACGTGCGGGCAATGACAGAGAGCTGTTTGCCAGAGGGGTAGATGACATACCAGTAGCGTTCGATCGGAAAGCCTTCGACATCCAGAATGGTTAGATGACTATTGTGCCCTTCCAGCGCGAGTGTGTGGAGCGACAGCACCGAGATGCCAAGTCCACCCGCGATCGCCTGTTTGATCGCTTCATTGCTGCCCAGATCGAGCTTCACCTTGAGTTCCAGGGCGTTTTCCTCAAAAAGCCGCTGGACAGCTTTTCGTGTGCCTGATCCGGGTTCCCGCATGATGAAGGGTTCTTCTGCCAGCCGCTTGAGTGGAATATTGCGCTCGCGGGCTAGGGGATGGTTTCGTTGCGCTAAGACCACCAGCGGATTTTCGAGAAAGGGATGCACGTTGACATCCATGTCTTCAGGTAATTGGCTCAGGATGTAGAGGTCATCGCGGTTATCAGCCAAACTACCCAACACCCATTCGTGGTTATTCACCGTAAGCGACACGTCCACGCCGGGATACCGCTGACAAAACGGTCCTAACAAGCGAGGCACCACATATTTTGCCGTAGTGACAACGGCTAACCGGAGCGCTCCTTGCTTGAGTCCTTTCAAGTCGGCGATCGCGATGTCAAACCGTGACAGACGCGAAAAAACATCCCGGCAGGTAATGTAAAGCTCCTTCCCGGCGGCAGTCAGGTAGAGCCGCTTACCAACTTGCTCAAACAGCGGCAAGCCAACCGATTTCGACAGTTGCTTCACCTGCATTGAAACCGTTGGCTGGGTCAAAAAAAGCTCTTCAGCCGCACGCGTAAAGCTGCTGTGACGTGCAACCGCCTCGAATACCTTTAGCTGATGGAGTGTTGCATTCTTCAAGCAGAGTGCCTCGCAAACTAATCATAGACTTGTGTCTATCTTTTGGAGAAGAAAGCATGAGTTTCACCTATGCATTTCAATAGTATCATCATTCGTATGAGTCTAAACTCCCTTCCAACAGCGTTGCATAGAGGCATCATGATTAGCCCCAATCAGGTTGCTGCTGTCAGGGTTGGCAAGCCAACAGGCGAGACCGATCGCACAGTGACGATCGCACAGTAATGTGCCTGGGTGCTACCCGCCCCTATGCAACGCCTTTTTCTGTCACAGGACAAAACCACTACAAGGCAGCTAAAGATTGGTAGAGAGATGGCATCGGCGCGTAGTAATCTGTTGAGCCTCCAGGCAGCGCCAAAACCGCAAGAGCTGCTCTGCAACTGACTGAGCCTGAAAGTAATGAAAGAAGTGATGACCATCCGGGCACTGCCAGAGCGTGTCGTCTGCCTTGAAATACGACAACCATTCTTGAAGGGCGGGCGGATGAACCACTGGGTCGTTCTTGCTCCCGCAGATCAGTAATGGCATCGTCACGCCACCTTTGGGCAGGGTTTCCAGCTTAAATAAGGAGTGCGGCGAAGGAGCCTCTTCCAGGTCACGGCGCAGCGATGCCACTAACGGTTTGACAGCGTAGGGCATCTGGCGACCAAAAAGGCTACGGGCGGTACAGGCGAGCAATTGCTGACGGCTACAGGCAATAAGCTGACGCTGGACATAATAATGCGTTTGCCAGGTAATTGCAGGCTGGGCTGCAACGGCTAAGAGGGTGAGCGATCGCACCCGTTCAGGATAGCGGCGGGCATACATCAACCCCAACACCCCACTGATGCCGTGACCTGCCAGATGAATGGGATGGGGCAGACGTTTCAAATAATCGTGCAGCAACACCACGGCTGTATCGAGAGAACTGGCTTCATCAGGAGACTGCTTGTATTCCCACTGCGCCACGGTCAAATGCAGCGCTAAAGCCTGGAGCAATGGTCGGTCAAAGTGTTTCAAGCTAGGGCTGGCATTCAGCCACAGGACATCAAATGAAGGGGACATGAGGATCTGAATCTCTGCTTCGATGAGAACTGGCTTATCCTATCACAGCTATTGAGACTATTTATCAATAAGCCTTGAAGAAGATAGACTACGCAGACCCCGGAGGTCTCCATCAAGGAGCGGGCATTGACTCACCCGAGATCGTGGATTAAATAACATCGGCAAAGCCAAGTGTAAGGGCTTAGGGCGTGTCATCAATTAGCTCCGAAACCTTGCAATATCAGCAGTGTCACGCCCGTTCCAGTACACCAGGCTAGAGGCTGGAACCCTTACTGCAAGCAATGTGTAGTAGTAATTGATGACAGCCTCTAGCATTTGGGCAAAAACCTCTGCCGTAACCGAAAGCATACCTGCCGTAGCTTGCTTTCCGTAGGGTATGCTAAGCCCCTACAGAATGATCGGTTTTATTTTGTTCTCGTTCCCTAGCGGGTTAAGCCTCCGAGGTTTTCGAGGTTTTAGTCAAAATGCGTAAGTCTTAAGAGTTTCTGTGCGCGAAGGCGTTAAGTTGCTGGTAAAGACCAGATTGGCACGGAAATCGTCAAGGCATCAGGTTTTTTAGGGGATGAGGCTTCATGGTTCCGGTTGCTTTGTTCCGGTCGCTGCACTGCGGTGAAATGTCGGTGTCATTGAATCTGCGACCCTAAGGCAAAGAGACTGATGATTCTAGTGCGTCGTTTGGCTGCCAAAGTTATTCAGTTCTATTGATATTTAGTTTCAATAATTGTCAGAGCCAGGGACTATAAAGCTGATCGTGGGAGAGGAGCGATCGCGCAACGTGTGGTTAATTTTGCAATCGCGACACGACTTCTCAAGCGGTGCGATCTCCCCTCCTTCAAAGCGAATCTTGGCAGTCGTAGCAAAATAGGCTAGGGTTGCCTGAGCGGTTCAGTCTGCGATCGCATTGCTATGAGTTGAAGCCTTGGCTTCAGTCTCCTAAACCTGAGTGCATTGAGCAGAATTTTCAAGGGTTGGATCGTCGGTCTGGTAGATGATCCTCACTATTAAGTGAACTAATCAATCAATTTTAGTGAACCATTAATCAAAGAACGGTTGGAGGAGAAAGCGTTGTTGCGTTTTGCTGCTGTTTCATTGTCAGTCGCTGTGGCAGTACTATCTGGTCATGTCATTGCCCGTGCGGTACCTGTCCCTCAGCCCGCTCCACCTGCTGTCACGACGGTACTGCCAGCCAATACTCCTGGTGTGGTGCTGGTAAATGTTACGCCCGCTGCTTGGGCAGAGGTCGATCGCTTTAACCCATTGCCAGAGTCGCTGCGAGTACCGTTTCAGGTGCCCTTTCTGCCAAGTGTGATCGACTTTACGCAGGATATTCAACCCTGGCTTGGCGATCAGGTGGCGATCGCGTTAGTGCCCACAGCCGGATCGATCGCCAGTTCAGTGCTACAGACGTTTGATAGCAGTGCGGTTTTGCTCGTACCCATTACAAAGCCCGATCGCTTCGATGATTTCTTGCGTAAGCTAAAGGCTACGCGGAGCAAGCCTGACATTGAGCGCGAGTACAAGGGCGTGACGTTACTGCAATGGTCTGCACCGGCTGAGCAAACCCCTCCAGTTGTAGAACCTGATGCCACAACTCAACGCCGCGTTCCTGCTCTCTCACCGTCTGCTCAGCGTCCGTTGCCCTGGAATGCGATCAGCCGCTTCTTAGAGGAGCCAGTGGTAGGAGCCGTGAAGCCGAAGGTCTTTCCACCGCCACCACCTGTACCAGGTGAACCTCCCGCGCCTGCGCCGGAACCCAGTCCGGCAAAGCCTCAACAACCCAAGGGATTGGCGATCGCACTCCTGCCCGGTAATCTTGCCGTTGCTGCCCAGGTGGAGACGCTGGAAGATTTGATTGATGCCCGTTCTGAGCGAGAGCCATTGTCGCAAAGTCCGTTGTTTCAGCGCACGTTGCAGCATCCTCAAGCGGGACGATCGCTCGTGACCAGCTATGGTGAGGTGAGCGCGATCGCTAAGTTCTTGTGGGCGCTCACCAAAAATTCACCTTCGACCGCCGAGTTTGGTCTGCCACCCATGAGCGAAAGCCAACTGACGGCGCTAACCAAGCTTTACAGCACGGTGGATAGTCGTATCTGGCTGGCACCTGAAGGCATTCACAGTCAGGTAAATTTCTACTACACGACCCCTCAGCCTCAGATGGCAACGCGTGTTGTTCCCGATGCAAACCAGATCTTGAGTCGGCTACCGTCGGCAACCTATCTCTCTGCCAGCAGCCGAAACTTTAAGCAGCAATGGAAAAACTCACTCGACTCTGCCCAGGATGACTTGGCTAGCCAGATTGCGATCACTAGCTTGCGGAATGGCTTTCGGACGGCGACAGGGCTTGATCCGGAGAAAGATATCATTCCCTGGATGGATGGAGAATATGCGTTCTTTTTCTTTCCCACACGGGGAGGGTTCTTGAACTATATCTACCCCAAACTCAATCTGGGGGTGGGCTTGATTGTGCAAACCAGCGATCGCCCCGCCGCAGAAGCCGCGTTGAAAAAGCTGGATCAATTTATCAAAAAAGAGGCGAAGGGTGAAGTAGCGATCGTCCCGAAACAGTTGAAAGGACAGCCGATCGTCAGTTGGGAAACCAAAGATAAGGGGAAGATGATTAGCTTTCTGTCTCACGGTTGGGTCGATGCAAAGACCCTGGTGATTACAACTGGGGCGCAACCAATGGCAGATTTAACGCCCAAGCCCTATCTGCCGCTGCACCTTAACTACACGTTTCAGACAGCGACGACCAGTTTTCCCATCCCGAACGATGGCTACTTTTACGTCAATATGGGCGCAACGCTGTCGTTCTTCTACAACCTGATCTTGCCATCTCTTTCCACCACTGAATCGGTGTTTGTGCAGGAATTTCAACGGATTGCTGGCTCCGTTCGCAGCGTCAGTTACTCCAATTCCGCCACGGCTGAGGCGCAGAGAGTCGATTCTCTTTGGGTGCTGGCTCCGGTGAAGCAACCGAAGTAGAGAGGAAAGTGAGCGTGATTACGAAGAGAAACGCGCTCAGTATCGGGCGCGGGGCATCCCAGAATACTGGTTGCTTGATCCAGAGCAGCAGTTTGTCATGGTGCTGACCTTAGTGAATGGCATTTATCAAGAATCGGTTTTTAGAGCACAGGAAAGCATCGTGTCGCCTCTGTTTCCAGCACTGGCAATCACGGCTGAGAGACTGTTGCATCCTGAAGAGTAAGGCGATCGCGTTTCCAATCGCGATCGTTCAAAAAGGGGATGCATCGATACCAGGATTACTGCGTCCAGGGCTTTACCGTCTACCCAACGCGTTGCGGAGTCTGATCTTACAGGTGACGTAAAAGGGCACCTGATAGTGTTCGGCAAGCAACCAGGCAACAAAGGTAAAATGCGTCAAAAACGTCAGACTGATCCATACGGTAGGAAACCATTCCCAGGTGCTACCCTCCATTGGTGGAAAGGTGTGGGAAGACAGCCAGATCAACGCAGGCGGCAGAAACACCAGGGCTAGACCCACCAGCCAAACCACAATGGTGAGATCTACATCCAGTTGGTTAGCAGCTTTCCAGTTCAGCCCGTTCCAGCGCCAGGTCATCGGCTGGGAGCTATCTTCCACATGAATGGACTGCTCCGGCAAATTGGCGGTAAAAATATGCCGACAGAAATCGCAGGCAAAGGCATCCATCAGCGTTAAAGCGGTAATTTGCCCATGACGGCACACGGGACAAATATAGGTTTCCTGATAGTTTAGGCTACGTCGATCGCTGCCCCACTGAGGTTCGCGCTGCGAGCGGGTAGTTCGCTTGCGATCGTCTTCAAAATCACGTTGACTGCTTAATCCTGTCATCGGACGGCTCCACGAAAGGATGATGAAGAGAAACGTGAACCACTAGACGCAAAAAGCCAAAAATGTAAGCGTCGATGCTTGCCGTTAAATGATTTTGTTAGGGGATCAAACCAAAGCTATTTGCTGGCAAGACGAGCGCTGCCGCCGATCGTTCGCGTAATCTCCCTTCCATTCTGCTGCAAAATCACGATCGGGTCAGAACCCGCGTTCGCAACGATGCGCTTGACCAGGACTTGCCCATTCGACAGATAGGCACCCGCGTGGACATAGCGACTGGTCTGTGCCTCTGGCTCTTTCACAATCACGCTCCACCGACCACCCACTTTGATGACACCGCTGATCTCGATCGCGTCCGCACTGGTGGTTTGAGAAACTGGCAACGGTGGCAACGCTGGCGGTAGGGGAGTCAGATTTACCGGAGCGGGTGCCACTGGCAAAGGGTTAAAGGTTGGCAGTTGACTCTGTCTGGTCGCGGGTAGAGGGCTGGGCAGGGATACGGCGGGCTTGGCTGTTGCGGTCGCAATTCTCAGGGGTGCCGTCGAAACGGCTGCAAAGGGATCGGTGCGCCCCGTCACGATCGTCGGAACCCTCATCCGGGCATTCGTTGGCGTAATCAACCCCGGCACTGTGGGTACTGGCAGCACCGCCGCCGGACTCACAACGGGCTTCGGAAAATTTTGGGCGACGGCTACGGGTGCTGTCCCACCATTTGCAGGAGATGGCACAGCAGTCTGTTCATTCTGTGGGGCTTGAGAGCAAGCCGTTAACACGAGCAGGCTTCCGAGACTGATGAGCGATCGTGGGTGCATTCCTGATTCTTCCTGTCGCCGAGACTAGCCTCAGGATAACGCCACTCTGCCAGAATGATTCACCTTGCTCGAAAATTAATCTATCTTGCTTGAGCCTGCCCCGGTTTGACTGTAAGAATTTGTTGGCTGTGAGCATTGGCTCACTCCAGGTTGAGCAAGGGGCACACAACTGCATACCCCTTTGCTCCGTCTACTCTGCCTCTACTTAAGTCTGGCTACGGCTGCCGATGGTAGTCTTTGAACGACAAATAGCAGTCTTCTGCATGGTACAGGTGGCACTGATCGGTGATTTCCTTCATCAACGACCAGGAAAAGCGGCATTCGTAAAGATAAGCACCCCAATGCTCTCGCAGGCTTTCGTGCGCCATCCGCAGGTTGTACGAGGGAATTGCGGTAGAAAGGTGATGGGGAACATGGACATTGATGTGATGACATAGCTGCTCGACCCACATGGGGTAGTCGCAGTGAACTGTACCAGCCAGTTGTGCTCTCGCGGCGTGCCATTGCTCTGGCTCCTGGAAATCAATGTCTGGAGCGGTGTGATGTACCAGCGTAAAGGTGCTCATCCAGAAGTGATAGACCAACCAGGGCAGCAGCCAGAATTTAACAACGCCGCCAATGCCCAGTGTGGCAAACATCAGTGGAAAGGCGATCGCGGCAAAGCCAACGACGACGGCAACCGATAATCTCACCTTGTTCCGGTCTTTCGCTTCTACTCTAGACGGGTCAAAGTGCATAATTGCCCAATGCACGATCGAGGCAAGCCACCAGAGCCGTCCTCGCATCCCTTGATACGCTTGCTGGACGACTTTGGGCATCCCAGCGTAGAGTTCGGGGCGAAACGGCTGCCATGCATTGTCCACATCCATCTTGTTGGTGTGGTTGTGGTGCTTATCATGCAAAAGCCGCCAACTGTGAAAGGGATAGATCAACGGCAGCATAAACAGATGCCCGACCAGATCATTCACCCAGCGCCGTTTTGCAAACGATCGATGCCCGCAGTCGTGGCTAATGACAAAAAAACCTGTTAGCGCCGTGCCTGTAAAGATCCAGGCGATCGGCAGCAGAAACCAGGGCGCGATCGCAATGCTAGCGTAACCCAAGCCAACCATGAAGACGTTGATTAAAACCGCCGTCCAGGCTTTTCTCCTATCCTTCTGAAAGCATTCTTTCGGCAACGTTTTCAGAATGTCCTTTAGGCGCAGATTGGCATTCAAGGGCGTGAATGTCAGGTGATTGGGGCTTACTGTCGCAGTCATGAATTAATTGTTCTCTCCGGATACAGATTGTTTGAGTTCGCTTGAGTCCGGTCACTGGCGTAAATGCCTATGAAAAAACCTGCTACTGAGGAGCAGTGAGCAGGTGCTAGTTTTCCAGTAAAGGAATCATGAGCAGCCAGATTGAACAGACACAGGCTCGATCGCAGGATGCATCTATCTAAATGGTGATTTAGCAACAAACCTACACATTTATATCACACCCGCTGCTTCAGTATGCCCACTCTTGCAGGCAACTAAACCGCGCTGATCCCCAGCACTTCACTGACTGCTAACCGTGTGCCGTTGGCAAAATCCCAACCCGATTGAGGGCGTTTACCAGGAAGTTGAACGCTCCGCAACAGCAGCAGCCCCTCGCCCGTTTGCACGATCGCACCGTCTCCTTTCGCAACACCGACTACTTCGCCCGGTTGGGCAGTTTGTGTTGTGGTTGACCAGTGCTGGGCGATCGCGCTCAACACAGGCGGCAGTTGAGCGTCATAGGCTGTTAGAAGCGGTGCCGTCGCCATAATTTTGAGGGCATCCCCCCGAAAGGTAGTGTTACAGGCTGGGAAAAAGCCCCGCACCTGATTGTGCAACTCGATCGCGCGACGAGACCAATCCAGCCGATAGTCTTCTTTTTTGATCAGAGGTGCATACGTCGCTTGAGTATCATCCTGTGGCGCTGGCTGTAGAGTTTGCTGGTTGAGCTGTAGCAAGGTTTCGATCAGCAGATCGGCTCCGATCGGGGCTAAACGTGCTGCCAGGTCATCGAAGTTGTCCATTAGCGCGATCGGAGTACATGCCGTAAGCAGCATGGGACCTGTATCCATCCCCGCATCCATTCGCATCGTGGTGATGCCCGTCGCGACTTCACCGTGATAGAGACTCCACTGGATGGGAGCCGCACCGCGATATTTCGGCAATAGAGAGCCGTGGGCATTGACACAGCCAAGGCGCGGCATATCCAGTATTACCTGTGAGAGAATTTGCCCATAAGCCACGACTACAAAGGCATCTGCCTGAGCCGTGCGGAGCTTAGTAAGCGTCTCCTCATCCTTTTTGATACTCTTTGGCTGATACACGGGGAGTTGGTGCGCCTGAGCGATCGCTTTCACAGGCGACGGGATGAGTTCATTCCCGCGCCCGCGCCGCTTATCCGGTTGCGTGACGATCGCCAACACGTTGAAATCCGGGTGAGCCAGCAAGCGCTCTAAGCTCGGTACAGCAAACGCAGGCGTGCCAAAAAAGATAATGTTCATATCAGTGAGCGTACACGCAAAAGACAACGCTATCCAACCCGTCGCAAGGAGTGGAAGCTCAGCCTGATTCGGCGCTTGTACGAGGCAGGCTATAGCCGTCGAGACGTGCTAAACCTGTTCAAGTTTATCGATTGGGTTATGATCTTGCCAGAAGGGTTGAAGCAGTCATTCTGGCAGGAGTTGAAGGCTTACGAGGAGGAACGCAAAGTGCCCTACATTACCAGCGTCGAAGAAATTGGTTTCGAGCGAGGCATCCACCAAGGACGGCAGGAGGGGCGACAGGAAGGACAGCGATCGCTGATTCTCCTCCTGCTAGAACAACGCCTTGGTTCATTACCGATCGCTATCCACGATCGCCTCGCTCAATTAAGCCTGCCCCAACTAGAAACACTGGCGATCGCGCTACTGCACTTCTCCACCCTTGCCGAACTGGAGGCTTGGCTAGAAAACCTTCAAACGTGAAACCAACCTGCTTGAAGCATCTGTTCTGGTGCGCCAATGCCACACATAGGCGCTTTGTTTGACACAAACCACGTCGCTAATTCTTCTGTCCACGCCAGGGGCTAATTTCGAGTTTGCCATCGGGCTTAAAGACCACTTTGAACAGAGCGAGGGGATCTTGTGTTGCGTCCCCATCACCCTCTGCCGCAAGCTTGCCAAGATTCGCTAAGGGGATTTCTTTTACGTAGTCGGCGGCGTTTTGATCCTCTGGCTTGTAGTCCACGATCGTGCCGTCTTGCTTCACCCGCACTCGAAATACCAGGTCTTTCTTAAAGGTTGGCTTGTCTTTCCAGGCTTTGTCAATCTGGTCATAGAGCTTGGGCTGAAGCACCGTAATCTGAGCTGGATCAGTAATTTCGGTAATGCCTGTAAGGGGGCTTGCCGTCGCTTCTTGCCAGGGGGATACGTTCACACTGCCGGTAGAGGTAAAGACTACCTTGTACTGAGCGATCGGCTCGGTTGTAGGCTGCGATCCTGTGGCTGGAATGTATAGCAAACCAGGCAGGGGCGTTTGGCTCGCACCATTCAACGCCACAGAATTGATGGGTTTATAACCCACTACAGCCCCATCTTTCACCACACCAACGCGATACACCAGGTCTTGCTTGACGGCAGCGCGATTTTTCCATGCCTGTTCAAGCTGGCTGGTAAGCTGCTTCTGCAAAGTTTGAATTTGAGCAGGATCGGTAATACCGGGAGCCGCCGTCAAAGTAGATTCTAGCTTCGTCAAGTCGGGCTGGGTTGCGGTTGGAGAAGGGCTAGGAGTGTTTGGGGAAGCGCTGGCGCTCGGACTGGGCGATGACCCACTGGCGATCGGTGTGGGAGGACTGGCAGACGGTGAAGGCGTACCCGTGGTGCTGGAGGTTGTGCTGGCTTTGGGCACCAGATCATTCGGTTGGCGCACCTGGGGCGTGGGAATGAAGAAGAATGCGATCGCCGCCAGTGCCAGACCAGACGCGCCGATCATCGCGGGCACAGCTTGCTTTGCCATTGGCTCACTGCTGCGAACGTAGCGTTTGGCAAGGGGCGTAACCTTGAGGGCTAGATCTGGCAGCGTTTGCGTATCGGCAAAAAATTGGTCGATCGCCTCCACCAGGTCAAACAGTTGCACGGTTGTGAGGTCAACCTGGCGAGTCAAATGAGTCGCAATGCCAGAGCCTGGATCGGCATCGGGAGGGCGAACACTCAAGCGGTGATGGGTTGCATCCAACCGTTCTAGCTGCACCAGTTGCGCTGACGTATGAGGCGCTTTAGAAGCACGCACACCGCTCAACAACTCCTGCGCGTAAAGACTGACGGCGTTGGTCAAGCTTTCAAAAAACTCGCGTCCACCTGTCAGCGGCTTTTCTTCGCCCACCAGATGACACTCAGCACTCATCAGTTGAGACATGAGGGGACGTGCTTCGGTCTGGCTGGTGACGACAGTATCGCCCCATCCCTCCAGAACGATCGTACAGTTTGGCAAACTATATTGACGTTGAATACTCATGCCACTTCTCCGTCAAACAGGCTCGCCCAAAATCGCTGCATACCATAGGTGCCTGTGCAGAACAGCAGTTGGGTCAGCAGGTTAAGTGCCAGTTCATCCAGCTTTTCGTCTGAGTTGTAGGCAGCAACGACGGCTCGTTTGGGGTTCATGCGCGATCGAAAGTGGGCACGAAACCGCTCTAGATAATCACTCAGCCGAAAGTGGTGTTCCATCGATAGCTCCTTTTCACTCAGTTGTTGGTATGCCAGCAACAACTGCCGAATTAACACGGTGAGGCGACGCGCCAAGTAGCACCCTACAAGCACCAATGCCTTTGCTTCGGTCAACGTCAGAGGGCGACGCTGACTGTACCGCCGGAGTGGGTTGGTGCTGCGTAACCGCCAAAGCGACACCCGATTTTTGATCAGGCTCTGAAGTTCTAACTCATTCGCCATGACCAGAATGGCTTCTGACCCGCTCAAGTCCAGCGCCTCGATCGCCAGCAGCATCAAATCGATTTCTAACCTTGCACGACGAGGGCACATCTCATCTGCCAGCGACGGATTCGGCAAACTATCAAGAATCAAGGGCGTTGACTGACTGGGTGGACTATTTAACTGCATTACACTCACGGGAACATCCATTCCAACTGGCTTAGGTCGTGAACTGAGCTTTGCTACGAGAGCATCATTACCAGGGCTAACAACGCTTGACGCAACAAGGCTAGCTCTCTATTCGTTCTGGCTCTCAGGCGTAGGTTCTGCCTGACGTTTGCTTACTGGCTTAGTATCCAGCCGCATTCTAGCGAAATCAGGATCGCCAACGCGTGGAGACAAGGTTTGTTTAACAACGATCGCACGCAAAAACGGCGATCATGCAGAAACCGTGCAACCTTATAGTGTACGTTTTTGCGCTGTTTTACGACACCACGCTCAAAATTGGTGGAAAGTTCCCTCCCTTGAGGGGAAGAAAGCAGCGTAACAAAGTTTTTGCGCTGTTTTACGACACCACGCTCAAAATTGGTGGAAAGTTCCCTCCCTTGAGGGGAAGAAAGCAGCGTAACAAAGCGTCACAGGAATGAGAGAATATGCAAGTTGGCACAGGGCGATCGCAGTGCTGCTTGCAAAGACGGCTAAGGAAATGAGAGCAATGCTTAAACGGATACTGGCAATAGTTTTAGTGGTAATGAGCCTGAGCCTGCAAGGATGCGTCACCCCCACCAGCGGCTTAAAGCCCTATTTTGATAGTCTGGACGGCTACAAGTTTTTGTATCCCAATGGCTGGCTGCCCGTGAGCGTCACCGATGGACCCGATGTAGTCTTTCACGACATTATTGAGCAGACCGAAAATGTGAGCGTGGTCATTAACCCCGTTTCGGGCAACAAAACACTGGCTGATTTGGGTAGCCCCGGTGAAGTGGGCTATCAGCTAGGCAAGAGCGCGATCGCTCCCCCTGATTCTGGTCGCAAAGCCGAATTGGTCAACGCTGAAGCTCGTACCGTAGGCGACAAGCTGTATTACCTGCTGGAGTATGCGGTGAAAGTGGGCGATCGAGAACGCCACAATCTCGCCAGCGTTGCCGTCAGCCGAGGCAAACTCTACACCTTCAACGCCTCTACCCCAGAAGACCGGTGGGCAAAGGTGCAGCCGTTGCTGGAAAAGAGTGTGAAATCCTTCTCGGTCGATTGATTTGGCAGTGGAAAGCAAAAGAAGTTTTTGGTTGTTAGTTGTTGGTTGTTTGAGTGGGTCTGCAATCAAAAACTCGAAACTCGAAACTTAAAACTTTCTCAATTTTTCTCATGGGCATCCCACAATTTATCCTTGCCTCTGCTTCGACTGCACGGCTACGGCTGCTGCGAAGTGTGGGGATTGAGCCGATCGTCCGCCCCAGTGACTTCGACGAATCCCAGGTGCAACTTGATGACCCAGCGGCGCTTGTCCAAACGTTAGCCCTGAGTAAAGCGTCAGCTATTGCCGCCCAACTCGATCAGCCTACTTCTGCCACACGGTTGATCTTAGGCTGTGATTCGGTTTTAGCGGTGAATGGCGAAATTCACGGCAAGCCCGCCAGTCCTGAAGAAGCGATCGCCCGCTGGCAAACCATGCGCGGTCAAGTCGGTCAACTCTACACCGGACATGCCCTGCTCGTTGTGCGCCCCACACCCTACACCCCACACCCCACACCCTATTCTCCCCATCCCGCCCCACCGCCCCTCGTCCGCTGCCAGGTCACTCATGTCCACTTTGCCTCCGTAAGCGATCGCCAGATTGCGGCATATGTCGCTACAGGGGAACCCATGTATTGTGCGGGCAGCTTTGCGCTGGAAGGGAAAGGTGGTGCGTTTGTCGAGAAGCTAGAAGGCTGTCATACAAATGTGATTGGTCTGAGCCTTCCCCTACTCCGACAAATGCTGAGCGATCGTGGCTTTGACATCACCGATTTTTGGGGCAATGGTTCCAGACCCCTCTAGGGGCTGTCATCAATTACGACTACACATTGCTTGCAGCAAGGGTTCCAGCCCCTAGCCTGGTGTGGTGGGACGGGCGTGACACTGCTGATATTGCAAGGTTTCGGAGCTAATTGATGACACGCCCTAGACTTCAAACGCTAGATTTAAAGATTTCGTCGATCGGGTCTGGTTTGTTCTTACACTAAAAGCAGATGGTGTTGCCCCTCCGTACTGATAACATCGTCTGACTGGTCATAACTCAAGCGCCAGGTGATTGAGGGTTTGTCTGGCTGGTACTGCATCTATCGTTGTCGGTTTAAAGGTAACTTCCTCGCTTCGATCGCACTCTTCGCAATTACCTGGTTTGATGAATCGTTCGGTGACTGATCTCTCCAACTTTCGTGCCGATGTGCGTGGTCAGACTCATTTGGGGCAACTCTGTGGGTCGGGGCAGCGCTTTCGCGATCGCTACGAAATTCTCAAAGTTCTTGGTCGGGGTGGTTTTGGTATCACCTTTTTAGCGCGAGATGTGTCGCTTCCGGGTCAGCCGCTTTGCGTCATTAAGCAGCTTTGCCCCAAAGTGAACGATGCCGCAGCGTTACAGCAAGCTCGCAAGCGCTTCGAGCAGGAAGCCGCTACGCTGAGCAAACTGGGCAGCCACGCTCAAATTCCCCAACTACTGAACTACTTTGAGTCGGCGGGCGAATTCTATCTGGTGCAAGAATACGTTCGAGGACATACGCTCACCAAGGTCATTAAGCGGTATGGTCCGTTTTCTGAAACTGGAGTGAAGCAATTCTTGAAGGAGTTTCTGCCCCTGCTTCAGTACGTCCATCGTCATCGTGTGATTCATCGCGATATCAAACCGCCAAACCTGATTCGTTGCCGGGATGATGGGCGGTTGGTGCTGATTGATTTTGGTGCCGTCAAAGAGCAAATCACGCAAGTCAGCGATTCCAGCGGTAAAGCTACCTCCACTCAATTTGTGGGCACGGTTGGGTTTGCGCCCCCAGAGCAACTGGCGTCTCGCCCCATGTACGCCAGTGACATTTATGCCCTGGGGATTACCTGTCTATACTTGCTGTCAGGTAAACCACCGTTAGAGTTTGACTACGAGTTTCTGACGGGAGATGTGCGTTGGGGTGAGTATGTGTCGGTGAGCGAGCATTTTGGCACGGTGTTGAGCAAGATGCTAAAAGTATCGCCGCAGGAGCGTTATCAGTCGGTTGATGAAGTGCTACGAGCACTGGAGCTAGAACCCTACTTTGACAACCTTGTGCACTGCATGAATATCAAGCCCAAGCCCTTTCCCTCTGCCGCTTCAGATGAGAAGGATGCTGATGCCTATGTGCCGCCAATGGTGCGATCGGCGATGGCGATTCGGGATTGGCAGGCAAAGCTCAAGGCAAGACGAATGCGCGATCGCGTGTATCAGCCCAGAATTACGCACAGTGGTTCCAGCTTCTTTCGGTAAGATTTTTGGTAAGGTTTTTGGCAGCAAGGGCTGACGTGTACTTTGCGGACTGTGGTTAAATGGCATCATGCTTGTTTCTGCGTGACGCACCCCCCTGCCAAACGTCCAAGCCCTGCTGCTGTCATTACTGGCTGAATGGCGATCGAACCACCCTCTCATGAAGCGGCTCTTCTGTCTCGTGTTGCCCAGCACGATCAGGCAGCGCTAGCAGACTTGTACGATCGCTATGCCCGCATTCTCTACTCTGTTGCGTTTAGAAGCCTGCGATCGGCGGAAGAAAGCGAAGAAGTTGTCCTGGATGTCTTTGCCCAGGTGTGGCGCACAGCCGCCCGGTACGAAGGTACCAAAGGACGGGTGGATAGCTGGCTGTTTATGATGACCCGTAGCCGAGTGCTCGATCGCTTGCGGCGTTTGCAGCGGACAACTAAGGTGACACTTGCGTCAGAGAACCTGGCAGAGATCCAAAGCACAAATCCTGGCGTAGACCCTATTGAAAACGTCCTTCTTGCCGAGCGCCGCGATCGCGTGTTAGCCGCCCTCAGCCAACTTCCCCCAGAGCAACGTCAGGCGATCGAGTTGGCATATTACAAAGGACTGACCCAATCAGAAATTGCTGCACAAACGAACCTTTCGTTAGGCACCGTTAAAACGCGCATTCGACTGGGCTTGAGTAAGCTGCGAGTGGCGCTGGGTAACTGGGAGCAAAGCTAGGATAGGAATCTAGACCTGTAGAATGTGATGAACGCTGAAGACCGCTGTTTTTGTGAACTGGCTCCGCTCTATGCCCTCAACCTGCTCGACGATGAGGAACGTCGCTGGGTTGAGGCGCAAGTGCTGGAAAATCCAGAATTGGCGGCTGAATTAGCAGAACACCAGGCAACGGTGAATGCACTCCCGTATGCAACGCCGATGGTGCCGATGGCAGAAGACTTGAAAGAACGATTGTTCCAACGGTTAGCCGCCGAGCCAGACGACACATCATCGCTCACGGCTATACCAGCGCAGGCTGCTGAGCGT
This sequence comes from Lyngbya sp. HA4199-MV5, assembly GCA_019359375.1. Classification (GTDB taxonomy): domain Bacteria; phylum Cyanobacteriota; class Cyanobacteriia; order Leptolyngbyales; family Leptolyngbyaceae; genus Stenomitos. Next base: position 177,575 of record JAHHHL010000002.1, read on the forward strand.
CCCGCCGCTACTCTACAGTCACCTAGCCGCTCTGAAGCCTCTGCGCGATCGCAGGTTGTCCCCTTCCGTCGCAGTCGATGGTTACAGGCAGGAGGAGCCATTGCCGCCTTAGCCGCGATCGCCCTTCTCGTAGACAACTATCGTCTTCGTCAGAGCCTTCAAGCGGATCAGGCGATCGTGGCGACGCTTCAACAGCCCGATAGCACTGTTTACCCGTTGAGAGGCACCGATAAAGCTGCGAATGCTTCTGGGAGTCTGGTCGTCAACGCCAGCGCTAAAACTGCCGTTGCCCTCATCCAAAACCTGCCGACCCTACCGCAAGGTCAAGCCTATCGCCTATGGGCAGTTCCCAAAGGAGCTACTAAACCCGTCTACTGCGGACAGTTCAACAACGATCGGACTGGAACCGTTCACTGGTCTCTACCCGAAGCCATCTGTAGCGCCAGTGTGCCTCAAATGTTAGTAACGGCTGAATTGGCATCTGATCCTCCAATTCCCGCAGGTCCGCTGGTGATGAAGAGTACCTTGTAAACCCCTGCCCCTGATTGACCACACAAGTCTTGAAAGGCTGGTTGCTTCGTTGCTCACCCGCCCGTGATTAAAATCCGGACTAATGGTGCGAAACCCGTTAAAACGGGTTGTAAGACGCTTGTAGTCCTTTACCCTTCGGGAAGACAACGCCTAGAGAGGACTTCCTGCCATTAGCCCGCACTTGAGTGCAGGGCGGGTTCAAGTACTCGCTCAAAGATTTGTCAGTCAACTAGCCCCTGCCCAGTCCACAGCCCTTCGAGAAGGCAACGCCTGGAGTGGACTTTCTGCTGCTAGCCCGGAGATTGATCTCCGGGTGAGAAAAGGCTGGTTTGGGCTCATGGCACAATAATGACCTAAATTTACCCCTTGTTGAACCTCATCCCGCATGAATGAATGAAGTATCCATACAGGCTGACGTTCTTCTGCGTCTTATAGCAAGCGAAGGGAAGGTTAGGACACACCGTTATGGTGAAAGCTCTGATGGGTGGGGTTTTGCCTTCTGCCTTCTGCCCTCTGCCTTCTACTTCCTGCCATACCAGTGATCATGGCACCATTAACCAGATTCCTAAAAATTAATTTTTTTGAAGAAAATAGGTTTTCGATGCTTAAAAAGTGATAAAAACCGTACGGCTTCTTTATAAGCTACCTGGAAAGATAAAGAATTAAGCATGGCTTTACCTATGACGTTCGGTACGCATTATGAAAGGATTTAAAGTTTTTGCGCTTCTTGTATTGAGCGCAGTGACGACTACGACAGCCGCCTTAAGTTCACCTCAACCCGCATCAACAAAAGCAATCTCCCTGCGTTGTTTAAACCGTAATGGTGGTTTTCAGCTTGAAGTAATTAACGGTCAAGCGAAAACGCCTTTGTTAGGTGTCAAAAATACGACTGGCATCCGTCAAAATTGCAATCAAGTAGCCGCAAGCTTGAAAAAAGCGATCGACAATGGCGCTGTTGAGAAGCTCATGATTGTTGCCGACTCGATCGGACGGCGGGAGGCGCTTTGTGTTGTCCGAAGTGTGCAAGAAGGGTGTAACCAGGACAATTTATTGATAGACGTGCCAAAAGGACGCGATCGAGATAAGTTTCTCGATGAAGTTTTGAAGCTTAATACACTCGATACCCAAACGGTGTTCTCAGGTTCGGAAGGGCAAAATACCCGTCAGAGAGCCTACCGCCCGATACCAAACGCCTTGCGTAAGACAAAGTAAATCGGTGGCTTGAATCACCTGAAGTTTATGGAGTTGGCGAGAGACTATCAATGGATAAGCGTGTTTGGAAGATGATTGCTCTTACACTGGCGACGATCCTTGTATCCCTCAGCTTGATTGTGGGTCAAGCCCTCAAGGCGGCCGCAGTTGATCCGCCAGAGCGACTGGTTACTCAGATCACCTCGGCATCGCAGTTTGAAGATATAAAGGAATCGGATTACTACTTTGATGCAGCGCGGTCTCTGATAGAGCAGTATGGTTGTTTTGCAGGTTATCCGGATAGGTCTCTTCGACCAAATAGACCCATTGTCCGGGTTGAGTTAGTCGCTCTAGTACAATCATGTCTTGACGTAGTGGACGGCTTAGCGGCATCTGTCAGACCAGCCGACGCAGATGGCTTAAATAGGGTACGCCGCCGTCTCGATGCTATCAGTGCTGCTGTTAAAAAAGTACAGAGGTAGAACCAATGCCTAAGCAACAATGGAAGGCGCTAGCACTTTTTTTGGGGTCTTTGCTCATTGGGTTAATCATTTTCATTGGCACCACGCCTGTCTCAGCCCAACTCTTAGCTCAAGCTACAGTTGTGACACAATGTCAGGACATCAAGCCACAGTCCTATGAATTCCAACTGCTCACAAGCTTCCTTGCAAAGTATGATCCTACCGGAGCAGATGCCTGCCCAAACGGTAAATTTCGCCCTGATGGTGCTGGCGTGCGTGCAGACGTAGCGAATTGGTTGGCGATTGGACTGACGAGCAGCCTAAAAAACTCAGCGCCAAAGTCAGGTTCGGCGAGTAAGAAAGATTTTGATCAGTTGAACCGATTGTATGAGCAATTGTTGGCTCAAGTAAAAGCTTTAGAAAAGAAGAAGCAGCCTTAGATCAAGAGGCATCAGCATCACCAATGTTCCCAGGGCATTTCATTCTAAGCATGGAGTGCTGTTAGCAACAGATTTGGTAGCGGATGAAGCGGATAAGTTGCTGGCAAAGAGTGAAAAACTCATCTGTTTCATTCGTTCCCATCCGCTGCTTACCCATCGTTCAACAGAATGAAATAGACCTGCCAATATTCCACCATGAATCGCTACGTCGTTGGCAATGAATAAGGTTAACTAACACAATGATGCTCATTAAAAGAACTCTATTGAAAAGCCTCTTTGCTTGCATTCTCCTTTGTATATTTGCAATCGGTTCCCTATGGTTCGTTTCTGTCAGTTTTGCTCAAGCAACGCCACCGGTTGAATCCATTGCCCTAGCGACGACAGTCCTGATTGGCGCTGAGTTAAATGAGAAAGATGTTGAAACCCAGAATGAAGATAGAGGTGCTGGTTCTGGGGTTATCATCGCTCGGCAAGATAAGTCACAAACATCTCTGGCAGCCGGACTAGGAGGGAAAGACAGCCATCTGTTGTATCTGTATTGGGTCTTAACGAGTGCCCATGTTGTAGATAAGGACACCAGCAACGCTAAATATGGCATTCGGACAGCAGATGGAGCGGTTTATAACATCGCAGGTACTACAGATAAGCAAGGTAAAGCTTATCTGGCTAAGCCCCAAGTCCATAGATTTGGAGCGGGCTGTGGGACTTCAGACTCGAATTGCTTTCGCGGTACTGATTTAGCTGTATTCACGTTTTATAGCAATCTCAAATATCCAGTTGCAGCTTTGGGCGACTTTGCCGCATTGGCAGCGAAGATCAAAAAAGGTGAGCATCCTCAGGTCTTAGTCTCTGGTTGGCCAGTGCCTAAGGACGGTGTAAAGCGAACTTTGTTCACGACAGTTGGCAGCTTTGTGGATGTGCTGCCGCCGGAGCAGAGTAAGCCTGGGAGTTATAACCTCGTGGCAACGCTGAGAACCAAAACAGGCATTAGTGGAGGACCCGTTTTTAATTTTGCCACTGGTGAACTCCTCGGTATTTATGGCAAGGGTCCAAAAACAAATGAAGCAGTCGGATCAGATGATACCTATGCCATTGATATTGGACAATTTATTAACCTACAGTCAACCGAAGCTGCCTATACTAAGGCTTTTAACCCCTCCCCTCCCCTGATGGCACCAACACCGGGCAATGATCAGCCAGCGCTGCAAGCAGAAGCCTCTGAGTTTGGGAAGAAATATGCTGACAAAGGTCGGAATATGTCACCCAAAGAGTTCAAAGAACTCTATCTTGCAGATTTATTGCCCGATGATCCCCGGCGTAAGGCCATAGAAGTTTTAGACAAAGAATTCCACTGCTGGACAAATTATCAAGACAAGACATCGGGTGGAGGACTTCAATCCATTCGAGGTCAGTACATCACTGATGTCAGCCAATGTCTTAGTAGTTTTGAAGATAAATTGGCTAAAAAATTGCCTCAATCAAAGAAACCCGATGATTTCGTCTCAGTGTCAGATTTAGAAATCTTGGATAGTAAGGTTCAGAGGTTGGCGGCACGCTTGGCCAAGTTAAGCAAATAGTAGTAGGAAGTCAGCAGAACTTGACGTTAAGCGGTGTAACTGTCTAGATAGCTTCATCCATTAAGAACGTGTTCTCCCCAGGTGTAAAAGGGTCTTTCCCCTTCTGAAGTGTTTTGATCCATTGCTGCCGCCTATTTCGAGCACGTTCAAGCTCTGCCGGGTCGCGAGTAGAGGTTGCTTCGGCACTCTTAGTCCAATCAATAAACGCCTGAAAATCCTGCCTTGCGCCCAGATAATTACCCAGCTTTGCCCTTGCCAAGCCACGAGTGTCGCGCCCGATCGCATTTGTGGGTTCTAGCGCAACGGCACGATCGCACGCTGCCAAAACAGCCCTTGCCTGCTGGTGCAAACTTCCTTCCCAGCACAACTGGTTCCAGGATGCGGCAGAAATCTCTAATGTTGGATCAACCGTTTGGGCTTGAGCATAGGCTGCCACTGCCTGCCTGACATCACCAAGTTGCAAACGCCACAGCCCCTGGTCTACCCAGTGAGACGCTGCAAGTTGCTGTGCCAAAACGTTGGGTTCAAAATCGAGCTGATGAACGCGCAATCTGAGCGCTTTTTGAAAGGCAGCGATCGCGTCTGTCACCTTTCCTTGAAGCGCCAATTCTTGTCCATGAGCAAACGCCAACAAGCCTTCTCCATCAGCAGTCAAGGGGGTGCGGCAGGTTTTGAAGTCTTCATTCGCAGTAGCATGAGTTGCTAAGTATGGGCGAATGCGATCGCAACTAAGGGTCTGCAAACTGGCTAAATCAAGGTTCCATAGAATCGCGGTTTGATCATTACTGCCCGACAGCAAAACTCGCTGATGCATATCTGGACTAAAGCGAACGGCATAAACTTCGTCCGTATGTCCTTCTAAAGCCGAGAGTTCCTGTCCTTTCAGATTCCACAGTTTGACTTGTTTATCCATGCTGGCAGTCGCTATCAAGTTTCCATCGGGGCTAAAACTAACACTCATGACGGGTGCGGTATGCCCTCTCAACGTTGCCAACGCCTGACCTTCTAACGTCCAAAGCTTCACGGTGGTATCTTTGCTTGCAGAAACCAGCAACCGACCATCGGGGCTAACACTGATACTAAACACAGGCTCTTGATGTGCCTGAATTGTTTTCAATACTTGCCCATTCAAATGCCAAAGCCTAATCGTTCCATCTTCACCACCCGTAATCACGGTTTTTCCATCGGGGCTAAAGCCGACACTGTACACACTTCCCTGATGCCCGGTTAGCGTTTGAACCAGGTTCCCATCTAAATTCCATAGCTTGACTGTTTGATCCGCGCTGGCAGTGGCGATCGTCTTGCCATCGGGACTAAAGCTGACACTATAAACACTATCAGTATGTCCTTTAAGCGTTTTCAATACCTGCCCAGCCAAATTCCATAATTTGACTGTTTTATCCGCGCTAGCGGTGGCGATCGTCCTGCCATCAGGGCTGAAACTGACACCATTGATGCCTTCAGCATGTCCTTTGAGCGTCTTTAATTCCTGTCCACTCAGATTCCATAGTTTGGCTGTTTTGTCACCGCTGGCAGTGGCAAATGTCTTGCCATCAGGGCTGAAACTAACACTGGTTACACTATCACCGTGTCGTTTAAAAGCAGTAAGCCCTCTGTTTTGCACCTGCCAAAGCCTCACTGTTTTGTCTGCACCAGCAGACGCGATGAAATGGCTATCTGGGCTGAAAACAGCCGCGATGACGGCTTCTGTGTGTCCCTTAAGCGTTTCTAAGGGTTGTCCTTTCAGGCTCCAAAGCCGAACAGTTTTATCCTCGCTGGCAGTGATCACAATGCTTCCATCCGGGCTGAAGTTGGCACTTTTGATACTTGCTTTAGCTCGAATGGGACGACTTAACGTTAATTCTTGCCCCTCTGCATTCCAAAGTTTGACGGTTTTATCTTCGCTGGCGGTGACGATCGCCTTGCCATCGGGGCTAAATTTAGCAGTGTTCACGCCAAAGCGATGCCCCCTTAATGTTTTCAGTTTCTTTCCACCGATCGTCCAGAGTTGGGCGGTTGCGTCTTGACCAGCCGTTACGATCGTCTGGTTATTGGGGCTGAAGCTGATGCTATTCACACGGTCGGAGTGTTGAAGCGTTTGTAACACCTTGCCATCTAAACTCCATAGTTTGGCAGTTTTATCAGCACTGGCTGTACCCAGTCGTTTGCCATCTGCACTGAAACTGACTCCAATAATGCTATCTTTATGCCCTCTAAATGTTTTGATTTCTTTGCCATCGATCGTCCAGAGCTTGACCGTGCCATCACTGCTAGCAGACGCAAGCGTTTTCCCATCGGGACTAAAGCTAAGATCTAAAACAAAGCCTTTATGCCCTTTAAGAGTGCGGCTTTCTTTCCCGTCCAACGTCCACAGCTTAATGGTTTGATCGGCACTACTGGAAGCAATGACCTTGCCATCAGGACTAAAGGCGATGCTGGTGACGCGATCGGTGTGTCCATCGAGCTGATTACGCTCCATAACGTTCGCCAGCGCCAACTGCAATGCTGCTGAGACTCGAACTTGAGTATCAAAGCTTGTATGACTAAAGGTTGAAGGTTGCACTGCCCTTAAACCTTCCAAAAGCGCTTGCCAATTTTGACCAAGATTATGAAGCGCTACGGAATAGTTAATTAAGGCATTAATCTGACTTTCTTGAATCATTTCTGCCTCCTTACGTCGAGTTTCCGCTTTTTTGTACTGGTCAAACGCAACCAGTCCCAAGCCAGCCGCAATCACAAAACCGCCGACTGCGACGATGAGTGCTGCGGTAATTTGTTTACGGGCTTTCTTTTGGCGCGTAATCTCAATTTGTTGCCGCTGAATTTCAGCCTCTTTTTGTACAGCTTCAGCTTTGCGGCTATCGTTGATATAGTCTCTCTGAAGTTGCGTTGGTTTTGGCTCTTTTTCAGCATCCTGCGTCAGCCATTGCATCATGGCTTCTAGTTCAACGCCACGTAGTAACAAATCATGGCTTCTTTCCTTGCCATCCCACTCGATCGCACGCTCCAATAAGCGAGTATGGGTGCGAACATGATCTAAATCAGTATTGATTGCTGTGAGTAAGCGCTGGAAAGCTTGATTAAAATCATCCTGCTCACGAAAGAACAACCAGTTATGTCTGGAGAGATGCGGGTGTATCTGTTGCTTCTCTTCACAATTACGGCGGACGATCGGCACTAACCGTTTGTTGTGTTTGATGGAATGTTCAAGTTCTTGACGGCAAACCGTTGAGCCTACGGAATCTGGGCTGATGACAAAAACAAAGGTACTTGCACTCTCGATGCCTCGTTCAACCTCCTGCCACCAGTCTGCCGTAAGTGGAATGTTCTGCCAGTCCACCCAAACATCCTGAACCTCTTCTTTAAGTGCCGTATGCAGTTCCTGAACAAACTCCTTATCCTTGCGTGAATAGGAGATAAAAACGTCTTTCATGCGACTCAGCAAGCCAAGGTTGCTTGAACTCCAAGATACCTGAATTTATATCCTTCATAGGAATATCATTTAAACGTCATCGATATCAGCCTTTCTAAAATTGTTTAGAGAGTTGAGGTTCGATCGAAAAAGCAGTTTGGAGATGTGACTGCTGATTGACTGACAAAACTCTTGAAATACCGACTCTTGCGTAGGTTGGGTTAGCGTCAGCGTAACCCAACGCAACCACTGATGGTGTTGGGTTTCACGTTGTTCAACCCAACCTACCAAAAAAGATTTGTCAGTCAACCAGATGTGACTGTGCTTAGGAACGCGAATTCAATAAGGTGTAATGCTTTCTGTAGGGACGTTACATGTAACGTCCCTACAGGCGGGAAGTGGTTCAGGTTAATTAATCCACGCTCCTTGGACGTGATCTTGTGTCACGCCCACGTTATCGCAGCGCCCACGCGAGAAAGCGTTCGGTGTAGTAAAGCGCTAACTGGTTGCTGACTCCGTTAAACACTTTGTCAAAGGCATGTTCTGCCCAGGGGATTTCGATCCAGACGGCGCGGTTGTCTGTTATTTGTAGTAGATCGTAGAGCGATCGCCCAAACTTCGCCTGCACCAGATGGTCACGCCCCCCATAGACGAGCAGAGAAGGCGGGAGGTTTTGCCGAACATAACTGTAAGGGGAAGCCTGTCTGTACCGTGCCGGAAACTCTTCTGGTGTGCCGCCCAGAAATGCCTTAAGGACAGCGCGACTGTTGATGGGATCGGGGATGGGCAGATCGTAGTAACCCTTCGTCAGGTCAACGGGACCGTAGTAGCTCACGACGGCTCGAATCGGGATGGTGCTAGCCTGATAAGCTGCCAGCATTGCGAGGTGTGCGCCTGCCGATCGCCCCATTAATGCCACCCGATCTAGATCCACTTCCAAATCTGCGGCGTGTTGTTGAATATAGGTCAACGCCGTTTTCACATCCTCAAGCTGTGCAGGAAAGTGGTACTGGGGCGCATGGCGGTAGTCGATCGCTACCACCGTATAGCCCCGTGCCGCCATATAACGGCTGAAGGGTGCATCATCGTTTGGGCTACCGTGCTGCCATGCGCCACCGTAGATGACGACGATCGTCGGATATTTTCCCTTTGGGGGAGGATGGTAGACCGTCAGCGTTAGGGGCACTCCATCCGGAGCGGCAAACTGTATCCCTGCTGTTGTCCGCACTGGTTGCTCTGGAATGCCCCGAAATGCATCTGCAAGAACGAACGGCTTAGAACGCATTGATGGTTCAGGCACACTCACTTCATCGACAGCGACGAAAGAGTTTTTTGATGCCTTCGCCATTGCTATTTGCAGTCGCAACAGTGCTGTTAATCGAGAGACGGATAAGTACTCCTTCCCTAGTGCTGTTTCCATTGACATCGCTGCTCGTTGATTGGCAACCGCAAACTGGCTTAACGGTAAGGTGCTGATGACCAGGCTAAACAGGCTACCGACAAGCACAAGGCGAAATAGCCAGCTTTTATGGATGCATCGTAACGAGAGCAACGCCGCGATCGCATTTGCCACCATCAACCAGGGGCTGATCTCTGGCGCACCCACACCCAGGGGCAGCAGCGCAAACGTTGGTGCAGGGACAATAATCCAGAGCGTGAGAAAAAACGCTACCCCAGAGATGAGAAACGACAGTCCTCGCAGCCATATGTTCAGCAACTTCTGCATTCAAAAATTCTGCATTCTAAAGAGAGCCGTAAAGAATGGCGTGATCAGCCTTTGCGGGAAGCTCTGGTTTTAGCGGTTCTCGCTTTGGGTTCAGCAGAGGGAGGAGGGGACGCATCGGGCGATCGTGCCTGCCGCAAATTTGCCGCCTGAGTCAGCAACGAATCGGCAAACGCATAAGCAACGGTGTCGATCGTGTCCCGTGTTTCTGAAGCAGATTGCCCACCCGCCAGTTGAGCCAATTCTTCCCGCCGTTGTTGGCTGTCAAGGGGGGTTATGCGAACGACGGTGCGAACGGAGTCTGGGGAGTGGGGAGTGGGGAGTGGGGAGTGGGGAGGAGAGGTAGAGTTTTGAGTTTTGAGTTTTGAGTTTTGAGTAGCGCGTTGCGCCGCTTCGCTAGAGAGTTTTGTTCGCGTAGCGTTCCCGGAGGGAGTATTTTGAGGTTTGAGTTTGCCATTCTGTGCCTCCTCTACTTCCCCTGCTCCCTCTGCCGCCTCTGCTTCTTCTATACCTTCTGCCTTCTGCCTCCTGCCTCCTGCCTCCTGCCTTCCTAACTCAATCACCTGCTTACTCACCCGCCAATGATGATCCGCCATTGCTGCCACGATCGGCTGATGGGTGACGCATAACACTTGATGATGCTGGCTGAGTTGGTGCAGTTTTTCGGCGATCGCCTGAGTCACTCGCCCCGAAACGCCCACATCAATTTCGTCAAAAACCAGGGTGCCAACAGGGTCGATTTGCGAGAAGCTGGCTTGCAATGCCAGGAGAAACCGACTCATTTCGCCACCGGAAGCAATTTCGGTCAGGGGTTGCAGTGGTTCACCTGGGTTGGGGCTGAAAAGAAAGGTGACGCGATCGGCTCCCAATGCTGTTGGCGTTGCGGGGGAAATCTCGACCTGAAACTTTACTTTCTCCATTGCCAGCGGCTTGAGTTCGGCAACTAACCGCTCTTCCAGATCTTTTGCTGCCGTTTGTCGCCGTTGGGTTAAGACGGCACAGGCTGCCGTTAAAGCCTCCTGCCGTTCCTGGTAGGCATGTTCCAGATCTTCCAGCGATTGTCCGCCGCCTGTGAGTTCCTCCATCTCTGCCTGAAGGCGCTGATAGAGGGCGATCGCATCCCCCAACGTGGGACCATACTTGCGGCACACCTGCTTCAGTTCCACAATCCGTTCCTGTACCTCCTGGAGGCGTTGCGGATCGGCTTCTAGCGTTTCGCCATACACGTTGATTTCTCGTCCCGCTTGCTCGACCTGTGCCAGAGCGTTGCTGACCAGTTCCAGAATGGGCTGGATCTGTGTGTCGTACTCTGTCATAGCTTGCAGCGTGGCTTCAGCTTTGCCTAACAAATCAGCACAGGCTTCTGCGCCTTCATCGTTTTGATACAACGCCTGGTACACCTGATAGCTTTGATGTTGAAGCTCAACGCTGTGGCTGAGACGCTTGCGTTCTTGCTCTAGCTGATCGAGTTCATCCGGGTCGGTGAGGTTAGCGGCGCTCAGTTCTTTTAGTTGATACTCAAAGAGGTCGAGCTGCTGAAGTCGTTCTTGTTCCGATTTACGGCGCTTTTCTAACGCCTGTAGCGCTTGCTGGTAAGCTGCAAAGGCAGTCGCGACGATCGCCCGCTGCTGCAACACGTCATTACCACCATAGCTGTCAAGCCATTCGCGCTGGAGGGGTGGTTGCCCAAGCTGCACCGTCTGTCCTTGCGCCGTGAGTTCTACCAGCCGATCGCGCAAATACTCCATCTGCTGCTTGTTGACCAGTACGCCGTTAATACGCGATCGACTGCGCTGACTGCTTTGACTGGCAACAATTTCGCGGCTACAAACCAGTTGCTTCTCGTCAGTTGGTTGAATCTCCTGCTGCTCCAGCCAGGTAGCCAGGTCAGGCTCTAATCGAAAGACAGCTTCGACGACAGCGCGATCGGCTCCCGTCCGAATGGCACGGCTCGTCACTTTGCCCCCCAGCACTGCATCGATCGCATCCAGAATGATGGACTTCCCTGCACCCGTTTCGCCTGTGAGAACAGTCAAGCCCGCGCTCAGCCCTAACTCTAGGCGGTCTACCAGGGCGAAATTTTCGATTCGCAGAGAAAGCAGCATGGGTGGGGGAAGGGAGTGGGGAGTGGGGAAAAGGCAGGAGGCAGGAGGCAGGAGGCAGAAGGTAATGCTGTTGGCTCTACAGGGGAAGTAGGAGTTAACGACGTTAAAAGCAGGGAGAACGAAGGGGAGAAAGCAGGGGGGCAGAGGGGGCAGGGGAGCAGGGGAGGCAGAGGAAGCAAAGGGGGCAGGAGGAGATGGGTAGACTAAAATTTGAGGGTGCAGTTGTAGTGTACTACCAGGGTCTTCAGTGTGTTGAGGCGTTCACAGTGCTGATACGTTTACAGTGTGTTCTTTGCCCACACCATATACCCTATACCCTACACCCCATTCCCTACTCCCCACTCCCTCTAGGGCGTGTTATCAATTAGCTCCGAAACCTTGCAATATCAGCAGTGTCACGCCCGTCCCAACACACCAGGTTAGGGGCTGGAACCCTTGCTGCAAGCAATGTGTAGTATTAATTGATGACAGCCCCTAGCGTTCTGGTTGCCCACACCCTATACCCTACACCCTATTCCCTACTCCCCCACTCCCCTTAAATGGTAGCGATCTCTGAAGCAATGACAACGGCTTTGCAAGCGTATCGGCAGGGAAATTTGGTGCAGGCAGAATGGTTGTGCTGTCAGGTGCTGGAACAACAGCCAACCTATGTGCCTGCGCTGCATTTATTGGGCGCGATCGCTCAGCAAACGGGCAGGCTAGAGTCGGCGATTGCCCACTACCAAAAAGTCATTGCGTTGAATCCTAACCATGCTGAGGCGCACGGAAATCTGGCGGTGGCGTTTCAGGAACGTGGGGATTGGGAATCTGCTACCAGCCACTTTCAGCGATCGCTGGCACTGAACCCGAACCATGCGCCCACCCATTTCAACGCGGGCAATTTGGCGTTCAAACAAACGCGACTGGAGGCGGCGATCGCCCACTACCAACAGGCGGTCGCGCTGAATCCCACCTATGCGAGAGCCTATACTAATTTGGGCAATGCGTTCCGGGCGCAGGACAATATGGAAGCGGCGATCGCGCACTATGAGCAGGCGCTGAAGCTGGCACCTACCGACGCGCAGGCATACAACAATGTTGGGAATGTCCTGCAAATGCAAGGACAGCCAGAAGCCGCAATCGCCTATTACCAGAGCGCTTTGTCGCTGCAACCCACAAACGCGGATGTGTACTTCAATCTGGGCAATGCGTACAGGCTGATGATGCAGGCAGAAACCGCGATCGCCCACTATCAGCAGGCACTTTCCCTCAAACCTGATTGGGCAGCCGTTCACAACAATCTGGCGCTGTGTTTGCAGGAAGAGCAGCAGTATGAAGCGGCGATCGTTCATTTTCGGCAGGCTGTAGACCTGGAGCCGACGGATGCTGAGGCGCACAATAATTTGGGTATGGCGCTGTACGAGCTGAACGACTTAGAAGGGGCGATCGCGCACTGTCAACGGGCGATCGCCCTCCAGCCTCAATTTGCCGAAGCGCATCTGAACCTGAGCATGGCACTTTTAGCGAGTGGGGATTATCCTCAGGGCTTGCGGGAATACGAATGGCGCTGGCAGGCTCAAGAGCTGCAAAAGCCGTCTTTGCCAGGAGTCGTTTGGGATGGCTCTGATCTGGAAGGACGTACGTTATTGCTGTACACCGAACAGGGCTTTGGCGATGCGATCCAGTGCATCCGTTATGTGCCGTTGCTGGCAAAAGCGCATCGTGTTCTTGTTCAGTGCCCAAACTCCTTACTCCGCCTGTTTGCTACCATGCCAGAGGTGCAGGTCATCGCTCAAGGGTCTCCCTTGCCTGCGTTTGATGTGCACTTACCGTTGATGAGCTTGCCGTTTGTGTTGGGAACAACCCTGGAAACGATTCCGTATCAGGTGCCCTACGTATCAATGCCGGAGGACTGCCATGTGCAGATGGCGAATCGCACCCGCACATCAGAAACAAACTCTACGAATGCAACCGCTCAACGCCCCGATCGCCCCCTCAAAATTGGCATTGTTTGGGCAAGTGTGTCACCCACCACGTTTAGGCAGCGATCGTCTACCCGCAATCGTACCGCGCCGCTTGCTGCGTTCATGACTGTGTTACGTCCGCTTGAGGTGGAGTTATACAGCCTCCAGGTCGGCGCTCATGCCGCAGATATTGAACGGTATGGGTTTCAGTATTGCCTGCATGACTTGAGTTCTCAGCTCAAGGATTTTGGCGACACGGCAGCGGCGATCGACCAGCTTGATCTCATCATTTCAGTGGATACGGCAGTGGCGCATTTGGCGGGCGCACTGGCAAAACCTGTTTGGGTGGTTCTGCCCTTTGCGAGTGACTGGCGCTGGTTGCTGCAACGAGACGATAGCCCCTGGTATCCCACGATGCGCTTGTTTCGCCAGCCTGCTCCGGGTGATTGGGAGGGTGTGATGGTTAAAGTCCTGCACGCACTCACAGAAGCGCTGCATCATGAACATTCGTCCTGAGACACCTGCCGACCACACCGCGATCGCGGATGTCCTCACGCAAGCTTTTGGGCAGGCGAATGAGGCGCAACTGGTGGATCGCATTCGGCAGAGTGATCGCTATATTCCCTCACTGTCCCTAGTTGCGGAGTCTGATCGTGTCATTGTGGGTCACATCTTATTCAGCTACGTCGATCTGGTGAGCAATGATCTGGCAACCAAAGATCTGGCGAGTGGTGAGACCCGACGCATTCTCGCGCTGGCTCCCGTTGCCGTGCAGCCTGATGTTCAAAAGCAGGGCGTTGGGAGTGCTTTAGTGAACGCAGGACTCACGATCGCAGACGCAAGGGAAGAAGCGCTGGTAGCCGTTCTGGGGCATCCGTCGTTTTATCCCAGGTTTGGATTTGTCCCGTCCGTCCAGTATGCGATCGCCTGCCCGTTTCCGGTGCCAGAGGACGTGTTTATGGTCAAACCTCTGCAACAGTTCCAGCCCATCTATCGGGGTAAGGTTGTGTACCCATCTGCCTTTAATGATGGTTAGTTCGGCAAGCTCACCTTGCACTTGTCCCGTTGGACAGAGCAAAGTAGGGAGAGGGGATGCTTAACTAAAGAAAGCCTGTCTTTAATAATCGACTTGTTGAACGCATGAATGCTGTGACAAACGGTTGAAACGGTCAACGAACGCAAAGTATTTGTTACAATACGTTACATAAATGCTCCTATCCGGTTGCACCCTCATGAATGTCAAGACCGCACCGCCCAAATCAGGTTCATTCGCGTCAGAGTACACGACGCTTGACTCTGCAACGCTGGTTTCTACGCAGCAGCATGAGGCGGAAGGAGCACACGTCACACCGACGCTGGTATTAGACGGTGAAATTTCGATCGAAGAAGAGGAGCGCCTGCTGCTGGCAAACATTCTGCCGGATGACGATGACAGTGTGTTGCGCTACGATGCCGACGCGATCGCGGCTCATTACCGTCAACATCCGTTTCAGGTATGGGGACGGGTCTTTAATATCTTTTTTCCTTTCTTCACCTTTGGATTGCGGTGGTGGTTGAATGCCCGCTTTGGCTTTACGGAACAAAAGCATCGGCAGCAGGCGGTTCGTCTGCGGGAAATGTTGACGCGCATGGGACCTGCTTTTATTAAAGTTGGTCAAGCGCTGTCCACCCGTCCGGATCTGGTGCCGCCAGAATATTTAGAAGAGCTAACCCATCTGCAAGATCAGCTACCGCCGTTTGATAATGCCGTTGCCTATCGGTTTATTGAAGAAGAATTGGGCGATTCGCCTGACATGATCTATGCGGAGTTGACCGCAAGCCCGATCGCGGCGGCTTCTCTGGGGCAGGTCTACCGTGGTCGGCTCAAAACGGGTGAAGAAGTTGCCGTGAAGGTGCAGCGCCCTGGTCTTGCTCAGAGTATCGCCCTGGATACCTACATCCTGCGGGGTTTGGCAGCCCTGATCATGCGCCTGGTAAAACGGGTTCGCAGCGATCTGGTTGGCATCATGGATGAGTTTGCCACCCGCATCTTCGAGGAGATGGACTACAACCAGGAAGGGCGGAACGCGGAACGCTTTGCTCAACTCTACGGGCACATGCAGGATATTTACGTCCCTAAGATTTACTGGCAGTACACAGGACGACGTGTGCTGACGATGGAGTGGATTACAGGCACCAAGCTGACCCAGCCAGAAGCCATTCGAGCACAGGGTACTGATGCCAGCTACCTGATCGAAGTGGGCGTGCAGTGCTCCTTGCGGCAATTGCTCGAAAATGGCTTCTTCCACGCTGACCCCCATCCTGGTAATTTGCTAGCAACGCCGGATGGCAAGCTGGCGTATCTAGACTTCGGTATGATGAGTGAAGTCAAACCCGCCCAGCGGTATGGCTTGATTGAGGCGATCGTGCATCTAGTCAACCGCGACTTTGAAGGTCTGGCAAAAGATTACGTCAAGCTAGAATTTCTCACGCCCGACACCGACCTGACTCCCATCATTCCTGCCTTTGCAACCGTTTTTAACGATGCGCTGGGAACCACCGTAGCTGAAATCAATATCAAAAGCATCACGGATCAGCTTTCAGCACTGATGTATGAGTTTCCGTTTCGGGTGCCTGCTTACTACGCGCTGATTATTCGATCGCTCGTGACGCTTGAAGGGATCGCCATCAATGTCGATCCCGAATTCAAGGTGTTGAGCAAAGCGTATCCCTATGTGGCAAAGCGTCTGCTGACCGATCCGGCACCTGAATTGAGAGCGTCTTTGAAAGATTTGCTGTTCAAAGACGACAGTTTCCGCTGGAACCGTCTAGAAAACCTCCTGAAAAACGCTCGTAGCAGCACGGACTACGACCTGAGCCAGGTGGTGGATCAAACCTTAGACTACCTGTTCTCAGAGCGGGGTGAGTTGATTCGCCATCAGCTTGTGGAAGAGGTGGTGAAAGGCGTGGATTCGATCGGCAGCAATGCGTTGAACAATCTTCGCTATGGCTTTGCAGAACGGTTGGGGTTGACCGTAAACCGCACGGCGACGGTGCCTGCTGAAAGCCAGCAAACGCTAGAGCACCTCAAGCGCATCTGGGGCATTTTGCAAGAAACGCGTGGCTTTGACCCCACCAAGCTTCTGCCTGCGATTCCCAAACTGCTATTCAAACCAGAAGCACACCAGATGGGGCAGCAGATTGCAGAAGGGCTGGCACAACGCGCGATCGCTCGCTTCATCCGCGAGTTTCTGCTCAACGATGAGTCTGCTCCCAGTCCACTGCCAAGCAACCAACCCCGCCTTCCCGCAGCACGTCCTTAAGAAGTGTAAACAATTTCATTGGCAGGCGATCGAGGCTTTGTAGGATGCGTTAAGCGGTAGCTGTAACGCATCACCTAGACCAACCCTCTCAGCAGCCCCACATAAACGCCTTGAATCTCTAGCTCTTCAACGCTCATATCCACTACGGTTGGCTCATAGACCGAGTTTGCAGGCTGAAGCGTAACCTGCTGTCCATGCCGATAGAGGTACTTCAGTGTGGTTGTCCCGTTCTTTCTTGCGGCGACGATCGTGCCATTACGAATCGCACGGGGATTAGTTTCGCGGCGCATGATGACGACATCCCCATGATCGATCAGTGCGCCTGTCATACTGTCGCCCCGCACATGGAGCGCAAAATGCTGAGAGCGTTCGTGCTGGGAAAGGTGCGCCAGTTTGGGTAAACAGGAAAGCTCCAGGCGCTGTTGCTCCTGATCGGGAAAGGTTTCGACTAAGCTATGTGCCGCGATCGCTCCAATGAGTGGAATGCCGTCGCTGGGGCGCAAAAGTTTGAGCGATCGAGATTTACGGGGAGCATGGCTAATGAGCCGCTTAGCCGTCAACGCATCAATGTAAAGCTGTACCGAAGCGGGCGATCGATACCCCAACCCTTTCTGGATCTCACGATAGGTCGGGGCCATGCCATGCTGAGCCATGAAATCCTCAACCCAGATGAGAAACCGTTGCTGCGATGCGGTGAGTGGAGGCTGCATAAAGCGACAAAAGAGCGTTTGTACTACTTTACACTGTTTTTCTACCAATTGGGAGGAGTTGTCTCATCCAGCGGCATTTAATCAGGCTTTGATAGACGCTAATCGGCGCTGGAGACTAAAGCACCCGGTTGGTAGCAAATGCCTGCTTGCTTAAAGCGATGGAGGGCTTCGCCGAGGCGATCGCACTCGGCAATGAGACTGATGCGCACATAGCCTTCCCCACCTGTACCAAAGGCATTGCCAGGAGTGACCACCACACCTGTTTCTTGCAAGACAGAAAGGGCAAAATCTGTAGAGCCGATGCCGGGTGGGCAAGCGACCCAGAGATACATCGTGGCGTTCGGCTTAGGCACTGTCCAACCCAGTTCAGCCAGCCCTTGAATGAGAAAATCGCGACGGGTGCGATAGCGCGCCTGCACTTCATGCAGATAAACATCTGGTAGTTGCAGCGCTGTTTCTGCGGCGGTTTGCAGGGCGGCAAAGATGCCATAGTCCAGGTTGGTCTTCAGCGTCCGCAACCCCTGAACTACGTGGCGATTGCCGACAACGAAGCCCACTCGCCAACCAGCCATGTTGTAGGTTTTAGACAGGGTATGGAATTCAACCCCAATCTCCTTCGCGCCAGGAATTTCGAGCAGGCTGGTGGGCTGGTAGCCATCAAACGCAAGCTCGGCATAACACAGGTCATGCACCAGGAGAATTTCGTAGTGGCGGGCAAAGGCGACGATTTCTTCAAAAAACTCGCGGGGTGCCGTAGCCGCTGTGGGGTTGCTGGGATAGTTGAAATAGAGGATTTTTGCCTGTCGGGCGATCGCCTCAGGAATCGCTGCCACATCAATCAGCCAGTCATTTTCAGGCTTGAGGATCAGGCTGTGAATATTCGCTCCTGCAATCAGCGGACCCCGAAAGTGTGCGGGATAAGCGGGACTCGGCACCAAAACGGTATCCCCCGGATTCACATACGCCAGCGCCAGATGGGTTAAACCTTCTTTTGACCCCAACAAGGGCAACGCTTCACCTTCCGGGTCGAGTTTGACGTTGTAGCGACGGTAATACCAATCGGTAATGGTGCGCCGAAAGCTGGCTGTCCCCTCAAAGGGTGGATAGCCGTGATTGGCAGAGTTTTGCAATGCCGCGATCGCCGCTTCTACGACGGGCTGAGGGGTCGGTCCGTCCGGATTGCCCATGCCCAAATCGATCAGGTCTAGCCCCTGCTCTCTGGCACGCACTTTAAGTTCATCCAAACGCGCAAAGACGTAAGGCGGCAAGGAACCCAGGCGATCGGCGGGTTTTATCCAGTCTGGTTTCATGCCATTACCTCATCGTTAGGGGAGCGGGGAGTAGGGAGTGGGGAGTGGGGAGAAAATTCTGGCTCCTGACTCCTCACCCCTCTCTCCTCACTCCTCGCATTGACAGAAGCCGTTGTCGAGACCATCGCTGCCATGAGTTGCGCGGGTTCCACTGCAAAGGGAAGACGGTGAATGTCGGAGCGATCGGCACAGGCAATGGCTGCTGCTTGCTGTAAATCAGTGAGTGAAATGTTTGCCAGCCCTAAATCGTCAAGACTTTTCGGTAGCCCAATCTCGCCGTAAAATTTCAGAAGCTGTTGACGAGCGGTTGCAGCCAACTGGTTGCCCTGGACGATTTCTTCCAGACGCAATTGTACCAGAATGCCATAGGCAACCTTCTCACCGTGCAAGGTGCCGTGGCTGGCGAGGAGATGGGTTAAGCCATTATGCACGGCATGAG
The DNA here is from genome assembly GCA_019359375.1 of Lyngbya sp. HA4199-MV5. GTDB lineage: Bacteria > Cyanobacteriota > Cyanobacteriia > Leptolyngbyales > Leptolyngbyaceae > Stenomitos. The sequence goes on from JAHHHL010000002.1 coordinate 196,719, forward strand.
CCGCCACCGTGCGGCATTGGGCACCGCCTAAACCACCAATGACTCCCGCCATGAGCACCGTAGCATCCACGACCTCTTGCCAAACCTGCCCGCCGGGTTCTTGCAGGGCGATCGCAGACAGTTGAAACAGCAGATCGCGCAACACTCGTGCCTGCTGTACTGCTGCAATAATCAGCGTTTGCTGCACATGCCCACTGCTGACCGAGGCTTCGTACCACTTGGCGATCGCATCTCCAATGCCTGCGACTAGCGTGCGACGGGGAGCGGTTTGCACCAGGTCATAGTCCAGCACCAGCAGGTCGGGGCAGCGCGCCAACGCCACATCGTACTGAAACGCTCCCTGTTCGGTATAGACATTTGAAAGGGCTGTCCAGGCGGCGCAGGTGGCGGCTGAGGTGGGCACCGTGACTACAGGTAACTGATGTTGATGTGCTACCAACTTGGCAGTATCGAGCGCTTTGCCGCCCCCGATGCCGATTACCACATCTGCCTGGTGCTGGTCAACTGCTTGATGGAGTGTTGCCAAAGTGTGCTCGCTACAATCAGCCCCATAAGTCATCCAGAAAACCTGAAATAGCTCGCGCTCTAGCACTGGCTGCAACTGTGGTTTCATGTCTGCCAGGGTCTGGTTGCCGCCAATTATCAGCGGACGCTGCCCTAACCGCGCGATCGCCTCACCCATCTGCTTCAACACCCCTCTACCACGCAGCACTTGCGCTGGGGCAATTGTGAGCGGTGGTTGAAAGGCAATGGAGATGGACATGGCGGAGTCGAGTATGAACGCTAGACAAACGAAAGGCGCTTTACCGGTCTAAATTAAATGCCCTGAACCTGTATGCCAGACTCACGCTAACGGTTTTGGCAGACGTGCGAACTGCTCGTGATCGATCTCTACGATCGCTTGCTGATCAGTGGGAGAGGAGAGGGAGGGTTTAATCTGCCCCAGGTACAGGGGTTGTGATACGCCGGGTTGAGGATGAAGCAGCGATCGAGCGCGAATGGTCATCGTCGCTTCGCCCTGAGAGAGCCGCCCTGTTGAATATAAGTCTACAGCCGCCTGACGCAAGGTGGCATCCAGTTGAGTCTCGGTGATGGTGGGTGGAACAACGATCACCACTTGAGAAGCCCCAGAGTCAAAGACCCGCGTAAATTTTACGGCTCCGGGAATTTGAGGAAGATCGTGCAAGCCCAAGCCTAGCGCAAACAGACCACCCGTTAGCACACCCATAAAGCCCGTGATTCCCACCAGCCGAAAGCGAATGCCCCATTTCAGCATCCAGCCTAAGACCATCAGGGCGGCGCAGAAGAGGGTGAAATATCCCGACCAGAGAGCGATCGTAACGAGTGGAAAACCAAACAACATGCGCTTCACAAAAAAGGGTGACGAAAAAGGGGCGACATTAAGCTTCAGATAACCAGGCTCTAACCCGCTCCAGGCTCTGCCAGCCCGGTTTGCGGACAAACCCGTCGTCAATATTTTGGGCGACTTCCTGACGCAGTTCGGGGACTGCCATCACGAGTTGCTGCACGATTTCAATGTGTTGCCGCACGCCCTTCTTGGAGGTTTCGAGCATTGCCAGCACTAAATTCACGCGTGCCTGCGGATCTTGCGGATTGAGCTTCACCGCTTTCTGTGCCGCTTCGTATGCCTGGTTAGGCTTTTCAATCAGAAGATACAGCCACGCCAAACACGTCCAGGCAGAGCTACTCTTGCGGGAGCGATCGCACACTTCTTTAAACACTGGAATCAGCGTTTCAGGCGCTTCACCTGCTTTATAGCGCTCGATGCCTTCATCAAAGAGTGAGTCAACGGTTTGAGTCATAAGCAAAAAGTAGAAAGTTTTTAGTTGTTAGTTTTTGGTTGTTAGCAATTCTGACTAAAAACTAACAACCAACAACCGTCTTCATGCGGAGAACGATTTGCCACAACCGCAGGTTTGATCGGCATTGGGATTGGTGAATTGAAAGCCACCGCCAATCAAAGCATCACTATAATCCAACACGAGACCATAGAGATAGAGCAGGCTTTTGGGATCGCACACAACCTTAAAGCCATCGTAGTCGTAGGTTTCGTCCGTTGACTGAATGTTGCTGGCATCCTCAAAATTCATGGTGTAGGACATGCCAGAACAGCCACCCCCCCGAACGCCGACACGCAGGCATAAATCCTGCCCTTGCTTCTCCCGAAGCAGCAGAACGTGCTTCAGAGCCGCAGCTGTCATCAGAATGCCCTGCCGTTGCGATTGCGCTGTTTGCGTCATTGCTCGTAAAGCTCCTTACCAAGATTCAGTCTTCAGCTTCAGTCTTAGACTTGCAGACCCATCTCTCCATACTATCAGGGATAAATCACACCTGGGTATCCACATGAGAGGATAAACAACTAGCAGGGAGAAGCGATTTCTTCTAACCTGGAGACTGAACTAACCTGGAGACTTAACGCATTGCCATCTCGTTGTCTGCACACCAGGCGCAAGCGGGGCATTCTGAGCACAACTGCATTTGAGCACAATTGAACGAGACAGCCCTCCGAAGCAGATTAGTGTTTAAGATGAGTATCTGTTGCATTTCTGTTGTCGATCGAATGGTGCCACGTTTGGTCACTCTCTCTAGCTGGTCGCTCTCTAGCATTCATCGCTGTTGATTTTTATGACTGCGCTCAACCTCTCAACTCGTCGTCGCCTGAAGCAACTCCCGCAAATTGCCAGCGTTTGGGAAGGCGATCGCCGCCCGCTGGTGTCGGGTATTGCCGCTACAGGCGATTGGGCAGATGCAGGGGGAGAGCCACAACCCAACGGTGAATGTATTTTGTGGGTCGATGGATCGCAGGGGATGGTGCGGGCGATGGATGTGGTGACACCCGACACGGGACCAGAAGCCTTTGTTCGCACCCTGCTACGGGCAATGGAGTATCCCCATAACCCCAACAGCCCTGCCCGTCCCCAAAAAATTGTGGTCAGCGATCGCGAGTTGCTGTTCTACCTGCGTGGAGTACTGCAAGATCTGGACATTGTGCTGGATTACGTGCCGTCCTTGCCGCTGATTGATGAGATTTTCCGAGGCTTTCAGGATGCCGTCAGCAGCCGCCCACCCCAACTGCCACCGCAATACGCTGAAGCGCTGCCAGCACGAGCGATCGACATCTGGCACGATGCGCCGTGGGATGTCCTCGCCGATCATCAGATTGTAGCGATCGAGATCAATCGGTGGGATTTAAACACGCTTTATGCCTCTGTGATGGGCATGTTGGGCATGGAGTTTGGGGTGCTACTCTACCGATCGCTCGATTCGCTCAAGCGCTTTCGGCAACGGGTGCTGACCAACGAATCGCTGGAAGCAATGGAAGAGGCGTTTTTGGGACAAGATTGTCTTTTTGTCACCTTTGAGAGCGATCACGACGAGGAAGAGAATCTTGACCTTTCTACCTTGTCGATCGACGCGATCGAACCCGTCTTTGGCAATCTGCATCCGCTGGAAGGTCTCCGTTCGTTCTTGTACGACGAAGAAGCGGCTGCCTTGATGGTGTCGCTAGAAGCACTCCACCGCTTTCTCCGCCAACACTACGCTAAATTTGAGCAGAATGCCTTCCCGGCACTGAGCAGTCGTTATCGCATCCCCTTGCCAGAGGATGAAACAGAGAAGCCAACCCCAATTTCGATCAAAGTCTCTACGCTGCCTGAACTTGCTGCTGAGTTACTGGCGATGGCAGATGCGGAGGAACTGGGCAACGCCGATGCTCCCATTGTGCGAGACGATCTGGTGCCTGCCAATTCGTTTCTCAGCCTGGGTGTAGTGCCGTGGGACATGCTGGACGTGTTGCGATCGGGTGCCGCAGAACACCACCAACTGCAAGATGTAACGGCAGCGGGAGATGGCTTTCCCGTCGTAATGATTCAAACGTCTCGCCCTAAAGCCAAAACGCTGATTGAAGCGCTCAAAGCCGCTGGTGGATTGCAAGCAATTTGTTTTAATCCAGGGGCAGACCCACTTGGGAGCGAACGCTACGACCTGGGGTTATTTCAAACTGGGAATGGCGACTTGCACCTCTTTGGTGAGTTTGGCGAAAGTGACCCAACCCACACGGCGGCTCGCAAAAAGTGGGATCAGCGCTGTAAGAAAACTCACGGCTGCTGCGGCTTGATCATTGCCAAGGGGTTGACGGGAGCGAGCCGAGGCAATCCTCAGTTTAAGGACATGGTGGCACTGTTTGAAGCCCGATCGCTCACGGCAAAAGACCTTGGGCTGGGAACGCTCCAACTTCAGGTTGCGGCCGATTGGTTATAGAGGCGATCGACTTTAGGGGCGATCGCGCTTCAACCCGTACTACTGCCCCGCATTCACCAGGCGGTTTTGCGCTCTGATACGCTCTTTAGTGATTTGCTTAATCAAACCCGGCGGCAATTGCTTTTGCTTGGTCAATGCTTTGTCAAAATACGCCAGACTACCGCGATTGTCACCCTGCCGCACAAGAATTTGAGCTTTGAGGTATAGGACATCAGGATTATTTGGAGTTGCCTTGAGCGCGCTGTCAACGGCTGCTAGAGCTTTAGCAGGTTGGTTCAAATCTCGATAGCCCAAGGCAAGACCGCGATACGCAAGATAACGTGGACTCGCGTATTTATCCAACCGATTGATGGCATCAGTAGGGCTAGAAAAGGGCAGATTCAGGGAGACAAACAAATCAATATAGCCCCGCAGCAAGTTTAACTCGGGGTCGCTTGCATCCACTTTTTCAGCCTTATCCAGGTACTTAAAAGCTTGCTGAATTTCGTTCAGGGCTTGAGGCGTGCCCTTTACAGTGCCATCTTTGCTGAAAATATACGCGCTTTGCAAAAAGTGCCCGACTGCCTGATAAAGATTACCGCGCAGAGGGTCTTTCGCAACCAAAGAGTCAGCCGTTTGACGTGTTTCAGCCGCATTGGCTCTGAACTGGTCTAGCTGGGCAGCTTTTTGGCTGTCATCCCGTTCGCCTTGCCATTTGATATAGGACAGAGAAGCTCTTAGAGCATGAGTAAGCGGATCGCTGGGATCAGCTTGCTGAGCATATTTATCGGCTGTGATGTAGTCTCCTTGCTCAAAGAGGCTTTTAAACGCCGCCTCTGTGCGATCGCTAATAGGCTTGGCATTCGCCGTCCGAAACGGATCTTTTGCCAGGGAGGGACTTGCCCACAGGCTCAAGGAGACGATCGCGGCGCTGGCAAACTGCAAGCGACGGTTGAAGGTGGGTTTGAAACGAAGGGGCAACTGAGCAGGCATAACGTTCCTGTTAATCAAGTGCTAGAAAAAATCCATTCAAGAAAGAAATGACGGCTGGGAAAGGAATCCCTTTGAGAAACCAATACTAACTTGGAACCAAGTTCGTTAGAGTGATAACGGCAACCCCGCACTGGAAAAATTCGCTGCTGCCTGGAAACACTGCTTGTGAAAAGCGTTCAACGACGCTGGTAGAGTGCTGTTCAGTCGGGTAAAGATCGTGACGCACGTTCTGGAGACAAGTTCCAGAGGCAGACTCCACTGATGCCCTGCCACGATCGATCGTTTCTTTTCTTCACCATCCAAACGGCATGCTCCAGCTCAGAAACCTGTCCTACCATCCACCTGCAAGCCATACAGCGATTTTGAACGCCATCAATCTTCAGATTGCACCGCAGCAGTTGGGCTTGGTGATTGGTCCGAGTGGGTCAGGCAAAAGTACGCTCCTAGAAATCCTGGCAGGGCTAGCAGAGCGGACGAGTGGCGGCGTTTTTTGGCGCGAGCAAGAACTCATCCCGCTTCAGCTACAGCAACTCAGTGGTCTGGTGTTTCAGTTTCCCGAACGCCACTTTTGTGGCAACAGCATTTTAGAAGAACTGCGCTTAGGGCATCCAGAATTGACGAGCGATCGCATTGAGCAAGCCCTCACCGAAGTGGGTCTCACCCATCTCCCCCTTCACACCTCGCCCAATGCCCTCAGTGGTGGACAACAGCGCCGTCTTGCCTTTGCCGTCCAGTTGATTCGCCAGCCAAACATCCTTTTGCTGGATGAACCCACTGCTGGATTGGACTGGTCAATGCGGCAACAGTTAGTCGGCTTGCTGGCAAAGCTCAAGGCTCATTGGAGTTTGCTTGTCGTGTCTCACGATGCAGGAGAACTGGTAGACATTGCCGATCAGTGCTGGACGCTGAGCCACGGTGAGTTGACGGCTGTGCAACCAGAGGAGTTGAAGCAGCGTGCGAAAAGTTCACAGGTGGCGATTTAGGTAGGGAGTGGGGAGTAGGGGCATGAGGGAGCAAGGGGAGCAGGGGGAGCAGGGGGAGGCAGCATCGGGTGTTTCTCTGGAACGGGGTGCTAAATTTCAGTCTGTAGACCTCACATCTGTAGACCGCATGGGGGATGCGCGATCGCCCCTTCTACTACGAATGGAGGCACTGTGGCAGTCAACGCTGCATTGGCAACCCGATGAGCGGCAACAAACGCAACTCCAACAGCTTTATGCCTTTACGCTGGCAGGCAATCGGCAGTTCAACCTGACGCGCATCACGGAGCCAGAGGAGTTTTGGGAGAAGCATTTGTGGGATTCGTTGCGGGGGGTGAGGCGATTTTTGGAGGCAGGAGGCAGACTTCGGCGTGAGCGCTCAGTCGAACGAGGGCAGAAGGCAGAGGGAGCAGAGGAAGCAGGGGAAGCAGACAAAACTCAAAACTCTTCTTACTCCTCTCTCCTCTCTCCTCTCTCCTCTCTCAAGATCATCGACATTGGCACAGGCGCAGGGTTTCCCGGTTTGCCAGTGGCGATCGCGCAACCCAACTGGTCGATCACGCTATTGGATGCCACGCGCAAGAAAATCACCTTTATCGATCAGGTGCTCATCCAATTAGGACTTGCGAATGCCACAACGCTAGTGGAGCGAGTCGAGCAGGTGGGGCAACAAAAACACCAGCGGGAAACCTATGATTTAGCACTCATTCGAGCCGTAGCCGCTGCACCTGTTTGCGCTGAATATGCACTCCCCTTATTGAAAATTGGTGGTTCAGCCGTGCTCTATCGGGGACAGTGGACAGACGCAGAAACCGCTGCTCTGGAGTCTGCGATCGCAGCTTTGGGTGGCAAAATCGACGCGATCGAAGCCTTTACGACTCCACTGACGCAAGGCGATCGACACTGCATCTATGTGAAAAAGATTGCACCGACACCGAATGAATTTCCACGGGCGATCGGCATTCCAGCCCAAAAACCGCTTGGGTCATAAGATGTACTGAGGGCGCATAAGCGTCAGTAAATATGACGTGCTTTCTTAATCCTTTTCGTCTTAATCCAATTTCACCGTAGATTTCTGTGCCGCGTAACGATATTGACCGCATCAGGGAGAAAATTAGGCTTCGTCGGTACGATATGTCAGCCCACTCAATGGAAGAAATGGCTGAGGACATGCTGACTATACTGGACGTAGAAGCAGCTATCCTGAGCGGTCAAGTTATTCGGGTTGAAAAAGATGATCCTAGAGGAACTAGATATGTGGTTGTGGGAACAGCGATCGATCAACAAACACCTGTTGGCATCGTTGGACGGTTTACTAGCAACGGGCGTTACCTAATAATCACGGTTTATGAAGTCACTGAGCTTGAGATCTAACCTATGTATGGCTACAGATGTGAGTACTGCGAAGGAACCGTTCAACCCCGCACGGTTAAGCGTGAAGCATTCAAACACAAGAATGGATTCGTTATTCTTGAGGACGTGACGATCGGTGTCTGCGATACCTGTGGCAATCGGTACTACTCGGCTGACATTCTTCATGCCGTTCATGCGATCGCCACTGGCGCAAAAGCACCTGAACGAACCGAAGCAATTCCTGTTGCTCATTTAGAATCGGCATAGATGGCGCGATCGGCATTCCAGCCCAAAAACCGCTTGGGTCGTAAGATGCTACTGAGGGTGAAGGTGTTTACCTTAAAGGGCGCTTAGCAGGTCAGCAAACTGGAATTTGTCATGCGCTTTGACTCTGGCTACTGAATCGAGCTGCCTTCCTGGCTTATTGACTAACAACTAACAACTAATCGCTAACAACTCTCAATGTCTTCCACCAAGGCAGCGGGAGACAGGCGATCGCTCTGATTACACGTCCCCTGTGGCTGCTCCTCTGGCTGCTGGCAACTAATCGAGGGTGTGCTGCACTTTCTTGGGGCATGAGTAATACGATGAAGTAGACACGTTATGCCCTGTTTACAGCCCACACCCACTGCCCATGAATCGCCCCTCGCCTCAAGACAGACCGAGTGAACGCCTTGCCCGTTACATTGAGCAAACCGACGGCATCACCAAACCCTGGCTGCTTGTTCAACTGCGGCTGCAAAAGTTGAAAGACGATCGCGACCAGCTTTCCGCAACAGAGTATGCTCAAGCCGTGGCGGATATTCATCAGGATTTGATGCAACTTGGGGAATGGTGGATTGGACGAGAAGATGAGGCATTTGGCGAACGATGACAAGGCGTAGAAAAGTGGTTGCAGACAAACAGCCCCCAACCGACATCAACCTCAGCGATCCTCAGTATTACTTCAACCGCGAAATTAGCTGGCTAGAGTTCAACAATCGGGTGTTGCACGAAGCCTTTGACCCGCGCACGCCTTTGCTAGAGCGGCTAAAATTCATGGCGATTTTCAGCTCTAATCTGGACGAGTACTTTATGGTGCGGGTAGCTGCGCTAAAAGAGCAAGTGAACGCCAAAGTCACCCGCAAATCAGCCGATGGACTCACAGCGCAGGAACAGTTGGCTTTAATCAGCCAGCGCTTACATCCCCTGGTGATGCAGCAGCATCGGCACTTTGAGCATGCACTGCGTCCCCAACTGGCAACCAAAGGGGTTTATCTCGTCGATTACATTGATCTCAACCAGGAGCAACGCACCTATTTACAAACGTATTTTGAAGAGCAAATCTTTCCTGTACTGACCCCGCTGGCGATCGACCCTGGGCACCCGTTTCCCTACATCTCAAACCTCAGCCTCAACCTGGCAGTCGTGATTAAAGATCCAGAGAAGGGAGAAGAACTCTTTGCCAGAGTGAAAGTCCCCAAAATTCTGCCGCGCTTTTTGCCCTTGCCAGAAGATTTACGACGACAGCAAAAGGACGTGCCCGCCATCTGGACAGCCGTACCGTTAGAGCAGGTGATTGCACACAATTTAGAAAGCCTGTTTCCGGGCATGAATATTCAGGAATACTATCCCTTTCGCATTACCCGTGATGGTGATCTAGAAGTTGCCGAAGACGAAGCCGATGATTTGCTGCTGGCGATCGAGCAAGAACTTCGCAAACGACGCTTTGGCGGGTCGATCGTGCGGCTAGAAGTCCACGCTTCGATGCCTGACTTGGTGCGCGATACCCTACGCCAGGAAATGGATCTCGCGGAGATTGATGTTTACGAGGTTGAAGGGTTGCTGTGTCTGAGCGATCTGTTTGCGTTAACTGGTTTGCTGTTACCAGAGTTGAAAGATCCCGTCTGGCGATCGACCCTGCCCAACCGCTTAAGACGGGGGTTGGAGGTCGATCGAAGTTCGCTCGATCTAGAAGACGATCTGTTTGCCGTCATCCGCAAGCAAGACCTGATGGTGCATCATCCCTACAACTCGTTCACCAACACGGTACAGCGATTTATCACCCAGGCGGCTCATGACCCCGATGTTCTAGCCATCAAAACCACACTATATCGCACCTCTGGCGATTCGCCGATCGTCGATGCCCTCATTGCAGCGGCAGAAAACGGCAAGCAAGTCTCCGTCCTGGTGGAACTCAAAGCTCGTTTTGATGAAGAAAACAACATTAACTGGGCGCGCAAGCTGGAAAACGTCGGCGTACATGTGGTTTATGGGCTGGTGGGACTCAAAACCCATACCAAAGTCATGCTGATTGTGCGACGAGAAGAAGGACGCATTCGGCGCTATGTCCACATTGGCACGGGCAACTACAACCCCAAGACTGCTCGTTTGTATACCGATATCGGCTTACTGAGCTGTCGGGATGATTTAGGAGCCGATCTCACCGATCTGTTCAACTATCTAACGGGCTACTCTCGGCAACAGACCTATCGCAAACTGCTGGTGGCTCCGGTAAATTTGCGCGATCGCATGCGATCGCTCATCCGCCGCGAAAGCGAACATGTCCACAACGGACATCACGCCCGCATCGTCGCCAAAATGAACGCGCTGGTAGACCCAGAGATGATTCGGACGCTATACGAAGCCTCTCAAGCAGGCGTGCAAATCGACCTGATCGTGCGCGGGATGTGCTGCTTACGTCCTCAGGTACCCGGCATCAGTGAGAATATTCGCGTGATCAGCATTGTCGGACGCTTCCTGGAGCACTCTCGGATCTTCTACTTTCACAATCAGGGGCAGGAAGAAGTCTTCATTGGCAGCGCCGATTGGATGACTCGCAACCTCGATCGGCGTGTGGAAGCCGTCGTCCCCATTGACGAACCAACCGTCGCTAAAGATCTACAAGAAATTTTGGGCATCCTCCTTGCCGATAACCGTCAGGCATGGGAACTACAACCCGATGGACGCTACGTTCAACGCTGTCCCCCAGCAGGCGTTCCCGAACAAAGCTCTCAACGTATATTGATGGAACTGGCGCAACAGCAATGAGGTGAGGAGTGAGGAGTTTGTTAAGGCTCTGGTATTGATAAGCCTTTACAGATTTTACGCGCTAGCAAATTTTTAACTTCTGTATGGCGTGGAATTGCTTCAACAGCGCCCGTTTGCGGGTTCATCCAGAGAGAGTGGGATGCCCCTTCTCGCTTGAGAATGCACCCATATCGCCGCAGATGCTTGAGCAAATCACCACGCTTCATCCGATCGATTTATCCAACCGAAACGATCTGATGGATGGCATCTTCTGGAATACCTCGTAATGCATCCTCACGACGATCGTCAAGAATGAGCGCAATTGCCGCCGCTAGATCGTCACGACATGCCTCGATCGTTTCACCTTGCCCATTAGCACCGACAATTTCAGGACAGTACGCGAAATACCCACCTTCTGCGGCTGCCTCTATAATCGCGATGAACTCGTTGTGCATAGCCGTCCCGATATCACTTCAGTAAGCTTCAATTCTATGGTAAACCACCTGTAGGTTGAGTCTAACGTAGCTTGCTTCCCGTAGGGTAACCCAACAAAACCAAGTGTCTGTTGGGTTTTCATGCTTCAACCCAGCCTACAATTTTGAAGCGATTAAAGGTCAACATGGAGAGCCACAAAGACAGAATTGAGCGTTACCTCGGTGATGTAACAGCCAGTTGGTTTGGGGACAATGATATGCCAGCCGATGAGCTTTCAGAATACGACAGCTACATCGAAAATATGAAGATGCATGCCGAGAGGTTTGGTAACTTGGATGCTTTGAAGCAATTCTTTGAACACCTTCTGGCGCACCCAGAGATTAATACAGAAGCTTTGACGAGCAGTCAATTCGCCTGGGATGACGAACAAGTGCGAGAAATTATTGCTTACGCTCATCAAAAAATTTGGACAAATTAGAAAGGCTATCTTACCTGCTAACCCATCTCATGAAGAAGTAAGGATAAGGGGTAAAAGCCGACTCCTGACTTTTGCCTCCTGTCTTCTAAACGGATGTCTGAAAAGCCTCAAACCAGTTAGCAACGGATAAACAACGGATGAAACAGATGGTAGATTTTGGCTTAAAGTTGTGAGCGATTCGTTTCATCTGCGTTTCAATCCGCTGCTGATCATACGTCTCAGACAGCCTCTAAAAACCAGCAACTAAAAACTAATAATGCCCTTGTCATCTGCCTCCTGCCTAAATCTCATAGTGCCACAGCTCATCTTCCTTCAGCACAATGCGGCGCAGGGGCAAGCGATGGATTAAGCCCTGTTGCTCAAACTGGCTGAGGGTACGGGTAATCGTCACACGAGTCGTTCCCAACATTTCGGCAATGTCTTGATGGGTCAGACGCAGATCGATCAGGTGTCCCGTTTCCACTTCACGACCAAACTTCTTCGCCAGCCAGCCTAGAAGCTTAATCACCATTGCATCAATCTTGCGATAGCTGCGAATGAGCGAAAATTCTTCGGCTTGCTGCATGTGGCGAAGTAGGGCTTCTGTTTCTTGGTGCAAAAGACTAATCGGCAGCAAAGAAACCTCTACCTTCGTCAGGCACTCAAGCTGGTAGGGTTCTACCTTTGAGAGGGCTTTGCCCACAATATCGCCAGGACCCCACAGCCCAGTAGCGGCGATCGTATCGTCTTCTAGCCACGTAATCGTCCGCACCACCCCAGTTTCAATCTTCCACAGACTGTTTTGTCTCAGTGGTAAGAGCGATCGTGGAGAAAATTGCTGCGTTACCACATCAGACGACTGAATGGGATAGAGAGAGGAGAGTGACATACGAGAAAAATACAGTATCTCGATAGATTAATCGTACTTTTGGCAAATGTCAACGGCTACAAGGAACGTGAGCGCCCTGTTGCTCTACCATGCACGTCAAGCGATCGAGATGAAACGCTCTGCCTTGCCTCTTAAAGCAGTACCATCGCAAAACTTAGTCAAGAGACCGTGTTTTTTTTGCGCGACCCGGCATGTCATCAAGACACGACCTTAGCTACGTATCCTACACAAAGTACAGTAAACTTATAGAATAACCGATGTATGTCAGATAGACCTTAATCTTAAGTGGTCGTCATGAAGGGCTCTTGAACCGCTCTTTAAAGGGCTGAGTATGCCAATTATCTGATGTACGATCTCTAGCTTCTAAGGATTGCCCCATGCGCATTGCAAACGATATTACAGAACTGGTTGGACGCACTCCCCTGGTACGATTGAACAAAATTCCGCAAGCAGAAGGGGCTTTGGCGCAGATTTTGGTGAAGCTAGAGGGCATGAATCCAGCGGCATCGGTTAAAGATCGCATTGGGGTCAGCATGATCCAGACGGCAGAAGATGCAGGTCTGATTACACCTGGCAAAACGATCTTAGTCGAGCCAACGTCCGGCAATACGGGGATTGCGCTGGCGATGGTTGCCGCTGCTAAAGGCTATCAACTCATTCTCACCATGCCCGATACGATGAGCCTGGAGCGACGATCGATGCTGCGTGGTTACGGCGCTCAACTGGAGCTAACACCCGGTGTAGAGGGGATGCGAGGGGCGATCGCACGGGCAGAGTTGATTGCTGCTCAAACACCCGATGCCTACATCCTGCAACAGTTTCGCAACCCTGCAAATCCCAAAGTGCATCGAGAGACCACAGCGGAAGAACTTTGGGCGGACACCGATGGACAAATTGATCTTTTGGTCGCTGGAGTGGGCACAGGCGGCACCATTACAGGCGTTGCTGAAGTGCTCAAGTCTCGCAAACCCAACTTTAAAGCTGTTGCTGTTGAGCCGTTGAACAGCCCAGTGCTAACGGGTGGGAAGGCAGCTCCACACAAGATTCAAGGCATTGGCGCTGGGTTTGTACCTGCCATTTATCGGAGTGATCTGGTCGATGAGGTGATTCAAGTTGCCGATGAGGACGCGATCGCCTATGCGCGTCGTCTTGCTAGAGAAGAAGGCTTGCTGTCCGGGATTTCATCCGGTGCAGCGCTCTACGCCGCCATTCAGCTTGCCAAGCGAGAGGAAAACCGCGATCGGCTCATCGTCTTCATTCAACCCAGCTTTGGCGAACGCTACCTCAGTACAGCCTTGTTCAAGGATTTGGCAGCCGTTGAGTATGCGGTGTTGAACTAGAAGGCAGAGGGCAGAGAACGTTGTTGGTTGTTAGTTGTTGGTTGTTAGAAGCAGGCAGAGGGCAGAAGGCTAAAGGCTAAAAAGCTGACCGCTGACCGCTGACCGCTCTCTAACTCTTAACTCAAAACTTTTAACTTTCTACCCCTCACTCCTCACTCGTCACTCCTCACCCCAACGTGCCACAATAGTTGAGAGCTGTCGCGGGTTGGGAGAGACGAGGTTGTGCGTAGCGGTCCGAATAATGTGGGCATCGCCATCTTTCTATACATCATTGGTATTATGCTGGTGCTGATGGCGGTGCTTATTGTGCTGAAGGGGCTTGGCGTGCTGACAACGCTGCCGAACTACGTCATTTGGGCACTGTTGCTGCTCTCAGTGGGCATGGGTATTTTGGGTGGGCTGCGTAGTAGCCAACGATGATAAGAGCATGATGGGACGATCGCTCAAACCAAGCATGGTGGCATTTTTAGCGGTGCTGGCAATGACAGTGCTGGTCTGGGTGCTGCGTGGCATTGGGCTGTTGACCTTCATACCAGGTTCCGTAATCTGGGTATTAATTCTGCTCAGTCTGCTCACCGCGATTTTGATGGTGGTGCGGTAGGGAGGGAAGGCAGAGGGCAGAAGGCCGGAGGCAGAAGGCAAGAGAGTTGTTAGTTGTTGGTTGTTAGAAGGTAGGAGGCAAGAAGGCAGAGGGCAGAAGGCAGTGGCGGTTGCGGGTAGGTTTTTGAGATGTCACAGACATCAGGTATGTCTATAAAGCTGAGCCAGTGCGCGATCGCCCTTGGCAGCAATCTTGGCGATTCTTTCACGACGTTGGAAGCGGCTTTGAAGGTTCTGGCGCAAACTCCAGGTATTTTTCTAGAGGCGCGATCGCACTGGTATTGGACAAAAGCCGTTGGTCCTCCGCAGCCTGATTACCTCAACGGGTGCGCATTGCTAACCGTTACGCTCACGCCTCACGCCCTGCTAATGACCTTGCTGCAAACCGAAGCCAGCTTTGGTCGTGTTCGCCGAGAGCGCGGGGGCGCACGCACTCTTGACCTGGACTTGTTGTTGTTTGAGGATGTCATTCTCAACGCCCCTGATCTCCAGATCCCTCATCCTCGCATGACCCAGCGGGCGTTTGTTCTAGTACCGCTGGCAGAAATCGCCCCAACCTGGGTAGAACCAATTTCAGGAAAAGCGATCGCAGCCTTAGTCCAAACGGTAGACTGTTCAGAGGTTAGACTTGTTTAGAGAAGGCAGAAGGCAGGAGGCAGAGGGCAGAAGGGATGAGGGATGAGGGATGAGGGATGAAAGCTAAAGGCTAAAGGATAAAAAGCTGACCGCTGACTGTCGCATTCAAACCTTGAAACTCTTGTGCTGACTGCTGATAGCTGACCGCTGACTGTCTTTCAACTCATCCCTCCCTTTTCATCCCCCATCCTCCTTTTTCATCCCTCCTCCTTTATCCTTTATCCTTTCCCCCTCATGCCTCTCGGTCGTGAACCTCCTCAACTCCTCAAACAACGCCTGCTCTATCAAGGGCGCAAGTTTGCCTTTGAAGCCAGCCGTTACCGCTTGCCCAACCTTAATGAAGGTGAATGGGAGTGCGTTCGGCATCCGGGTGGTGCGCTAGCGGTGCCTGTGACGGCTGACGGCAAACTGGTGCTGGTGAAGCAATATCGCTTTGCGGTACAGGGTCGGCTGCTAGAATTCCCGGCGGGCACGGTAGAATCTGGGGAAACACCGGAAGAAACCATTCATCGAGAAATTGAGGAAGAAACGGGCTACCACGCCGATCGCTGGCAGAAATTGGGCGAGTTTTTCGTTGCTCCCGGCTACTCCGACGAAATCATCTATGCGTATCTGGCTCAAGATCTGACGCTGCTGGAAAATCCGCCCGGTCAGGATGCTGATGAAGACATTGAAACCATCCTTATGACAGTGGCTGAGGTTGAAGAAGCCATTCAAATTGGAGATATCGCTGATGCAAAATCGATTTGTAGCTTTGTGTTAGCACGTCCCTTTTTGTCGTAGTTGTTAGCCGTTAGTTTTTAGTTGTTAGGCGCAAAATCTAGCTAATAACTAAAAACCAATAACTAAAAACTAAAAACTAAAAACTATTAGCGATTCATGTCTGATCTCATTCTTTTCTGGCATCGTCGGGATTTACGTACCTCAGACAACGTTGGCTTGGCAGCGGCTCGTGATCAGAGCCAGAAAGTTGTAGGTGTCTTCTGCCTTGACCCCAATCTTCTAGAACGGGATGATGTTGCACCTGCCAGAGTGACCTACATGCTTGGCTGTTTGCAGGCACTTCAAGCGCGCTACGCCAAAGCAGGTAGTCAATTGTTAATCCTTAAAACCGACCCTCAGCGGGGGATTTCTGCGCTTGCTGCCGCTCTGAATGCCAGTGCCGTCTTCTGGAACTTAGATGTAGAACCCTACTCACAAACGCGCGATCGCTCAGTTCAAGAAGCCCTTCAGCAGGCTGGTATCCCCTTCAAAAACTTCTGGGATCAGCTTCTCCATGCGCCCGACGAAATTCGTACAGGTAACGGCGATCCTTACACCGTTTACACCCCCTTCTGGCGCAACTGGAGCAGTAAACCGAAAGCCGATCCTGCCCCTGATCTGGAGAAGGCAAGCGGACTGACGGAGAAGGAGCAAAAAACCGCGCAAAAAGCTGGGGCGATCGACCTTCCAACCGCCAAAGATCTGGGCTTTACCTGGGACAATTCGCTGCTGTTGGAACCCGGAGAAGCTGCCGCTTATGACCGATTGGAGGCGTTTTGCGATCGCGCCATCGCCGACTATCAAGAACAACGCAACTTTCCATTCAATGCGGAAGGCACCTCTCATCTGAGTGCAGCGCTGAAGTTTGGCGCGATCGGCGTGCGTACCGTCTGGGCAAAAACGGCAGAAGTCATGGAACAAGCTCGCAGCGATGAGGCACAGGATGGCATTCGCGTTTGGCGGCAAGAACTCGCTTGGCGGGAGTTTTACCAGACGGTGATGTACTTCTTCCCAGAGTTGGCAGAGGGTGCCTACCGTAAACCCTTCCAAGATTTTCCGTGGGATAACAAATCAGACTATTTCAAAGCCTGGTGCGACGGTAAAACTGGGTATCCGATCGTGGATGCCGCCATGCGTCAACTCAACGAACTCGGCTGGATGCACAACCGCTGCCGCATGATTGTTGCCAGCTTCCTCACCAAAGATTTGATCATTGACTGGCGCTGGGGCGAGAAGTATTTCATGCAGAAGCTATACGATGGCGACCTGTCTGCCAACAATGGCGGCTGGCAATGGAGCGCCTCCAGCGGGATGGATCCCAAGCCCCTTCGCATTTTTAACCCTGCCAGTCAAACCAAGAAATTCGACTCGGAAGCCGACTATATCCGCACATGGCTCCCAGAACTTCGCAGCATTGATACAGAAGCTTTGGTGACAGGCGATATTTTGCCTTTAGAGCGCGATCGCTGTGGCTACCCAGCACCGATCGTCGATCACAACCAACAGCAAAAACGCTTCAAGGCACTTTATCAGCAGCAAAAAGAGGCATAACGCCATGTCTCGCAAACGTTTTGTGATTGAAATGGGGATGGGCATTGATCAACATGGTCAAGAGCCAACCGTCGCCGCCGCACGCGCTGTGCGTAATGCGATCGCCCACAATGCCCTCCCCGGTATCTGGGAAGTCGCGGGTTTAAGCGACCCCGATGAGATGATTGTGGAAGTACAAATTGCCGTGCCCTATCCCGATCAAGTGCGAGAAGCAGACGTGCTGGCAGTGCTACCCTTTGGTCGCAAAACGCTTACCGTCGAAGCAGGCGGCATGGTTGTGCAAGGTCGCGCGATCGCCTCTCTCAACGACAAAAATGATGAAATGCTGATTGCCGTAGCGGCTGTAACTGTGTTTGTCGAAACGCCGGATGAGTAGTAGAAGGCAGGAGGCAGGAGGCAGAGGGCAGAAGGATGAAGGATGAAGGATGAAGGCAGAGGGATGAAGGATGAAGGCAGAGGGCAGAGGGCAGAGGGCAGAGGGATGAAGGATGAAGAATAAAGGCTAAAAAGCTGACTCCTGACTTCTGACTTCTCACTCCTTCTAACAACTAACAACTAACAACTAACAACTCCTCACTCCTCACTCCTCACTCCTCACTCCTCACCCCTAAACAGAGGCGATCGATCAGCTCTAGCAATGCCTGGTAGTTTGTGATGGGCTTGACGCATATGGCATCCGCTTGTGATCGATCAAGCAATGCCTGACGTTCATTGAGCATGGCGTAGGCGGTGACAAGAATAATAGGCAGATGCGCTGTTTCAGGATGAGTTTTCAAGACGGCTGCCAAGTCAGCGCCGCTCACCGTTTGCCCTTCCCATTCGGCTCCCGGCAAATTGACATCCATCAGCACAATATCAGTGGGCTGCGATCGACAGTGCTGGACAATATCAGCAGGCTCATCGGCGATCGTCACCTCATGCTGACCCAACCGCTGAATCAGCTTTGCCGTTCCTTTGGCTAAGAGTTGGTCGTCATCTACCAAAAGGACATGCCAAGCGCACATAAGCTTTTCTACCGCTTTTATTGCCAATTTTGATCAAGAGACACCAAAGGAACGGTTGCGTTAGTGAAACCAGTAGCAATGCGTCTATTGCATCCATACATAGCTGGCAGTCATTTTCATCCCTTTGCTGTGGAGATTATGCCCATGTGCGCTTGCTCAGAAACGCTTTAGTCAGTGCTGTGGCTATTCTTCTCGTAGAGTGCTTGTCTCTAGGGAAAGTAGCAAGAGCATCAGCTTGGTGGATCGGCGAGTGTGAAGGTGATCGTCGTCCCCTGATCTTTACCAGGACTATCTAGCCAAATTTGACCGTTCATTAACTCGACTAACCGTTTGCAAATGGTGAGACCTAACCCTGTGCCGCCATAGCGCCGTTTGATGGAGCCGTCTGCCTGTACAAAAGGCTCGAATAAGGAATCTTTGTGTTCGCGATCGATGCCAATCCCCGTATCGGCAACGGAGATTTCCACGACTTGCTGAGGCATATAGTCAACGGTTTGAATGTGTCGTATGGCACGCAACTGGATTTGCCCCGCGTTGGTAAACTTAAACGCATTGGCTAAGAGATTGGTCAAAATTTGTCTCAGCTTGACGAGATCGGCTTGCACATACCCCACCTGGCAGTCAATCAGCAGTTCAATCCCTTTTTGGCGGCTCTCTAGTTTGAACAGTTCAGCTTGCGCTTGAAAAAGCGATCGCAGGTCGATGAGTTCCCATTGAACGCTCATCCGCCCCGCTTCAATCTTGGCGATATCGAGAATGTCGTTAATAATATCGACCAAATTTTCTGCCGAATGATAGGCTACGCCGATGTATTCCTGTAATTCTTCAGGTGTGTCGTATAAGCCTTGCTTCAGCAGCTCAAGATAGTTCAGCGTCGAAGCAAGGGGCGTTCGCAGCTCATGGCTGGTAGACGAGAGAAAGTCTGATTTCAAGCGACTGGCTTCTTCCGCTGATGTCCGCGCCACATTGAGTTCACGGTTACGCATTTCAACGAGAATCCGCTGCTCACGCTCACAGCGGTAGAGCCGATTCTGCATAATTGCCATCGTCAAGTGAGTGCCCAGCGATCGCACCAGTTCGATTTCGCTGGCAGTCCAGTGCTGCACTTGTCCATACTTGAGTTCTTGCCAAGCAGCAAAGGATGTGCGTGGAAGCTGATTTCGTTCGTCGGGGTCAAACCGACCCGCCCAAAGAAGATTCGTATCGATTTCATTGCGAAAAAGGGTCAGGCAACCTAGAGGCAAGTCGCCATAGCGCAAAGGCATGACCAGCAAGCTGCGAATGCGAGTATCGTCAAAACAGGGTCGTACCTCCTCCAATAAAGGCTCCTGGTAGAGATCAGACACAATCCAGGGGCGACAACCTGTCTGATTCTGCAACGACAGCAACTGCTGATCATCCTGAGCGAGATGCAGCTCGACCCATTCATCCAGGAGCGCTCCTGTCGCGGGGGGCGGCACTTCAGAAGCCAATACTTGCTGCCAAAAGCGTGCTGCTTCTAGAGGTTGATAGCAGTCAAGATGCCCTGGCTGTAGACCTGTTGTGTAAGTTTGAGCGATGGCTTCGGTTTCACTGGGTAATAAGTAAAGGCGACCAGCGGCACATCGAGAGACTTTCACCACTTGCTCCAGCACAAGCTGTAGCACTTCGTAAATCGGGATCGGCGAGTGCAACAGCGTCGAAATCTGGTTGATGACGGCTTCTCGATTGGCTCTCATGCGAGTGCTCGTCAGCAGTTGGGATTGCGCGATCGCGATCGACACATGATCTGCTACCATCTGCACGGTCTGTAGGCGCTTTTCAGAAAACTGCTTGGGGGTTGCGTGATGCGAGACGAGCAATCCCCACACATCCTGACGATGAAAAATCGGGATCACGACCGATGACTGCACCCCCATGGCTGTGAGGTACTGCATGTGGCACGGATCAAGGGGACGGCGCAACACATCTTCGATGGGCATTGTTTGCACATCTTCTACCGTCAGGTCTTCAATTGTTAAAGGGTGTTCTAACCGACTGAGGGTGGCGCTTTGTGAGGCAACGTCTACAATGACACGCTGCCGTGCTTTGACAAACATCTCCCTGGACGAGGGTGGAATGTCGGTTGCTGGAAAGTGCAGGTCGATGAGAGATGGTAAGCGCCCCAAGCGTGTTGACTCGGCAATGACCTGACCAGAGCCATCAGCCTGAAAGCGATAGATTTTAACGCGATCGGTGTCGAGAAAGGATTGCACCTCGACCACAGTGGCAGAAAGGATTTCTTGTAGCTCCAACGATTGCCGAATCCGGTTTGTCATCCGGTTTAGCAAGTTACCCTGAGTCAAACTCCGATCGGCTAGATTTAGTTGCTCACGTTTAGCCATAAGTCCTTCAACACTGAGATTAGAAGCGGATGCAGGCTCGTCTAGAACCGTGATCTCCGTAAAATAACGGAATGGTTGCGATCGCCACTTTAGTTTATGGAGAGAATCAAGGAGATAGCCACGCGGAATTTACTGAACCTGAAGCTCGACACCGCCATCTGCTTACGTGTTATCGCAGTAGGGCACTCCAGGTACCGCCACCAACGACTCCATCTGGCTCAAGCCTCAACTTACGCTGTGCCGCTTTAACAGCAGCGAGTGTCTCGGCGCCAAACACACCATCCGCAGCGCCTTTGAATACGCCGAGCGATCGCAACCGTTCTTGCAGCGCGATCACGGCTGGACCTTTCATCCCCTGTCTCAAAATGGGGAGTGTCACAGGCGCATTCGTCGATCCTGCTGCCGTGGTTGCTGGAGCAGGGGTTGGCGTTGCTTTACCAGGTTTGGGGGTTGTAGCAGTGGGAGCAGGCTTCACGGCAGGGCGAGGCTTCGTGGCAGGTTGGCTACTTACAGGTTGCGGGCTTGCGCCTTCGGGCACTGGGAAAGACGCAGCGGACGTGTTGGCAGGTGGAGTTTTAGCTGTGTTTGTGGCTGGAGACGGTGCGCCACTCGCGGCTGAAGACGGCGCGGTACTGGGAAGATCAGCAGTGGTTGGAAAGAGACGATTCCATGTGGCGGAGCCAGTGATGCCATCGGCACTCAAGCCAGCCGCCTGCTGAAACTGAGAAACCGCCGAAACCGTGCTTTGTCCATACACACCATCGACTGCACCACCGTAATACCCTAATAACTGTAGCGTCGCTTGCAGTTCTGTCACGTCAGCCCCCCGGCTACCCAGTTTGAGCGTTGGACGCAGCAGCGTTTCGCCAGGAGTACCCGCGTCGATCGTGGCAGCACTGGTTTGACTGAGCACGCTTGCGGGTGTGAGCTGAAGCAGTACAGCAGACCCAAAGCTCATGATCAGGAGGCTGAATGCACCTCGACGAAGTAACCAAAGATTGAGCGGCTGCGGCTTGGATGAAACGGCCTGCATCTTATCCATTGCTGGAATCCTTCTATAAATAATGGAAAAAGCCGATCGCGAAAAATAATGTGGTAGAAGAGAGTGCTTTGGTCTGAAAACGACGCTACTATTAGCGGTTTCGTTCCAGCAAATTTGCCCTAGAGCTACTATAGGTGAGACGGGATTGAATGCAACTAGAGAGTTTTAAGATTTACGCGAACCTCGGAGATTTTAATCAAGGTGCGAGCATCGCGACTCAAGCAGCGGCTTAAACCTCTGAGGTGTTAAGCAAAGATTTACTGTTCACTACTGTTCACTGCCTTACCCGTTCGATCATCCCATGACAGGAGCAAGCCACGATCGATGCGCCATTCCCTTTTAAGCCGCTTTCAGGGCACCTTGCTAGCCGCCGCCTTGGGTGAAGCGTTAGGAGCCTACGGACGATCGCAGCCACCACTACACCGCGCAGGCAACCGTGAAACCGCACAGAAGCTGTCTACGTCACCATCCATAACTTTAGAGAGCTGGCATCCTGGTCTAGCGTCCAACCTCAAAAGCTCGACTGCGCCAGCTCCGTGGGGCTATGCGGCGGTTAAGTGTGCCCGTGCCCTCGTGCAGACTGGCAGTTGGAGCGAGCTTGAAATGGCGGCAATCGGGGTGCGGTTGGCGGCTGACCGTGTGGCAACAAATGCCTCCCTGATGCAGCCACGATCGAGCAAAGCGTTTTTCTCAGCCGAGTCTGCGCTGGCTACCCTTCCTCTTGCCTTATTTTTCTATGAAAATGTAACGAAGCAGCAGCAGATCTTGAGGCAGACCGTTCAGCTTTGGCAGTCTCCTCCTGGTACTGAAGCGGGGCTGCTGGCTGTGGGCTACGCGATCGCGGAGGGGCTAAACGAGCAGGTAGAACGGCTCACCCTGCTGCCTCGCACCATCGTCTACCTCAAACAGAGTACGGCTAAGCCAACAGACACCCTGCTAGAGTTGATAGGGGCACTGGAGCAGACCCAAGTGCTCATCCAGCAAGAGGCTGGGTTGCACACGGCGATCGAGCGCTTACGAACTGCCGCTCACTCGTGCCATGAGGCGATCGCGCTGGCGTTCTATTGCTTCCTCAGTAGTTTTGCCGATTTGCGCCTGTCTTTGCTACGGGCGGCTCGTTGCGGAGAAGCAGCATCGGTTGTTTGCGCATTAACCGGCGCTCTGAGCGGTAGTCATCATGGACTCAGCGGCTTACCCCTCACATGGCGGCTCGATCGTCCATTGCCATTGCTAGGTGAACTCTCTAATCTGGAGTTGGGTCAACTGGCAACGCATCTTTTCGCCGTCTGGTCAGGTTCGTATCACCCAGCCACCGCCCAACGGTCGATCGCCATTGCGGCACCTGGTCTCCTTCGTCCCCGTTAAGACACACTGCGCCAAGGCATCCACTCATCAAAGAGGGGTAGAAGGCTGCTCGTCCGCTTCAAAGATAAAACGGCTTTCTATAATGGAAGGGCTATGCCGATCGTTCTCGTTCAGTCTTTCTATCTCACCCAGAGTCGCTGCCACAGGCGAAGCGATGGTCCATCACTATGAAACTGCTTCATCGGCTCATGCAACCGTTGGAGGCACCAAGCCTTAGGCGCAGCAAGCAATGGTGGACAAAGTGGCAAGCTCAATGGCGTGAAACGGCAAGCGACCATCCCCTGCTGCACACCCTCTTTCCTGCGCCACCCTCTCTACGATCGCCCCAGGCGCTGCCCATCAGTTCAGATGGCTCTGCCGGACAACCCAATGGGCAAACACCATCCAAATTGAAAGCGGCTCCTGGTAGCACCTCTCGGTCTTACTTGCTCATTGGGGTAGCAGTTATTTCGCTTTCCAGCGCGATCGGGCATCGGTTTTACAACGCTCCTAAACTCGATGTGGGCAGGGCTGCACCGCAAACCATTTTTGCTCCGTCTACCACCGTCGTTGAAGACACCAAAGCGACTGAGGAAAAGCGCAAGGTTGCCCGCAAAGAAGCTACGTCTGTGCTGATGTTAGACCAGGCTGTCAACCAGCGCATTGAGCAAGCTATCCAACAGCAGCTCAACCAGGGCAATGAATTGAGACAACTGGCAGGGGCGTTTCCGTTTGCCAAAACGGCTATTTTGTCTCTACCCACGCAACGATACCTGCGCAAAGCGTCTGCTCAAGATTGGAGCCAACTGGCAACCCTGGCAACCCGCACGCAGTCTCGCGCTGATGCGACTACCATGAAACTGAAGATGGCTGTCCTCAATGCAAACCAGCAAAAAGCCTTTGCCGAATTGCGATCGTACCGTCGTACCGTCAATGCAACCGACTTCAGCACCTTGATGGAGTCGATCGGCGAGGCGCGATCGCAATACGTCACCGCCTTAAAATCACTGCCTGAAGCGGTGGCTCCGGGAGCAAAGCCTGTCTACGATGCTTCACTGCTCAACTTAACCGATCCAGAATGGCGGCTAACACAAACCCGTATCCTGCAAGCAGCAGACCGAATGTTGACCCAGGGCATTCCGCTGGGGCTGCCGCAGTCTTTGCTGAATGAAGCGGTGAAGCGACAGGTGGTCGATTGGGTGCCTGGGGGGTCAGAGGCGATCGCAACGAACGTTTTGCTGGAAGCTCTACAGCCAAACCTGATACGCGATGAAATGCAGACACGGCTGATGGCAGAACGAGCCGCCCAAGACGTGAAGCCAGAGATGGTCTCAATCCGTCAAGGCGAGGCGATTGTCTATGCGGGTGAGACCATTACCACGGCTGACTTTGCTCTGTTAGATAGCTTTAAGCTGAGCCGTCGCGGCATTGATTGGTTGGGCTTGATTGGGTTTGGCGTGGTCATCAGTGGGTCGATCGGCATTTATTGGCTGGTAGAACGGCGCTTTCATCCAGGAATGCGTTGTCGCGATCGCATACTGATTGTGCTGCTCACATTGAGTACGCCTTTGCTGTTAGCACTGCCCTTTCCGTCCACAAATCTACCAGCCGTCGGACTGCTGGTGGGTAGCTTCTACGGATCACCCCTAGGCGTTACTGTTGTAGTGTTGCTAACACTTTGTTTACCCATGGGTACAGCATTGCCTCTGAGCCATCTCCTTTCCAGTGCCGCAGGCGGCGTTCTCTGCGGCTTTATGGCAGGACGGCTGCGATCGCGTGAAGAACTGGCACGCCTGGGTGCAGCAGTCGGTGTTTTGCAGGGAGTGCTTTATCTGCTGCTGGATGTCGCTTCGGGCACAGGTTTCTATCTCTTACTTCGCTCAACGATAATTCATGGGCTGGTTGGGCTTGCCTGGAGCATTGTGGCGATCGGGCTAAGTTCATACCTGGAGCAATTGTTCGACCTCGTCACCACCATTCGCCTGGTAGAGCTAGCAAACCCTAACCGTCCCTTGCTCAAAAAACTTGCCGCTAAAACGCCTGGGACCTTTCAGCACACCCTGTTTGTGGCGACTTTAGCAGAAGCAGCGGCGCGATCGCTGGGCTGCAACGTTGAACTGGTAAGGGCAGGCACCCTATACCACGACATTGGCAAAATGCACGACCCGCTGGGCTTTATCGAAAACCAGATGGGTGGACCCAACAAGCACGACCTGATCGATGACCCCTGGAAAAGTGCCGCCATTATTAAAAAGCATGTGACCGAAGGCATGGTCATGGCGCGCAAATATCGCCTGCCGAAAGCCGTACAGTCCTTTATTCCAGAACATCAGGGTACGATGCTCATCGCCTATTTCTACCATCAGGCACAGCAGCGATCGCAAGCAGCTCTGGCACAAGGCAAGTCTACTCGGATTGTAAAAGATGCCGACTTCCAGTACGACGGTCCCTCACCTCAAACGCGGGAAACGGGCATTGTCATGCTGGCAGATTCTTGCGAGGCAGCGCTGCGATCGCTCAAAGATGCTACTCCTCAAGAAGCCCTCTCCATGATCAATAAAATCCTCCGCGCTCGCTGGCAAGAAAAACAATTGATCGATTCGGGTCTCACCCGCGAGGATATGTCTAAAATTGCCACTGTTTTCGTCGAAGTCTGGCAACAATCCAACCATCAACGCATTGCCTATCCATCGAAACCCATTAGCATTCAGCCATCAGCCATCATCAAGTGACGGCAGTAATTGGCGTGTAGGAGTTCGGTAGTATCAAAGCATGGCGATCGCATCATCACGTTAAAATTAAGATGAGGCGGTATTGGAGCTTGAGCATGAAGATTAAGGCAGTGATCTGGCAGGAAGACAACGTTTGGTGCGCTTCGGTGCCAGCACTACCAGGGTGTCATACGTGGGGTGAGAGCTACGAACAAATGCTAGAGATGCTCGAAGACGCAGTTCAGGGGTGGCTTGAAGTTGCCAGTGAGCAAGCAGACCTGGAACCGGAGAAACAGTTAATTGAACTATCTCTATGAAATCGGTTTCTGGCAAGGCGTTTTGCAAAATTGTTGAACGGCGTGGCTGGCAACTCAAACGAACCACTGGCAGCCACAAAATTTATGCCAGAGAAGGAAGCATTACTATTCTCTCAATCCCTGTCCATAGCAATCGAGATTTGCCGATTGGCACGTTGAAAAGCCTCTTGAAAGACGCTGGTTTAACTGATCGCGATCTGGATTGACCCCAACCAAAGCGGCGCTTTGATACAAAAGGTGACACAGGGGACTGAGAAAATAGACAACTAGCCTTTGACTCCGCTACCGGATTCGGTGGGGACGATGTAGTGCTGCATGGTGATGAAGAAGAGCAGAATAGGCGCGATCGAAATCACGGAACCTGCTGCAATTAAGCGCCAGTCGAGGGAAAAGGTGCCCGCCAGCGTCGCGACACCCAACGGTAGCGTGTAGTATTCGGGGCGATCGAGCACAATCAGGGGCCACAAAAAATCGCTCCAGGAGCCGATGAAGACGAAGATTGCCAGCGTCACCAGTGCGGGACGAATCGCGGGAATCATCACGTACCACCAGATGCCCAGTTCCGAGCAGCCATCCATCCGTCCCGCTTCTTCCAATTCTTTGGGTACGCCTTGAAATGCCTGTCTGAGCAGGAAAATGCCGAAGGCGGAGGCGATCGCGGGAAAAATCACGCCCAGATAGCTATTCCGTAAGCCCAGTTGTACCGCCAACACATACAGCGGAATCATCACAATCTGAAAGGGAATCATGATGGTGGCGACGATCAGGGTGAAGAATACCTCTCGTCCTCGAAAGCTCAAACGCGCCAGTGGATACGCTGCCAGCGCACAAAATAGCAAATTTAGCCCAACGGTCAGTACGGCTACAAGGGTACTGTTGAACAAATAGCGTCCAAACGGATTGGCATTCCAGACCGTCACAAAATTTTGAAACGTCGGCTGGCTGGGAAATAGCTGCGGCGGAAACTGAAAAATATCTTCCGTCGGCGATTTCAACGATGTGCTGATGAGCCACACCAACGGAATGAGCATGGCGATCGCGATCGCCCCCAACAAACTATAAAGCCACACGTTTTGCCAGAACCGCGATCGTTGCATTCGAGTCATGATGATGTTTATTTGGTAGCGACAACTGCCAGATTCCAGGCAAACCGCTTTGTCAACGGCAGACTTTTGAACACTCGATCGAGCGCTTCCAACCGCTCATAATCAGGCTTTAACCGCTCGTGTTCCAGAATAATCTTTTTCCAGTAGCGTTCTTCATTAGGATTCACTTTTTCGATGAGATAAAAGCGAAGAAAGATCCACAAAGTTGCCAGCCAGAAGGTATCGTAATGGGTTTCGGCAAAGCGCGATCGCACGAAGCTAACAATACCAATATCTAATGGCGTTTCGTCTTCTGTGCGTACCTTGGTCGCAATCCGGCGATAGACGTTGATTACAGGATTATGCTTCAGCGGGTCCCAAAAGCAGGCTTTGCCACCGGGTTTTAAGACACGATGCATCTCTTGAATCGCAATGCGCGGATCAGGGATGTGGTGCAGCAGGTTAGAGGCATACACGATGTCGAAGGTGTTGTCGGGGAAGTCGATCGCCATTGCATTCACTACTTTCCCCTCGACCTCAACCTGATTCGCTACTGCAAGTTTCAACGCTACATCCACCATTCCCGGTGAATAATCAGCCGCAACGCAATGCGCGCCTTTAGTGGCAAAATACACGCTATTCTCACCTGCCCCACAGCCCAGATCGAGCAGATATTTGCCGCGCAGATCGCCTAACTGCTGGAGAATAAAGCGATTTTCGGGTGCGGTACACGCCTCAAAATAATCGGCAACGCGAATGCCGTCTACGTCGATAACCGCCGCCCACTGGTCATGAAACTGCTGCTCTTTCTGAAGAATGTCGTCTTGCATCATGGTCGATCGTAGCTAAATCGCTGCATCACCATTGTCGCCTGCTGCTTGCATTTGTCGCAGAATAGCCGCGTGAATTTTGGCATCAAAATCAGGATCATCGACGGTTGTGATGATGTTGCATGGACGATCGCCCAATCGCTCCAGATACGCCCGCAGCGCTGCCTTATCTTCACGATGCCTGAGAAAGTATTGTCTCAACTCCTGATCAGACAGATCAGACATTGCAGCATAGTTAGCCTGACTCATCAGAATACCTCTCCATTAGACATGATTTGAAACTCAAGCGTTTTCGCACTTGGAAAGTGTTGCATCGGATGAAGTAGATTACTCTACACTTTCATCTTGACTCTCTACTTCTGGGAAACCTGTTCCAGCAATGTGGTGTTGAAACACTCCAGAATAAGTATCTTTGGACAAATTCCCTGGAACAGGAAAGGTAACTTGTTTTCGTAGAAGATAGCCATCGATCAACCAACCCAATAGCGCAGTTTCGTAGTAATTGTCTCTCTTGCTGTACTGTTTGGTGTCTGCGTTGACTAAAGCTTCTTGCACCCTGTACTCATTGTGATTTTGCTCAAAAACAATTTTGTAAATACAAAATCCTGTCCAACTACGATGAAAGAATAAGGTACTGTCCTGCATGAAGACAAACCATTTACAGCTTGTACCGCAATTATCAAGTACAGCTAAAATGGCTGAAAGCTCAGCTGAACAGAATTTGCTGTGTGCTTAATGATTGAGGGAGCGGCTGTATCTTCCATTGCTTTGAGCACAAAACCACGAGCTAGAACACTAAATTCTGCTGCTGTATAAGTCTTGGTAAAAGGTAAATAAATTACGGTGATGGGCATCTCTACCGTTTTCTAGGAGTCCGATCGTGCAATCTCAGTCTCATTGAGGTCGTTTTGCATTTCAATCTTTCCCTTATAGCCACTTACCTCGATAAAAGTAAAGTGTGTAAGGAATTGTTAGAGTGTACGGGGTCTGTGCGCTCACAAGGGTTGCCGATCGCGCAACACGCATACGGATACCCCGCCTTCCGTCCCTTTCGCGCACGAGTTTAATTTAACGCCTGCGCCCCTGCACACAGACTAGTCGGGGAAGCCAATTAGATTCGCTAGCAACCTCTCGCACTCAGCGAAAAGACTCTCAACGGTCAGTGTACAACGGGATCATTAGACCGTACCCCACCGATCAATGCTCAATAGGATCACAACGCTTCGACTTTAACAGTACCGCCCTCGATCGCATCTACCTGTAACCGATGACCGTAGAGTAACGACATTCCAAGTAGTGGTTCTGTTTCTGCTTCGGCAACATAAATCTCCCGATACTGTCCATCCCAAATCACGGTTGCTGTGTACAAATCGAACAGGGTTTCGCTGCCATCGCCCAAGGTCACGATATCGGAAGCACTCCAGGGTAAATCGAGCGTAGCGATAAGTGAAGCAGGTAGAGACAAAAAGCCAGTAAACCCAGTATCAATCACCGTATCAACGAGTTGCTGCTGTCGATTCGCATTACCCACAACCACAGGAAGGGTTGCTTCACGACGCAAGTTGACAACTCCGTACATCATGGATTTTTCTTCAGACTCCGTGCGCCAAAATGATCAACGGCGCGATGTCCGATCCGAATTACCCAAGGCTGGGCATCGGGGCTTCGCTCAAACAGTCGGTTTGTAGCAGGCACAACATCTCCATCGATTTCAAAATCTCCGGTTTCGATGTCGATCGCCACAATTTTGCCATCGTTGCCCGCTTCGACTTGCTGCCGAATGCCAGACTCATAAAATTCTTGCCCACGCCGAGCGATCTCTTCTTTGCTGTAACGTCGTTGGCGGACTGCCATAGCTTTGCCCTCGGTTCAACATCGCCCTTCCAATTTTAACCTGGCGATCGTATCTACCGTTGCAGCCTAAAGTGCGAATCCCGCTTCTGGTTGGTACTGTCAGAGAAAAGCGATGCTGGGTTTTCTGGTGTCAACCCAATCTACGACGATACGCGATCGTACTAACTCGCCCCATCATTACTGTTTTCTGTTGCTTGCATTTGTCGCAGAATGGCAGCTTGAATTTTGGCATCAAAGTCAGGATCGTCTACGGTTGTGATGATGTTGCGTGGTCGATCGCCCAATCGATCCAGATACGCCCGCAGTG
Source organism: Lyngbya sp. HA4199-MV5 (assembly GCA_019359375.1). Classification (GTDB taxonomy): domain Bacteria; phylum Cyanobacteriota; class Cyanobacteriia; order Leptolyngbyales; family Leptolyngbyaceae; genus Stenomitos. Next base: position 226,841 of record JAHHHL010000002.1, read on the forward strand.
CTGCCTTATCTTCACGATGCCTGAGAAAGTATTGCCTCAATTCCTTGTCAGACATTGCAGCATAATTAATTTGGCTCATCTTCTAGCAGCATCTCAATGACTTCCTGCAAGTTCTCTAAAAATCACAGAGTTCCAGTATGCTAGCTTATTGTCATAGGTGGGAGATTGATTCATCAGCCTTTTCCAAGTACCATTTGCTGCACCACTAGGATGAGGAAAATTAAGATGTTTTATGCCAAGATTAGTTTCAATAATACTGTTGGCTGACTCTTTTCCCCAAGTCACTAAAGCAACAGGACTCATCATTAAAAGCTCTGACTTAAGAGTACTTAAAAATCTTTTTTGATCTACTCTGGGCAGCGTTACACCGTAGTAAGGGCGATTAGGATCACAGACCCAGACTTTGTAGATATCTGTCAAATAGACTCTATAGCCTAAGTCCAACAAAGTAGTAATCATTTCAAAGTAAAGCTTAGTGCGCTTGAGGATTTCACGAGAGCCTTTATGGTGCAAACCATAAGGAGTGCCGAGCCTGACTCTCTCATGATCTTGATCACTTTTGGAATCCTGCCCGAGAATTACGACAGTGGGTTTATCATTCACTCCGTCATCTAACTCGAAAAGGCTTGGTATGTCTACAGCAATCACGGGAGATTTTTTATATGTTTCACAGAAATCACGATCCTCACTTTGAAAGAAATCCCGCTCTACAAAATGATGAGGTCACCCTTCCTTACTAAAATCGTCGATTATCTTTTGATAAAGTTCTACTACTTCTGATTTTGTTGACTTGAAGACATTACAAAGTAATTCGGCTAGTACATCAAACTCTTGATCATTAAAATTTGAGAAGGAGAGAGACCTATTCATTACAAATCACTATTTAATAAAAAGTCTGTTTTAATCCCCTGATTCCAAGGCGAATTTTCTGTAGAGAGCGTTCTTGCTGCTGCTCAACAAGCACTTTATACCGCAGAGAACATAGAACGGAATCTCTACCTTCTCTGCGGTAAATCGATCGCCCGTTTTTAGCTTTCGATCGCCACTGCCCCTTCCACTTTCCTTTCGACCGCAACCTTACCTGCCTCATCCTGACGCTGCATCGAAGCATAGAGACGGTTTAGGGCGTTTACGTATGCCTGTGCGGAAGCAACAATGATATCGGTGTTGGCGGCGTGACCGGAGAAAATGCGATCGCCCTGACGGAGACGGATGGTGACTTCGCCGATCGCGTCGATGCCAGCGGTGACGGATTGTACGGAGAACTCGATCAGTTCGTTGGGCACATTCACCACACGGTTGATGGCTTTGTAGACGGCATCGACAGGACCTGTGCCCGTAGCGGCATCCGTGAGTTCCTGACCGTCGGGCGTGCGGATGGCGATCGTGGCGGTGGGGTGGGCGCGATCGCCGCAGGAGACCTGCACCAGTTCCAGGCGAAACAGGTCGGGAGCCTGCTGGATTTCGTCGTTGACGATCGCTTCCAGATCCCAATCGGTTACGTCTTTCTTCTTGTCTGCCAGTTCCTTGAAGCGGACAAAGGCTTTGTTGAGTTCCTGATCGGCAAGGTCAAAGCCCAACTCTTTGAGGCGCGATCGAAAGGCGTTGCGTCCCGATAGTTTGCCCAGCACGATCTGATTATCGGTCAGCCCAATGGATTGAGCGTCCATGATTTCGTAGGTCAGGCGATTTTTCAGCACGCCATCCTGGTGAATGCCCGATTCATGAGCAAAGGCATTGGCACCGACGATCGCTTTATTCGGCTGCACCAGCATTCCTGTCAGGTTTGACACTAGGCGAGAGGTTTTATAAATCTGGCGCGTATCAATGTTCGTCAGTGGTGCTTCCGAATCGACGGGACGACCCAAAAAGGGATTGAAGTACTGCCGTCGGACGTGCAGACCCATGACCAGTTCTTCCAGTGCGGCATTTCCCGCCCGTTCGCCAATGCCATTGATGGTACATTCGAGCTGCCGTGCGCCGTTTTTCACCGCTTCCAGGAAGTTGGCGACGGCAAGACCCAAATCGTTGTGTCCGTGAACGGAGATGATCGCCTGGTCAATATTCGGCACGTTCTCCTTGATGCCGCGAATCAACGCGCCAAATTCCGCAGGCGTGGTGTAGCCAACGGTATCGGGTATATTGACGGTGGTGGCACCTGCCGCGATCGCCCGTTCCAGCACTTGATAGAGAAATTCTGGATCGGAGCGTCCCGCATCTTCGGGGGAAAATTCTACATCGTTGACGAAGGACTTGGCGTAGGCGACCATTTCACCCGCGATCGACAGCACTTCGGCGCGGGATTTCTTCAGCTTGTACTGCAAGTGAATGTCTGACGTAGCAATAAAAGTGTGAATCCGAGAGCGAAACGCAGGTTTCAATGCGTCTGCTGCTGCCTTAATGTCGTTGTGAGTCGTCCGTGCCAAACCACAGATAATGGGACCACTCTCTACGCCGACGACTTCCGCAATCTTCTGCACTGCTTCAAAGTCGCCAGGGCTGGAGTAGGGAAACCCAGCTTCAATCACATCTACACCCAGTCGCGCAAGCTGCCGTGCGATCGTGAGTTTTTCGTCAATGTTAAGCGCCGCACCGGGAGCCTGTTCGCCGTCCCGGAGTGTGGTGTCGAAAATAATGACGCGATCGTGATTGGGCTGTGGTTGAGTTTCCATAAGTAAAGATTCCTGCTGTCTTGCAAGCGACAATATCACTATTCTAGAAGTTGTTGGTTGTTAGTTGTTGGTTGTTAGAAGGCAGGGAGAGCGGAGGGGCTGGGGGAGCCGAGGGAGCCGGGGCAGCAGCATTAATTCAAAACTCAAAACTCCCACTCCTCTCCCCTCACTCCTCTCCCTTCACCTTCCTAATAATCTGCTTTTTCGATTTCCTTGCGGATAGCATTCAGGTCGATGTAGCGATCGGTCACATTCCGCAACTCGCGAGCGATCATGCCTTCCGTAGAAACAACGGTAATGTGGGTATTTTTGGAGCGCAGGAGTTCGATCGCGCGTTCAAAATCGCCATCACCGCTAAAGAGAATCACGCGGTTATACTGCTCAACGGTATTGAACATATCAACCACGATTTCAATATCTAGGTTTGCTTTTTGCGAGTAGCGACCGGAATTATCGTCATAGTATTCTTTTAAAATTTTGGTTCTCACCGTATAACCCAGGCTAATCAACGCGTCTCTAAACCCTCGTTGATCCTGAGGATCTTTCAGCCCTGTATACCAAAACGCGTTGATCAAGCTTACATCTGGATCATGGGTGAAGTGCTCTAGCACTCGCTTTGGATCGAAAAACCAGCCATTTTTTTGTTGAGCATAGAACATATTGTTCCCGTCTACAAAAATAGAAAGACGACTCGTTGCATAAGTCATAGAAACTAAAGACCTAGAATTTGTAGAAAATAAATGAATAACTAATTGTAACAACTCATTTTAGAGTCGTTACTCCACCAACACGACCGTCATCAAGCAATGACTTAGCAAACACGAGCAAGGAAAGTTCAACCGAAAGGTTGTTCACAAGCAATTCTAAGACCTTGCTCTGCAGCTCCACCCATCAAATACTGTGCAAATGCCAGCTTTAGGCAAAAAAGCATCCTCCTAGAGGAGGATTTTACCATCTAGAACATTTATTAAGTTGCGTGGCTACAGTCATCATAAAAACATCAATTAAGCCGTTAAATAGCATTCTTTAATGGTCAAATTCAAGGAAAAGTCACGCTATATTTCTACGATCGCAAGATAAAGACAGAGAATTTAAAGCATTTGAATCTCCTTATTATTGCAAAAAAGTTCAGACTCTGCCCTGTTAAACTCATCTAGAGTCACTACGTTTAGACACTAAAACCCCAATCGTTCTTTGTCATCGAGAATAGATAGTATTTTAGCTGGGTAGCTCAGTCACCATCAGAAAGCTCTTCCGCAGCCTCAGTTACGTCCTCGCTCCAAGCTGACTGAGGCTCGGCAGCACGAGGCATAGCAGGCACAATCGTGGGATAGCCGATTGCAGGCGGCACCAATTCTAACTGTCTAGTCTGAGTGCGGGCAGGCTGACCTTGACGACGACGAGACACATTTTCTTCATTGGTGTCTTCTGCTACCACCTCATAAAGTATTGCTAGTTTGTCAGGCGTTTTGCCCTTTCGTAGCACTCGCCCCAGTCGTTGAATATGCTCACGGGTAGAGCCTGTGCCTGAGAGGACGATCGCCACACTTGCATCAGGGACATCTACGCCTTCGTTGAGCACCCGCGATGCCACTAACGCCCGATAGTCGCCTGCTTTGAATTTCGCCAAAATGTCGTGCCGCTCCTTGACCCCTGTTTGATGCGTGATGGCAGGAATCAAGAACTCCTGAGAAATGCGATACACGGTTGCATTGTCATCCGTAAAGATGAGCGTGCGATCGGGATAATGAGTTGCCAGTAAATCGGCGAGAACCCGCAGTTTACCCTCAGTACCAAAGGCGATCGCCCGCGCTTCTCGATGGGCTAGCATGGCTCTTCGTCCGGCTGGCGAACGGGCGCTTGCCTGCACAAACCGCTGCCAGCCCTGCACGGAACCCAAGAAAATTTTGGACTCTTGCAGAAACTGATTCCGCACGTTCATTAATTCGTCGTAGCGATCGCGCTCTTGCTCAGACAACCTCACTCGAATTTGTACCGCTTTGTGCTTGGCAAGCGTCGTGCCTGACAGTTCCTCCGCACTTTTGCGATAAATTTCTGCGCCAATCAGGGTGTATAAATCTTCGTGTTTCCCATCAGGGCGATCGGGTGTGGCGGTCAGTCCTAAGCGGTAGGGCGCGATCGCGTACTCAGCAATCACTCGATTAAAATCACTGGGCAAGTGATGGCATTCATCAAAAATCAGCAGGGCGTACTGATTACCCAGCGTTTCAGCATGGATGGCAGCGCTGTCATAGGTCGAGACGAGAATCGGTGTGCGATCTCTAGAACCGCCACCCAGCAAACCAATTTCAACATCCGGAAAGGCGGCGACGAGATGGGCATACCATTGATGCATCAAATCCAACGTCGGCACCATAACGAGTGTGCTGCGTTTGGTCGCCTGCATTGCCATTTGCGCCAAATAAGTTTTGCCAGCCGCCGTTGGTAAGACGACTAAGCCCATGCGTCCTGCACCCACCCAGGCAGCCAGGGCTTCCTGTTGATGAGGATAAGGCTCCATTTCTACCTTGGGAACAAGTTCAACATCCTGAAAGGCTTTTGCCCGATCGTCCAGTTCTGTTCCCGCGGCCCGCATTGCCAGCACCAAATTACGGTACTGCATCGCTGGAATGCGAAACCGCTCCACACGATCGTCCCACGTCGCAAAATCTACCCATTCTTTGCCGCGCGGCGGTGGATGGAGAATGAGCGTGCCGCGATCGTAAGAAAGGGTAGGAGTCCGAGCCATAAGCGTTTTATCTAGGGGCTGTCAGCAAGGATGACTAAACGTGACTTACAGCAAGGGTTCAGCCTCTAGCCTTGTGTGTTGGGACGGGCGCGACCATGCTGATACTAAAGATTTCGGAGCTGCATTGACGACGCGCCCTAAGCATCGGGATCAATGCCCATCGCTCTGAGCCGTTCTGCCAGTTGTGCCACTCTAACTTCTGCTTGCTCAGCCCGTTGGCGTTCTTGCTCAGCCCGTTGGTGTTCTTGCTCAGCTCGTTGGTGTTCTTGCTCAGCCCGTTGGCGTTCTTGGTCTGCATTTTCGGCTCCCGTAGGAACGACCGTACCATCGGCATGGCACCAACGCAACCATTGGTCTTGCTTACCTTCAAACGTGCCATGCCAAAGCGTGAAACCAATGCCGATCGCCTCTAACCAGGATGAGGATAGTTCCTGATAGCGCCCCGCTCGTAGTTCAAACGATCGCACCAGCACATTGCCTAGCCGCTGAAGTGGGTCAAATACAAGGTAGTACGCCACCCCCATACGTGCATAGTCATTAAGTTTGCTGCCTAATTCGTTCCCTTCTTTGTTGGAGACAATTTCGATCACGACATCCGGCGGCTTGCCAAATTCCCAGACAAAATAGGTGCGGTTTTTCTTTTCACGCCAATCTTGAGGTACTTCAACATCGAGACTGAGAAACACATCGGGGACGAGCGGTGGCTGACGCACAGCATAAAATACGCCGACATTGGCTGCCAGTAGAAACGATCGCCCACCCAACAAAGCAGCGTTGCTATAGAGTGGCTCAGTGAGCAATCGCTGCTGCTTTTCAGAAATAAGATTGTCCACAGGTACATCGTCCTCGATCACCAGCTTGCTGATATCTGGCAGCAGATCAGCGTCGATCAGAATATCCGGGTCATTATCTTCGATCGCCAACTCACTGATATCTGGCAACAGATCAGCGTCGATCGCCACTTCTGGAGACATTTGCAGTTCCTCTTGTGTTACCTGCAATAGTAGCGGAAATTGAGGAGGGGGGAGGGATGTGAAGGATAAAGGATGAAGGCTAAAGGCTAAAAAGAAAAATGAGGGATGAGGGATGAGGGATGAAGGATGAAGGATAAAAGACTGATAAGTAGAGAGAAGTAAGGAGTCAGGAGCCAGAAGTCAGAATAAACTCAAAACTCAAAATGCTCCCCCTGCTCCCTCTGCTTCCCTTGCCTCCGCCCCTGCTTCCCTTGCCTCCCCTGCTTCCCTTGCCTCCGCCCCTGCTTCCCCTGCCCTCCAACAATTAACACCAACAACCAACAACCTCTTCCACATGGTTTCTTCTACTCAACCGACTATTGGTGTCGCGATCGTCGGCACAGGCTTTGGGCAAAAGGTACATATCCCGGGTTTTCAGGCGCATCCTCGAACGCAGATTGTAGCGGTGTATCATCGCGATCGCGCCAGAGCAGAGGCGATCGCGCAGCAATACCAGATTCCTCAGGCGTGCCAGACCCTTGAAGAGGTTGTGGCGCTGCCTGCGGTACAAGGGGTCAGCATCTCGACACCGCCGTTTCTGCACTATGAGCAGGCAAAAACGGCTTTAAATGCTGGCAAACATCTGTTACTGGAAAAACCAACCGCCCTATCAACCAGGGAAGCCGCTGATTTGCAGGTATTAGCACAAGCAAAGGGCGCGATCGCCAACCTCAATTTTGAGTTTCGCTGCATTCCAACCTGGATGCGGCTGTCGGAACTCTTTGCAGAAGGCTATGTCGGCAAGCCACGGCTGATTAAGGTGGATTGGCTTGTGCCAAGTCGAGCTGATGCCTCTCGTCCCTGGAACTGGTATGCGCGTAAAGATCAAGGTGGTGGCGCACTGGGCGCGATCGGTTCCCATACCTTTGACTACATCGCCTGGTTGTTTGGTTCAGTGAAACAGATCTCCGCTCGACTGAGTGTGTCTGTGCCTGAGCGTCCTGACCCCGCCAGTGGTCAACTTAAGTCTGTGGATGCGGATGATGTTTGCATGATTCTATTGGAGTTGGCAGATGGCACTCCCTGTCAACTCTGCCTGAGTGCTGCCACCTATCAGGGACGGGGGCATTGGGTGGAAGTGTATGGCGATCGGGGCACGCTTGTTCTCGGCAGCAGCAACCAGAAAGATTACGTCCACGGCTTTAAGCTCTGGGGCAGTCACTTGGGCGAACCATTAAAGGAGCTAGATATTCCCAAACATCTGGAGTTTCCTGAAACCTTTCAGGATGGTCGCATTGCCCCTTTTGTGCGGATCGTCGATCGCTGGGTACAGGGCATTGACACCGGACGGGCGATCGCCCCAACGTTGGAAGATGGCGTATACGCTCAACGCCTGATGGATCTGGCGCACGAGTCTAATGAAACTGGACGCTGGCTGAAAGTAGAGTAAGAAAGTATTAGTTGGGACTGACGCAGTTGAAGCGTGAAGTCTCGGTCCCCCCAGGGCGTGCTTTAAAGCCCTCGATCCTCCCCAACCTCCTAAACCCCTTCGGGGATGCGCCAAGGCGTAGAAAAAGGAGGGAGCCAGACGGTTCAAAGTCCCCCTTTTGTAGCTTGCTTTCCGTAGGGTATGCTAGGGCGCGTCATCAATTAACTCTAAAAGCTTGCGGTATCAGCATCATCGCGCCCGTCCCAACACACCAGGCTAGGGGCTGGAACCCTTGCTATCAGTGATATGTAGTCGTAATTGATGACAGCCCCTAAGCCCCTACGGTTTGCGGGTATTGATTTTTCTGGAAATCTCCTTAAAACTCAAAGATTGCCCAATCGGGTTCGCGGTAGTAGTGGGTCATGTCGTCAAACTTGCGTAATTCTGCTCGATCGACCCAAAACGCTTGGGGTTCCTGCTCCAGCCATTGCTGATTCAGTTGCACAAAGCTGTCACCCAGCGTCACGAGCGCCTCAGGGGAAGGAATGGTGCCAAAATAACCCAGCGTGATGTGAGGGGTAAAGTAATACTGTTGCTCAATGCCTAGCCCAATCAAATCGGAGTTCTGAAAAATCGCTCGGCGGAGCTTCAGAGCCCGATCGTAGGAGTGTTCGTCTGTGGGTGCCAGACACACCGCGATCGCCCGTGGCATGACCATCAACCCCAGCGCTTGAAACTGAAGTGGTTTGCCTTCAGACATTGGGTGAGATTGCCGAAAAATCGTCGCAATCTGCTCTTGAAGCTGTCCTTCAAACCCAGGCTTTTCCTGGCTGGCATCGCGGAAGGCACTATCCCAAATTAAATCTGCCACTGTAAGATGAAAGCTTTCCGGCGGCACAGGCACAAATAAATCACTACCCAGCTTGTGCAAAAGCTGCTGCTGATACTGCGTCAGGCTCTCGTGCAGTCCCACATTTTTAGTATCTTCATTTCCGGGCGGTGTTGCAATGGTATAGCCCGGAAACGGAGCTGGTTTGTGTCCGCTTGCCGGGTCGCGCTGAAACTTGGGAGATTCCTGAAGATGCTGCACCTGAGACCGATACGTTTCCGGTAGGATCAAACGCATCGCCCGGTTCAGGTAAGTCTGGTAGTTCTCGTCCAATGTCGATCGCCTCGCAAGATTAATTCATCATATCTATGACTGGGTGCTTCAGAGACTGGGTGCTTCAGAAAGCCGCTGCATCTAGCCATGCTCAGGCGCTGACCGACGTTCGCCGCAACCCAGCCTGCCAACGCCAGCCTTCAAAAAGATTTGATCCCCACCATAATCTAAAGCCAATTGGACAGGATTGCTAGGACAATACAATTACAGGCGAGAACAGGAGGTATTCAAAATGCCAATTTATCTCTACTGGGGTGACGATAGTTTTGCGATCGCTCAGGCAGCAACCGCTCTACACCGGAAATTGCTTGATCCCGTCTGGAGCAGCTTTAACTACGACAAAATCACCGCCGAGCAGTCCGATGCCATGATGCAGGGCTTAAATCAGGCGATGACTCCCCCCTTTGGTGCGGCTCATCGTCTGGTCTGGCTCGCCGAAACGACGCTCTGCCAACGGTGCCCCGAAACCCTCTTGACGGAACTGGAACGGACGCTGCCAGACCTGCCAGACACTACAACCCTCCTGCTGACGACTGGCAACAAGCCAGATAGCCGTCTGAAGTCCACCAAACTCTTGCAAAAGCACGCCACGATTCAAGAATTTCCCCTCATTCCGACCTGGAAAACCGATTTGCTGGTCAAGCAGGTGAAGCAGGTCGCGCAGGAAGTGGGGGTTAAGCTCACTGCTCATGGGGCAGAACTGCTGGCAGATCTGGTGGGCAACGATACGCGGCAACTGCACAGCGAGTTAGAAAAATTGCGGCTCTATGTTGGTGATGCGAAACAGCCGTTGGATGAAGTGGCGATCGCGACCCTTGTAACCGCCAGCAGCCAAAGTACTATCCAGCTAGCCGCTGCTATCCGCCAGGGACAAACCCCCCAGGCGCTCGATTTGATTGCGGACTTGTTGCGCCAAAATGAACCCGCGCTCCGCATTGTCAGCAGTTTGGTCACACAGTTTCGCACCTGGCTCTGGATTAAAGTGATGCGGGAAGCAGGCGAACGGAACGAACAAGACATTGCCAAAGCCGCCGAACTGCGAAACCCGAAGCGCCTTTATTTTTTGCAAAAAGAGATTGAGTCGCTGTCATCGCATACCCTGGTACAAACCCTGCCCGTGCTGCTAGAGCTAGAAGTCAGCCTCAAGCGAGGAGCCGATGAACTCATCACGCTACAAACAAAAATTATCGAACTCTGCGAGCTATGCCGCTGAGGACGATCGCCCTCCTGCTTGAGGTAGTGAAACCCCTACCGATCGCCAATTTAAATGAATCAAGTCCTTGCCTTAAGATGATGGTGTTGAGCGTGATGACAGTCCGCCCTGGCACACATTGATAGCAAAGATTTAAACCAATGGGATTTTTTGATTCTGATATTGTCCAGCAAGAAGCCAAGCAACTCTTTGAGGATTATCAATCGCTGATGGTGCTTGGGTCTGACTATGGGAAGTTCGATCGTGAAGGTAAAAAGCTGTTCATCGAGCAGATGGAAACCATGATGGAGCGCTACCGCATCTTCATGAAGCGCTTTGAACTGTCAGAAGACTTCATGGCTCAAATGACTGTAGAGCAGTTACGCACGCAGCTTGGTCAATTTGGCATGACACCCCAACAAATGTTCGACCAGATGAACCGCACGCTGGAACGTATGAAAGCCGAAGTCGAAAAAACGGCGTAATAGTTTTTGGTTGTTAGTTTTTAGTTGTTAGAGTCATTGCCCAACAGCTAATAACTAATGCTGCAACGGTTGCTGACTTTGATTGTTAGAAGAATTGTCTAACAACCAACAACCAAAAACTAACAACTATCCTCACGGTCGGCTAAATTCTGAGGGCGATCGAAAGTTCTCTACGGGTACGCCTTGCAGTGCTTGCTGCATAAAGTCGCGCCATACCGGAGCCACGTAGCCGCCACCTGTCGCGCCTTTGCCGATTGGGCGGTAGTCATCATTCCCCACCCACACGGCGGTTGCAAGCTGCGGCACATAGCCCACAAACCAGATATCTCGTTCCGACGAGGTGGTACCCGTTTTACCAGCGGCTGGGCGATCGAGCCTCGCGGCAACGGCTGTCCCCCGGTTGATCACACCCTGCAACACGTCTGTCAACGAAGCAGTTGCCCACGGATCAAGTACCAGTTGTGGTTTGGGCGTATTGTCTAGCAACACGTTGCCTGTGCTATCTGTGACCTGCATGATCAGGGTCGTTTCGGAATACCAGCCGTTGCTGGCAAAGGTAGCATAGGCTCCAGCCATTTCGAGTGGGGTCAGGTCAACCGAACCCAGGGGAAGGGACACCACAGGCTCGATCGGGCTACGGATGCCGATCGTTCGCACCACATCGATTACCTTATTTAGCCCCACGTCTTGCCCAATGCGAACGGCTGGGACGTTGCGCGATTGTTCTAACGCCGATCGGATAGACATCGCACCACGGAAGGACTGATCGTAGTTTTGCGGCGAATAGTATTCATAGCCATCGGGATAGCTCACGGGCGTGTCCGAAACCGTTGATTCAGGCGTATAGCGACCAGACGCAAACGCTGTGTAGTAAACGAACGGCTTAAACGCCGAACCGGGCTGCCGAAGAGACTGCATTGCCCGGTTGTACTGGCTCTTGCGATAGTTCACCCCACCCACCATCGCTTTCACAAAATGAGTGCGTGGATCGACGGCTACCAGCGCCATCTGGTCGGCATAGATACCCTGGTTTAGCAAGCTTGCATGACCACGAGCGACTACATCTTCAGCAAGGCGTTGGAGCTTGGTATCCACCGTGGTTTGCACGCGCATACCGCCCTTCAGCACGGCATCTTTCCCAAACCGCTTCGTCAATTCCTGCACCGCTGCCTCAGTGACATAGGGAATGGTGCTGCCTTGAAAAGAGGTAATTTTTCCCAGTTTGAGGGGCTGTTTCCGGGCAGCGGCTTCCTCTTGAGCGGTAATCCAGTTCAGACTTCTCATGCGGCGCAACACGGTTAGTTGCCGTTGCTTCGCCGCTTTGTAGTCAATAAAAGGGCTAAGGCTTTCGGGAGCCTGAATCAGCCCTGCCATCATGGCAGATTCCGCCAGGGTCAGATTGGCAGACGATTTGCCAAAGTAGCTTTCAGCCGCCGTTTCAGCGCCATAGGTGTTATGTCCCCAGTAGACCTGGTTCAGGTACATCTCAAACACCTGACTCTTGGAAAAGATTTGCTCCAATCGCAGCGCCAGCACCGACTCTGCCACTTTGCGGCTGAATGCCCGCTTGGGGGTGAGGAACAAGTTTTTGACCAACTGCATGGTCAGGGTCGAGCCACCTTCAACCGTTGAACCCGTTGACCAGTTTGCCAGGAACGCACGCAGAACAGCACCGGGATTGACCCCATGATGGGAGTAGAAGTAGCTGTCTTCGATCGCCAGCACCGATCGCTTGAGATTGGGCGAAATCTTGTCCAGCGGCACCACTTCCCGGTTTGCCTCACCGTGGATACTGGTCAGCAGTTTGCCCTTCACGTCATAAATATGCGTGGTCTCGCTGGGCACATAGCTGCGGAGAATACGGACATCCGGCAGGTTCCGAAAACTGATCGCTAAACCCACCAGCCCACCCGCCACCACCGAACTTGTGAGCATCGTTACGCCAAGCACCATGCCCCCTGTCACCTTGCCAACCGTTTTGACAATCTGATAGATCGTATCCGGTGCGCCCGGTTGTTTGCGTTGTTGAAGCGTATTGGATGCCACGACGACTTTAAATCCTTACAACGATTGAACAGGGCGGGGCTTCAGCGATCGCTCTTGCTGATAGACGCGATCGCATTACAGGTACTCAATCATACTATTCATGCCCGAAACGGAGGTATCCGCATGGCTTTAGCAGCAAGGTTAACATCATAACTACGGGATGGATGACAAAGCACGTTAAATTAATGGCAGGCAGCTTGTTGGTAACTTTACAAACTAACGTGAGTACGGCTAAAAAAGTTTTCTAATAGTGGTGACCAAGCGAGAGTTGCTGGCGGGCTGTTTTGTGAAGCGTGGAGACAAGCAGAGGAAACCCGTTTTTAGAGTCAAGCCAAAGCGATCGCCTTTATCTCGAAGCGCTCCTGCATAAGGGGCAGATGAGTGCCCGACCCTACCTCCCTTCTCCTCACTCCTTACCCCTCACTCCTCACCTTCTTGCTGCAAAACTCCCAACTCCTACTAGACTTTTTAAGAGAGTGATTAGGCGAAAAAACGTTTGTGGGGATTCTTGGGAGCATTGCGATCGCGGTGATTGGCGTTATCCTTCTCTTGCTGTTGGCATTAGAAGTGCAATATCGTCGCCGACCGGGGAACAAGCTAGAGCTAACGGCTGGCAACTGGCAACTGGAGGTTTACGAGCCACAGCGCTATCTGCTGGTTGGTGAACTGGAGTTTCGGAACCTGACTCAGCGGTTAGAGGTCATGGTGCCGGAAATTTGGGTGGAGGTAAAGCTGCTGTCGATCGCTAGTCTCAACGGCATTACAACCAGCACCCAGGTCATTCCGCGCTACAAAAATGCAGAGCCACGAGCGGATGGCTATTGGGAAGGGCATATCGTTAAGCGGGATCCGTCCCCGATCGAAATTCACGTCGAAATGCAAGGGCAAGATCTGAGCACTCTGAGAGTGGCGTGGATTCGCGTTCACTTTTTTAGCTATGGTCCCCAGGGAAGACTTCCCAGAGTGCGTCACGTCATTGTGCCCCTGACATTCCCTAGCCCCGAAGATTCTAAAAGCTGGCGACCCGCGACCAATGCCGATGTGCTGCCGATTCGCACTCACCTGTTAACCCATCTGGACAATCCTTTAGCCGTTGTACAGCGCTACGTGGTGCCCAATGCCCAGCCAGGGGATATTGTGACGATCGGGGAAACCCCGCTAGCCGTGATGCAAGGGCGCTTCCGCCATCCCAGCGACGTAAAACCAGGATGGGTAGCGCGGCGGTTATGCTATCTCTTCTTACCCACCTCCAGTCTGGCAACCGCTTGTGGTTTGCAAACGCTGATCGATCTAGTCGGTTCTGCCCGGGTGCTGGTTGCCTTTGCCGTAGGCGCGATCGCCAAGGTGCTGGGTAAACCGGGCGTGTTCTACCAACTGGCAGGCGAACAAGCACGGCTGATTGATGATGTGACGGGCACGATTCCACCCTATGACCAGTTCATTGTGTTAGGTCCAGAAAACCCGCAGCAAGTGGTGGATCAAATCAAGCGTGAAACGGGTCTGTCAGCCGCGATCGTGGATGTCAACGATCTGAGAGCCGTGAAGATCCTGGCAGCCTCTTCTGACGTGACAACGGCGTTTCTCAAGCAAGCCCTGATCAAAAATCCAGCCGGGAATGCCAGCGAACAAACGCCTGTGGTACTCATTCGACCCGTCAAAGCGCCAGGAAAGCCATCGATCGCGGTCTAGTCCCGTTGTGCTGGCAACTTGAACAGCAGCCAGCATAATCACGACAAACGCGAGCCATTCCAGAAACGGGTTGTCCTACACAGTCACCTGTGTCATAACCAATTCTCTAAATTTCGGTTACAAATCCTCGCAGGGGCTTACGGTCGTAAGCCCCTACAGACGATCCGATCGTGCTATCTTTTGGCGCTGGTATAACGCGATCTGGCGGTTCAAGTTGGCGTACCCAACGATCGGTATGCCGCTCTCCTCACTTGACGGACTATTACATATAGTGTTTGATGTGGGAGAAATTTGTTAAAGTACGCTAGATTCTGAGTACTCAAAAAATCTGGGTACTTCAAAACGAGTAAACCAAACGCTGATACCGATTCACCGTTACTTGGGCACGCCTTATGGTTTCACAGATCGAAACCCCTTCACTGGATGTCAGTCATCAACTCACGCATCGGGTGGAGGGCTTGGTGCAGGTCTTTACCTGTTCACATCGCAGCTTTTTTACCAACGTGATGGCGCAGGCGCTACGCATTGCGGGGCAGGGAACACCCGTGCTGGTGGTGCAGTTTCTCAAAGGCGGCATTGGTCAGGGGTACGACCATCCCGTACAGTTAGGTCAGAATCTGGATTGGATTCGCTGTAACTTGCCCCGTTGCATTGACACACCCCATCTGGATGAAGAGGAAACACGATCGCTCCTCGAACTCTGGGCATACACGCGTGCGATCGTCCTTGAGGGCAAATACGAAATGGTTGTGCTGGATGAACTTAGTCTGGCTGTCAATTTTGGACTGATTGCCGATACCGAAGTGCTGTCGTTCTTAAAGCAACGCCCGCGCCATGTGGATGTCATTCTTACCGGACCCGAAATGCCGCGATCGCTCCTTGATGTAGCGGATCAAATCACTGAACTTCGTCGCAGTCATCAGCCCTAGTGATTGGTGATTAGCCATGGGCGCGATCGCCGAATAGTTAGCGTGAATAGTCAAAGCAAGCACTGTCCAACTAGCCTCAATTGGCGAACTCATCAATTGGCGAACTCATTGGTATGGCAAAAGACACCCTCAGCCTTACGGCTCTTAAGCAATATTTGAAAGATTGCCCACAGGAAGAACTTGTCAAGGACATTATTGAACTTTGCAAGCGCTTTCAACCTGTCAAGGATTATTATCAGCTCAAGCTTAATCCTGAAGATGAAACGCATGTCATTGCAAAGTATAAGCAGACCATTGAGCATGAGTTTTTTCCTGCCCGTGGCTATGGTAAAGCGAGACTTTCCGTTGCGAAAAAGGCTGTCTCTGAGTACAAAAAGGTGTGCCGAAATCCTGCTAACTTGGCAGACATCATGCTGTTTTATGTGGAGCAAGGCGTAAAATTTACCAAAGCCTACGGAGATATTGACGAGCCTTTTTACAACAGCATGGAAAGTATGTATGATGCTGCCATCAAATGGGTAACAAAAAACGAACTCCAGGATGTTTTTCAAAAGCGTTTTCAAAAAATTGTTGGGGACACATCCAGCATGGGCTGGGGCTTCCATGACGTACTCTCAGAAATTTATGAAGAGGTCTATGATTCGTAGCCGCCACCGTAGTTCGTGAACTTTTTTATTGGTTTGGTGGTGGCTCATTCTATCAAGACTCATTGTTCTGTCAGGTCAACTCCTAATAGTTAAAAACGAATGATTAAAAACGATACCTGGATTACGCAAATGGCTGCAAAAGGTATGATTAGCCCCTTTGAGCCGCAATTGATGAGAAAGGTTGATGGGTTGCCCGTCATTTCCTACGGATTGAGCAGCTATGGTTATGACCTGCGACTTTCACCATCCGAATTTCGGATTTTTAAGCACATTCCCGGTACAGTCGTTGATCCTAAAAATTTCAATCCCGCTAACTTAGAACCCGCCCAACTTCATGAAGGCGAAGACGGTCATCACTTCATCTTGCCTGCTCATTCCTATGGTTTGGGGGTTGCCTTAGAGCGATTAGAAGTGCCCGAAAATGTGACGGTGGTTTGTATTGGGAAAAGCACCTACGCCCGTTGCGGCATCATTGCAAATCTAACCCCGGCTGAGGCAGGTTGGCGCGGTTATTTGACGCTCGAATTTTCCAACTCATCCAGCGCTGACTGTCGGATTTACGCCAATGAAGGCGTTGTACAGTTGCTCTTTTTAGAAGGTGCACCCTGCGCGATTAGCTACGAAACCCGACGCGGAAAATATCAGGATCAGCCGGAAAAGGTAACGCTAGCAAGAGTGTGATAGCGATCGGCTCTTAGCGATCAGCCGTTAGCTTTTATTTTTAGAGGCTGTCTGAGAAACATGGTCCGCAGCGGATGCGGAGCAGATGAAACGGATAGCTAACGCCTCTGAGCCGAAATTAACCATTCGCGACCTCCGGCTTAAATCCGTTGCCCACTGATTTGTCGCTTTTCAAAAACCCTCTTATAGCTTCTGACCCTTGACTTCTGACTCCTGACTCCTCAGCTTTGCGATCGCCGCCAGCTAAAGAAGCCTTCTAGAAAATCTTGCCATTTGGTGTTTTGCTGCCATCTCAGGTGGTTCCATTCAGCGGCAGTCTGGTGGATGATTTCGGCTAGAGAGGAAGCTGGAAGAACGAGATCGGCGATCGCCTGAATGCTCAGCTTTTGCTGCATGGCAAGGGCGATCGCGGCAATGAGTTCTTCTGCCTGAGAACCAACGATGTGTGCGCCCAACAGCGTGCCGTTGCGATGCACCAGCAGTTTGCAGAAGCCAGTGGTTTCTCCCTGCATTTGGGCTTTCGCTAGCGACTTGAAGGGCTGTCGGAGCACAACCACATTTTTGCCAAAGCGTTGTCTGGCTGAAGTCTCCGTATAACCGATGCGTGCCAGCGGTGGAGCGGTCGCGATCACGGAGAGCACGGGACGATCGGGAATTGTGGCGATCGCCCAAAAGAGTGCGTTCTTGAGGACAATGGTTGCGTCAGCAATCGCTTGCTGAGACGTGTAAGCGCCATTTACCAATCCACGGCAGGCATAGATGCGAGGGTTCGTCGTTTGCAGTTTGGCGTTCACAATCACGGTGGAGTCAGACATCTTGACATTAGCGGCTTCCAGGTTGAGCGGTTTCCAGTCAAAGGCTGGGGCAGTCGTTAGAATAATTTCGCTGGCTTCGATCGCGCGGTTGCCTGCCTGTACCCACTTACTCTGATCAATTTGCCGCACTTGAGTCACAGTGGTTCCGGTTAACACCTCGACTCCCTCTGCCTCTAGCTGTGCTTGAAGTAAAAACGCGGCTTCTAAATCTTCATCAGGAAGAATGGTGGGAGTTGAAACAATCAGCGTGACGACTTGCCCCAGCCGCGCCAAGCTTTGCGCCAGTTCAACACCACTCGTGTCGTTGCCAATGATGACCAGGCGATGCAGTGTCCTTGAGGTCGGCAGCTTTTGAAGAACTGCGCTGGCATTCAAAGAGCCAATCGTTGCTAAGCCATCAATGCCTGGAAGTGTGGGAGTAACCGAGCTAGAGCGCTGCTGCATGGACGATTTGACGACAACGGGGAGTTGCTCGATCGCCAGCAGGTAAGCGCGCGATCGCAGAGAGCGATCGTTCACTTGAAACCCCAGCGCTGGCTTGCGATGAAACTCACCACAGCCCGAAAGTACATCAATCCCCATAGCAGAGAGGACTGAGGGAGACAGAGGATCGGCGATCGCCAACTCTGCTGCTTTTGCCCAGTGTGTTGCTTGCTCCCAAACCGTCGTCGTTGAGGGAAATGCCAATCCATCCCAAAAGCCTAGCTGTGCTGCCCGTTGCATCTGGTAGAGCGTTTGCCCAACCTCAGTTAAAACCCGCGTGCTAAATTCATCACCAACGGCGGCACAGCCTTGCTCAACCAGTGCCACACGGGCTTTGAGATTGGCAGCCGTCATCGCTGCATGAATGCCAGCCACGCTGCTACCGATGACAACCAGATCGTAATCAACAGGCATAAAAAGAGAGGAGAGAGGGGTAAGGGGTGAGGATTTGCACTGTGAATAGACGACTCAACACCAGTCCTAATCTCCATTGGAAAGGATTTGTCTTAATCCGTCTAGTAAGCGTTGGTTTTCGGCTTCGGTGCGAATGGCGACGCGGAAGTAGCGATCGCCCAGTTCTGGAAAACTCAAACAATCTCGAATCAAGATCTGGTGCTGCTTCAGGAGGTCTGTTTGAAGCCGTACAACCGATCGCGCTGACTCGACTAACAGAAAATTTGCTGCACCGAGAAAGGGCTTTAAACCTGGCAGCTCTGACAGTCCTTGAAACAATTGAGCTTTCGCGGCGGCTAACCACTCCCATGTCTGCTCTTGAAACGCAGTATCCCTGACGATGACTGAGCCTGCTGCGGCTGCCAGTGCATTGACCGACCAGGGATCGCGCCATGCTTGCCAGCGCTGGAGCCGATCGGGATGGGCGATCGCATAGCCCAAGCGCAATCCCGGCAAGCTGTAGAACTTGGTAAGCGACCGCAGCACGGCAAGATTGGGATGCTCCAGCACGAGGTCAATCACACTCTGCTGCTCGTCTGGTAGCAGAAAATCCATAAACGCTTCATCCACGACTACCAGGGCATTGTTGCTCAGATGAGCCGCAAGCATTGCTCTTGAAACAAGGCTTCCGGTTGGATTGTGTGGATTATTGAGCAGTAACCCTATTTCTAGAGCAGCTGGACGGTGTGCAGCGGCGATCGACAATGCCATGCCCAGATCCCACTGCCCGTTCGCTAGTTCTAAAGGATAGGGGGATACCGTTGAGTTAAAGGCTTTGAGCGCCCGCTGATAGTCGCTAAAGGCTGGCGTAAACAGGCACGTAACATCTAGAGCCGCGAGATCTCGACATGCCCAGGTCAACAGTTCGGCAGCACCGTTCCCAGGCAGAATGTACTCGGAGGGAATCTGGTGGAATTCGCTGAGTGTCGATCGCAACTCACCGTAGTGGGGATCGGGATAGGCGTTGAGATCGCCTAAGTGAGACTGAATGGCGGCGATCGCAGAGGCAGGTGGACCTAATGGGTTAATACTGGCAGAAAAATCCAGAATGGCATGGGGGGAACAGTCCGCAAGTGTCGCTGCCCAGACTAGATTCCCCCCATGCGATGGACGCTGAACCGACGGCTGATTCAAATTGCGGCTTCAAAACGGTGCTATCTCAGTGTTGCCGATTTTGGAGGAAAAAGGGGGCTGGCGGCTAAAGACATTGGTTTCACGGCATCTGTTGTTTCAGCAACACCCTTACTCTTTCTTCGACTTACTTCTTCGCTGAGTTATTTTTTTCCGGGGCAACCTTTTCTCTAAATAATTTCCCAGCCGAAAACGCAGGTACTTTTGTTGCAGGGATATCCATCTTGTCTCCCGTTTTGGGATTACGCCCTTCACGAGCCTTGCGTTCCCGTGATTCAAACGAGCCAAACCCAACCAATGTCACTTTATCCCCATCGCTCACAGCTTCGACGATCGCTTCCAGAGCCGCCGTCAACACAGCATCGGCTTGTTTTTTCGTCACGCTGGCTTTGTCTGCCACCGCATCCACCAGCTCTCCCTTGTTCATAGGTTCTCCTTGGGTTGTTAGGGCAAAATGCACTGTCCATCGAAGTTTCGGGCGAAACTACGCGATCAAAAACAAAGCAAGATTTTCGTTAAAACGGCTGAAACACCCGTGAAATCTAACTTTCAATGCCCTATTCTAAAGCGTTCCCTTCGCTGTAGATCTAAGAAACCTTTAAGATATATGGCTTTTGAGACTTTTTTGCTAATTCCAAAGGCGTGTAGCGATAAGGAGGGCATATGAGTTGGGGGAAAGGCAGGAGGCAGGAGGCAGAAGGTGGGGAGTGGGGAGTGGGGAGTGGGGATTAGGGAGTGGGGCGATCAGGCATAAAAATACCCCGATGGGGCAATCAGGGTTAAAAGAAAGGTTAGATTAGCGATCTAGGGATAATTGCCAGCCGTGCCATCTTCGTTTCTCCACTCCACAGAGGCAACGCGAAAATCAGGACGATGATCTTTAGCAGACACAGTGGTCTCAAAATCAGCGTAGGCACCTGGTGACAGCGAAGATTGCTTTATCCACGCGCGTGGCGTTAGTGTCTGCGCTCCTGCTTGGACTGTAAGCGTCACTGACATGCCATTAATCGTTTGCTGAGTTTGATTCTGTATCTTGCCAGAGAGAGTCCAGCGACCAGAACCGTTATCTTTAATCTCGCGCGCTGTTTCCACAACCTGACCACTGTTAGCAGCTTGTTTCTGAGGTCTTAGACTAGTAGTCCGCCAAAGGAAGTTTGCCTAGTTTCCTTGCTCTAGTTTTGGATAGAGATGCTCTAACCGACTCCGCGCATCCGTACTCGAAAACCTCCAATTGACTGTGGCTTTTTGAGCATTGCGT
>JAHHHL010000003.1 GCA_019359375.1 Lyngbya sp. HA4199-MV5
CAATCTCTCAACATCTGAAGTGCCTCCGCGATCTTAGACCTATGATCAAAGTCTATGCTCCCACAACTTAGTCCTCAAGTGCCTGCCCTGCAACATTTCTGCTTCCTTTTGCGTAATGGATAGGATTCAAATCCGGGCGGGTGAGCAACGCAGCCATCAGCCTTGCAAGACTTTTGTCAGGCATGGGTTAGCGGTGCGTTACAGCGATGCCTAACGGCACCCTACAGTTCATGCAAGATCAAAGATTGCCAGGTTAATAGCGATCGCCACCTCTCTGAAAAGCACCTAAACCGAGCGATGTGTGCTTTTCAGGGTCATCCGATGCGGTGATACAGGGTCATCCAATCGGATGAATTTGATGCGGGTTTTCGGTTTTTTTGCGTAAAGCGGTTAACTTACGTCGAGTTATAAAAAGTAGCCTAATTTACCATTTCAACCTGTAAGGAGATCTAATATGCTGCACCACTTTTCGATCGCGGCTGAAAACCCTGCCCGTGTGGCTCAAGCTTTAGCCGCGCTTCTAAACGGCGAAGTTGCCCCTTTTCCCCCTCATCCTGGTAGCTTCATGGCACTTGCTCTGGATGACCACGGCACCATGATCGAAGTCTACCCTGCCGAAACGGAACTCATGCCGGGATTCGGTGCTGAACCTGTGACGTTTTCTAGCAATGCTTTTGCGTCGCCCTTTAGCTCCACTCACGTTGCCATTTCTGTGCCGACCAGCCAGGAAGAAATCGAACGTGTCGCAGCACGGGAAGGCTGGCGTGCGGTTCGGTGTAATCGTGATGGCTACTTTGATGTGATTGAAGTGTGGGTTGAAAACAAACTGATGCTAGAGTTTCTGCCCCCAGCAATGGCTGCAAGATATGTTGAGTTTATGCAACC
Source organism: Lyngbya sp. HA4199-MV5 (assembly GCA_019359375.1). GTDB lineage: Bacteria > Cyanobacteriota > Cyanobacteriia > Leptolyngbyales > Leptolyngbyaceae > Stenomitos. Next base: position 886 of record JAHHHL010000003.1, read on the forward strand.
TCAAAACCTGCAAAAAGTTCTCGCAGAAATGAAGGAAGCCGTTGAAGTTTAGGCAGCCGTTTTTTCTATTGACCGATCGCACACCAGCTTTTTGCCAACGGGTGCTGACGATAGCGCTTTGCGGCTTGGCAGGTTTGGGCTAATCTCTAGTAGCGACTCTCCCCACCTGATGTGCGATCGGTGCTACCCCATGCCACAGTTTGATCACAACTCCGATTTCAAAAAGGTTGTCTTACAGCACTTTGAGCAAGACGGCTGGACGGCAACGGCTGCACCATCTGACGCGATCGGCTATAACCTTGAGCTAACCAGAGGCAGTGAGTGTGTTGCCGTTCAGGTGAAGCAGCAACGGGCAAAGGTTCATGCAGGACAACTGGAAAAATTCATTGATTTTTTGGAAAGTCCCACAGGCGCTAAATTCACACGCGGCTTTCTCATCTCGGCATCCGGTTTTACGCCCTCTGTGTTCACTTACATGCGAGCAGAAGAAGTCGTCGATGTGGCGCTGGGTAGTTTTAAGGGGCACACGCTGCTCTGGGTGGATGGAGACATTCCAACCCCGCCACCCAGGGCACACATTACCTACATCGGTGTGTTTACCTGCAAAGGTGGGGTGGGCAAAACGACGATTAGCGCCCATCTTGCAGGTGCCTTTGCGCTGAATGGGTACGATGTGGTGCTGATTGACCTCGATCGCCAAAGCAACTTACGCAAACTTCTGGGTGATGGGGTCTACATTCCGGGACGCAGAGGCGGCTTAGGTGCAACCATTACCGTCCTCAACCATACCGAATGGCGTGAAGAAGACTATCCCGAAACGCGAGTCGTCATTTGCGATTGCAGTCCAGAATACGATGCAAACCCTGAAGCCTTTATCGAAAAGTTCAATTTTTGCCTGATTCCAACGACGTTGAATCCTCTTGGTATTAACAAGAATGCGGATGTGATTCGGCGCACGTTTACCGCCATTCGGCGCATTAATACCACGGCTGAACTGTTTGTGATTGTCAACAACTATCACAGCGATGAAACGAAGCGAAACGATGTCCTTAATCGCATCCTTAAAACCGAATTTGAAACGTTAATGGCAGATGATCCCAAATGTCATTACATCGACCCTGAAACGGTTGCCATTCGGTTTAGTAAACAGCTTTTATATTGGGGCTACCACATTGTTGAAAACGACAAACCCCAGTTAGCCTTTCGAGAAATTGGCGGACGATCGCTCCCTCGTACCGATTTCCTGAAGTTGCTCGATTATTTGGAAGATCACACCAATATTGAAGCGGCGAAAGCGAAAGAGGTGAGGGGTGAGGAGTGAGGAGTGAGGGTTGAGGAGTTAGAAAGCAGAGGGCAGGAGGCAGGAGAACGCCAGGGCTGTTTCATTCTGGTTAACGAGTACGACTGGCAACGGCTTTTGTAATGGATGAAGCAGATAAATGATCTATGAATAGCGAATGAAGACATCTGTTTCATCTGCTTTCTATCCGTTGCCAGATCACTCAAACCTACTCAACAAGCGATCGTTTAAAAATGTAGAGATAGGTCAACGATCGAATACGGCTGAATTCTCCTCCATGCGCTTCGTCAAGTGAATGCACCGCCACTAATTCCCAGCCGCGCTGTCCCAGGAAATTCAATCCTTCTGAAAGTTTGTATTCCTGACCATTGAGCGTGAGAATCCGATGACCACTTTTATTGAGCTTTCCCTCTACTTTGACGGAAGAATACGCTTCAAGATATTGCCACTTCATCAGTTATTTCCTGTGTTCAAGAAACCTCGCTTCTAACAACTAACAACCTTTCTGGTATGCCCGGAGGGCTTTACAACTTCCTCTCACGCCCCCATGCCCGAATATTGCTTGAGTCCCTTATGCCACAGCCAGCGGTAGATCGCAAAAAAGATCGTCGTCCAGCCCAGCATCACCAGCAGACCCTGACCCAGGTTGACGGGCAGACCAACGAGTAGGCTGGCAGGAAAGTGAATGAGATAGGGAAAGGGTGTCCAGAGGACGATCGCCCGCATTTGCGGTGGATAAACCTCCAACGGTGCAACCATCCCCGACAAAAACAGGTAAAACAAAAACCAGAACTGCTCCAGCGCACTCGCCCGCTCTGTCCAGAAGGCGAACATGGACAGGGTGTATTGCATCAAAAACCGTAGCGCAAAGGCACACATCGCCGTCAGCAAGAACAGCAGCAAGCCACCTAAACTGGGGAACCAAAACGATTGGGGATAGAGCCAGAAAAAGAGCGCAATTAACCCAAAGGCAAAGGGCAAGCGGGCAAAACGCTCCGCAAAGTGAGAGAAAAAGTAATGCCATGCCGGATCAAGTGGTTGCAGCAGACGAAACGATAGCTTGCCTTCCACAATCTCGCGCTCAAATTCCCAAACGACCCACACGACGGTGAACTGCCGCACAATAAACGCTGCCAGGAAGTAACGCGCAAAATCAACGGGCGTTAAGCCAAAATTTCCTGTGGTCGCCGCCTGCATCCAGATGCCCATCAAAATAATCGGCAGCGAACCCGACAGCACCCACAGCAACAGTTCTGCCCGATACTCCACCATGTAGGCGTAGTAAACGGAGGTCATGGTACGAGCAATGTTGAGGATGCGGTGCATGGGAGTGGGGAGTTAAATCAGTTGTTAGTTGTTAGTTGTTAGTTGTTAGTTGTTAGTTGTTAGTTGTTAGTTGTTAGTTGTTAGTTGTTAGTTGTTAGTTGTTAGTTGTTAGTTGTGGTTGTTAGTGCAGGAGGCGTTCCTGACTCCTTCTAAAAACTAAAAACTAAAAACCTTTCTGGTATGCCCGGAGGGTTTTACAACTTCCCTGCCTTCTGCCTTCACGATGCCACTCCCGATCGCAGCACTCGTCCAATCACTTCTTCGATCGGCGGTTCTGTGACGGACAAATCCACGACTTCTAGCTCAGATAAGAGTTTGGCAACGGTGCGCGTGAGGCGTTCTTGGGGCACCAGAAACTTGGCGATCGCGCCCTCGACGGACTCCAGATCGCCATAGAGGGATAACTGTTCGAGGGGACAGGGGTGTGCCAGTTCGACGTTGACTTCACGGCAGGGGGCAAAGCGATCGACCAGACCATCTAAACTACCGTCGTAGATCAACTGTCCTTCATGGATCACGAGGACGCGCTGACAGAGTGCTGTAATGTCTGCCATGTAGTGGCTGGTAAGTAACACGGTTGCCTGGTAGCGCTGGTTGTACTCGCGCAAAAACTCACGGACGCTGACCTGAGCATTCACATCCAAACCCAACGTTGGTTCGTCGAGAAACAGGACGTGGGGTTGGTGGATGAGTGCTGCCAGCAGTTCGGCTTTCATACGTTCACCGAGGGACAGCTTTCGTACCGCTTGAGTCAGCTTGCCTTCTAACGACAGCATTTCGGTGAGTTCGCCCACGCGCCTTTTGAAGTCACGATCGCTGATCCCATACACGGCGGCATTAATTCGCAGGGAATCCAGCGCGGGCAAATCCCAGATCAACTGCTGCTTTTGCCCCATCACCAACGTAATTTTTTGCAAAAACGCAAATTTGCGCTGAAAGGGAACGTGCCCTGCGACGGTGACCCGTCCCGACGAGGGGTAGATCAGTCCCGTCAGCATTTTGAGGGTAGTGGTTTTGCCTGCGCCGTTGGCACCCAGAAAGCCCACGACTTCCCCTGGCTCGATCGCAAACGAAATTTGCTGAACGGCTTTAATCTGCCGATAGGTGCGCTTGAAAAAATGCTGCACCGTTCCTTGCAGCCCCGGCTCTTTTACCGCCACGGGATACAGCTTGCTCAGGTTCTCCGCCAAAATCACAGGCATGTTTCTACTCTTGCTACGAAATTGCCTCAGTCCACCGTGTAGTCATGCAGGCATAACGGCTGTTACACGATCGCCACCCCTTCTTTATAGTCCTTAGATGCGATCGCTCGCAGCCTCTTGCGGCTGAAATTGGCAGTTGAAATTGGCAGCTAAATTAACGGAGTCCCCACCGTGTCTACCTTACTCTCGACTAACCCTGTCATGCGTCCCTACGCTGGTGAAGCGGATTTGCCCGCGATCGCTGACTTGCTCAATGCCTGCGAAGCGGTCGATCGGTTGGATGCAGGCACCTCAGTTGAAGAACTACGCCAGGAATTTGCTGATCCTGATTGGGATCTCAGCCGTGATCTGCGTCTCTGGTGCGTTGAAGACCGTTTGATTGGCTTTGGAGCAGTCTGGGTCGTGCCACCAGCCGACGATCATAGCGGCTATCTATGGTTCAATCTTCACCCAACGGCACGAGGAAGTGGTCTAGAAACCCAAATCCTTGCCTGGGCTGAGCAGCGAATGCGTGAAGTGGCACACGAGCGGGGTGTCTGTGCCAACCTGCGGGCAGGTGCTCGTGCTAGCCATCACTACCACATCTCACTGTTAGAACAGCACGGCTTTACGCGCGATCGCTACTTCTACCGCATGACCCGCCCGCTAGCAGACTCTATACCAGAAGCTCAGTTTCCAGCAGGGTTTAGCGTGCGTCAGGTAGAGGTCGATCGCGATGCGATCGCCTGGGTTGAGATGTTCAATCAGTCCTTCATTGACCACTGGAATCATCACCCGCTGACGATCGAGCAGTTCAAGCATTACCGCACTGAGCCGGACTACAATCCTGAACTCGATCGCGTTGCCGTTGCCGCCGATGGCACCTTTGCTGCCTTTTGCACGGGTCAAATCTATGTGAAAGACAATCAGCGCAATGAGCGCAACGAAGGTTGGATCAACGTCTTGGGCACACGTCGAGGCTTCCGTCGGCTGGGTCTCGGTCGCGCCATGTTGCTCTCAGGACTAGAACAGCTACGGGCGATCGGCGTTGAAACTGCCCTGTTAGGCGTAGACTCCGAAAACCCATCTGGGGCGCTGCGGCTATACAAAGCAGTTGGCTTTACCCAACTCCACACGTCGATCGCGTACATGAAAGCGGTGAGGGGTGAGGGGTGAGGGAGAACAGGGGAGACAGGGGAAAGCGTTAAGGAACGAGAACAAGATATCCCTCATCCTTCTGCGCTCTGCCTCCTGCCTTCTGCCCTTCCCTCAATAATGTCGGGCATGAGGACTTGGCTCTGGTGTGACAGCAAACGTAAGCACCGTTTCGTCTACTCCTTTTAAGCGTAGGGGGCTGAATTTGGTAATTTCGTCTTGCTCCAGGTAGTCAGCGACCGCAGCAGACACCAGAATGGAGTCGGGTTCTGCGGCGGCTTGAATGCGGGAGGCGATGTTGACGCTGGGACCGATCGCCGTATAGTCCGATCGCTCTGCACCGCCAAACATGCCCACAACAGCGGTGCCCTGGTGGATGCCACAGCGGAACTGTACCTGACTGATGCCTTGCGCCTGCCAGCGTGCATTGAGTAGATGGAGCGATCGCTGCATTTGACGAGCCGCCGCGATCGCCCGTCGCACCTGTTCATTCGGCGACATTTCTTCGGGTGACCCAAAGAGCGCCAGAATCGCATCACCCATGAATTTATCCACCGTGCCACCGTTATCAAAGACCGCGCGGGTCATCTCTGCCAGATACTCGTTCAAAAGTTCTGCCACTCGGCGCGATCGCAACGTGTTAGACAATTGCGTAAAGCCAATAATGTCGCTAAACAGCACCGTCACCATGCGCGGTTCAGGTCGCAGATCCAGCACCAGTTCGCCTCTTGCGGCACGCTGCACCAGCGAGGGTGGCAAGAACCGTTTCAAGACCGACTCCGTAAGATAGGTGTTAAGTTCGGCGACGCGCTGCTCGTTGGCTTTGAGCGCTAGTAAGTTACGGGTTTCTGCCAGGAGTTCGCGATCGCTAAAGGGTTTGGATAAGTACGCATCCGCACCTCGCTCGGCTCCTTCAATGCGCGTATCTTCATCGGCTTTGGCGGTCAGTAGAATGATCGGAATGCCCTTCAGGTCGTCATCCTCCCGAATCATCCGAATCATGTCCAACCCAGAGACCATCGGCATCATCAAGTCACTCACAATGAGCTGCGGGCGGTGCGTTTGAGCGCTCTGAAAACCTTCTGCACCGTTGCGGGCAGTCCAAACTCGATACCCCTGTTCGCGCAAAATGGTGGAGACGTAGGTACGCAAATCTGGGTTGTCATCCACGATGAGGATGCGTGAGGCATCTGCCTTAATCTGTACCGTCTCCAGGAGCGCCTCTTCGCCACTGGGCGGTTCATACTGCTCCATTTCTACATCTGCTAACTCGACGGAGGCACGATTGGGTTGAGACTCTGCCTGCACTTCCAGCAACTGCTCGAGGGGCAGGTGTGCCATCCCAGTTTGCAGCCAGATAGTAAAGGTGGTGCCTGAGCCGTAAGCAGACTCCACTGAAATTTGTCCACCGTGCAGATCCACGAGTTCCTTCACAAGCGCCAGTCCGAGTCCGCTGCCTTCGTAGCTGCGGTTTGCCGACCCCTCTGCCTGCCGGAAGCGCTCAAACAGATGGGGGATTTGGTCAGGACGAATGCCAATGCCCGTATCTGTAACCTTGAGCAGGCAATGATCCCCAGCGGGCTGAAGCATCACGGTAATCGTGCCTCCCTCTGGCGTGAATTTCATCGCGTTGGACAAGAGGTTGTACAGCACCTTGTCAAACTTTTCTGGGTCTAAAAACACTTGCGGGCACGCAGTTAATTGGGTCGTGACCGTAATGCCTTTTTTCTCGCAGTAGGGGCGGAAAGAATCGACCGTTTGGCTCACAAAATCAACCAGATCGCAAGGACGGAAGCTGGGTTGCATTCGTCCCGCATCGAGCCGCTGGAGATCGAGTAGTTGGTTGACAAGCCGCAGCAACCGGCGGGAATTGCGGAGCGCGACGGCAGATTGCTCACAGGACAAGCCCTGCTGCTGGGCAATCGCCGACTCCAGCGGTCCAATCATCAGCGTGAGTGGAGTGCGAAATTCGTGAGAGATATTTTGAAAAAACTCTGTTTTTTGTTGGTCTAGCTCCAAAAGCTGCTCTGCTTGCTGGCGGGTCTTCTGGTAGAGGCGAGACTGATGCACCGCGATCGCCGCCTGTACAGCCACCGCTTGTGCTAACTCAATCTCTGACGGCTGCCAGCGACGGGGTTGGCGATTTTGCCGCAGTGAAATGCTGCCGATAATCTGACCATCCAAAATCAGCGGCACGACTAACAATGCCCGCGCTGGATTGCGAAACGGCTGTTCCGATACCGTCATCATCGGCGCATGTTCTAAATCGCTAATGACGACAGGCTGTTGAGTGAGCAAAAGCTGCTTCAGAACCGGGTTGCCCTCGATCGGCACGGTCGATTGGGGCAAGGGACGCGATGTGTCTACAGACGCAGAGAACAGCTTTGTTGCTGCGGTATCGTGCGCTGGTACGTTTGCAGGCACCTGCCCGTTGGTGGCAGCACCATTGGTGGCAGAAGTCGTCGCCCAACCGCTATGCGCCGCATCATGCAGCCCTACAAGCTGGACAAACTCATCTTCTTCTGTCCACAGCGACAAGGCGCAGCCATCGGCATGGAGGGCTTGCCCAAGCTGCTGAGTGATGGCGGCAAAAATTTCTTGTGGATCAAGGCTGGAACGAATGGCAGTGGTAATAGTGTTGATTAATGCCTCTCGCTTTGCCAGTGCGCGCACCTGTTCGTATGTGCGTGCTTGAAACAGCGCCAGTGCTGCCTGATCTGACACCAGCCGCAGAAGATGCACTTCGTCGTCTTGCCAGAGACGCGGTTCGCCACATTGATGCAGCGCCAGGACAGCGATCAATTCTTGCTGGCACACCAGTGGGACCAGCAAACTGGAGCGGATCCCCGTCTTGGCATAAAGCTCTCGTCGCTGCTGGCGTTCGGTAGCATCGCCCTGGAAGCGATCGTCTGTTTCGACATCCTGAATCACTTCAATGTCGTGGGTTTCCCACACGGTGTCTGCCAGCGCTGCTTTCAGGGTAGCCAGACTGGAGTGATGCGCTACAGCAGTTTGCTCCACAGTTGACTCGACATAGACAAACCAATCGTCATCCAATCGCTCGTCTTGCCAGGGGCGCACCACGCAACTGCTGACTTCTAAAATGTGACCAACGGTTTCGCCGATCGTGTGCAAGATTTGGCGATAACTCAAATCACTCCGAATCGTGTTGGTAACCGCATTCAGCAGAGACTCCTGGCGGAGCGATCGACGCAACTCCCGCGTGCGAGTTTTCAGTAGAATGTGCGTATCTGCCGCCTGCCGCACTACACCCTTCAGTTCTTCATCGTCCCAGGGCTTGGTAACGTACTTAAACACCTTGCCAGAGTTAATCGCTTCGACCAGATCTTCAACATCGGTATAACCGGTCAAGATAATCCGCATGATATCGGGGTACTGCGTTGCCGTCAGGCTGAGAAACTCTGTCCCGCTCATCAACGGCATCCGCTGATCGGAAATAATGACCGCGATATCGCCCTCTTTCGCCAGCAGATCAAGGGCGATCGGTCCATTCTCGGCTCTAAGCACCTTGTACTCACGGTGAAAGGTGCGAAACAGCAGATCTAAATTATCTGGCTCGTCATCGACTACCAGCAGTTTTGGTTTGTTGGGTTGAGGCGTTTTCATGCACCGTTCTCCCAGCGAAAAGGGGGGTGGGCAACTGGGGGGTGGGCAACTTCGCATCGGCAGACGCGACTTTGATTCAGCATGAGCCGTGAGCACAGTTGCTCGACGCGATCGTTCTGTCTTATCTGTCGCTTTTTAATTGCCTGCATGCTTTTACTACGTTCAAATGGCTGCACGTAACGACGTTTACGTACATCTTGATCTATAGGATTCAAAGGTTGGGCGCTAGACTGGCGCAGTAAACGGTTCAATGTTGTAAAAAGACACAAAGATAGAGTTGGAAATGAGGCGGCAGGCACCCGCATTAGCCTCTAAAAGCAGCAAGTCTAAGAAGGCAAGCAACCAGTGGTACGGCTTGAACTCCCAGTCGAGCTTTGTCTACTGACACACCCTCACTCAGGTTGCCCTCCGTTCCCTGCTCTCTAACGGACAGAATCAGCAACCTTCGCAAAAACAACCCGATGCCAGACGAACGATCGGCTTTAGCCCCCCGACTGAGTGGTCAGCTAACGCATCGCCTTTCGCCCTCGATCGCACTCTCACCGTTGCTTACAACCCTATCGATAGGTTGAGCCGAACTGTCTGACCATGAACGCTGCTACCGTATCGCCAACAAATCGGAACAGCGAAGAACGATAGAACCGTGACTATCGGATACAACGGATACTAGCAGTAGATGCACTCCTACACATGCTAGTTTCTTCAGCGGCATTTTTGTGTGCCCTACAGCAATTTTCGCGAGAGTTGGGTCTGCTCACTACCGTTTACCTAGATCGCGTCGGCTCAATCAAGTCGTTCCAGGGCTGAGCGGTTGCTGCAAAGTTGCCAGGGTGTTGATCTGAGTCTCCAGCACCAGGGGCTGTCATCAATTACGATTACATACCAATTGCAGCAAGGATTCCAGCCCCTAGCCGTGTGTTGGGTCGGGCGCGATCAGGCTGATGCCGTAAAGGTTTGGAGCTAATTGATGACGCGCCCTAGCCCCTCTGTAGCCCTGCGTTGTCATAACCGCAGCGGGATGGAAGTTGCCTCCATAGCAGACTTGCTCACCTGCAATACCGTGCCTGTGCCAGACAATTTAGGGAGACAAATCGGGCATAATTTAAGGGTGGAATGCCTCAGTTTAAACCCGTGTTCTCGTATGCCACGCTGATTGCTGTTTCACTAACGTTTGATGCCAAGCCTAAAAGATTGCTCGACGAAATGTGTGTCATCTTGACGGTTGGCGTTTATAACGGTATCGCATACGCTTGCCGTAGCTGCTTATTCTTTCCGCTTGGAGTTTCCTTTAGTCATGCGGTGCCCCTTCTGCCAATATACTGACAACCGTGTTCTCGAATCGCGCTCAGCAGAAGCGGGTCAGAGCGTGCGGCGGCGGCGGGAATGTCTACGCTGTGAGCGTCGCTTTACAACCTATGAGCGGATTGAGTACGTTCCTATTACGGTGATCAAGCGGGACGGCGATCGGGAGTCCTTCGATCGCTTCAAGCTCTTGCGGGGCATTGTGCGCGCCTGCGAAAAAACGGGCATTTCGTCTGTGCAGCTCGAAAATCTAGTCGATGAAATTGAGGCGGAGCTTCAGCAGCGGGCGGTGCGCGAAGTCAACAGCCAGGAGATTGGTGAATTGGTGCTACAACATTTGCGCCACCTGAGCGAGGTTGCCTACATTCGCTTTGCGTCGGTTTATCGCAAGTTTCAGGGCATTCGTGACTTTGTGGATACGCTCAATCACCTTCGTAGCGAAACTAGCTCGCTCCCGGTTGATCTGGATCAACGGGAAGCCGATGATGCTTCCATGCTGGCATCGTCCTAACCGTCTGCACATACCCCAACAAGCCCGAAAAGTCCCTGCCTCGCGTGTAACCAGATGTAACAGTTGCACAGAGGATGGGGACTTGTCTCAGTGCAGTCCGTTTTGTGATTCGCTATCCTAAAGTAGACAGCAAAAAGGTCGATCGTAAAAGCTTCCGGCTTTTTGCCTCATTGCTTGCTAGATAGTAAAGCTTGCTGAATGCTAAAGGCGCATCGATCGAGAAGAGTTATGCTATGCGACCCGACATGGGTTATTATGGTTCTTCTGAGCTACTAATTTGTCCAAATTTAGCTCTCCTGCCAGCAATTGGAGGAGGCGTGGGTGTAGGCAGCACATTTTAATGTGCTTATACATCGACAGGAGGCAAAATTTTACGGAGATAACTACCAGGAAACGATTCGCATGGTCAATCAGGAAACGACAGAAATAGATGTTGGCTTTACCCACGAGGATTTCGCTGCCCTACTTGACAAGTACGACTATCACTTCAGCCCTGGTGATGTGGTCGCTGGAACGGTGTTTAGTCTTGAGCCAAGGGGCGCACTGATTGACATTGGCGCGAAAACGGCGGCTTATATTCCCATTCAGGAGATGTCAATCAACCGGATTGATGGACCTGAAGAGGTGTTGCAGTCCAATGAGACGCGCGAGTTCTTTATTCTTGCTGACGAAAATGAGGATGGACAGCTAACCCTCTCGATTCGCCGCATTGAATACATGCGTGCCTGGGAACGGGTGCGTCAGTTGCAAGCTGAAGATGCCACCGTGCGATCGAGCGTTTTTGCAACAAACCGAGGTGGTGCGTTAGTCCGCATTGAAGGCTTGCGTGGGTTTATCCCTGGCTCTCATATCAGCACCCGCAAACCCAAGGAAGATTTGGTAGGCGAGGAGTTGCCACTTAAGTTTCTAGAAGTGGATGAAGAACGCAATCGACTCGTCTTGAGCCATCGTCGCGCCCTGGTTGAGCGTAAGATGAATCGCCTGGAAGTGGGCGAAGTGGTCATTGGAACCGTTCGTGGGATCAAGCCCTACGGTGCTTTCATCGATATCGGTGGCGTAAGCGGTCTGCTTCACATCTCTGAAATCTCTCACGATCACATCGACACGCCTCATAGCGTGTTTAACGTGAACGATGAAGTGAAGGTGATGATCATTGATTTGGACGCAGAACGTGGTCGCATCTCTCTGTCTACCAAGCAACTGGAGCCTGAACCTGGCGATATGGTGAAGAATCCTCAGGTTGTGTATGACAAAGCGGAGGAAATGGCAGCCAAATATCGTGAACAGGTGCTTGCCGCCCAGCAGCAACCGCAACAAACGATCGCCATTCCGGTGCCAGAAATTGAACTGGAAGAGCTTCCTTCTGCGGTGGAATAGCCTGGTTTGGTTAGCTTGAATCGTTGCAGGGCGATCGACCATCATTGTTGATCGCTCTGGCGTAAAGAGGGTAATTCCCTCTTTTTTTATGAGCCGTTTTTGCAAAAGCTTGTTTTTCAGGGGTCGTTTATCAGGGAGGGTGTGCTTGGCAACGATTCAATGCGGTAACGTGCAATTCTCAGCGATCGAAGCCGTGCTGTTTGATAAAGACGGTACGCTGGCGGATTCGCAAGCCTTCTTACGCAGTCTGGGGCAAAAGCGAGCTCGCCTGATTGATGCCCAAATTCCCGGTGTGCAAGAACCACTGCTGATGGCGTTTGGGCTGGATGGGGAGCGCTTAAATCCTGCGGGTCTATTGGCAGTGGGTTCGCGCCTGGAAAATGAAATCGCTGCCGCTGCCTATATCGCTGAAACAGGACGTGATTGGATTGAGGCACTGACATTGGTGCGATCGGCGTTTGGGGAAGCCGATCGGGTGTTTCAGCGCAAAGCAGACAGCACCCCCCTGTTTGACGGTGCCCTCGATACATTGAAAGCGCTGTCAGCAGCGGGAATCAAAGTGGGCATTGTCTCAGCCGATACAACCGCAAATGTCAGCGATTTTGTTGCACGCTATGAGCTGGAAGCCTGGGTTCACGTTGCGCTTGGCATTGATCAGGGACCTGGAAAACCCGATCCCACCATTTTTTATCAAGCGTGTACCGCTCTAAAAGTGGCACCGGAGCATGTACTGGCGATCGGGGATTCTACGGCTGATATTGAGATGGCAAAAGCGGCAAAGGCAGCGGGCTGTGTGGCTGTAACCTGGGGCTGGACGCAAAGAGCTTCTCTCCTTCAGGCTGATGCAGTGATTGCCAGCTTTTCAGACATTCAGCTCTTAGGGTGAATTCCCGTCTACTTTTTCGTTTGCACGCTTTGAGCAAAGTGCGGAATTCCTCTCAGGTTCAAGTGGTATAATCTGCTGAACTTACCAAAACGTTCACAAAACTTGGCACAACCTTCACGAGTGACCTGTTTTGAGTCATCTTATGTTTGGTTTAATAATCTTTCGCCAGAGAGGATTTACGCTTGTCCCGACGCTACCTGTTTACTTCTGAATCCGTTACCGAAGGTCACCCCGACAAAATCTGTGACCAGATATCAGACACGATTTTAGATACCCTCCTGGCGCAAGACCCCCAGAGCCGAGTTGCGGCTGAGGTCGTTGTTAACACAGGTCTCGTATTGATTACGGGTGAGATCACCTCCAAAGCAACGGTGAACTATATTGAGCTGGCTCGGCAAAAAATTGCTGAAATTGGCTACTCTGGTGCCGATAGCGGGTTTTCAGCCCACAGTTGCGCGGTGCTGATTGCGTTGGATGCTCAGTCGCCCGATATTGCTCAGGGCGTTGACTCTGCTCATGAAACCCGTGAACAGTCCAGTGATGAAGAGCTTGACCTCATCGGCGCTGGCGACCAGGGGATCATGTTTGGGTTTGCCTGCAACGAAACCCCAGAGCTAATGCCGCTCCCCATTTCCCTGGCGCATCGGGTGTCGCGTCGGTTGGCAACTGTGCGTAAAACAGGTCAGCTACCCTACCTGCGTCCCGATGGCAAAACCCAGGTGACGGTGCTGTATGAAGATAACCGCCCGATCGGTATTGACACGATTCTGGTTTCAACTCAACACACCGCCACGATCGGCGACATTACTGATGAAGCGGCAGTACAGGCAAAAATCAAGGAAGATCTGTGGTCGCTGGTGGTGCAACCTGTCTTTATGGACATTGACGTAAAGCCTGACCAGAACACACGCTTTTTGGTGAACCCAACGGGCAAATTTGTGATCGGTGGACCTCAAGGCGATTCAGGTCTCACGGGGCGCAAGATTATTGTCGATACCTACGGTGGCTATTCGCGGCATGGGGGCGGTGCGTTTTCGGGCAAAGACCCCACGAAGGTCGATCGTAGTGCAGCCTATGCCTGCCGTTACGTAGCGAAAAATATTGTGGCAGCAGGCTTAGCCGATCGTTGCGAAGTGCAGCTTAGCTACGCGATCGGGGTGGCGCGTCCCGTTAGCATCATGATTGACACGTTTGGGACAGGTAAGATCAGTGACGATCGCCTGCTTGAACTGGTCAAAGAACATTTTGAACTGCGCCCCGCTGGCATTATTCAAACCTTTAACCTGTGCCGCCTGCCGGGAGAACGGAATGGTCGCTTTTACCAGGACGTTGCCGCTTACGGTCATATGGGACGCACCGATCTAGATTTGCCCTGGGAACAGCTCGATAAAGCTCCACTTCTGAAGGCTGCTTTGACAGAATCACTGTCGATGAAGCATTAAACGCAGTTGCGCAGAAGCGGTTAACGTTCAACAAGCAATTTCAATGGCAAGCGGCAACGGCAAGCGAGACAGCGGTTTTTGCTTGCCGTTTGTTTTTTGGGACGACGTTTTTGATGACAGGACAGTGCTTGGCGATCTTTACCTGAGAGTGATGCAGGATCTTCGGTAAGTTAAGGTGAATTCAATCGGCAGAATGGAGAGAAAGATGCGGGCTAATTGTCCGTTTTTATGACGCTTATTGTCTAATCACTTTATGCTTGAGCTTAAAGCTTCAGTCTTGCTGTTATGGCAAAAGGGAGGAGGCAGAGGGCAGAAGGCAGAAGGTAAAACCTTGTCTAGCGACGCTTTTGATCATGGTGATATGTCCTAACCAACCTCTCGATTGCTATAGCAATCTGTTAACCGTAGCAACGCCATATTGAGGGCGATACAGCCACAAATTATATGGATCTCTACTGCACTCGTCCAGGCTGCCCACGCCCTGTGAATGTCTTTGCTGACTTAGATCAACAAGCCACGCTGAAGACGGTGCCACAAAAATATTGCACGACTTGTGGCATGGAACTCATCCTAATTGGGCGTTATCTGCCGCTTAAGCTACTGGGGCAGGGTGGCTTTGGTGCTGCTTTTTTGGCGCGCGATCGCTACACACCAGCCATGCGCCAGTGTGTCGTCAAGCAATTTTTGCCGTCTGGTAACCTCAGTCCCGCACAACTCACGATCGCACAGCAGCTTTTTGAGCGCGAAGCAGAAGTGCTGGAACAACTGGGCAATGCCCATCCATTGATTCCTGACCTGTTCGCCTTTTTTGAATTAACGATCGCCACAGCTCAAGCGGGCAAGCCAGATAAGTTTTTTTATCTGGTGCAGGAGTATATTGACGGGCAAACGATGGAAGAGGCGGTCATCCAAAAAGGCACCCTCTCTTCAGATGAAGTCATGGCGATGCTGAAGGAAATTCTGGAGGTGCTGACCTTCGTTCACGAAAATGGCTCGATTCACCGTGACATCAAGCCGTCTAACATCATGCGTCATCAAAACGGACGCTTTTATCTGCTCGACTTTGGTGCGGTCAAACAAGCCACCAAAGGCACGGCAACAGGAAAGTCTACAGGCATTTATTCGCTAGGATTTGCGCCGCCAGAGCAGATGTCGGGCGGTGAGGTGTATCCCTCCAGTGACCTATATGCCCTGGCTGTGACGTGCCTGATGTTGCTGACGGGGAAGCAGCCCAATGAACTGTTTGATTCCTACAGCAACACCTGGAAATGGCGTAGCGAAGTACCTGGTGTGAATCGGCAACTGGCAGATGCGATCGATCGCATGTTGCTACCAACGCCCAGTCAGCGGTTTCAAACGGCAGCAGACGTATTGACTGCGCTCAAACCATCGTCTAGTAAAGGTGCAGCACGATCGCCCGCCACCCCAAAACGCGCGGCTTCTCCTGCGCCATCGCCTCCCACCGCGCCACCCCAGCCTCAGGTTCAGCCTTCTGTGCCAGCAGTTGCCCCTTCAAAAACACCTCAACCGGGAACACCTCAATCAGCAACGCCTCAAGCGGCAAAAGCTGCCAGACGGCGTGGCACGATCGCGCCCTTTTCGACCGTTGAACTGCTGGGTGCGGCGGCGTTTACAGGCTTTGAGGGAGGACTGCTGGCGATCGCGCTGGTGAGCCTGTTGGGTACTTCTCTCATCAGCGGTGGCTTCTGGCTGGTCTTGCTTCTGGGGCTGGTCTTTCTTCAGTCGCGCCGCATCGTTGAACGGGTCGATCTGCTGATTGCTGCTGGAGTGACGCTGGCGATCGTGCTGTTTGTGTCGCCACTGCACCGGATTGTGATCGCACTCAGCGGAAATGTGTTGGTTTCGGTTGTAGTGATTGCTGTCTTAACTGGATTAATGGCGATCGCGGCAACGGCTCTGTTTCGGATCATTTTTAATCTGCTGTCTACCTTTCTTTAAGACAACTCAGCGTACGATCGAGTCAGGTGAAAGGGGCGTTTAGCCTAAAACCTGAAACGAGTAAAAGCAGACGGCTGGCTAGATGAACCTCATTTGGCACAAAGGAACTTATGGCACAAAAGAACGATACAACAGCATTGCTTCTGGCGTTTCTGGTAACGGCGGGTCTTATTGGAGGGGGCTTTTGGTGGTTTACGCAGCGATCGGGCAGTGATTTGAGTAAGGTGCTATCCCCCGCGGCAAACTCCCCCTCAAGTCCTTCTAATGGGGATAATCCAGCAGCGTCACCAACTGCCAACTCAAATGCGCCAGCAACCGCTGAGGACTTTGCCGGAGTTCAAAACATTCCTTCCGGTCTGTTTAGCTATGGCGGCAGTACCACCTGGGCACCCGTGCGACTGATCGTTGATCCGGTCATTCAGTCAAGCCGCCCAGAGTTTCGCTTGCGCTACGTCGATCCGATTTCTGGCACACCAGGGTCAGGAGCCGGGATCAAGATGTTGCTCCAGGATGAAATTGCCTTTGCCCAGTCTTCGCGTCCTGTATCGGATCAGGAGAACCAGGCGGCAGCGCAGAGAGGCTTGAAGCTGAAGCAAATTCCGGTGGCGATCGACGGCATTGCGATCGCGGTCAATCCCAGCCTGGATCTGCCAGGGTTAACGATCGAGCAGATCAAGGGTATTTATGGTGGCACCATCACCAACTGGAACCAGGTTGGGGGACCGAATCTAGCCATTCAACCATTGGAGCGACCATCCGCAGCCGGGGCAGGCACGATCGAAGTGCTGCTGGGCGATCGTAAACCCGGTGCTAACGTTCAGGATGTGCCCACTACAACGGCGGGTTTGCGGAAACTGGCGGCTACTCCAGGGGGCGTTTACTTCTCTACAGCTACAGAATTGGTGCCTCAATGTACCGTAAAGCCTGTGCCGATCGGTCGGCAAGCGGGACAGTTTGTGCCGCCCTATCAGGAACCACTTGTTGCATCCAGTAGCTGCCCTGCTCAGCGCAATAAGCTTAACGCCGATGCCTTTCGGAGTGGGCAGTATCCTTTAACCCGCAACCTTTTTGTAGTCGTGAAACAAAATGGTGGTGCTGAGCAACAAGCAGGAGAAGCCTATGCAAACTTTCTGCTGACCCCACAAGGGCAAAGCCTTATCGAGAAAGCGGGCTTCGTCAGCATTCGCTGATGGGTGTCACGTTGCGCGTCGATCGCGGACGAGTAGCTGACAGTTAAGGAGATTTCTAGCAATTAAATTAGTGCGGGCATCTTGCCCGCGACGCGAGCGAGATGCTACAGGTAAATTCTGATCTAGAAATCACCTAGCACCAATTCTATGTGAACTTTCATCTAACTGTAGGTTGGGTTGAGTCTAACGAAACCCAACAAAACCCAGCCGTTGTTGGGTTTCACCCTGTTCTACCCAACCTACATTCTGTGCATCTTTAAAGAGAACTGGTATAACGATTCAAGTTTTACAACTTGCAAAAATGTTGACAGATCCAAAGCTGTAAGGGGTGCGTATTTCTCTCTAGATTCGCTTGTCACGGTTTACATCTCATTCCAGAGCAGGTAAGACATCAAGCCTGTTTTGGCAACGAGTCGAACCGTATGACATTTAACTCAACCAGTTGCTACCGCTATCGCCGTGAGGGTTAGGACAGTCGGTCTCAGAGGGTTTAACCTTTGTGGTCTTTCCTGACTGCTTCGATCGTTGCTGTAGCGACTGCGTTGGGAGCGATCGTGCTGGCTAAAAATCGTCTGCTCATCTGTCATGGATAGACAGGCGCACGAGCGGCACAAAACTGAGTCACCCCCTCTTCAGGAGAACCGAGTGCTATGAATCAGGAACAAAGACTGCTATCTGGCGCAACAGCCCGTCGCAGCAAGCTTTGGTCGCGTCGTGACATGTTGAAGACCAGCGCCGTTGTGGGTGCGGCTGGTGCGATCGGGCTGCCTGCGATCGTCCAACGGGTCGATGCCGCTTCCCCTTCGGATACGATGAACGATGCCAAGGTTTTGAATGGTGCTCTATTCTATGAGCATCAGGCGATCTGGGCGTATGGGTTTGCGGCAGGCAAGCTCACCAGTACGAGTGTGGGGAAAGCCGTCCTTGCAGTCGCGTTGGCAAACCAGGCAGACCACAAAAAGCACCGCGATACCTTGATGGCTGTCGTCAAAAAGTTAGGTGGAATGCCGATTGAAGCGCAGAAACAATACGATCTCTCATCCTATTTGAAAGCAGGCGAAGGTGCGCTCGACTCAGATGTCAACATTGCCAAACTGGCACTGGCGCTAGAAACCGATGCCGCGATCGCCTACGGTCGTGAAGTCGCTCAGCTCAAAACGCCAGCACTGATTACAGCAGGTGCCAGCATCGGTGCCACGGAAGCGTCTCACGCCACGTTGATTCGCTCGGCGTTTAAGTCACTGGGTGTTGATCTTGCGGTGATTCCAGCTTCGTTTGTGAGTGCTGACACCCGTAGCGCCTGGGTGCTGAAAGTCTAAATTGTTTGGGCGATCGCGAAGCGTGTTCAAGGCTGTTCGGTTCAAGGGCAACGAAAAGGTTAAGGGCTAACGATCATCGCCTGAAGTACAGTCTTAGCAAGGGAGAAGGCAGAGGGCAGAGGGCAGAAGGTACGAGAAATCGGAATTTCCTTCTGCCTCCTGCCTCCTGCCCTCTGCCTCAAACCCTAAAAGCCTGTCTTTCACTGAAACGAAAACCACTATATTGCAAAACTTTGCTCAACTCAGCAGGCTCTCAGCTTTGCCTGATACGCTGCTAACGTCCTTGACTCTTCTAGGTGATGCTGTATGGATCTGAATGCCGAAGATTTTATCCTGTTGCTGCATCCAGCGATCGCCGTGATCGTTGTGTTTCCCCTTATTGGAATGGTTGTGAGAATGGCGTGGCAAACCCGTCAGCGTCGTCTGGAAGTGAAGGCACAAACCAAGAGCAAAATTCCCCCGGTGGTTGGAGCAGAACATGTGCAACTGGGTCGCTGGCTGACTGGCGCGGTCGTTGGCATTTACTCTCTTGGCATCACCTACCCAATCTTTGAGAATATCCAGGAAAAAGAGTTGCTCAGTAAAGAGCCGTTCAAAGTCACCTTGATTGTGCTCTTGTATGTGGCGACGATCACCTCACTGGTATTTCTCTACAAAGCGCAAGCTAAAGTCTGGCGAGGCGTTTTCGCAACCTTGACTGGCATTGGTCTTGTGGTTCTCGGTTTTCAGGATGGGGTTTACCGTCTGGATAATGCCTGGTTTGTGTCTCACTTTTACTATGGGCTGGTCGCGGCGCTGCTGATGGTCTTTTCGCTGGCAATCGTCCGCGACATCTACGAAGATCGGGCAAATCGCTGGCGGACAACGCATGTGGTCTTCAATTGCGTGGCGCTCTTACTCTTCGTGGGGCAGGGCATTACGGGCACACGCGATCTCTTAGAAATTCCACCAAGCTGGCAGAAAAGCACGATTTATCAATGCAATTTCGACAAAGCCTCGCCTGGTTACAAAACCTGCCCCCCGCTGGCACCACCTAAGTAGAGTTCAAGCCGCTGTGGTTCAGTAGTGTTCTAGAACTGTTGTTCACAATTTTTGTAGTAGGGACGTTAATGTAACGTCCCTACAGATTGCCACTAAAACGAGATGCGCGGAAAGATAATGATGCTAGGGCGATTATAGCGATCGCGGTCGTAGTCGCGGCGATAGCGGTCATCACGGCGATCGCGCCAGTAACGTGCCCGTTCGGCTTCGCGCCGATCCCAATCGCGCCGATCCCAATCGCGCCGATCGCGTCGGTCGGAGTTCCAATTCCGGTCATCACGATTGCGGTTGTAGAAGTCGATCACCCGAATCCGCTCACGATCGCGTCGATTGTCGTAAGAGCGACCGTAAGACTTGCGTTCGTAAACACTCCGATCATAAGAGCCGCGATCGCGCCAGTCACCAGCAAATGCTACCGTTGGTGAAAGCACCGCTACGGCACAGAGGACAGATACAGCAGTACGAAACATCTTATAAGCCTCCTATCACAGGCTAAAACGGGTGAACGCTTTCAGTTGAGTAGAATGCAGTTTCGCGTGAATAACCAGCGGTTAGCTACTAACTTCTTTGCCTGACTGTTAATTGGCGAAGTAAAGCAGCAAAGTGAGTCGAATGGCGTGCGCCTTGATCCGAAATCTCATGCAGCCTGCCTTCATTCTAACTGACGAACACGCTACAACCGTGTGCCCAAAGCCATAGCCTCAAACACGGGCGTTGACTGCAAGCCCCCTGCTACGCCGTCAAAGATTGGAGCGTTAGGATCGTGGACTTATCAAAATGTCATTCTTTGCGTAGGGGCGTGGCAGGAGGCAGAAGGTTCTCGGTCAATAACAAAG
Organism: Lyngbya sp. HA4199-MV5; assembly: GCA_019359375.1. Taxonomy (GTDB): domain Bacteria; phylum Cyanobacteriota; class Cyanobacteriia; order Leptolyngbyales; family Leptolyngbyaceae; genus Stenomitos. The sequence goes on from JAHHHL010000003.1 coordinate 21,338, forward strand.
ACTGTTTACCGCATGCCGCGCCCGTACAGGTAAAGGCTGAGGTTGCCGATCTTAATTCAATTCACGATCCTTAACCGTCTAGTCGTGGTTTCTCGCCACCCCTCATAGTAAAGATTTATAGCCAATACGAGGAATTGCCCTGACCTTGCGAGTAGGAATGGTGTGGTAGTGGGCGATCGGTCAGCTGCGATTGGATACACAGTGGGGAAATGGTGATGAGACGTGGGAAAGGCATCAAGCCGTGGTTTGTTTTGCTCGCATTATGTGTTGCTTTGGTCATTAAGGGCTGTAGCTTTGCAAACATTACGCCAACCGCCAATCCACAACCTTCCGTTGCCGCTCTCGCCGTACCCAAGCTACCCGACTGGATTGAACAGATCAGCCCCACTGGAGAAGCTGCCACCACCGCGCAAATTCGCGTCCGCTTCAAGGAACCCTTGCTGCCAGTAGAAAACCTGGAAAGCAAAGAACCCCAAGACCTGCTGAAAAAGTTTGAACTGGTGCCACCGTTGCCCGGTCAGTGGCGCTTTCTCACGCCGAGGATGGTCGGGTTTCAGGGCGATCGTGCCATTCCCAAAGCCGCCCGCGTGCAGGTCACGCTCAAAGCAGGTCTGGCAGATCTCAAGCAACATCGTCTGGATCAAGATCTTGCCTGGACGTTTAATACCGAGCCGATCAAGCTCACCAATCTGCCTGGTAAACCCGCTGCTGGCACACCCCAGGGCGAAGCGGCAGAACCGCTCGATCTAAAGCCCGTTCTCAAATTCACCTCAAACACAGAACTCGATTTAGCCTCGCTCAAAGACCATGTGAAGCTTGCACCCGGCAACGACCAGAACGGGGTTGGGCTGAATGTGGCGCTGGAGAAAAGCGAGGAGAAAGTACGCGATCAGTATCCTGAAGAAAAATCACCTGCTGAACAATTTGATCCCTCGGCGCGGGACTGGATTTACACGATCGAACCCCAACAAACCCTTGCCAAAGCCACTCGCTACCGTCTGGAAATCTCGCCAGGATTGATGGCTGCTAACGGTAATGTGGCAAGTGAGGGAGTCTTTGCCAGCCAGGTTGAAACCTACTCACCGCTGGTGTTTCAGAAACTCAGCTACTACGGACAGCCCGATGCAGGCGGCGCACAAGGACGCTTTGTGAACGGCAGCCCGCAGTTAGCGTTCAACAACGAAGTGGATGCAGAATCGGCGATCGCCCACATTACCGTCGAGCCAGCGCCCAAGAAAGAGGTACCCCTGGTGAAAGTGTATGAGGGCGATCGCATCGTTGCCCTCAACCCCTGGGCACTCGACCCTACAACCAAGTACACCGTGAAGCTGGGCGCTGATCTGAAGGACAAATACGGGCAAACGCTTGGCAAACCTGTGACAACGGACTACACCACGGGCGATGTGGCAGCAGACCTATGGGCACCCTCCGGACTAAATATTTTCCCCACAGGTAAAAACCTTCAACTCAACCTTTCCACAGTCAACCTTGCTAACTACAAAGCAGCCTTTGCTGTGGTGCAGCCCACCGATCTGGTTTACACCGACACTGCCTATCCTCGTGAGAACGGTAAAGGACTGTTGCCCACCCCTTCAAGCTGGAAGAGTACGCCTGTAAAGGGGCAAAAGAACCAGGCGATCGACATCCCTGTACCATTGCAAAAGCAACTGGGCGGCGCTACAGGGATGCTGGCGTATGGCGTGCAGGCGCGCACGAACCAGTATCAGGACGGCAACCAGCAGAAATGGCGTGAGCCGACTACCTATGGTCTGGTACAGTTGACCAACCTGGGTGTGTTCGCCCAATGGTTCCCCGAATCGGGCATGGTGCGCGTGAGCCACCTGTCGGACGGTGCAGCGGTTGCCAATGCCGCCGTGCAAATCTACCCATCCAAGCTGGAAGCGAAAACCCAGCCTGAACCGATCGCCTGTGCTACGGGCAAAACCGACAAAACTGGAACGCTGCTGCTCGACAGTAAAGCCTTGCAAACCTGTATGGGTGGAGCCGGACGTTTTGCTGATGCCCCCAAACTCCTCATCGTGGCGCAAGAAGGCAAGGACTGGGCATTTACGCGCACAACAGAATACAGCGGTGCCTACGAGTATGGTGTAGATGCGGGGTGGCAGAGTAGTAAGCCAGAGTCGCGGGGGATTATCTTCTCCGATCGCCAGCTCTATCAACCGGGTGAAACTGCCTGGTTCACTGGAGCCGCTTACTACCTGCAAAACGGTGCCTTGAAGCAGGATAAAAATGCTCGTTATACGCTCACTTTAAGGGATTCCAACGGACAGGAAACCAGCCTGGGCACGCAGACGACGAATGAGTTCGGCACGTTCTCGAAGGAATGGGCGATCGGCAAGAACCAACCCCTCGGCTACTATGCCATCCTCGCTAAGAACGCGAATGACGTTGAAATTGCAGGCGAATTCCGTATCGCCGAATTCAAGCCACCCAACTTCAAAGTCGCCTTGACTCTCGACGGTGGCAAACCTGGTGAGCCAAACGCGTCAACTCAAAACTCAGAACTTGATACGCCAAATTTCTCGCTGATCGCGTCCCTCGGTCAAACCATCACCGCCAAAACCCAAAGCAACTATCTTTTCGGCTCCCCAGTGGAAGGCGGCAAAGTTGAATACTACGTCACCCGCAAGCAAGCAGAATTTGCGCCCAAAGGGTGGGATGGCTTTGCGTTTGGGCAACAGTGGTTCTGGCCCGAAGAAGCGCCCACGGTCAGCACCGATGTTCTCCAAACCAATCAGGTGTTGAGCAAAACCGGGGATAGCAGTCAGGCGGTCACGGTTGACAAGGAACTGCCCTATCCCATGACCTATCGCGTCGATGCCCAGGTTTCGGATGTGTCGAATCTCTCCGTTGCCGACTCCAAGACCTTTCTGGCGCTGCCCACCGACAAGCTCATCGGATTGCAAAGCGACTTTGTGGCAACGGCAGGACAGGATTTTCCCGTCAAGGTCATCGTCACTGATCCCTCAGGCACTCCGGTCTTGAACCAGAAGGTCCATCTGGAACTCCAGCAGATGACCTACAGCCGCGTGTCTAAACTGGTGGAAGGGAGTCGCACCCAGCAAGACCAGGTGGAATACAAAACCGTTGCCACAGCGGATATTCAATCCGATGCCAGCCCCCAGACCGCGAATTTGAAGCCGACCACCTCCGGGTCATATCGGATTCGGGCAACTGTAGACAACAATCCCGTCAGCGCGACGGATGTGCAGCTTTGGGCAACGGGTGATGCTGCTGCGAGTTGGGGCAGTCGCTACCGCAACAACCGTCTGGAAATCAAACTCGACAAAACGCGCTACCAGGTGGGCGAAACGGCGACGGCGCTGATTCAGTCCCCCTATCCCGAAGGCGAACTGTACTTTGCAGTAGTAAGACACAACACAATCTACAAAACCCTGACAAAGGTTCAGGGCAGTGCGCCTAGCATGCAGTTCCAGGTTACGCCTGAGATGTTGCCCAATGCCGCCGTAGAAGCCGTGTTGATCCGTCAGGGCAAGCCGCTGGAGCAGGTAGAACCCGGCAGTCTGGACAAACTCGTTCGTATTGGCTTTGCCCCCTTTGAAACGGATCTGGGTTCCCAATACCTTCAAGTTGAAACGACAGTGGCACCGAGCCTCCAGCCTGGAGACGAACAAACCGTGCAGCTTCGAGTCACCAACCAGGGTCAGGCGGCGAAGGGACAGGTAACGCTCATGGTGGTCAACGAAGCGGTGCTGCAACTCAGCGGCTATCGTCCCCCTGACCTGGTGAAGACGGTTTATGCCGAACAGCCCGTCTCCATCCGCCTGAGCGACAACCGACCCGATGTGGTGCTGCAACCGCAGTCATCTCCCCTGGAAAAAGGCTGGGGCTATGGGGGCGGTGCCTCCAATGGCGCAGGCAATACCCGCGTTCGTACCGACTTCAAACCGCTAGCGTACTACAACGGTTCCGTGAAGACAGACGCGATCGGCAACGCAACGGTCAAATTCAAGCTGCCCGACGACCTCACCACCTGGCGCGTGATGGCAGTTGCCACCGATGAAGCCATGCACTTTGGCAGCAATAGCGACACCACCTTTGTCACCACGAAACCGCTGATTGCGAATCCCCTCTTACCCCAGTTTGCGCGACCGGGCGATCGCTTCCAGGCAGGTGTGTCTGTCACCAACACGGCTGAACAAACGGGTAATCTGACCGTCAACGGCTCCGTCACCGAGCCGCTCAAGCTGGATAATTCCTCTGGACAGCAACAGGCTCAAGCAACGACAGGCACCAGCGCCTATCGCTTCCCCGTTGTCGTGCAGTCCACAGGCGACGCGAAGGTGGAATTTACCACCCAGCTTGGCAGCGCCACTGATGCCTTTGAAGTGCCGCTCGACATCAAGCCCCTGGATGTCACGGAACAGGTCGTGGAAGCAGGAACGACTACCGATCAGGCAACCATTCCCCTGAACGTCGATAAAAACGTGGCACCCGATGCAGGCGGCTTGGACATTTCCCTTGCCAGCAGCCTGGTTCCCACCCTCGCGGCTCCCGCCAAACAGGTGCTAGACGAGAAAGATCTCCCCTTCCTGGAACCTGCTGCCAGTCAACTGGCGATCGCCGCCAACCTCCAAGCCCTCACCCAAACCTATGGGCAAACCTTCGCCAGCTTCGATCCTGCGAAACAGGCGAATCAAGCGCTCGATCGCCTCCAGGCACTCCAAAAGCCCGACGGTGGGTTCGCCTCCTACCCCAGCCAGGAAACCTCCGACCCCTTCATCACCCCCTATGCTGCTCAAGCTATCGCCCTCGCCGATCGCGCCTTCAGCAAACCCAATGCCTCACTCCTTGCCTCTCACCCCTCACTCCTCACTCCCTTAACCGCCTACCTCAAAAAGCTCCTCGCCGACCCCGGACAGTACGACTACTGCAAAGAAGCCCTCTGCAAAAACCAGGTACGGCTGGAAACCTTGATCGCTCTGGCTGCGTTGGGCGATCGGCGCAACGACTTTCTCTCCGACCTCTACAGCCAGCGAAACCAGCTTGATCCCGTCAGCCAGATCAAACTCGCGCGCTACCTGACCCAGTTCCCAGAATGGCAGCAAGAAGCCAGGTCAATGGTGAACCAGCTCCAGGAAACGATTTATCAAACGGGACGCAATGCCACTGTAAATCTGCCTCCTAACTGGCGCTGGCTAAATTCGCCAACCACCGCTCAGGCTCAAGCATTACGGCTCTTCATTGCTCAAAATGCCAAGTCCGACGATCTGGATCGCCTCCTCAAAGGGCTTCTCGGACAACGGCGCAACGGCATCTGGCAGGGCACCCACGACAATGCCGAAGCACTGACCGCGATCGTCGAATACAGCAAACTTCAGCCCACGCCACCCAACTTTGAAGCAACGGCAACCCTGGCAGGCAAAACGCTGACCTCTGCGAAGTTTGAGGGCTACAAAACGCCCAGCACTGACGTGGCGGTGAAGATGGCAGATCTCCCGCGCGATCGCACCGACATCACCCTCAAAAAGACCGGGCAGGGCATCCTGCATTACCTCGTTGCCTATCGCTATCGGCTCCAGGGCAACCAACCCGGTAAGCTCAACGGCTTGCGCGTCACCCGCACCCTTCGTCCCGCCAACGAAGACAAAGTGCTGTACAAAACGGGACTCTATGCCCCCGATCCGCTCACCGTTCCCGTGGGGCAGGTTTACGACATTGGGCTGGAGATTATCACCGATCATCCCGTTGATCATGTTGTCGTCACCGATCCGCTACCCGCTGGCTTTGAAGCAGTGGATAACAGCTTCCAGACCACCACGCCTTACTTCCAGGCACAGGGTGATAGCTGGCAACTTGGCTACCAGACCATCTACCACGATCGCGTCGTTGCCTTTGGCGACAAACTCGACCCCGGTGTATACACCCTCCACTACCTCGTCCGCTCCGTCACCCCCGGCAATTTCGTCTACCCCGGTGCAGAGGCACATCTGGAATACGCGCCTGAAGAGTTCGGGCGATCGGCTTCCTCCAATCTGGTGGTATCGGAGAAATAGAGAAGGTGTAGCGGGAGCCTGAAAGACTCATTCGAGCGGATGAAAGACTTATGAATCAGGTAGCCAATACTCATTCATAAGGATGGAAGACACTTAAATAGACCTCCGGATACTCATTAATGAACCTCCAGGACTCATTCACCCGCATCAAAGACTCATTTACGGGCATCCTCATACTCATTCATGACCCTCAACAACTCATTTCTCAATGTCCGAAGCTCATTTACCAGCATCCTCCACCTCATTACCAAGTATCCAAGACGCATTAAAGAGAATCAGAAGTGCGTGAATGGCGATCGTGCTCTTATCCACCTTGAAATCCGCCTCAAATCTCAACCCCCACAATCAAATCAGGAAAGGCTCAGACTGGAGCATCGCCCTCGGTAGCTGAATTAACTATCTGAAAATGACAGATAATATCCCAAAATCTCAAACTTAACCTGAAATTTTTCGATTTAATTCCTTAAAAATCAGGTGTTATCCAGCAAAAGTGATGGATAATTCTGGAAAACCAAGGTGTTATCCAGCAGATCTGATACTTAATACATAGTTAGTCCGCTTCACCCGCTACAGCTATGCCGAGTAAACTAGAGAAGCAGAGACGGCGAGAGATTATTCGAGGCATTCGTGAGAGAGAGCACGCGGATGCGGAAGCTCGGATGCCCATCTCGAAGGCAGATTTGCGGGATTTGTTCAAGATGCTTGACAGCACGCTGTTTGAGCAGCGCGACGACGAGATTTGGTGTTATTGCGACCACACGCTTCGACGTTCCAGAGAGTTTTTGCGGTCGCGGTCGCTTCCAGAGGATTCCATCGCGGAGTGGTTCGGCGAGTATGGCGGCTTTTGCGATTGCGAGGTCGCCTCGAACGTCACAGCCCATTGGGCGAAGCATATTGGATATGATTGAGACCCAGCCTAACCAGTTTGAAGGATGAGAGCTTTAAAGAGGTAGCACAATTGATCGCCCAAGTTAAGATGGGTAAGCAAGCGTTGAGACGAGGTTAGGCTCATGACAGTGCGACAACCCCGCTACTCCAAAGAAGAATACGCTCGTCGTGGTAATGAGATTTACGAATCTCAGGTGCGATCGCAAGTCGAGGAAGGCAACCACGGTAGAATCGTAGCGATCGATATTGAAACCGCAGCCTTTGAAGTTGCTGACACGACCATCGAAGCCACTGATCGCCTCTATGAACGTGTGCCTGATGCTCAACCTTGGGTGATCCGGATTGGGCATCGCACCGTTTATCGATTTGGTTCGCGGAGCCTGAAGAAGTCGGTATGATGCAAGGCTTCGTGAATCAAAGTTGTGAAGCAATCATTCCGGTCGTTGTGGGTCACAGCAAAGCACGACAGCAAATGGTTCAGACCGTAATTGATACAGGGTTTACTGGTTTCTTGTCCCTTCCGTTATCCATCATCGAATCGCTGGAACTGCCTTGGATATTCCGCGACTCTGCAACGTTAGGAGATGGCAGTGAAGTCCTTTTCGAGATGTACCGTGCCTTTGTCATCTGGCATGGACAATATCAAGTTGTGGATGTAGCAGCGTCAGAGGCAGAGCCACTTGTTGGGATGAGTTTACTGTCTGGATCTAAGTTGTACATTGAAGCAGTTCAGGACGGTATCGTGACGATTGAAGCAATGCCGTAGTTGAGAGTTACTTCGTTGGGGCTCGGTCTAACAATGCGATGGAGCGGCGAGTAAAATTCTTTCGCTTCGTTTCGGTTCTATTTGTCGCCGCTCATCTTCACCGTTAAATCACTCACTTAGGTTTAATACGATCGCCCCTCCTGACAGTCAAATCAACACATAAAACCCAGCGCTAAGCGATTGGAGCGCGATCACAGACTGCACAGGCTTAAAATCTAGAGTGTATCCTTAACAGACTCATGACGCTAACCCTTAACCTATCGCCAGAGTTGGAGCAGTATCTTTTACAGGAAGCCAATCAGCACGGGCTTTCCGTAGAGGCTTTGGCACTGCAACTCTTGACGAATTCTCTTATGTTGAAGCAAAAACAAACCGAAGCGGTTAACTTGCTCCAAGCGTGGATGGATGATGAGGATGATTTGGAACAGCAAGAAACAGGTCAGTATTTGATTCATGCCTTGGATAACGATCGCTTGTCCGATCGCAAGTTATTTCCCCTTGAGATGAAAGGTATTACTTGGTGAGTCGCATTCTGGTGCTAGATACAGGACCGCTCGGTCTCGTTACTAATCCAAAGCTATCCGCTGAGAGTATTGCTTGCGCCCAGTGGCTTCAAACTCACATCAGGGAGCCGCGTGATCATTCCAGAGATTGCAGACTACGAGGTTCGGCGTGAATTGTTGCGGGCAAACAAAGCTAAAGGCATTGCTCGTTTAGATGATTTAGCCAAATTGCTTGAGTACCTACCACTGACCACGATCGCCATGCGTCAAGCAGCCCAGTTTTGGGCACAAGCGCGCCAGCAAGGACAACCCACAGCAGGCGACAAAACAATTGACGGTGATATGATTTTGGCGGCTCAAGCCATCACTCTCGAAATTCCAGATGTTGTTATTGCGACAACCAATGTGGGGCATTTGTCGAGATTTGTTCCGGCGGAGTTATGGCAAACCATCGCTCCAAGTTGATTGCCACTAAACACAGCTTTAATCAGTTCGTACAGAGTTTATTGTTCAGTGCTCAAGGTCATCTGTTAATATTGCCCACTCAGATTTAGCCCTATCGCCGCTCCTACAAGCTGCATCAACGCATAGAACCAAGGCTAAGCGATTGGAGTGCGATCATATCAGATTTAGGGATATAGGGCGCGATCGTGCAGTGGCGCGGCGCTTAAATAGAGATGGATTCCTCATTAGCCTGCGACCAAGGTGTCTGACTGATTGGCTTCTGACTTCTCACCCCTAACCAAACTGCTTATTTGACGTAGATTCCAGCTTGAAGAGGGTTGTGAGCGTTTGCATGGCTTGCCGTCTGGCTTCAATATCCTGCTGTGCGCGTAGCTGGACCATTGGGTCGTGCAAGATTTTGTTGACGATGCCACGGGTGAGCGCTTCGATCACTTCCTGATGCTTTTCGGCAAACTCGGTGCCCAGACGCGACAGTGCTTTCTCAAGTTCTTGAGCGCGGATGGTTTCAACCTTGTCGCGCAGGCTACTGATGGTGGAAACGGTTTCAAGCGATCGCAGCCAGCTATCAAAGGTGTCCACTTCTTCATCCAGCAGCATCTCTGCTTCCATTGCCATCTGGCGACGGCTTTCCTGGTTTTGGGCAACGACTGCTTTCAAGTCATCCACGTTAAACGCCTGGACGTGGGGCAGTTCATTCACATCGGTATGCACGTTGCGCGGCACGGCAATGTCAAACAGCATCAGCGGTTGCGCCGGATCCAGCACCATTTCGAGCTTGGCGCGATCGAGTAGCGGTTCCGTTGCTGCGGTGCTGGTAAAGACGATATCAGAGTTTGCTAATATCGTGGACAAATCTGACAGTGGGTGTAGATGTAAGGCGGCATCTGGAAAGAGTTTGGCTAGCTCTTGGGCGCGTTCCAGCGATCGATTCAAAATGGAAATATTTACCGCGCCTTTAGAGAGCAAGTGCTGCACCAGAAGACGAGACATTTTGCCTGCGCCTAGAATGCCGACACGACAAGCCGCTAAATTTTGGGCTTTAAGTTGGGCAAGTTCCACCGCTGCGGAACTGATGGAAACCGCTCCGGTGCCAATGCTGGTTTCGGTGCGGACACGCTTCCCAGCCGTAAGCGCTTGCTTAAAGAGTTGATTGAGAATGCGCCCAATGCCTTGGTGCTGCTGCCCTAGCTTGTGGCAGTGTTTGACCTGCGCCAGAATTTGCCCTTCGCCCAGCACCAGACTATCCAATCCAGACGCGACGCGCATCAAATGCATCACCGCATCCTGATGCAGCAAGGTAAACAAATGGGGACGCAACTGAGGAAGAAAAAGCTTGCTGTGATCGCTTAAAAACTGGGTCACTTCGCGGATGCCCTGCTCGGTTTCGCTGGTAACGAGATAAATTTCCAGGCGATTGCAGGTGCTGAGAACCGCTACTTCTTCAAGGTGAGGACAGGCGCAAAGCTGCGCGATCGCACGGTCATAAAGGGTTTCTGGAATGCTCAGTTTTTCTCGAACGTCAACCGGGGCTGTTTTGTGGCTTAACCCTACAACGGCAATGTTCATCTTAAAAATGCGCTCTTTTATGGTGAACCGATTCTTGAGCCTTTGGTGGTTGGTTGTTAGTTTTTAGAGCCTTATGACTAGCAACTAACAACCAACATCTAACAACTTAGTGCAACTGGATGACTTTTGGCTTGCCCGACAGGTGGATCGTATCTACAAATCGGGCCGTGTTGGACTGGTTTGAAATGACCAGTGACTGAGTTCTGGCACCGCCGCCGAAGAAGCGGACACCTTCCATTAAGTTGCCAGAGGTAATACCACAGCCAGCAAACAGAATCGTCTCACCAGAGGCAAGTTCATGAGCGTCATACACTTTATCAGGGTCGGTGATGTTCATGCTCTTAAGGCGATCGATATTTGCCTCTTTGCTCTCACCAATCAGTCCTGTTTTCACAACCGCTGGATCGTAAATGAGCTGACCCTGGAAGTGCCCACCCATTGCCCGCATGGCAGCCGCAGAGATCACCCCTTCCGGTGCGGCACCAATGCCCATCAGCGCATGAATGTTTGTACCCGCAAAGCCGCAGGAGATGGCTGCACCTACGTCCCCATCACTGATGAGTGAGACTCTAGCACCCGCATCCCGAATTTCTTTGATGAGGTCGGTATGCCGATCGCGCTTCATGACAACCACAACCAGTTCTTCGATCGCTCGATCCAGGCACTCCGCTAGAATTTTGAGATTTTCAGTGGCTGATTTATTGATGTCCACTTTGCCTTTAGCGGCGGGTGGGGCGGCTAACTTCTTCATATAGAAATCGGGCGCGGCAAACAGCCCACCTTTTTCGGAAATTGCCAGCACAGCCATTGAGCCAGGTTGTCCATAGGCAACCAGGTTGGTGCCTTCACACGGATCGACTGCAATATCAATCTCAACTAGCTCATCGGGATTGCAAAAATCTTTTGCATTGGGCTGCGTACAAACGCCGACTTCTTCGCCGATGTAGAGCATGGGCGCGTCATCGCGTTCCCCTTCCCCAATCACAATGCGACCTCGCATGTAGATTTTGTTCATGCGTTCGCGCATGGCTTCCACTGCTACCTGGTCAGCAATGTTCTTCTCGCCTTTGCCCATCCAGCGGGCAGATGCGATCGCAGCCTGCTCTACTACTTCAATAATCTCTAAGCCGAGCGTGTTCTCCACGAAGTAAGTCCTCCAACTGCTTGATTTTGCGCGGTTTCATAAATGCTGTTCTCAGTCTTTAAGTCTACCAAAAGGGGGAGACGCGCTTGACAGGAATCTCCCTACTTGAGCGTGTTAAGTTTTACTGCGGTATTTATCTAAAGCAAGACTGTTTAACAATGAACGCTTGGTTGGGTTGTCCGAATGTCGCTAGCCAAATTTCCTACCAACCAAACGATAAAAACAGCGTTAGATTGGATCTATACACGCTCTACACAAGTGTATGGACACGGGTTCACGCTACATCAACCCGATTACAAGGAGATCTCAACATCATGTCTAAGTTACTGGACAACAATCTCGAAACCAATGCCGCTGCTACGCTCGAAGCACAGATCCCATCAATGCTAGAGCACGCACGCACAGCTTGCAGTACCAATGGCGATCTTTCCAGTGAATGTGCAGCCGCCTGGGATGCAGTAGAAGAAGTGCAGGCTGCTTCAGCCGATCGCCGTCTACAGCCGAAAACGAGCCTCGATCGCTACTGCGATGAGCGCCCCGATGCAGCGGAATGTCGAATCTATGATGTCTAATTTGGTTAGCTGTCTAACTGGTTAGCGTTAAAATTAGAGTCAATCAATTCAGGTTGTCGTGGCTACGAAAGGCACTCCTAGCCACGGCGCTTGACTCAGGTTTGTTAGTCGTCAATCACCCATGATGTGGTTAATCTCGACCTGGATTGCTGGAACGGCTGCAATTTTGGGCAGCTTGATGGTGCTGGGTAGCCTCATTCTTCTGGTTGCCCCCACTCAGCCCCGATTGCGCACGCCTCAGCAAGCTGCCAACTCAGATACCCCCTGGTCGCAGCGACTCAAGCTGCTAGGGGTCTCACTGGTCATGGCCCTTGCTGGACTTGGCATACTATTGGCTGTGCCTTTTCCCACTGCTCAATAGTACTTACACATTTTGACCAAAACCTCGGAGGTTTGAGTCACTGTGATGGTCAGATGTTCGATCCTTGGTTGAAACCGCCGAGGTTTGCGTCACTTAATGCGTCACTTAGATAGTTGTCCACCGCGATCGTGGAGTTAGCCCCATGCTTCAAACCCTCAACGCGCTATTGAACCGTCATCCTGAACGGGTCAAAGCAAACGTCGAAATCTATACCTGGCAAACCTGTCCGTTCTGCATCCGTGCCAAACTGCTGCTGTGGTGGAAAGGAGTTGCTTTCAAAGAATACAAAATTGACGGCGATGAAGCGGCTAGAACGCAAATGGCTGCACGCGCCGATGGTCGTCGATCGGTACCCCAGATTTTCATCAACCAGCGGCATATTGGCGGCTGTGACGATCTCTACCAGTTAGACAGCCAGAAACAGCTAGATTCTTTACTTGTAGAGCCAGCACTATAAAGTGGCAGACCTCGCCTTCGTCTATGCCCATTCCTATTGCCTTTGACCATCCAGACTACTTGCAACATCGCCGATGGATGGAGCGGGCGATCGCGCTTGCCCAGGCTGCTGGAGACGCTGGCGATGTGCCAGTTGGGGCAGTGATTGTCGATCCGACTGGACGGGCGATCGCAGAAACTGAGAATCGGCGTGAACGCGATCGCGACCCTACTGCCCATGCTGAGATCCTTGCCTTGCGCGCCGCCGGACAGGTACTCAACGACTGGCATCTCACCCAATGTACCCTCTACGTCACGTTGGAACCATGCCCCATGTGTGCAGGAGCCGTAGTGCTGGCACGGCTAGGGCAACTGGTGTATGGAGCCGATGATCCAAAAGCGGGCGCGGTGCGATCGGTGCTCAACCTTCCCGACAGTGCCTGCTCTAATCATCAGCTTCCAGTGCTGGGAGGCATCCTGGAAGTGACGTGCCGACAACAACTCCAGTCCTGGTTCGCCCAGCGTCGTAGCCATTCTTCATCAGACAAGGCTCTCTAGGGCGTGTCATCAATTAGCTCCGAAACCTTGCAATATCAGCAGTGTCACGCCCGTCCCCACACACCAGGCTAGGGGCTGGAAACCTTCCTGCAAGCAATGTGTAGTCGTAATTGATGACAGCCCCTAGCCCAGTCAGTTCCCGACTCCCGACTCCCGACTCCCCATTCCCTGCCTCCACATTGCTCATGCCACCCTAAAAACTGTCCTTAAAGCAGACGACGACGATTCCAGAGCGCTCTACGGTAGATGTACGTGTTGTTTTCGCATCTCGTCTGCCCTGTGTACGCTATGAACTTGCTTGATTCGACCCGACCGTTTTACACCGCAGGTCAATTGCCTGCCACTTCTGACACTCAGGTGAGTCCACTTGGTCACGAGCACCAAGTTTGCCAAACAAATTTGCACTCTGATGGTTGTGATCTTCCGCCTCAGCCGTCTGCGCCGGACACTTCACTGGCAGTACGCCTGTTGAAAGGGAACGGTCTTCACAGCCCCGCTGTCGCAACATCAGCAGACTCTCAATGCTCTTCTTGGCTAGCCTCGTTGGTGTATCCTTTGGGTCGCTATCTTGTCGTACCAGCTTACTTCAGACGGGTTGAAGTCATTGGGCGCGAAAATTTACCTCAGAGTGGACCAGTCATCCTTGCCCCAACTCATCGTTCTCGCTGGGATGCTGTGCTGGTGCCGTATGCCGCCGGACACGACATTACAGGTCGTCATCTCCGCTTTATGGTTTCGGCAGACGAGGTGAGGGGGCTGCAAGGATGGTTCATCCGACATTTAGGCGGCTTTCCGATCGATACAAGCCGTCCTGCGATCGCGAGTCTCCGGCATGGGGTAGAACTGCTGCAAAACCGGGAATCGCTGGTGATTTTTCCTGAGGGCAATATTTTTCGTGAGACGCAGGTGCAGCGACTAAAACCTGGCTTGGCTCGACTCGCGCTACAGGCAGAAGCTAGCCAACCAAACCTTGGCATCCAGGTTGTGCCGATTCGCTTTTACTACAGCAAGCCGCTAGCACCCTGGCGTTCTAGAGTCAAAATTTTCATTGGACAACCGTTATGTGTCGCGGCTTACAATTTGAAAACGCCGAAGCAAAGCGCTCAATTGCTCACGGCTGATTTGAAGCAAGCGATCGAGGCACTGTAAGTAGGCATCAGCTACCAGTAGCAGTGCAGGCACGCCAGCACATAGTTTTTCCTGTGTATCTGCCTGTTCGCAGTGGAGAAAGCCTTGCTCTAACAGCCAAAGCTCTGGCGGCTGACTCCTCTTAATTGATGCTGCTTACGCTTCAGGAACAAGATCTAGAAAAGCATCCAGGCTTTTAGTAGCCTTGCCAAAGTTGCGAATGGCGGCTTTGTAGTCCTTCTTTTCGGCGGCGGCATCGATCGCCACAAGACCTTTAAAGGTTTCAGTCGCTTGTGCGCGTGCTTTTGCTTGCTCTGTGGGTACTAAACTCCGCGAGATGTAAGCCATTTTGGCTCGTAGCTCTCCCAGTGGACCATGAATGAAGTTGCGCGTAAACGTCCAATTCTCGTCTTGAATCAGCTTGGCAAGCTCAGGGAGGCGATCGCGCAGTTCTGACACTTCGGCAGCATACGTCTGAATTTCTTCTACCTGAGCGGGAGTATAAGACAGCGTTTTTGCCTCTGCAACGCTGCTAAAGCCTACTAGCACCACGGCGAACATCGTCAAAATGAACGCAACAGCAGCCCGATACTTAACCATGATTAGTCCCGATTCACAAAGTCAATAAGCCTACGAACGAGCAGTGTATATGGTTTGTGAATGAATGTATAGCCAGATTTGCATAAATTATTTGGAGGCTGTGCTTTTGATCACGCTCATTGCGGCAATCAAGCACCTGCTGGTGACAACATCAGGCTGAGCCATAACAGCAACCGCTCGCACATCAGGACGAAGAATGCGCGTGCCGCTACCTCTCGAAGACCCAGGTCCTCCCTTGGTAGGCGGCGTGTAGAGAGTAAACGGAATTAAGCACAGCAGCATCAACGAAACCGGGAGCATCCAACACTTCATCGCCGCTCAATTTGCTCCAAATTCAATTTCTAGCGTCCACTGTTGAGTAGAGTCATTCTTGATTGTCGCGCCTCTACCGTCACCCAGCATCTGCCATTCATGAGAGATGTTCTCCGCTGAGTTGCTGATTGGAGCGACTTTAAGCTGACTCAAGCGCCCCCTAAATCTTCGCCATTTTTGCGGTCATTTCTGGTCGTTTCTGGTCGTTTCTGGTCGTTTTTAACCCTACCAGAAAAACACTAGAAGCCCTACAACGTAAGCGGATCCTACAGGATTTGAACCTGTGACCGACCGCTTAGAAGGCGGTTGCTCTATCCACTGAGCTAAGGATCCAAAGGCAGAGCATTGCTCTAGCACTAGCATAAACCAAGAAGTCCTTGCCCTTGCTCAAAACTTTGAGTGCTCGATCGCAGGCAAAGCCCTCAGAAGAAGAACTCTAGCTGGTTTCCCGTAAGCCACGCGCAAAACGGCTGTGCTGCAACTTTGACGATAAACCCTGATCAACCTTGATTTTCTGCGTTAATCTGAACTCTAGCTGCGCGATCGCTCCTTCATAACGTTTAATAGGCTAAACCTCATCAGGTTATAAGGTTACAAACAATCTACTTCCAAGTAAGTGCGGTTTCATTTTTAAGCGTTCGCCTATACGACCCAACGCGATTAGTCTCCATCTGCAAGCCCCTTACAAAACTTGAGGTCAACTCACTGGAGGAAATGTCAATTAACGCCTCAAAATTGGGCATTGCTTAAGGTATGTTTGCTTTAGCGTCACTTTAAGATCCATAACGAACAATCATTAAAGTAGTTGACAGTGATTGAGCTACCTCCTTTAACCACTGGCGAGATCGTGCTCTATCATCCCGCCCAAACGCCCAGTCTCTACAGGAGTTAATTGGCAGCGTTATGTTTATTCTGAAAAGGCAGGATGTTGAGATTACCAGTGTCCAGCACCCAAAACGGGATCAGCAGATCCCGATTCTTACTTATCAGGGGCAAACTTTTCGCTTGCTGAGTGTCTTTAATGCGAGCCAGGAGGAAGATGCGAAGACGTTCTGGCGCGATCTTACGGATAACCAGGGCAAAGCGTGCGTGCTGCTGGAAGAACCTGAGCGCTACAGCGTTTGGGGCAAAATACGCTTAGAGCAGTTGGCGGCGGACGCAGACGGTGGTGGCGGTGACGCAGCAGCCACGCCGATTTATATCAAAGCGTCTCTGCTGATGCTGCAAGCCGTTTATATCGACATCGAAGATTTACTGGGTAATCGGCAGGCAGGTCTTTTTCAGAAAGATATTTCGGAAGTCTTTAAACAATGGCGCTTCCCACAGGCAGAGTCGCCAGAAGCCATTAAGTATTTGCTCACGGTTGATCCCCTGGATGCCCCACAAATTCCCCTCTGGCAAGAGCATCACCTTAATACGCTTCTTCAAGAGCTTCATCGCTTAGGGAAAGCCTATTTTGGGAACACTACCTTTGCAGAGCGAGCGATCGATACCTTGCAAGATCTGTCGGGCAACGATCGCACAGTCTTTCAAGCTTGGCTCAATCAATCTCCCCTGGGGAAACTGTGGCGTTAGCTAAGAAATGTTCACGCTTTGTATTCCTTCCCGTCCCTTTCGCTTACGATGCGAGTCGTGCCACAGGCGTGCTTGTTAAGCCAGTTTCCTTCCACAACACCCTTTTTGAAGTTTGGTAGGCAGTCCCTTGGACAAATCATCTAGTTCTCCGAAAGCGTTTTTCTCTGTCCAGACGATCGTCCTCTCTGAGATCGTCTGGGCTGTCCTGGCGCTGTTGTTTTTCCTGCTTTTCAGCGCTACGCTACCAGGGCAAGAGCACCCGGTCTGGTATTCTTTTGGCACGACCGTTTTTGAAGAAGTTGCCTACTTTACTGCTGCCTGGTTGTGCTTTAGAAACTGGCGCAGTCCACAAATCGTGAGCGGTCGCAACGTCTGGCTCTGCATTGGCTTGGGGATGCTCTTCTACTTCCTGGGCGGACTGTTTTTCTTTTACTGGGAAACGGTTTTAGGACAAGAGGCAGATGTGTCACCTGGTGATTTCTTTTACGTTCTGACCTACATTTTTCTCATCGTCGGCATTCTTCTAGCCGTTGCCTCCAGACGGTTAAACCTAGAGCTGTGGCAGTGGGGAGTCGTTGCTGTCATTGCAGCCATTAGCATTGTGATCTCGTGGTTTGTGGCATCACCAGCCGCCGCTAA
Organism: Lyngbya sp. HA4199-MV5; assembly: GCA_019359375.1. GTDB lineage: Bacteria > Cyanobacteriota > Cyanobacteriia > Leptolyngbyales > Leptolyngbyaceae > Stenomitos. The sequence continues at coordinate 38,888 of JAHHHL010000003.1, forward strand.
TGCCTCTCAACCGTTCTTGATTCAGCCTGTCGCCGCGCAAACTGCACCAGCCACAAAGCCAACCGCAAAGCCAACCGCAAAGCCAACCGTCAAACCAACGACTGTGAAAGCCAGTCCCAAAGCGGCTCCTGCTGCGAAACCCAAATCAACGCAGCCGATCGCATCACCATCAGCGCCGGTGGTTGCGCCTGTACCCGCTGCCGAGCAGAAAGCACCAGAAACCGCTCCTGGAACTCCAGCACCTCTTGTGCCTGTGGGTGAGCAAAAAGCGCCACCGCCAGCGTGGGCATTATCCTTGGAGGAAACGCTCAAACCCCTCCAGCCTTATGTCAATGGCTATTACATTGTCTGTGATGTGCTCTTGCTAATTATTGCCACCACATTGCTATTGGCTTTTTGGGGAGGGCGCTTTGCTCAATCCTGGCGGATGATAGCCGCGGCAGCTTTTTCGCTCTATGTTGCGGATATCTGGTTCAAATATGCGACGACGCATTTAGCCAACTATCAAAGCGGTGGTTTTTTGGAAGTTTTTTGGGTGTTTAGCGGTGTCTTGTTTGGTATTGGAGCCGCCCTGGAGCACGATTTATCGAGCCGGACACGGAGCCGCACGGGTGGACGTAGACGCGCGACATCCTGATTGGTGACGATACTTTATAGAATCGCCAAGCAACTGTTGATCGCTGGGACGAGTTGCCTGATTCTCGGTCTGATTGTGCGATCGACCCCAGATTGCCAACGCTTCAGCATAGAATGAAGCAAACGGTCTGTTCTCTTTGCCGCCTAACGCATGACCTCTCGAAAACTGTCTGAGTCTGACAAACAAGAAATTTTACAGCTCTATCGGCAACCAGGGGAGACAACCTCCACCCTGGCAAGCCGCTATGGTGTGAGCAATAGTACCATCAGCCGGATTCTCAAGCAGAGTTTCTCTGAAGCAGAATATGAAGCGCTGATTCAACAAAAGCGGGGAAATCGCACCTCAGAGACCGCTTCACTTCAGACTTCAGACTCTGAAGCATTCGATGCTGCACCCGCCGTTGAGCTTGAAGCATCAGCCATCCCTGACGCAGTGATTGCGAATGAAACCCTGGTGCCCAAAGTGATGGAAGTTGCGCGTGAGCAGCCTGATTTGAGGGAACCATTGGAGACCAAATCGGTGGCTGTAGAATCGGCAGCAATATCATCGCCCGATCGCCCCGCAGCAGACCCTTCAGATGAATCACCCACTGTCACCACCAACGGGCGACGGCTACGGAAGCGCTCTTCTGCACCCTCCGAATTGCCGCCAGCCCCCCCGGTTATTGCACCGCCGATCGTCAAAACAAAGCCGCTTGATCGAGCAGAGTCGCTACCGATAGAGCCAGTTGAAGCGGAAGTGCCGTCTTCTGGTGCGGTAGTCGAAGGCTATTTTGACCCACCCTACGACGACCAAGATTCGGTTTATGTGGCAGCAGCAGAGACAGCAGAAGTCATCACTGGCGAAGACTTACTGCCAGAAGAAGGCGATTTGGAGAACGACGACGATCTGGATGATGACGGTCTTGATGATGATGGTTTAGATGATGACCTGGACGAGGATGACCTGGACGACGATCTAGAGGATGAGGGTCTTTTCGTCGGAGGTCGCATTGCTGGAAAGGCACTGGTTCAAGTGTTGCCGCTGGCAGAAGCCTCCTTGCCACGCACTTGTTATCTAGTCGTCGATCGCGCGGCGGAGTTAATTGCCAGACCCTTGAAAGAATTTGGCGATTTGGGGCAAATTCCTGAAGCCGAAATTTTAGAAAAAACGCTGCCGATTTTTGACAATCACCGGGTTGCGAAGCGCTACTCAAACCCCCGCACGCAACGGGTTATTAAGCTGCCTGATGGTCAAGTGCTGCAAAAGACCTCTTCGCATCTGCAAGCAAAAGGCATTACGCGCTTGCTGATTGATGGGCAAGTCTACGCGCTGTAACGATCGTTGAGCGACAGAAACCGCTGTAGCCGACTCTAAACGTCGTGGATTTATTAAAGTGTCATTCTGTGCGTAGGGGCGTGGACTGCGGTAGAAAGTCCTTGCCTTCGCCCAGAGTGATCTCCGCATGCCGCGCTCGTACAATTAAAAGGCTTGGGTTGTCGAAGTGATTGAATTTCCATTCCTAAGCGTCTTCATCGTCTTGCTGAAAGCTGGAGAGTCCTAACAACGGCTGGACGATCGCCGTACCCAAAACGCCAATTCCCACGCTAAACGCTAGCACTAAGCCAACGGGAATGTTAATCGACTGAAAGCCCAAAAAGCGTAGCGAAACGGGGCTAAAGTTTTGAATCGCCAGGATCGCGATCGCGCTAATCCATCCAGCGAGAAGGAGAGAGGTTAAGAGGATCGCAAGCGCTTTCATAGGTAAAAGTTAACGGTATCGCAACAGAAGCCTGACATTGCCGTGTCTCTATTCTGACAGCTTTACTCAGCGCACGATACACATGCCCATGCAAACAAAAAACCCGTCAGATAGTCTGGCGGGTTTGTACCTATGAGTGCTTCATAGGGATTACAACACATCGACCAGCAGCCAATCCGGAAACGAACGCAGCGATCGCCACCTATTTCGATCCCAAACGCTTCATTGCCGCAACGCTTAAGGATCTGCTGGACGAAAAAGGTGGGCATGACTGGGGTGGTAAAGACGCGATCGTGTGGGCGATCGACGATCAGAAAAATCTGAATGGGCATAAGCCTCTGGTACCGTTGCCACAGCCAGGGCGGGACTCACGATATAGAGTGTTGTCCGCGTCAGGCTTTCTCGCCGAGTCGTTTCTGCCATTTCGGCTAAGGGCACCAACCAGATTTTTTCATCCTGCCAGCTTAAGCGAAAGCAGATAGCAACGGGCGTTTCGGCTGGATAATGCTGCATCAACTTTGCCTGTGCCGTTTCAACATGCTTCGCACTCAGATAAAGGCACAAACTCGCTTGATGGGCTGCCAGCGTGCTGAGTTCTTCCGTTGAGGGCACCTCTGTACGCCCACTCATGCGGGTCAGAATTACGGTTTGGACAAGCCCTGGTAGCGTCAACTCAACGCGCAATTTTGCTGCCGCCGCTTGAAAAGCACTAATACCAGGCACCACTTCAAAGGGGATGCCAGCCTCCAGTAATGCTTCCATTTGCTCTTGCACCGCACTATAAAGGCTGGGATCACCAGAATGTAGCCGAACAACACTACAACCTGCCTGCACTCGTGCCACCATGAGCTGCACAATTTCGTCTAAGGTTTTCGCAGCGGTTGGGATCAGTTCTGCGATCGGGCGCACATCCAGCAAAAGCGCTTCAGGCACCAGCGAATCGGCAAATAAAATCACATCTGCCTGCGACAGGAGGCGTTGGGCTTTAACGGTCAGCAAATCGGGATCGCCAGGACCTGCTCCCACAATGTAGACCGCAGGGGGTAAAGGAGCCGAAAGCCGCTGGTTTGGTTGACTAATCACAAATGGAAAGAATTGTAGGGCATGTGTTTCATTTTCTCCGGACGGGTCGCCGTAGCACAGAAGAATAGAGTGGTAGATGCACCCTGATTTCGCCCTGGAGCCTTTGGTTCTGGGGTGTTTTTTTGGGAGAATTTGGGGTAGGGAGTGATTACGGCGTGCGATTGGGTTGATGGTCTTTGGTCGCATTCTGCTTTTGAGGTGCAACCACGTCTGGCAACGCCCGATCGAGCACGTACAGCCACACCAACCCGAAGAGACCGATCGCAATCTGGGTCAGGCTGACGATTTGAGCAACTCTCAACGGACCGAGCATCAAGCTATCGGTACGCAACCCCTCAATCCACACGCGCCCGCAGCTATAGGCAACCAGATAGACCAAAAAGAGGGTGCCAACCTTCAGGCGCGAGGTTTCTTTCAGTCCCCAAAAAAAGAGCGCGATCAGAAGACCAAAGACCATTAGATTCCACAGCGATTCGTAGAGGAACGTGGGATGAAAGTATTCAAACCCCTCATAGCCAACTGGACGGCGTTCTAAAGGAATGTAAAGCTTCCAGGGCAAATCGGTCGGGCGACCAAACGCTTCTGAATTAAAGAAATTACCCCATCGTCCGATCGCCTGCCCCAAAATGAGCGATGGTGCCACTAAATCTGCCAGTTGCCAGAAGGAAACATGACGCAGGCGGGCAAACAGCAGACTGGCGACTAGCCCACCCAAAATGGCACCGTGGATGGCAATGCCGCCTTTCCAAATCGCAAGAATCTGGTCAGGATGCTGAGCATACTCCTGCCACTGAAACGCCACGTAGTAAAGCCGTGCGCTGGGAATCGCCGCAATGACCAGCCAAAGTGCCAGATCGCTGAGTAAGTCTGGGTTAACACCACGGCGGTTAGCCAGCCATTGAGCGAGCGTTACTCCAATCAGCACAGCCGACGCAATTAAAAACCCGTACCACCGAATAGAAAAAGGTCCCCAGTCCAACAGCATGGGTCCAGGAGACGTAAAAAGGGCGATCGGTAAATCAACGAAAGGCATGTCACAAAAGTGGAGAAATGTACGTCGCAATCCAGATGAGCCATTGAAGGATGAGTCATTGAAGGCATAAGCAGTCATGATGCGGCATGACCATACACTCAAAATTGTAAGTTGCACTGAGACTTTTGACCGAACCGGGAGAGGCAACGGCGTGAAACGGTTCAGATTTACAAATCTTCACAAAGAACAAGCTCCCTGTTTTGCAAATACATCTCAGAATGGGCATTCTTACCATAACCGCCCTTGAACAGCCAACGATGGTTACTTATGCCCAACCCGTCTCTCCTGAGCACACTTGAAAAGGTTTCTGCCAGTGCAACGTCAGCAGAGGCTGCCCCATTTGATTGGGCTACGGTGCATCAGACTGTACTCAAGTTTGTGAATCCACTTGCGTCTGAACAGCCGATCGCACCTCCAACGAGTTCCGTTCTACTGGCAGCGATGCAGCGGTTGGTAACCATCATCAACACAGTACAAGCGTCTCCGCTGGTTGTCTCAAAAGGCTCACCGAGCGAGACTCCAAAACTTGAGACCCTTCTTCCCTACGTGAGCGAAGAAGCCTACGACGTGCTGGATGCATTACGTTCAGATTTAGCCGTTGCCACTAGCAGCCAGTCGCCCCTGGGCAGCGATCGCGCTCCATTGAGTCTCAGTTCCTCAGCTTCGCACTCGTTGATCACGATCGAGAGCCTGATTCCATCTCTGCTTTGGCAGATAGCCCGCAGTGCTTACAGTGCCATGCATCTGATTGAAGGCATCCGGGCAAAATGCTGGCTTCCAGATCAGGGCTGGGTGAGTGGCATGTTGAGGTTGGTGGTTATGCTAGAGGTCGAAGCGCCTACCATCCGCTGGTGTTTTGATTTAGCCACTGGCTACCCGGCTGAGTCATTGTTGGAAGCAACCGCGATCGTCCAATCGGATGAATCGGCACTACCCATTCGTCATACAGCAGTCGATGCTAGTGACGATTCTCCCTCCCAGGTGAAGCATCAGCTTCAAACCATTTTGCGCCACCTGCAAGCCAGGGTGCCTGGACTGTCTACCTTCCTTCAAGGGGTGCCGATCGAGCTACTGCAACCAGGGGCAGACTGGCAAGGGGGCAACCTCCGACTGCACTTAGGCTTTTCCTTTAGCCCACAAGCGGATGGCGATGAGGCGATACCCAGACAACCGGAGTTAATTGAAGCCGAACTCATGGAGGAAACGCTGGCTCAAACGAACGCTTTGCAACGGGCTACAGCGACAAAGCCGACGATCGCGAGTTTAGTTGCCACTCACGTCCCGGTTGTTCAGCCTGTCGGGCGATCGCTCCGTCCCACAACCCTGGTACGCTTGACCGATACCGAAGCACTAGAGCGTTATACGCAGCAAACAGCACAACAGCAGCTTGAGCAAGCTCTGTCCCAACTATGCAGTCAGCAGATCATAGAGGAGGAAGAAGAGTCGCAACTGACGCTCATTGTCCAAGCCGCGATCGCCCATTGCGCCCATCAACCCAGCGCCTCTGGTCTTGAGCGACTACATCCGATGCTACTGATGGATGAACTCGTTCCTAAACTGCTGTGGTCGATCACCAGCAGCACGTATGACATGATGCAGCTTGTAGGGGGTATACCCGCTCATGTGCTGCAACCCAGGGCACACTGGCAGCAGGGCACACTCCGACTACTGGCAGCACTGCATTTAAAGGCAGCCGATGTAGACTATCAGCTTGACCTCTCCACCGGACGATCGATCGAAGCAGACGTGCCGCTAGACTTAGGCACCATCGTGCAAACAAACACAACGATCGGCTCACAACCCACGTCGATCGCAACCATCATCAATCAGGTAGAGCAGCAGCTTCACGAGATGATGTTGGCATATCGATTGTTAAAGAACGGTGCGGCGATCGCATGGCTCGAAGACGTGGAGCAAGACTGGCAATCTGGCACAATGAAGCTGAGTGTAAGCCTTGCCTTTGTTGCGGATGCGCGTTGATGTACACCTATGCTTTCTGTAAAACGCCTCTCGCGCCTTTAACCCTGCCCCACGGCATCGTTGCTTTGGTGCAGATGGTTCAAACCGAGCAACTCTCAGCGCTCGTTGAACCGATCATCTCTTTGGATAGGCTCAACCAGGACGATACGCTTCTTGTACAGGCTGTTCTCGCGCACGATCGCGTCATTCGTAGCCTGTTCGCCCAAGCAACCCTTTTGCCGCTGCGCTTTGGTACAAACTTTAGCTCCCTGGAACGCTTGAAAGCACATCTACACACTCAGCAGCAGACCTATCTCAGCAAGCTGACCCAACTAGATGGGAAAGCCGAATATACACTCAAATTCACGCCTTTAGAGCTGACAGAATTAGCCATCGCCCCAGACATCAAGGGCAAGGATTATTTTCTTGCCAGGAAGCAGCAGTTTCAAACTCAGCTATTACACCAACAGCAGCAGCAGGAAGCGTTTACGCATATCCAACAGGTCATTACACAAACGTATCCCGACTGCCGACTAAACGAGGAGCCGACAGGCATTAAAACGGTCTACCTGCTGCTTGAGCGCGATCGGGAACCGCAGCTTCGCCAAACAATCCGTACATTACAAGCGCAACATTCTGAGTGGCAAATTGCCATAGGAGAAGCCTTGCCCCCTTACCACTTTGTTAGCGATACCGCTGCGCATGACGTCGATCGCTGACAAGACTGAACGCAGGTATACCTGGAATTCAATCAGGGTATTTAGCCCAGCACGATCGTCTAGAAACTTAAGGCGATTTTTATAAAAGAAGTTACCCACGGTAGTGTGGGGATTTTGCCCACGTCGCAAGCGAAGCACTTGCACTACGGTATCAATTGGGCAGGTTCTTTAAGAGGAATCACTTAAGTTAACAAAGGCAAGCGGTAAGGGCTTCTAACGCTCTTGCAAAGCCGTAGCTCAGTTCCTTGATGATTCCACTGAACTTGATCGAAGATTTGGTGAAGAAGGTACATACCACGACCGCACTCTTGCTCATTACAGGGTAGCGACTCTTCAGATTCGACCTCAGACATCTGGGGTGTTTGAAACCCAGCACCCTGGTCTGAGATGACCCACCAATGCTGATTGGCAACAACCGAAAAGCGAACAAGAACCGTTTTGCTTGGGTCTAAAGCGTTGCCGTGCTTGGCAGCGTTCACCAACGCTTCTTGTAACCCTAGCCGAATCTCTGCCTTCCACCGATTCGGAATTTCCGCCAACAACACATCCAAAATTGGAATGAGGTACAGCGTAGAGGCGAAGCTAACCGTGTTCCAGTGGCGCTTGACAGGACGAGATGAAACAGCAATCACTCAGAAAACCCTATAGCTTTCAGATGGATGAATCAACCTACAAGTGGAGATAATGGCAAGATGCACTCAAGCAAGGTAATTGCTTGTATCTCCCAACGTAGGCGTTGCCTAGTAAGCGTACTAAATGCGACCAGTAATGCTAAATAGAGCTTTAGAAACGTTTTTGGGACTGCTCTCAAACGAAAGTCAGTAGAAACTAAAATTTTTACAAAAGCGAAGTTTAGACCCGGAATCCTCCTAACGGATGAATCCTACTAGGTATATGGTACCAAAGTACCTTTAAAAATGCACGCACAAAATCAATTTGCCATGTTGCAGCGATCGTCTGACTGCCTTCTTCTACGCAGATCTACTGACTTTGAAGTAAAGCACTGATGCGCTGAGGCTCTTTCCCTGAGAGGCAGTAAACAACTCTGACTGCAATTGATGTGTAGTCGTCATTGATGACAAACCCTAAAAAAGTTGCTCCATATAGCGAAAGTCTCGCTCAACTTCTGCCCACAGCGATCGATTGTGCGGATCAGTCCGCAATGCTTTTTTGAGGTAGATTCTTGCTTTATCAAACTGCCGCTCTTGAATGAGTTGCCGCCCCCAGCGCTGGTAGGCGATCGCCTGCCACTGCTTTACCTCCGTGTCTTGCGGAATGCGCTTTGCTAACCCTTCAACGAGCGCGATCGCCCGTGGAAACCGCTGTTCTTTCAGCATTTGCTGCAACTGCTGGTAAGAATTTGCCTTAAGCTGCTGCTCCAATGGCGATAGATTCGTGAACTGTATTGAGGGCTGTTTGCGTGTAATCCGAGTGCCGCCCGATGGCTCTGAGGTGGCTGGAGGGTTTTCTCGGTCAGTGCGCTGGTTAGCCCGTTGTGTAGTCGCTTCTGGGCTGCCGATCGTCGAGAGCAAAAACCGATACGCTTCGGTTAGCTCAATAAACTTGTCTTTTGCTTGCTGATTCCCTGGATTCACATCAGGATGATAGCGCCTTGCCAACCGCCGATAAGCTGCTTTGATCGCATCAAACGATGCACCAGACTCTAACCCTAAAATGCGGTAACACTCTGCAAGGTTCATTGAAAGGGGAAATGGCAGAATTATTCATGATTCTGCCACTACTGAGAGGGGATGAGATCGATTGGGGCAGAAGGAAGCTGGATCCTAGAAAGTCAGCTTAGAGACCCATTTGCCAGATAACCTTCGCAGCACGACCGCAAAACCGATTGCCTACTGGCACCAGACGGCTTCCTTCTGGGTGTCTTAACCGGATCTGTAACTACGAAGCGGACTCGATCACCCGATCAATCAGCCCATATTCTTTTGCTTCTTCAGCCGACATGAAGTAATCACGATCCATATCCTTCTCAATTTTCGTTAGCGACTGACCTGTGCGATCGGCATAAATCTGGTTGAGCTGTCGCCGAATGCGAATGATTTCGCGCGCTTCGATTTCAATGTCGGTCGCTTGCCCACGCGTACCACCAGACGGTTGGTGAATCATGATCCGCGAGTGAGGGAGTGCCAAGCGCTTGCCCTTTGCGCCTGCTGCCAGCAAGAAAGACCCCATCGAAGCAGCTAAGCCGACGCAAATCGTTACGACATCGGACTTGATGTGCTGCATCGTGTCATAGATCGCCATGCCTGCAGTGACAGAGCCACCGGGCGAGTTGATGTACAGCACAATGTCTTTGCCTGGATCTTCAGAATCTAGATAGAGCATCACCGCCACAATTTGATTGGCAATTTCATCATCGACATCCTTGCCCAGGAAGATAATGCGCTCCCGGTAGAGGCGATTGTAGATGTCAATCCACTGAGTATAAGGTTCTCCCGGCATACGGTAGGGAACCTTGGGAACACCAATTGGCATAAGAAGCTCCGTGTGGGTGAAGTGATAAGTTTTGAGTAGCGCTTCGCGCCGATAAACTAGAGAGTTTTGAGTTCGTTGGATTGTTACTCAAAATTCCTAGTTGACTGCTTAGATAATGCCGGCAGGAAGGGGAGTGGCAAGGTCTTTTTCGCTTTCGAGAACGCGATCGATCAAGCCATACTCTTTTGCCTGTTCAGGAGACATATAGAGCAACCGATCCATATCCTTCGCAATTTTTTCAGCGGATTGCCCTGTATTTTGCGACAGGATTTCAACCATCGTGGCTTTGTTTGCCAGCACTTCTTTGGCGCGAATTTGAATGTCTGTCGCTTGACCACGTGCGTAGCTTTTGCTTTGATGCAGAACGATCGACGCATTGGGCAAGCTCACCCGGAAGCCTTTCGTGCCTGCGGAAAGCAACATGGCTGCCATGCCCATTGCCGAGCCAATACAAATGGTTTGGACAGGGGGCTTGATGTAGCGCATCGTGTCGCAGATGGCAAAGGCTTCGGTTTCAAACCCAATGGGTTCACCGTCGTAACGGGACGTGCCTGTCGAGTTGATATAGATTTTGATGGGCTTCTCAGGATCTTCGTACTGAAGATAGAGCAGTTCTGCCACAATCAACTCAGTTACAGCGGGCACTAACGGCATTCCCAGGTAAACAATCCGCTCTTTTAGTAGCAAAGAGGGCAGGTCGGGCGGTGGAGTACGGTAGAACGAATCACCACCGTAATAGGGAGACTGAGCGGCTTGGATGGATGAAGTCATAGCGGAGGTGCCTAGAACGTTTTGCCTGTGCGTGTGTCGCCTAAAACATGAGCGCTGTCTTTACATATTAGCGTGACAGTTGGCTCTGTGGAGAGAGGGAAGAGGTGAGGGGTGAGGGGTGAGGAGTGAGAAGAGGGGCAAGGGGGCAAGGGGGCAAGGGGGCAAGGGGGCAAGGGGGCAAAGGGGAAGGGGAGTTTGAAGTTTGGAGTTTTAAATTCTGCGTTCAGCGGTTAGCAGTCAGCAGTCAGCTTTTTTAGCCTTCATCCTTTAGCCTTCATCTCTCATCCCTCATCCCTCCTGACCTTCTAGCAACTAACAACCAACAACTAACAACTCTTCCCAAGCCCTTTTCACTTTCGCCTATGCTGAGTATTAATAGGTGTACGCTGTTTGCCCCTTGTACCCGGAGCTTCGTGCTATGAAAGTTGGTTTACAGTCTCTTCTTAATGATGCGAATGTCGATGCTGCCCAGACGAGCAGTCAGCGTCAGCTTTCGGTGTCGATCGCGGCTCTCCAGGAAGCAACAAGCAGCCGTACCGCAGCGCTGAACCTGTGCTTAATCCTCGACCACAGTGGCTCTATGAGCGGACGGGCGCTCGATACCGTTAAACAGGCAGCACTACGCCTTGTGGATCGGCTTTCACCGGGCGATCGCATTACATTAGTCGCGTTTGACCATAAAGCCAAAGTGCTGGTGCCGAATCAGGTGATAGACAACCCTGCTAGCGTGAAATTGCAAATTAATCAGCTAAAGGCGGCAGGCGGCACGGCGATCGATGAAGGCTTGCGGCTTGGCATTGAGGAACTGGCAAAAGGCAAAAAAGATACCGTTTCGCAGGCGTTTTTGTTGACGGATGGCGAGAATGAGCATGGCGACAACGATCGCTGCCTGAAGCTGGCAAAACTGGCGACGGATTATAATCTCACGCTCAACACACTGGGCTTTAGCGATGGCTGGAATCAAGACGTGCTGGAAAAAATTGCCGATGCTGGTGGTGGCACGCTGTCCTTTATCCAGTATCCAGAGCAGGCAGTTGCTGAGTTTGATCGCCTCTTCAGTCGGATGCAGTCGGTTGGACTAACCAATGCTCATCTGTTGCTGACCTTAGCACCCCAGGTACGACTGGCAGAAATGAAGCCGATCGCGCAAGTGGCACCTGACACGATCGAACTACCCGTGCAGCAAGAAGGCGGACACTACCTCGTGCGGTTAGGCGATCTCATGGTGGATGAACCCAGAGTTGTGCTGGCGAACCTTTACATTGGTCAATTACCCGCAGGCACACAGCCGATCGCGCAGGTGATGGTGCGCTACGACGATCCAGCCTTTAGTAAAGAAGGCTTGCTATCGGAGAAAATTGCCGTCACCGCAAATGTGCTAATCCCTTACCAGCCAGCCGTAAATGGCGATGTGCAGCAACACATTCTGGCGCTGGCAAAATATCGTCAAACGCAGATCGCCGAAACCAAGCTTCAGCAGGGCGATCGCACAGGTGCAGCGACGATGCTCCAAACAGCAGCAAAGACTGCTTTACAAATGGGCGATCAGGGAGCCGCAACGGTACTGCAAGCCAATGCCACCAAGCTTCAGGCAGGGGAGGAACTTTCGGAGGGCGATCGTAAGAAGACGCGCATCGTCTCCAAAACCACTTTGCAGTAAGCGATCGTCGCTATAAGGTTCGATCATTGAAAGCGGCTTTTGCACAGGAGGCAGATAATGGTTCAGCTAATTCAGGCAAGCAATTTGAATCTCGGCGAGGTCAAAGAACGCTTCCATCTGCAAGAGAACCGCGAAAGCCAGTTTTTCTTTGAGTGGCAGGGCGAGTTACCAGAAATTTCTGCGGCTGAAAAGCAATGGCTCGACCAAATCAAAGAAAACTTTTTGAGCTTTGCCGATTACCCACTGCACGAAGAAATTATCAAGCTGAGTGTTTTGGCTCCGCTCTTGTTTTTAGCAGGGTTAATGCAATTGCCGTTCACGCCAGAAGCTGAAAAGCCGATTGAAATTGCTTTTGAAACCGAGGATGAAATCATTCGAGGCAGAATTGATGTCTTGATTTTGCATCAGCGTTTGTGGGCGATCGTCGTCGAAGCGAAACGTCAACAGTTAAATGTGTCCTTGGCGCTGCCACAAGCACTGCTCTATATGATGTCTAGCCCAAATGATCAGAAGCCTACCTTTGGCTTTGCTCTTAACGGCACAGAGTTTCTTTTTGTCAAATTGGTCAGACAAAATTCGCCTCAGTATGGCTTATCTCGCTTGTTTTCACTGGTAAATCCAGGCAATGATTTATATACGGTACTGGGCATCTTAAAACAGTTGCGGGACATCGTTATCCTGTAACCGTGATGCTTAGAGATATCCGAGCAGTCTGATCAGCAGCGGATGAGGAGCAGATGAAACGGATAGCGCACAAAACCCTTTAGTCTCGCTTTTTCGCTTTCCAGAAGAGGGTTATCGCGGCTGATGTTCATCCAGCATTTTGGACATGCAAAAACCCACTCTCTGGAAGCATCATGTTGAACGCGGTAGAGAGCATGAGCAGTTCTCGAGCAAAGAGAACAGGGCTTTTGGCGCGATCGCGGCATCCCAATCATCCCTTAAGTCGCAAGCATTGATGCCTTTGGTCGGGCAAAGATCATGCGTCCGGCTGAGGTTTGCAGGGCACTGGTGACTATCACCTGCAACTCGCCGCCTACATAACCCCTACCTTCTTCTACAACGACCATTGTGCCGTCATCCAGATAGCCGACCCCTTGCGTTGGCTCTTTGCCTTCTTTGAGGATTTTCAGATCCAGACTATCGCCAGGAAGGTAGGACGGGCGGACGGCTTGCGTCAAGTCATTGACGTTGAGGACGGGTACACGCTGGACGGTTGCAACCTTATTCAGGTTGTAGTCATTCGTCAGTAGCGTGCCGTTGATTTCTTGCACCAGACGGACGAGTTTGGCATCTACCGTTGGCACGTCGTCATAGTCAGCGGAGTGGATAATGATGCGATCGGGATACGCAGCCTTCATACGATTGAGAATATCCAGCCCGCGCCGACCGCGTACTCGCTTGATGTCATTCGAGGCATCCGCCACCTGCTGTAGCTCTGCCAGCACAAACTGAGGCACCAGAATTTGACCCTCTAAAAAGCCTGTGCCCAGAAGTTCTTCGATACGACCGTCAATAATGCAGCTTGTATCGAGCACTTTTGTCGAGGCAGGTTTCAGCGTGCCTTCTGCCAGTAGCGTTGTTTCAACCGTATTGGGATTAATCAGCCGCAGCAATGTGCGACCGTGTGTATCCGCCAACGTGATCCCTGAAAAGGAGAAGAGGATACTACCCAGCACGGCAGTCAGCGGCTTCAGAAAGGAAAACTCAGGCGGAATGGGGAGCAGAAAGATTGGTGCCAGCATCAGGTTTGCCACCAGCAGCCCAATGACTAACCCCACGGCACGGCTCAACAGGACATCCGCTGGCAGGGCGCGAAACCGCCGCTCAAAGCGACGATAGGCAGTTTGTACAATGAGTCCCACTGCCAGACCAATTAAGGCACCAAAACCAGCGGTAACCCATTGCAACCCATTTTCGTTGCTGACTTGTTGCAGCACGCTGATGGGCAACTCCTGGATGCCGTTAAAACCGATCCCCGCCCCTGCTAGGATAAATGAAAGAATGATAATAGCGTCAAGCATAAGCTCAGGTTGGTTGGGGAACTGATTCCAAACATAATTGTAGGGAATCTACCGATCTGGATGCCGAACCAGCGAGAAGGGTTGACGATTAAGTATGGCAGGAGGGATTCAGCGATTCAACTGGTGTGGCAGTCAGGCGGCATGGTTTCATTATACTCTTCGTACTTGTCATGCTTTTGTCTAAGGCTGATTCTGAGGAAACACTTAACCTGAACGATCGCCCAAAGCACGATCGCCCTCTGACAGATCAACCGACATCGGCATATCTCCACATACCCTTCTGTCGGCGGCGCTGTTTCTACTGTGATTTTGCGATTTCTGTAGTAGGGGACAATCTCCCGATCGCTCGTAAAGATGGGTTGTCAGAACCGCTCACAGGCAGCAATTCGGGGACAATCGCCCAGTATGTTGACAAGCTGTGCCTGGAAATTCGCGCCACACCAACTTTTAGAAAATCGCTGCAAACGGTTTTCTTTGGTGGCGGCACGCCGTCCCTCTTGGCGGTTGAACAGCTCCAGCACATTCTCACCACGCTCGATCAGCAGTTTGGCATTGCGACTGGTGCTGAAATTTCGATGGAAATTGACCCCGGCACATTTGATCTGGCGCAAGTAAAAGGCTATCGATCGGCAGGCGTGAATCGAGTCAGCATCGGCGTACAGGCGTTTCAGCCAGCATTGTTGCAAGCTTGCGGGCGATCTCACACCGTCGCTGATGTGTATCAGGCTGTGGCGTGGGTGAAAGAAGCGGGCTTTGAAAATTTCAGCCTGGACTTAATTTCTGGCTTACCGCATCAAACGCTAGAGGATTGGCAAGACTCCTTGGAGCAGGCGATCGCCCTTGCGCCCACCCATCTTTCTTGCTATGACCTGACCATTGAACCCATCACTGCCTTTGGAAAACAGTACAAACCAGGTCTGCAACCGCTCCCCTCGGATGAAACCACGGCTGAGATGTATCGCATGGCTCAACGGCTGCTTACCACCACAGGCTACGACCATTACGAGATTTCCAATTACGCCAAACCGGGCTATCAGTGCCGCCATAACCGGGTCTATTGGGAGAATCGATCGTTCTACGGCTTTGGTATGGGCGCAACGAGTTATTTAGAACACGAACGTGTGTCTCGACCGCGAACAACGCGAGAGTACTATACGTGGGTAGAGGAAAGGCAGAAGGCAGAGGGCAGGGGGCAGAAGGCAGAAGTGGCTTCCTCCTTACCCCTTACCCCTTATTTCACACCCCACACCCATCCCCCTACACCCGATCGCCTTCTCGACACACTGATGCTAGGGTTGCGGTTAGCAGAAGGCTTGAGTATTGCAGCACTGATTGAGCAATTTGGGCATCCGCTATGGGAGCGCGTTTGGACGTGCCTACAGCCGTTCTATGCTAATGGTTGGGTAGTGTCTGAGCCAGTCGATCGACCTGACGTAGCTTCCACGGACGTACCTACTGCTGGGCGCTTGCGCCTAACCGATCCCGAAGGTTTTTTGTTCTCCAACGTGATGCTGATTGCACTCTTTGAAACGTTGGATCTTTGATGCATTTGCAGCTTACGCTGAGTGAGCTTTTTGACTGAGCTTTCCATACCTGCTCATCTTCTCACTCAGCAAGGAGACGAGTAGCGATCGCCTTCTGTTCATGAGCAGGTAGGTTCTTTAGTCGGGCGATCGCTCGTTCAAGTAATATAGCCAACGCGCCAGTAGCGTTTTAGTTGCGCTGAGGAATCGGTTCCGCTGGCATAGCTGGTGTCGTTGTGGACGGTGCTGGACTGGGTGAGGGAGCCACGCTGGGGGATGCTGGCGCGATCGGGCTTGTGGTAGACGGTGCCGATTGTACTGTGCCGTCTGGCTGCACAGCCGAGCCGCTAACGCCACCCGTTGGAGTGAATGGCAGGAATGTTGGATCAACCTCCCGTGGAAAGTAGCTCGCATCAATACACGAGTCGAGCGCCTTGGTTGCGGGGACTTTAGCCGCTTGATTCAACCCAATGACGCAGTTAGCGTACCGCTCTGGCAGTAAGCTGCGACGGCAACTATCAAGCACTTCAGCAGCCGTGCTGTCGCTAATTTCGCGGCGGATATCAACGGCACACTTTGATAGGTCTTTGGGGCGACGAACTTGGCGGCAGGCAGTGAGTGCATCCGCTGCTGCAAAGGTGTTGCCACTCAACTGGCTCACACAAGCCGAGAGGTCTTTTGGGAAAAAGGCTCTAGAACAGGCAGACGTAGCTTCTTCGGTGGCAATTTTGGCACTGAGTAAGTCTGAGGTGCAGCGTTCGTAATCGTTAGCCGCGATCGCCGAAGGCACAGGCAGCACGATCGCCACCAGCCCAGCAACCACACTGGTACCAGCGCTAATCTTGACCAGGGCGCTAATCAGCGTGAGACGAGACTGAGATCTTGGCTGAGGGATTTGGGCTTTCACAGTTTCAAGCGCGTGGAAGGTGATCGTTTGCATCATAACAAGCTTTTTGCGCCGGGTTGAATCCCCCTTTCGTCCTAATCGTGGTGGCGATCGACAAACATTACGAATCTGTCATCAACTGCACCAACCCGAATCTACTACAGTGATAAGGGTATACGAATCCCGTTTAGCAGTCCAAAGGATACCCCAGTATGCATCTGAGTGAATTGACCCACCCGAACCAGTTGCATGGTCTGTCAATCTATCAGCTTCAGCAAATTGCTCGTCAAATCCGCGAAAAGCACCTGCAAACAGTGGCTGCCAGCGGCGGGCATCTCGGTCCTGGCTTAGGCGTGGTGGAGTTGACCCTGGCGCTTTATCAAACCCTGGATCTCGATCGCGACAAAGTGACCTGGGATGTGGGGCATCAGGCATACCCTCACAAGCTCATCACGGGTCGCTATGCCCACTTCCACACGCTGCGGCAGAAAGAGGGTGTGGCGGGCTACCTCAAGCGTTGTGAAAGCAAATTTGACCATTTTGGAGCGGGTCATGCCTCCACCAGCATCTCTTCAGCGCTGGGCATGGCACTGGCACGCGATATGCAAGGCGAAAACTACAAAGTCGTTGCGGTGATTGGTGACGGGGCGCTGACTGGTGGCATGGCACTCGAAGCGATCAACCACGCCGGACATCTGCCCAAAACCAATCTGCTGGTGGTACTGAACGACAACGAAATGTCCATTTCGCCCAACGTGGGTGCCATTCCTCGCTACCTCAACAAAATGCGGCTCAGCCCACCCGTACAGTTTCTGTCTGAGAACCTGGAAGAACAGTTCAAGCATCTGCCCTTTGTCGGCGACTCCCTGGCACCCGAAATTGAGCGCGTGAAAGAAGGCATGAAGCGGCTGGCAGTACCCAAGGTGGGAGCGGTGTTTGAAGAATTGGGCTTTACCTATGTGGGTCCGATCGACGGACACAACCTGCAAGAGTTGATCACCACATTCCAGCAGGCGCATAAGCATCCGGGACCCGTCCTGGTGCATGTGGCGACAACCAAAGGCAAAGGCTACGAAATTGCGGAAAAAGATCAGGTTGGCTACCATGCCCAGTCGCCCTTTAACCTGGCAACTGGGAAAGCGGCTCCTTCCAGCAAGCCCAAGCCACCCGGCTACTCGAAGGTCTTTGGCGACACATTGACGAAAATTGCAGAGAACGATCGCCGCGTCATTGGCATCACTGCCGCGATGGCAACAGGAACGGGATTGGACATTCTGCAAAAGAAACTGCCCGATCAGTACATCGACGTGGGCATAGCCGAACAACACGCCGTCACCCTAGCCGCCGGACTCGCCTGCGAAGGGATGCGTCCGGTTGCCACCATCTATTCCACCTTCTTGCAGCGAGCCTTTGACCAGATCATTCACGATGTCTGCATTCAAAATCTGCCCGTGTTCTTCTGCCTCGATCGCGCAGGCATTGTGGGCGCAGATGGTCCCACCCATCAAGGGATGTACGACATTGCCTACCTCCGCTGCATTCCCAACATGGTGCTGATGGCTCCTAAAGACGAAGCCGAACTTCAGCGCATGATTGTGACGGGGATTGAGCACACCGGACCAATCGCCATGCGCTATCCACGCGGCAACGGCTATGGTGCGCCCCTGATGGAAGAAGGCTGGGAGCCCCTACCGATCGGCAAAGGCGAAATTCTCCGTCACGGCGATGATGTGCTGCTGGTGGGCTATGGCTCAATGGTCTATCCCTCCATGCAGGTGGCAGAAATCCTTAGCGAACACGGCATCGAAGCAACAGTCGTCAACGCCCGCTTTGCCAAACCGCTCGATACCGAACTCATCCTGCCGCTGGCGCAAAAAATTGGTCGCGTGGTGACGCTCGAAGAAGGCTGCCTAATGGGCGGGTTTGGGTCTGCGATCGCCGAATCCCTGCTAGACGCAGAAATTGCCGTTCCCCTCACCCGCATTGGCATCCCTGACAAATTGGTGGATCACGCCACACCCGACGAGTCAAAGGCAGATCTTGGCTTGACCCCAGCCCAAATGGCAGAGCGCATTTTGAAGCTGTTCAGCAAACAGCCATCAACCGTTTCTGTATGACCGTTAGGGGTATCTCAAGCAAAACCAAGTCAGTCTAAACGGAAGTTACCCATATCAAGCTTCCGTTCTGCAACGCTTGGACAAAAACGCTGGGGTCAGGCTCAAAGCTGGGGTCAAGCTCAAACTATCGTGATAAACTGCTGCAAGATCATTTGTTCTTATATAACGATGGCGAATCTGCCCCATTTCATTCAATATCAAGGCAGCAAAAGAAATTTAGCAAAGCACATTCTCCAGGTTTTTCCGAAAAATATCAGAAGACTGGTGGAGCCTTTTGCTGGAACTGCTGCAATGAGCGTTGCTGCGTCTGTCAATCGGATCGCCAGCAGTTTTTGGTTAAATGATCTAAACAAGCCTCTTATCGAGCTATTAGAATTAGCAATAGAAGAGCCGAGTGAGATAGCAGATTCATACTTAGAATTATGGAATGCTCAACACACTAATTCTGTAACCCATTACTTTGAAGTCAGGTCAAGATTTAATGAGACTAGTGATCCAAAGCCACTTCTTTATTTGTTAGCAAGATGTGTTAAAGGTTCAGTTCGCTATAACTCTGAAGGATTGTTCAACCAAAGCCCAGATAAAAGACGCAAAGGAACACGACCTGAGACGATGAAAAGAAATATAGCAGGTGTATCCAGTCTGCTTAAAGGCAAATGTAAGTTTACTAGCTTGGATTATCGAGAAGTATTAGAGCAAATCGAGGATGATGATTTCATCTATATGGATCCTCCATATCAAGGTGTATGCGGAAATAGAGATTCAAGATATCTGTCTGGGATAGATTTCGATGATTTCGTGTTAGCTCTTGAACAGTTGA
The DNA here is from genome assembly GCA_019359375.1 of Lyngbya sp. HA4199-MV5. Lineage (GTDB taxonomy): Bacteria > Cyanobacteriota > Cyanobacteriia > Leptolyngbyales > Leptolyngbyaceae > Stenomitos. The sequence continues at coordinate 58,354 of JAHHHL010000003.1, forward strand.
ATCGAAAAGGAGCTAAATTTGCTATCAGTTATGATGGCAAGTTGGGCGACAAGACATTTGGCAAGGTTCTTCCTAAGAGCTTAAATCTTGAAAAAATTGAAATCGAAGTTGGCAGGTCTTCACAATCTACATTACTTGGCAAGGAAGAAACCACGATTGAGTCATTGTACTTGTCGCCAAGTTTATCCAGAGGTTTGACGAATACTCAAATTGGGGATCTCAGCTATATTGGCAAGAAACCAAAGCAGCTAACCCTCTTGGAAAAGCATGGAGAATTTGCAGCAGCTACCCGATGACTTTTTGGAGCTTTGCCGCTCCGTAACAGCCAAGAGACCGAAGGCAGTCATTGATCACATCTTGCAGCACGGATTTATTACAACTGAGGAGTTGAAAGAAACCTACGGTTATAACCATCCTCCAAGAGCAGCTAGAGATGTTAGAGAAAATGGTATCCCGTTAGAGACTTTTCGTGTTAACGGAAGTGACGGTAGGAAAATAGCTGCGTATCGATTTGGAGATATTAGTAAAGCAAGATTCACTCGTTTTTCTGGGAGAACAGGCTTATCTAAACAGATTAAAGAGGCACTGACTGGCAGATACGGATGCAAGTGTTTTATTTATCTCGAAGAGGTAGATGAACGCGAACTGCAAATTGATCATCGTGTTCCTTTTGAAGTTGATGGTGAGCCAGATCTAGCCCCAGAAAACTTTATGTTGCTTTGTGGCTCTGCTAATCGGGCTAAATCGTGGTCATGCGAACATTGTGAAAACTGGAACAGTATTAAAGATAAGTCGATTTGCTTATCCTGTTACTGGGCGTATCCAGAAAGCTATCAGCATATCGCAATGCGACAGGTCAGAAGAATAGATCTGCTCTGGGAAGGTGATGACATTGAGATTTATGAAAGGCTCAAGCAAAGGGCTGTTAGCGGAGAAAAGGAACTGCCTGAGTTTGTCAAAGAGATTGTTGAGCGTGAGATCGAACGTAATGGCGACAGCTAACACTGCGTTGGTGCAGACGGTATAAGGCTCAAGGTCATTTGCCACCGCACAACTTCACCGTTAAACCTCAAACGAGGACATTTCCCAATGCCGTTAACTGAACTCATGTTACAAATCCAGACGCTTCCAAAAATTGACAAGCTTCGGCTGATGCAGTTTTTGGCAACAGAACTGGTCAAAGAAGAAGATGCAAACTTCTTTGTTGCAAACCAAGAGTATCCTGTCTGGTCGCCCTACAGTTGTTCTGAAGCTGCTAATGTCTTGATGAATCTTCTGGCGGCAAAGCAGCAAGAGAAGCATGGTTACAGCTACAAATTCTCTTCGTTGAGTTCTAGAGGCTCTAGCGACGGGTAAACGGGGTCGTTCTGCTTCGACCGAGCATCTTATTTTGGGAAACACCTGTTGCAAGTGCTTCAACTATCCAATGTTTCAAAGAGTGCAATCAGCATCACATTGGAGAACAAAAAGCCTTCTGGATCGGTTAATCGCAAGCATCCAGCAGTGAGTATGTCGGTGGAAGATCCGTCAGGTCGATCGGCTGCTCAGACACCACCCAACCATTGAGCACAGAACGGCTGTAGACAAGTCCAAACACGCGCCCACAGCGGATGCCCAAGTTGCTCAATGAGGGCTACAATACTCAAACCTTCTGCTAATCGCAACCCCAGCATCAGCGTGTCGAGAAGGCGATCGCCCCTCCTGCAAGCCGCACCAATGCATAAAACTCAAGGCTATGAGATTGACGTGCGATCGTTCCTCAACAATTGGAGCCAAATCAAGAACATTCCTAAAAGCCGTCAGCCTCAATATCCCCTTAGAATTGGGAACTAAAGAACAATCTGTGTCAAACAATTTCTATCTCAAGTGCTTCTGACTTACCAAAGTGGTAAGAATCATGATCAACGATATTTGTATCACTCAGTTCAAGGTTGTAAAAATCAACTGAATCATGATCAAAAAAAGGTCCAGCGTGCCAGGTGCCTGGGTATAAATTGATCAAGCAGTTGCCAGGAATCCAAAAGGCTTTGAGGTCATTCAAGTTAGGGCTTGAAGATATGGCGGTGGGCGGTGCTACTGCAATAAGCCAACTCTTTCCTTCTAGCGAACCTAAACACTGAGTGCATTGATGATGGCGAGTGATCACAGAGAATTTACGCCCTTTGTGAGGCAGTCGCATGATGTAGAAGCGAGGTATGCCGGCATCAAGCTTCAGTTGAGCATCACCAGCATTAAAAGGCTGACCATCTGGAATCGCATGAATTAGTTGACCAAAGGGCAGAAAATTTTCTACTGACACCCATTCAGCCTTAAGCTGACGCAGCGATTTTTTAAATGCCATAGTGTTTTTTAGAAAACAGATCAGAAAATTGTGTGTCCACCAAAGAAATTGTGATACTGCTGACCCTAAATGTTAGCTTCTCCGTTGAATTCGCTCGATTCTATAGCCATTGAAATTTTCTACAACGGCAACAGGCTCGATCGCGGCAACAACTTATCAAGGTTGCATCGGTCATTCGATTGTTTTTAGCCATATTACGCAACGCATGAGAAATTTAACCAGGCTTTACAGGTCTCAGCAGACTCATGCACCCATCGTCCCCATTAATCAGGTTACAAGCTTAATTTTCTGCTGAATGGGCACTTCAACCACAAACTTTGTGCCCAACTCTGGCACTGAAAAGCATTGCAGTGTGCCACCGTGCTTTTCGGTGACAACCTGGTAGCTGATGGATAACCCTAACCCGGTGCCTTTACCCACTGCTTTTGTTGTAAAGAATGGATCGAATAAGCGTTTTTGTACGGCTGCTGGTATTCCCGGTCCATTATCAGAAATATAAATGGCGATCCATTGTGGATTCAAAACTTTTGTATAAATGTGAATGATTGGCTTAAACGGGTTGGCATTTTCGGTCGCCTGGGCAAGTTTTATTTGGTGTTCTTCTAAGGCATCGATCGCATTTGCAATCAAATTCATAAACACTTGATTGAGCTGCCCTGGGTAACATTCAATCAGCGGCAACTCTCCATATTCTTTGATGACTTGAATGCCGGGAGCATCGGATCTCGCCTTCATGCGGCTATGCAAAATCATCAAGGTGCTATCGATGCCTTCGTGAATATCAACTGCTTTCATTTCGGCTTCGTCGAGTCGTGAGAACACGCGGAGGGAACACACAATTTCACGAATGCGATCGGCTCCTACCTGCATAGAAGATAATAATTTAGGGAGATCTTCTTGCAAGAAGTCAAGGTCGATCGCCTCGCTCTCTGTTTGAATTTTAGTTCCGGGATCGGGAAATTGATGTTGATAAAGCTGTACCAGCCCCAGCAAATCGTGAATGTATTGATTGGCGTGCAGGAGATTGCCATGAATAAAGTTGACGGGATTATTAATTTCATGGGCAATGCCCGCGACCAGTTGCCCTAGACTGGACATTTTTTCGGTTTGAACGAGCTGTGTTTGCGTCTTTTTTAACTCATTTAACGTCTGTTGAAGCTGCTCTGCCTGGGTTTGCGATTGGAGCGCCGCCGCACGAGCCTGAGCATACAGTTCTGCCTGGTCAATGGCGATCGCAAGTTGATCTGCTACATCGCGCAGCAGTTCCACCTCGTGGCTACCCCAGGGGCGAACCTCACTGGCGTGCTCACAAACAATCACACCCAGGCGACCAGAACGGGTACGAATGGAAACTGCCAGAAGCGAGTGGAAACCAAAGGATTGGAGACGCTCAACGCTCGGCTGATCGAGCTGTTTATCCGTTGCAATATTATCGATTCGCAGAATGGTGGATTGAAAAACCGCTTCACTCAATCCCTGCACTTCTAGAATCGGTTGATGGATGAGCCGATCGAGTGCGGTTGGATCAGAGTCTTCGTGGCTGAGTTCAAACTGAACGGGGTTGACATCAGCCTGACACCACAGAAATTTGCAGCGATCGACCTGAAGCAAGTTGCGAATTTCCCTAACCGCTGTGCTTAAAATGGTGTCCAGTTCCAGAGAACTGCGGATCTGGTTGGAAATATTGCGCTTGAGGAGTTCTACTCGTTGGGATAATGCCTGGAGATGCTGGTTTGCCTCCATGAGTTCACGCGATTTTTGCTCAAGCTGGCAGCTATACTGAATGGCTTGAGATGCCTCTGCCAGCATGTCAATCACCAGTTCTGCGGTCGGAAACTCAACATCATCGATACCCAGCCAGGGTTGAGGTTTCACCAGGTCATCATTAGTATCAACGAGTGCAAATTGTCCGTTGGGCAACACTTTACCAATGCGACACGGCTTCCAGAGATGCTGGTTTTGTTCGACCCGCACGATACCGGCAGGGGTTTGCAGCACCTGCCCATAGGCAGCGGCACGCACGCGATCGACCGCAAACGACTGAGCCGCCTCCACTGCCTGCTTCCACAGATACACATGCACATAGGCAGACTCGACTGGATCGCACGTCACGCGATCGGCTCCGTACATCGCCTTGAAGTTCTGAACGAAGGCGTGATTTTGAGGCGTATCGAGGCTTTGAAAGTAGCTGTGAGCGGCATAGTGACCCGCGACAACCTCGCCGCCAATCTGACGCACTTCCTCTTCGGTAACGCTCACTGCCAGAATGGGAATTTCGTTTGGTGTGATGCCAGCATCGCGGTACTGCTGGTAAAAGCCCAGGTTGCTGTCACTATTGACGGTACTGAACACAACATCGGGTTTCGCTTGTTTGATCTGCGCCACGATCGCCTCAAACCGCATCCCACCAACCGGAACGTAGTTTTCGCCCAGCACCTCTCCACCGATTCGCCTCAGTTTGGCTTTAATAATTTTGTTGCAGGTGCGAGAAAAGACAATATCTGACCCAACCAGGTAAAACCGGTTGCCTTTGTGTTCGAGGAGCCAGCGGACGGCGGGTTCAATTTGCTGATTCGCACAAACGCCCGTATAGAAAATATTTTTAGAGCACTCCAGCCCTTCGTACTGCACGGGATACCAGAGTAAGGCGTTTAGTTGCTCCAGTCTGGGCAAAAGCGTTTTGCGAACGGTCGATGCCCAGCAGCCAAAGATGGTTGCCACGCGATCGGTTTGAATCAGTTTGCGGGCTTTTGCCTCAAAGATTGCTGGCTCCGACGCACCATCTTCAACCACAGGCTCGATGAGTTTACCCAGCACACCACCTGCCTGATTGATCTCCGCGATCGCCATCAGTTCGGCATCTTTCAGCGCAATTTCGCCGATCGCCCACGGTCCTTCCAGGGAATGCAAAAGACCCACCTTGACCGTTGCCTCTGGCGAAGAAGATCGATGTTTACCTGTCATGCCTTGTACGCTCAAAATGTTTCTTCACGCTAATTGGCAAGCAGCCTGATAGTCATTCAGTGTGCTGAGTCATTGTTAAGTCTTTAGTGGTTAGTGATTGGTCTGCGGCAGGGCAACACGCTAAAAACTAACACCAACGACTAATTACTCCAAGCCCTTAGAGGCTTTTCTCACTGAAGGTTCGTCTTAGTCTTCCCATGATGAGCGGCTCTCTACCCGGAGCGCGAGGACATTTGATAGCGTGAGTTTGATAGCGTGAGTTTGGTTAGCGTGACTGTGTTCAATCGCCGCAGTAAACAATCAAATCAATCTCAACATCCCCTTGACCCGCCAGACCAAGCACACCCACCGTCGTTCGGCAGGGCAGGCGATCGGTACTGAAGTAGGATGAATAGACCGCATTCACCGCCTCGTAGTCTCGAAAATCGGTGATGAATAGGCGTGCCATGACTACGCGATCGAAGCCCGATTGAGCATGGTCTAACACCAACTTCAGATTTTCCATGACCTGTTTGGTCTGCTCTGTGAGCGATCCCCGACTGATCTCACCCGTGATGGGATCTTCAGCCAGTTGACCCGTCACAAACAAAAAATCACCCGCTCTTACGGCATGGGAGTAGGGGGCGGGGGGAGGAAGGAGGTTGTTTGGGAGGGTGATGTGTTCGAGCATGGGGGAGGGATGAAGGCTAAAGGATAAAGGCTAAAAGATGAAGGATGAGGGATGAGGGATGAAAGTTTTGAGTTGGGGGAGTTGTTGGTTGTTAGAGAAGAGTGGGAATCGGGAGTGGGCAGTAGGGAGGCGGGTTAAAGGATGAAGCTTTGAGTGCGCGCTGTCCGCTAACTCCTGCCTTCTGACTCCTTCTAAAAACTAAAAACTAACAACCAAAAACTCCTTTGCCTTCTGCCTCCTGCCTTCTTACAAATCTGCCGTCATGCCTTCGCGATCGAAGGTTGCTAACTCGGCAGCGGTGAATTCACCCAGAGCGACTTCTTGTTCCAGGTGTTGACGCAGGTGCGATCGGATCTCTCTTAGCTGCGGATCTTCGGGACTGCGAGGGCGTTCTAGCGGCAGATCAACGACCTCTAGGATGCGACCGGGACTGCCCGAAAAAAGCACGACTTGATCGGCGAGGGCGAGCGCTTCGTCCAGGTCATGCGTGACCATCACAACCGTTGCTTTGGCGTGATGCCACAACGTCAGCAAGTAGCGCTGCATCACTCTGCGGGTCTGGTAATCAAGGGAGGAGAAGGGTTCGTCCATCAGCAGCACTTGGGGGTTAAGCACCAGGGAGCGGGCGATCGCCACTCGTTGACGCATCCCGCCACTGAGTTCGCGGGGGAGCTTGTTGGCGTGCTCAATGAGACCCACATCTGCTAATAGTTTGCTGGCGCGGAGTCGGCGTTCTGACCGTTTTACGCCTTGAGCGCGTAGCCCAAAGGCAACGTTGTCGCGCACAGTGAGCCACTCAAACAGATTGTGGTGTTGAAAGACGATCGCGGTTTCGGGTCCTGGTTTGGTGATCGCGCGTCCCGCCAGTGAAACCTGTCCACTACTGGCTGGAATGAGAGCCGCCGCAATTTCGAGGAGCGTGGTTTTACCGCAGCCTGATGGACCAATGAAGACTGTAAAGGAACCAGAGGGCACGGTGAGACTGACATCCGCGATCGCCAACCGTCCCTGATATGCCTTTGAGATGCCGTCAAAACGCAGTTCAGCCACGGGTGTCTCCAGTTGTACGCACGCGATCCCACCAGAGCAAGCGCTGTTGCAAGACCAGCATGAGGCGATCGATCACAAACCCAATTACCCCGATGGTAATAATGCCGACCATCACCAACTTCATGTTGAACTGCTGCTGTCCCAGAATAATCAGGGCACCCAGTCCCGAATTGATGCCTGCCATCTCACCCGCCAGCACTGCCATCCACGCCGCAAAAAAGTTGATGCGGACGATCGTCAGCAGACTGGGCGCAACCGCAGGCAGCACGACCCACAGCCAGAGTTGCGCTCCTTTCACACCCAGACTTTTCGCCGTTTTGATCAACTCATCTGGGACGCTGGCGATCGCGGCAGCAGTGGCTAGCGTCATCACCGCAAAGATGCCCATGAATACGACAAAAATGGCGGACTGGTCGCCAATGCCAATCAGGGCGATCGCCACGGGAACCCACGCAACGGGAGCAATGGGCGCGATCGTCTGCACCAGCGGCATCACAAACTGTCGCACCAACGGCACGCTGGCAATTAAGGTGCCCAGCGGAACGGCTGCCAGGAGCCCCAAGCCTAAGCCCGTTGCCACGCGAAAAAGTGTGCGAACGATCGCTTCACCATAGCTCACCTGCTGTGATCCGATGCCTGCCGATCCCGGCCCTTGAATCAGGTAGGGGATCACAACGCTGGGGGGCGGCAGAATATCGCGGTTCAAAACGCCTGTAGCCGCACCCAATTCCCAGCCCAGTGCCAGCACCAGCCAGCCAGCTAGAAACGACAGACTCGACAATAGCCGTTGCCGCCAACCCCTACGACGTTTTGCGGCTTTGGCGATCGGCAACACGAGGTTAGATTGGCTCTCAGTCTGGTTTGTGTGTTGCATCAGCGTTCACAAGCCTACGCGTTTACAAGCCTACAAGATGGAATCTAGCAATCAGGCAGCTTGCAAGGCCTTCTCCTGCGCTGACCCATCAAAAACCGCATCCAAAAGATTGGTCTGGTCTTTCTTTAGGTAGCCCAAGTCGGCAAGATAGCCAACACCGTTTTTCAGACTTTGCAGCCCTGCTTTATCGAGAACTGGCTGGGGCACCTGACGCTTCAGCGCGACTGACAGCACATCTTCAGTTGAACCGTAAACAGGCACCAGATCGGCGATCGCAGACTTGTAATCGCTATTCAGCAAAGCCGCCGACTTCCGCAGCACGGCTAAATAGTCTGCCACCAGGTTCGGCTCTTTCTTGATGAAATCGCTGGTAGAGCTAATGACACAATCGGATGCCTCTGGCCCCCAGGCACCATTCGAGTCGCCCAAATAGGTGCCGCCCGATTTTGCGACCACGCTTTGCGCGTAGGGCTGTGCCAGGGAGCAAACATCGACCGCATTCTGAATCAACGCCTCGCCCATACCAACCATGCTGGGGAAGAAGGTCATTTTGTAGCCAGAGTAATCTACGCCCAACTTTTTCAAGTGACCAAAGACAACCAGTTCCAGCGTGTCAAGCTGGAGTGTCCCAATCTTCAGCCCTTTGTTAGCTGCTTTTGCCAACTCATCCAGCGTTTTCACCGATCCCTTCCGCGAAACGAGTTCAATGCCGCCTTTACCAGAGCCACTGATGATTCGCAGCTTGTCAGTGCCTTTTGCAAAGGCAGCAACCGTATTCGTCCAGGGATTGTGGATGACATCTCGCGCCCCCCCCACTAAGGCTTGCAGGTTTTCACCCGGTCCGTTGAACTGGGTCAGTTCCACATTTAGCCCTGCTTCTTTAAATAATCCCCGCTTGTTTGCCAGCAGTAAGTGTGAGACGCAGCCTGCGGGCAAGTGACCGACTCGTAGCGTTGTTTTACCACCTGGACTGGCAGACGTTGACGGTTGGGATGTGCCAGTAGTTGGCTCGTCTTTGCGGCTACAGCTTGTACTGGCAATGAACGCCAACGAAGCGATGCAGCAACCGCGTAAAAAGCCCCGGCGATTCAACGAGCCGATCGGATGAAAGAGATCGTCATACCTTCTCATAGCCATTGCCTCTCGTAGTATGTTCACTGGAACCGCTGGCTCAACCGTTGTCTTCTCTCAATCTGACAGCGATCGCCCCTACACCCACTACAGACCTTCATAGAAAGCCCAAACGCTTGATCGAACCACCACCCGATCGCAGCCTGACGTTCTGAAACTAGAGAAAGTCTGAAACTGGGAAAGAGTGTGGCACAGTGAACCTCAAATGGCAAGCAAGCGGTGAATGTAATGCCAAGCATCTCCTTGCCAATCTCTAGACCAGTCTGTATAGTGTCTAGCTATGAACCATTCTGCGACCAACACAAAAGCCCGTATGATGACCGCAACCACTGCCTTGTTGGAGCAGCAGGGCTACCATGCAACGGGGCTAAATCAAATCATTCAGGCAAGCGCTACGCCCAAAGGCTCGCTCTATTTTCACTTTCCTGGTGGTAAAGAGGAACTGGCGATCGCATCGATCTTGGCGGCTGGAGAGGCGATCGGTCACAAAATTGAAGCCACGTTGCAGACAAGCGAAACCGTTGGAGCCGCGATCGCCGCCTTTGCCCACCTGCTTGCCCAGGAGCTGGAAGACTCCGACTTTCGGAAAGGATGTCCCGTAGCAACCGTGGCGATGGAAACCGCTGCGACGAGCGATCGCCTGCGTCAGGCGTGCGAACAGGTCTACGCTGCCTGGATTGCGTTGGTAGAGAAACAGTTGCTGGCAGCAGGGTTTACCGCAGGGGATGCTCAAGCCTGGACGATTTTCATTTGGGCAGCGGTTGAAGGTGCCCTGTTACTCAGCCGCACCCATCGCAGCACCGAGCCGCTGGCGATCGTTGCCACCAAAATGCAGCAGCTATTGACCGTTAGTACTAAAGGCTAAAGGCTAAAGGTATTGTCAGTGGTCAAACTAACTTAAAACTCTTCCCGACTCCCGACTCCCGACTCCCCATCTCATGGCGCATCACCTCCTCAAAGCAACGTGTGAAACGGTTCATTTCGGCGGGTTCTCGCCTGATCTGCCCCCTGCCTTGACGATCGACTCCGGTGACGTAATCGACGTAGAAACCTACTCCGGCTACAACATCTGGGAACAGGCACCCAAAGCGTTTTTGCCGCCTGAGTTTCTCGAAATCTGCCACAAGCTACCCGCCGAACGTCGAGTGGGCGGTGGTCCTCATTTGCTGACGGGGCCTATTTTCATCCGCGATGCTGAACCTGGCGATGTGCTTGAGATCACATTGCACTCCGTTCAACCCAGTGTGCCAGTTGGCTTCAACGCCATTCGTCCAGGCTGGGGCGCGCTGACCGATCGCTTTGGTGAAGGGCATCTCCGCTTTATTCACCTGGACTTAGACAAGAACCTGGCTGAATTTCCTGAAGGTAGCGGCATCCAAATTCCGATTCGTCCCTTCTTTGGCATCCTGGGCGTTGCCACTGCCGCTACGCGCAACTCCATTCCGCCCGGTGCCTACGGTGGCAACATCGATAACCCCGAACTCCAAGCAGGTTCACGCGTCTTCTTACCCGTCTTTCTACCAGGAGCGTTGTTTTCCATTGGTGATGGGCACTCTGCTCAAGGTGATGGCGAAGTCTGCGGCACCGCGATCGAAACCTCCATGAATGGCACTGTTGAATTAATCCTTCGTAAAGACATGCGGTTGAATGGGCCGATCGCCGAAACCCTTACCGACTTCATCACCACTGGCTTTGCCACAACCCTGGACGATGCCCTTCAACTCGCGCTGCACAACATGGTTGACTTCCTCAAAGTCTACGCAGGCATCACCGAAACAGAAGCCTATTGCCTGTGCAGTCTGGCAGTCAACTTTAGAATTACCCAGGTCGTCAACAGCCCCCAAAAAGGCGTTCATGGCTTGCTGCCCAAAGCGTTATTTAAGAGAGAGATTCGGCTTTAGCGATTCAGGAAGGTAGAAGGCAGGAGGCAGAAGGCAGGAGGCAGAAGGCAAGGGAGTTTTTGGTTTTTAGTTTTTGGTTGTTAGAAGAAGCCAGAAGTCAAGGGTTAGCGGACAGCGCGTACTCAAAGCTTCATTCTTTAGCCCCACTCCCTACTCCCTACTCCCTACTCCCCACTCTTCTCTAACAACCAACAACCAACAACTAACAACTTCTTCAAAGGCAGGTTTAGGATGACGTTTGCACTTAAAAATGCTCAGGTAGCGCAGGTAATTCGCAGCGATGATGAGGCGATCGCGGTGGCACAGTCGCTTGCGGCCGAATTTGCCCAGCAGTCGTCTGATCGTGACAAAGAGCGGCGCTTGCCCTACGACGAAGTGGAAAGGCTGTCCGAAAGCGGTTTGCTGGCGATCACTGTGCCCAAGGAGTACGGTGGTGCTGGTGTCTCAAACGTCACGCTGGTTGAGGTGCTCAAAATTCTGTCAGAGGGCGATTCTAGCCTGGGACAACTGCCCCAAAACCATCTGTACTCGGTGGAAGCGCTACGACTGGACGGCACCGAAGAACAAAAGCGCTTTTTCTATGACATTGTGCTGAAAGGGGGACGGTTTGGTAACGCTTTCTCAGAGCGGGGCACCAAGAATGTGGCGGACTTGAAAACGCGGCTTGTGCGATCGGGGTCAGATTACGTCCTTAACGGGCAAAAGTTCTACTCAACAGGTGCGCTCTTTGCCCACTGGATTCCCATTTTGTGTGTGGATGAGGCAGCGGGAGAGGGACGAACGTCGATCGCTCATGTGGAGCGCCATGCTGAAGGGGTTACCGTAATCGATGACTGGTCGTGTTTTGGGCAAAAAGGCACAGGCAGCGGCACGACTGTTTTTAAGGACGTGGCTGTGAAAGCAGAGCATGTGTTGCCCCACTACCTCGCCTTCGAGCGACCCACAACGATGGGCGCATACTCGCAGGTGATGCACGCAGCGGTGGATGTGGGTATTGCGGGTGCTGCGCTTAAGGAGACGATCCAGTTCGTGCGTCAAAACCCGCGTCCCTGGATTGATAGCGGCGTTGAGTATGCTTACGAAGACCCGCTACTCATTCACAAAATTGGTGAAATGTCCTTGAAATTCCATGCGGCAGAAGCGATCTTGAGCCGTGCCGGGAGTTTTCTCGATCGCGCCTTTGCCGACATGAATGAAACAACCGTTGCGGCTGCCTCGATCGCGGTTGCCGAATCAAAAGCAATGGGCGAAGAAGCCGCTATTTTCATTACCAACGCCTTCTTTGAAGTGTGCGGCACCAAATCTACATTGCAAGAGTTGAATCTCGATCGTCACTGGCGCAACGCCCGTGCCCATACCGTTCACGATCCATCGCGGTGGAAGTACTTTGCGGTTGGTAATTACTACCTCAACGACATCAAACCGCCTCGCCACGGTTGGATTTAAGCAACGTGAACAACCACTGTAGAAACGTATACATCACTGTCTCGCTGGCGACGCGGGCAAGATGCCCGCACTAGCTTGGGTAATTTCTTTTGTGGAAAGCGCCTTACACCAATTCTATGTGAACTTGCATCTAACTGTAGGTTGGGTTGAGTCTAACGAAACCCAACAAAACCCAGCCATTGTTGGGTTTCACGCTGTTCTACCCAACCTACATTCTGTGCATCTTTAACGAGAACTGGTATTAGGACTAACGCAAACCTCGAAAGTTTTAATCAAAGATCGGGCATCGTGACTCACGTAGCGCTTAACCCTCAGAGGCTTTAGTCTAGACTCTAACCATCAATGACTAAAAACTAATAACCCTGGTCAGGAGAGAAAAGACACCAAAGCCAACTAAGAGTGCGCCGCTCGCTGGCGTAATCCAACCCGACCAGCGGCGGAGTTCCAGCAGTTTCTTAATGGAGGCTGTAAATGTTCCCGCCAGCACCAGCGGTGCTGCATAGCCGACGGTATATGACAGCAGCAACACACTGCCTAAGACTGGATCTTTTGTCGCGGAGATCCAGGCGAGAATGCTTGCCAAAACAGGGGTGCTGCAAGGAGAGGCGACCAGTCCAAACGTCAGCCCAATTAGGTAGGCACGCACTCCGATCGGCAGGTCTTTAGAAATCCACTCCATCCCTCCCAATGAAGGTAGTCTCAACGGCAAGGCTTCCAGCAGGTTTAGCCCCATGAGAATGGCGATCGCGCTCACGACGATCGGCAACCCCAGCCCAATCTGACCATAAATCTTGCCCACAACGGCTGCGACAATGCCCAACCCCGCCAGCGTCGTCGCCAATCCCAGCGCAAACCAGGTAGACTGCGCTGCCGCCTGTAGCCGCGTTTGCGTTTCGTAGCCGCCAATATAGCCGATCGTAATGGGCAGCATTGACAGCATACAGGGCGTAAGGCTCGTCAGCAGCCCTGCCACAAAAATAATGCCCACACTGGCTGGTGTTAGATGCGCCAGTTGACTGCTCACCAGTGCATTTGCAAAGTGTTCTAACTCGTAAAGCTGAGTTTGCAGCGTTTCAAACATGGTTTATCTCACGTCCTGGCCAACGACAGCGCTGTGTCTATCTTAGTGGAGATGGAGGTTAGCCGGGGAAGTGGCAGCACTGGTAAGGCAGCGCATCCTCAGGGCATTCTTCTTAGCTCACCGTTTGACCGAACTTAGAGGCTTCAGGGCCATAACCGCTGTAACCCTTGAGTATCAGCAGGAGCCTGCACAGAAGGAATTGGTCGTGGAGACAGTGCTGGTGACGGAGCCAGATTAAGTGGCGGCGAAGGCTGAGCACTGGGGATGGTTGAGCTGGGAGTCGGTTCTGGGCTGGGTTCTATCGTCGCGCTAGGTGATGGTTCCGGCGTTAGAGGCGTTGGTGATGCACTGGGCGAAAACTTAACTCTGGGCAGCGGTTCAGGTGCAAAACTTCGCAAGGGCAGTGGTTCAGGTGGGGGCGGTGCCGTAGAGAGAGCCGCAGGGGAGGCTTGGAGCGGCCAGTTCTTTACAGGTGGAAAATCTTGCTGGGTTTGAAAGAACGTCGGACCAATGCCATGAGCCGCACTCAAACGTAGTGCCAGCCCCAAGCCTGCGCCGCCCGCGATCGCGATGGCTGCTGTGAGCAACAGCGCCTTGGGCAAGCGACTTTTAGCTGTTGCCACAGGTAGAACCATTGGCGGACGGGTTGGCGGTGCAGTTGTGTGCGTGGTCAGTGCAACAGGTATCGTTGGGTTAGCAGGCGCAGGAGGAGCCGTGGGAGGGCTAGCGCCATTGGGTAACGCAGTGGGATTGGGCAGCTTGATCGCCGATCGAGGGTGTTCGGTTGCGTGAGGGCTTCCCTGCTCCCCAGGTACCGAATGACCGTTTGGCAACAGCGCTAACCAGCCAGCTACCGTCTGTGGGCGTTCCTGTGCGTTGAGTGCCATACCGCTCAAAATGGCTTGTTCAATTTCAGTGCTGAGCTGCGGTTGCAGTTGGCGTGGTGAGCGTAAGGATGTTTGAGTGAGGCGTGGAGAAGCGATCGGCTCCTGCCCCGTGACTAAAAAGTACAGCGTTGCAGCAAGCCCATACAAATCTGTTGCTGGGGTCAGATTGACCTGTCGCTGATGCTGCTCAGGCGCTGCATAGGGAGAAGCCTCTTCTGCACTGTCTGGTACACCCAGCACGGCACCATGCGTCAGATTAAGACCAACCAGTACCACAAAGGGCGCACCTTTGGGACGAATTAAGTGTTCTGGCGCAATATCCCGATGTAGCAAACCTTGACGATGCAGCACACTGAGCGCCGAACCAACCTGACGCATGTATTGCACTGCCTCTGTTTCTGGTAGTGCGCCCCGCGATCGCACCCGTTCTGTCAGCGGTTGCCCTGCCACATCATCCATCACAGCAAACGGTAGCCCACCTTCCTCGAAGATATCCATCACGCGCACCAGACCGGGGTGCTGGCATTGCGCCAATCGCTGCGCCTCCTCGATAAAGCGACGTTTGAGATGGGCACTATCCGCCTGCGGCTGAACCTGGAGTGTTTGCAGCACAACTGGCTGGTGCGACCGAGCTTGAGTCGCCCTAAAGGTAAGTCCCAAAGCGCTTTGAGCTAAAGAGCTATTGATGACGTACTTGCCTTGTTGTAGCGCGGTGCCAGCCGATAAGTTCATGGGCGATCGCTTCCAAAGGTCGTGACCATGCTAACGTCTCGCTGTCACTAAAGGCTAGAGCGAGGCAAAAGTGGGAAGTAGATACCTTTAGCCTCAAACACTTTGCCAAACATCATCCCAGGGTGCGCCACCTGTTTCTAGCCCACCACGATCGCTGTATGCCTCTAGTAGAAGGGTGTGATGCCGGCGATCGTGCAATCGTAGCGTGATGTTCCCCAGCATAGTATCCCGGCAGGCAAAGACCAAACCGTTTGCTGTGGGAGCGCGTAACGGGGTGCCCGGACGATCGGTCGTGCCCGTTAACTCAACCGTAAGCTGGCTGGTTTCTGCCCACATGCGCCAATTGCCCCAGGGGTGAATCTCCCAATGCACCTGAGCATTCCAGGGCGCAAACTCGTAGAACGTACCGCGATAATGTACCCCAATCATCGCCACCGACTCCATCCACCACAGCACGCCCCGACGACCACCGCCTGCTGTCAGCGACAAATCTGGCTCCCCTTCAAAACTATTACAGTTCAGCCAGAACCACTTTTGCGGAAACGCGCCCCCCCAATTTTTTTCGCTATAGGCTGGCGCATTGTCAAAGGTGTAGCGATCGCCATTCCACTCAATCCAGCCCGTCGCCAGCCCGTGCGCCATCAAAATCTGCCAGCCCGGTTCAAAAATTTGCAGCGATGAAAGCCATCCCGCTGTCGATTGTTGAAGTCGATCGGCATGACCCCAACCATACACAGGTTGAATGCGATATTCCCACCGTGCTGAAGCTCCCGACGGTTCATGCAGCATCCCCTGATGCCAGGTTGCCGTTGCCTGATAGCCTTCCTGGATGTGCTGGGTGAAGTGCTCTGGCGGGAGGCAATTAGGAGTGAGGAGTGAGGAGTAAGGGGTGAGGGGTAAGGGGTAAGGGGTAAGGGGTAAAGGGTAAGGGGTAAGGGGTGAGCCACTTCTGCCTTCTGCCTTCTGCCCTCTGCCCTCTGCCTCCTGCCTGCCTGCTGCCTCCTCTCCCCTCTCCCCTCTCTCCTCTCTCACCTTCCCCCAATGTCCTAACCCCAATGCGTGTTTCCATGCCCAGAAGGTGGTGACATCTGGAAACGTGCGGCACAGATATTCATCATGGGGACCCAGGATTTGAGCGGCACCACCACTGTAGGGCTGACCACCGATCGGGTCTTCGATCGAGTACATGAAGGCAAACGTCTGACCACAATCGGGTAAGGTGACGCGGTAGTACCAGCCTTCAAAGAAGCGGCGATCGCGACCATCCCAGTGGTAGCCGCTGTGAGGGGTTTGCAGGCGACTGGGATGAGTGAGTGGTAGTGGCAGAGACAATAGAATAGGACGCTATGGGCGATCGGAACAGTCTGGTGGGATGGAGAAGGAACCATCTAGCAAATCTTCCATTTCCATCCGTTGCTCCATTTGGCGGAGAAAGTAGCCTGTCATCATGGCAGAGGCTAGCAACCCAGCCAGGTTGTCACGATCGGTCGTAATTTTGACATTGAAGGCTTCCGACGGCAACATACCCAGCAATCCCTGGACGTTGTGCGAAATAATTTGCTTGACATCGGGTGTAACCAATTTTGCTACCTGAGCGATGATTTCAGGTGGCTGATGCTGAAGATACTTCAGCAATTCATTCGACTCGTGTTCTTCAACGTCGGCACCAAGGAAATTCGCGCTGTCAGGGTTAAAAACCATGTGTAGATTGATATCCGTTTCCACCCATTCTGACACTTCTCGCCATAACTGCAACCCGTAACTTCATAGTCATGAGGCAAACCTGGCACTCCTGATTCAGAGGAATTACGGTCGTGAGTTGGCTTTAGCGCACCGCGATTGCATCTGTACCACACACGGGGCAAAGGGCAACTTTCATCCCTCACCCTTCATCCCCCCTCCCTTTCTACTCACCCCTTCTCCCTCCTCCGTACTTCCTCCTGCCTTCTGCTCTCTGCCCTCTGCCTCCTGCCTTCTTTTTCAGTTTTCATCCTTCATCCCTCATCCCTTCTTCATCCCTCATCCCTTTCTACTCAAGACTTTGCTTTGATGTGTTGCTCAAATTCCTGCGGGAGTTGGTTCATTTGAAAGTATTGATGAAATTTGTTCGTCACCTGTAGCCAGTAGGAGCGTCCATCTGATTGTCGGCGTTTGCGGACAAAACCAAGCTCCACCAGTTCTGGTACATGCTGGTAGGCTCCAGACCCGCGCAATTCAACCAGCTCTGTTTGTGAAATCGGACCTCTAAGGGCGATCGCCGCTAGTGTCCGCAGTGCCCCCAGTCCCAAATCCGCAGGCACCAATGTTTGTACCAGATGATGAAACGTTTCGCGTAGCTGTAATGTATAGCCGTTAGCGGTTTCTGCCACTTCCAGCGCACTATCACGATGGGCGTATTCTCCCATGAGTTCAATCAAGCCTTCCTCAGCGGCTTCCCGATCGCACGCCGCAAATTCCGCAATTTCCGCCACGGTCAACGGCTGCGCTTTCAAGTACAGAATGGCTTCGATTTTACTGGCGAGGCGAGACATGGGGAAAGGATAGTGAGGAGAGAGGAGGCAGAAGGCAGGAGGCAGAAGGCAGAGGGCAGAAGGCTTTAAATTAGATTGTCTAGCTGATTGAGGTAAAGGCTGTCATTCCTTTTTTAGCCGTCATCCTTTAGCCTTTATACTTTTCAACTCTTTCGCCTTTTCAGTCCAGGTTGCGTCCTGTGAGTTCGACAAAAATATCTTCCAGGTTCGATGGTCTTACCATCATGCCAGTTTTGTCCGATTGCTGGTTGAGGTAGGCGTTTGCGTTATCAAGAGTTGGAAAGAAGGTGTAGTCCCAGCGATCGTCGGTTTGCTTCATCACCAGTCCTTCGCCGTGCTTTTGACGAAAATCTTGCAGGGTGCCGAGTTCAATGAGCTTGCCTGCGTCCATAATGCCAATGCGATCGCACAGATACTCGACCTCATCCATGTAGTGAGTGGTGAGCAAAATGGTCATACCTTGCTTATTTAAGTCGCGGATGATTTCCCAAAGGCGACGACGGGTTTGGGGATCTAGCCCGACGGTTGGCTCATCTAAAAACAAGACATTGGGTTGATGCAGAAGGGCACGCGCAATTTGCAATCGACGCTTCATGCCGCCAGAAAGTGTTTTAGCCAGATCGTCGCGCCGATCGCTCAGTTCTACGTATTCCAGCCAGCGATCGATGTCTTGCTGGCGCTGGGGATTGGGAATGTGGTGCAGCCGCCCGTGAAACTCCATGTTCTCCCAGACAGATAGATCGCTATCCACGCTGATCTGCTGAAGGACAACGCCAATCTGCTGCTTGACCTGCGATCGCTGGCGTACCACATCAAAACCTGCCACCTGAATCTGCCCCTCAGAAGGCGTCGTCAGCGTCGTCAACATGCGAATCGTGGTGGATTTACCTGCGCCATTGGGACCCAACAAGCCAAACATCTCCCCTGGCTGAAGCTCAAAGGAAAGATTGTTGACAACGGGAATTTTGTCAAAGGTCTTGTAAACGTTATGTAGCGAGACAGCAGCGGGCATAGGAGAGTTGTTGGTTGTTAGTTGTTGGTTGTTAGTGCATAAGCCGTTCCTGATTCTTTCTAAAAACTAAAAACCAACAACTCTCTTGCCTTCTCCTACTTACGGCTAGTCGCTGAGGACAAGGCTCGTTGCCCGGTCTTAGGCATGGGTCGGTAGCGTCGTTTCCAGATTTCCAGGCTGAGAATACAGGCAACGAGCCAGACAGTGCCAGCCGCATAGCCAGCAACAATATCGGTAGGCCAGTGTACGCCAAAGTAAAGACGACTAAAGCCGATCGCACAGACCAGTAAGACGGTACCTGTGGCGATCGCAACCCGCCAGCGCGGCGCATAAACAGCCAGAAGGTAGCCAATCATGCCAAACACAACCAACGACATCATGGCATGACCGCTGGGAAAGCTGTAAAAATTAACGTCCACTGTACGCTGCCAAAGTTCTGGGCGGGCGCGAGCAAACAGGTTCTTCAGCACGATGTTGAGACCTAGCGCACCAATAGCGGCTAAGGCAAGCGTTACGGTTTCGGCTCGTTGCTTACGCCAAAGCAAACAGGCTGCCAAGAGCAAACTAGCAATGAGCAGGACGGATGGGTTGCCAAGGTTGGTGATGACCACCATGAGGCGATCGAGGAACGGTGTGTGCCATTGTCGAATCGTCAGCAAGATCCGGGTGTCGATCGACTGGGTTTCTTGCTCCAGAACTTCCTCAGCGATTTCGTAAAAGCCCCACAGAGAAAACCCGGCAATCAGCAGACCAATAAAACGAACAGTGGTCAACAGCGGCAGGATTCGTGGACTAACACGCTCTCTCCAGACGCGAAGAATCTTCTGGCTAAGCTCGTACATTAGGGTTTAAGGCGAAGCTAGACATTTTAACTACAATGAATCCTGCTACCAGTCTATCTAGCAAGCGTTTGAAATGCGTGAAATAGTGTCAGCAAAGGGTGATACTCCTTGACTGAGCTGTATTATGCACTGCGTGTCATGCTCGTAGGATGCCTACCCTTTTACTTGTCTCTTCTTTTGCTTGTCTCTCAAGGTCTTGTGTCTTAAGGTAACGTTTTCCATGCAGCCACAATCACCTCGCTGAGCCACTGCCGCTGCTGTGAATCGAGCAGAGTGTCATCGATCAAAACCTCTGCAATCAGGTCTTCGAGCGACTGACCGTTAGCGCGAGCTACATCCACAACGCCAACGATCGCGGCTGCAATCCTCTCCTCATCGACAAATTTCTGTCGGAGACTACCCGCTTCTGTGGTGTGCGCTGGCATAGGATAGTTCATGACGGATGCTAACAGGAGAATGATTGCAGGTAGCCCTGGAAGATTTATGAGAGACTTGTAACGTTTGCTCAACTCAAAAGCGTGACTGAAGTTTAGCGCATTTTCTATTGGGTTCAACCCGCCTTTTTTAGTTGTTTATGAAAATTTGGCTCCCCTAAATGAAGGAAGTTCTGTATCTAGAAATCCCGACTCCAGACGTAGATGCGGTCAGAACCTGGCTACAGGAGGAGTTTCAGCCCCAAACAGGCGTAAAAACGGTCGCCAAAAGTGGCATTCGTCTGATCTTCTCCACCACGTCTCCAGCAGAAACTCAGATGCTAGAGTCCCAGGCGGAGGCGGCAGCCCTGGCAATTTTTGTCTGGTCGTTGCAGCGGACGACTTATCTCAAAGTGTTTCGCTGGGCTGAGCAACCTGTACCGCACGAAAAGAGCCTGCTGAAGCACCTGACGCTTGCCCTGCGCGATCGCTTCCCCAATCACTATCCTCAGCCCCCGACGATCGACCTCTCTCGCCAATCAATCTTCGATGCCCTGACAGAGCCGTATCCGCAAACTGTGAAGTACTTCCAGAAAATGCCGAACGGGGAGTATGACCTTACCCGCGTGTATTGGTGGGAACAGCGCTGGCGTGAAGGGGTACAGAATCCAAAGGAGCCTCGACAGGTGGTGTTTGAAAGAGGAGAGGGGAGAGGAGAGAGGGGAGAGGAGGCAGGAGGCAGAGGGCAGAAGGCAGAAGGCAGAAGTGGCTTACCCTTTACCCCTTACCCTTTACCCCTTACCCCTTACCCCTCACTCCTCACTCCTCACTCCTCACCCTCCTACGACCTGATCTACCTCGGTGGCGCATTGGGAGTTATTCACGCGGCGGTGATGGCAAAGTTGGGCTACCGGGTGCTGCTGTTGGAGCGGTTGCAGTTTGGCAAAATGAACCGGGAATGGAATATTTCGCGCAGCGAGTTTCAGAGCCTTATTAACTTAGGATTATTCACGCCTTCTGAATTTGAAAGTGTAATTGCTAGAGAATATATTGACGGCTTTCACAAGTTTTTTGATGCGAACAACCCACCGCAGGCAAAAGCACCCGTGCTACATACGCCGACGGTGCTGAATGTCGGGCTGGATGCCGAAAAGCTGCTGCGAGTCTGTGGTGAGAAGCTCCGTAGCTACGGTGGCGAAATTTGGGATGAAACGGAATTTAGCCGCGTTGAGGTCGATAGCGCTCAGGTGACGGTGGAAGCAAAGCACCTGCCGACGGGGGTATTGCGATCGGTGAGCGGACGGTTATTGGTAGATGCAATGGGTACCGCATCGCCGATCGCATGGCAACTCAATGGCGGACGTGCGTTTGATAGCGTGTGTCCAACGGTTGGAGCAGTGATTGAAAGCGGCTTTGAACCCGGTGTTTGGGATGCACGCTATGGAGATGTGCTGAACAGTCACGGCGACATCTCACGCGGGCGGCAACTCATTTGGGAACTGTTTCCGGCGGATGGCGAAGCGCTCACCTTTTACCTGTTTCACTATCATCAGGTGCATCCTGAAAATCCAGGTTCCCTACTGGAAATGTACGAAGACTTTTTTACCATCCTGCCAGAGTATCGTCGTTGCGATCTGGAAAAACTGGTCTGGAAAAAGCCAACGTTTGGCTATATTCCAGGGCACTTTACGACGGGGAGGAGCGATCGCCAGGTAGCGTTCGATCGCCTGATCGCTTTGGGAGATGCAGCATCCTTGCAATCACCGCTCATCTTTACCGGGTTTGGGTCGCTGGTGCGTAATCTTCCTCGCCTGACGCATCTGCTCGACACGGCTTTGAAGCATGATTTACTCAGCGCCAAGCATCTGAACCAGATTCGCGCCTATCAAAGCAATGTTGCTGTTACCTGGTTATTTTCTAAAGGCATGATGGTGCCGACTGGTCGTAACCTGCCGCCTGAGCGGGTGAATGCGATGCTGAACACGTTTTTTGGCATTCTGGCAGACCAACCGCCCGCGATCGCCGAAGCCTTCATTAAAGACCGCGTGGATTGGCTCACCTTCAACCGCATGGCGCTCACAGCCGCCTGGAAAAATCCGAAGCTACTGGTATGGATCTGGGAGATGGCAGGAGCCATAGACCTTGGGCGCTGGCTGGGCAGCTACCTGGACTTCACCATCAGCGCCTTTGTGAGCAGCCTTGTTAGCGGTTGGTTTCCAGCACTCTTGCGACAAGTACAACCCTGGCTGGAACCACGCTTTCCAGGCTTCTGGCTGTGGTTGTTGGCGCAAAGCTATGCCGTTACGGATGGAGTTGGGCGACCGCAATCAGCTCAACCTGGAGTCTCTGAAGCTGTTGAAGAGCAGACCCACGCACCGATTTAAGCACCTCGCTGGGATGCTGAGTGTTGTGCTGAAGCAATGACCTAACGTTTGGGAAAGGTGGGTAAGTCTACAGCGGCTAAAGATGTCAGCTTTTTCGATGAGCGCAGGGGATACACGATCGGTGACGGCGTGGCTGTGGCAAAGGATGCTGACGCAAGCTTCGGTTGGCTGGAGACACTGATGGTTTGCGTCACCTCTGACCGTCGATTTAGCGTACTCAGTGCCAGGAGTTTGGACGGGCGTTGAGCCATACTTGCAGTGTCAATCTCGCTAACAGTAGTTTCGTCAGTACCAGTTTCGTTAGTACCAGTTTCGTCAGTACCCATCTTGTTCGTGCTAGCTGATTCGACCGATGGTGTTAGCGGTGCTTTGTTTGAGTTATTGAGGCGATCGCGCCATGTCCATGCATTCATCGGTTGCACTGAGTCAGATGACGCAGCCAAAGGAATCGCGGTTGATGGCACTGGGTGTAAGACGGTAGAGAGAGGTGGGATACCTCCACGGTTAGGCGGGGCAGCTTGTAAAATCTCAGGCGCGATCGCACCGTCTTCGGGCAGTAAGATTGCTTGCTCATTCAACAACGGCTCAGGCGAAGCGTTTGCTTGCTTAGCACCTTCAACGAGTGACGCAGTGCTCAGTGGATGGTCTACTCCTAGAAAAGGACTCAGATCAAACACGGCTTCCGCTTGCGAGACATCGGCTTCTAACGCTTCGGCATCTGGAGGCAATGGTTCCTCAGCCGTATCGGGGAACATGAGCTGCATGAGATGAGCTACAAACTGTGGATCGTCGGAGTCCAGCAAGGCAGATGAATCGGTAGAAGCGTCGATCGTGCGCTCTTGATTTCCTCCAACAAAAGGTGAATCTGCCGTCAAAGCAGCGTCCTCTTGATATAAATCAGCATTGCTCTGCTCCAATCCACCGTGATCCAACAGCCTGAACAGCGGCTTTGGCATTACTGGCTGGTCATTGTCAACCTGATTCATGTTGGAAGGCTGCGACCAGGGCTTCACAGGCTGATTTTTCGGCTTTAGTAACGCAGAGAGGGGATGTGGCGCTGTCAGGCTACCCTCTAGAGACGCATCGGGAAGCGCCTGTTGACTGTCGATTGTTGGCATCTCAAGGCATTTTTCGAGTGCCGCTTTGAACTGAAGCGTCTGCTGTTGCTGACGATGGAGGCGCAACCGGAGGTCGCGGCAGGTACTCTCAGCTTGCAAGACTTGCTGCACCTGTTCATTATGGCGCTGTTGAGTGAGTGCGCAGTCTCGCTCTAGCTGAGCAATGCGTTCCTGACTGCTTTCCAACTGTTCGGTCAGCGTTTCGACCAAAATTTGCTGTCGCTGTGCAGTGTGCTGCGATCGCTCAAGTTCCTGTAGGAGTTGCTGTGGGCGATCGCGGGGCATTTCAGCCACTTCATTGATTGTTGATTCGGTTTGAGAGCAGGCTGCTTCTAATTGCCATTCAATTTGGTGCTGTACCAGGTCTAGCTCGGCTTGTGCGAGGCGATCGCGCAGCGTTGCATTTTCTTGCTGTAATTGCTCTAGCTGAGTGGCAGCATCAGTAGTGTCCGCAGAGGGAACCAGTGT
Source organism: Lyngbya sp. HA4199-MV5 (assembly GCA_019359375.1). GTDB lineage: Bacteria > Cyanobacteriota > Cyanobacteriia > Leptolyngbyales > Leptolyngbyaceae > Stenomitos. Next base: position 82,199 of record JAHHHL010000003.1, read on the forward strand.
GAAGTGCGGCGTAGCAGGATCAAGGTCAGCGCTGCCGTAGTGGATGACTCCCAGCCCGATCGCTTCACTGAACGTGTCCGCTTGAGCGGACGGCAATGCCTGACCGTGTGGTAGCGCATCAATACTTATTGCCCCTGGAAAATCAACGGTTTGCCAGCCTTCCTCACCGTTTGGTTTGCTCACTTCACCAGAGGCGACATAAGCCGCAGGAAACGGCTCTGATGGCTCGATCGAGGCGGGGTCTGGTTGGTCGTTTGGGCTATCAGCTTCACTCATGGCGTTCATCCTGGGCGTTCATCCTGAAGTTGGCTCATCCTGAAGACGGAAATCTTTAGCGCACCACTGCTGCAACGCTAGCCATTATATAGTTGGCATTCAAAGTTGAGCGATGTTTTAGTGACGTTGCAGCGTCGGGGCTAAATCTGTGATGCTCACCACAACAAATTTCTAGCGCCAGAGACGTTCAGTCTTTGTATCACAAACTGTTCATATCCACTATTTTTGTCATAGAACTGTAATTTTTAGACCGTGCGATCGCTCCAGCGATCGATACACCGCAGTCGATGCGCTCCTTTTCACTCGATTCCTTTACCGATGTCCCTTAGAAGTCACGGGGATCTGACCACACATTGCCTGGATATGAAATTTCTATAAAGGCTTGGCGTTACGCTACGTGTTAACCGAGACTTTAGGAGGAAGTGCCTTGGTGTAAAAAAGATTGGGGGGCGATCGCAACGCTCTCTTGCTGGCTCCAAAAGCTATTCAGCTCAGACTCATGATGGACTTACTCGCTCGTCTTCAGAAACCAATTGTTTGGCTGCTCGGTACCACGACTGCTATGACAGCGCTACATCTCACACTGTTGGGCCGTAGCGGTGATGACGAACTGGCGCAGGGAGGGTTTGCCACCTATGTGCTGCTATGGTGCGCTGTTGGTTCATTGCTTTGGGAGCGGCGACACGTACTGGTGCTTCAGACAGGTTCGCTGGGCACGACGATCGGGGGCGGCTTGTTGCTGGGTCTGCTGGCTCTCAGTACCGCTTTGCCCACCTACGGGTTCTTTTTAAGAGGCTTTCCGTTTGTGATGGTACTGGGGTTAGGCTTGCTAGCATCTGGCTTGCGCGGATTGCGTCAGTATTGGAAAGAACTGCTCATCTTCGGGCTGCTTATGCTAAATCCGCTGCTCAAGCTAGGGCTGGATTTGCTCAATTTACCCAAGCTCACGGCTCAAGCGGCGGCTTTTATGCTCTGGTATACCGGGTTTGATGTGCGCCTGGATGGTCTCTCGCTGCTGCTGCCAACGGGTCGTGTCGATGTCTATGGAGCCTGTTCGGGGGTGAGCAGCATGTTGCAAATGCTCAACATCTCGGTACTATTTGTGCTGATGATTGCCCTCCCCTCGGTGATACAGCAACTATTTTCGGTGCTGCTGGCTGTGTTCATTGGTTTTGTGGTCAACGCGGCGCGAGTAGCGTTGATGGCAGTGTTGGTCGCCTTCTCCCAAAAGAGTGCGTTTGAATACTGGCATACCGGGGATGGTTCCCTCATTTTTGCCGCGATCGCTGTGGGACTGTTTGGGCTTTTTAGTTGGTTCGCCTTCCTTCGCACGCCTCCATCGGTTGCCGAAGGTGAGACGCTCCCCAACCATGACTAATTCTTTCTGGCAATCGACCCGGATGGTGCTGCTGGTGCTGACCTTTGGCGGTGCGATCGTGGTTTTGGTCAAGGCGATCGTGACACCGAAAGCGGCTATCACACAACTGTCTTCTCGCCTGCCTGCGAGCGTTCCCTTAGCGTCGTGGCAAGCTGTTTCCAGTACAACGCTTGAGCCAATGCCAGAGGCGATCGCGGGGCAACAGTACGACTATCGCCAGCAACAGCAGTCCCTTACAGTACAAATGCGCTACATGCTAGAAGACGGCGATGTGAGTCGCTTTCTCTTTGCGTATACACCCATCCGGCAAGATAACAAACGCCTGGTGTTAAAATACCAGCCCCAAATCGGGTTTTATGGCGTGTTGACCTACCAGGAAAGAGCTTACTTAAGTGCATGCATTACTCCCCGTGGAGAGAGCACCGTCACTGCCCAGCAGTTTGTGCAAAATCTCCGCGCTCACAATCTCACGGCTAGCCGGATTTTGCCCTGGCTCACTGGAAAACAATCCCTGCTCGATCGCCGTTGCTTGTGGACGCTCATGTCTGTCCCGCTGGCGGCAAAGACGAACTCGTTTGCACTGGACAATGCCTACAAAACACTGGAAGATGTCTGGGTCTCCTGGTACCGTTGGTGGCAACCTAACTTTCCACCCACGAATGCCCCACCCACTTAAAGCATACTCAACTGCAAAGCCTGTCTGACCGATAGAAAAGGCAGTTCAGGGTGTGCCCAAAGCAAAGATAGGGTGGGGGTGCATCTAGAGGTTGTGGGAGCCAGTCGTAGTGACGCGGAGAAAGGGCAGCGCGGCGAGTTAGAGACGGCTTGGAAATCCCCGTGTCTCCGTATCCCCATGCCTCTGCGTCAGCCTCCTCCAATTGTTCGATGCGCCGGATCGGGTGTGCAATCAACGTGCCAACATCATGTTAGAAGAGACCTTGCTTTATGGCTGAATCAACGACTGAAAATCGATCGGCTGAATCAACGACTGAAAATCGATCGATCCACCGCTTCCGTTGGGTGGGCTATGGCTTACTCGGTTTTGCCTTCATGGATCTGGTGCAGGTGCTGTATCCACCCAAGTTTCTCAATCCCGCGTGGGAGGTACAGGCGATCGGCAGTCTGATTGAACGCGTCATTGTGCCGTTGCTGGGGTTCGCACTGGTCTTCTTCGGCGAGTTTTACGATCGCAATCGAGTGGAAAAAGTTCTGCTCAAGGTGCTCTCGTGGCTGTGCCTGGTGCTGGCGATCGTCTGTTTGCTGGTCATTCCGCTAGGAGTCTTTGGCACCGCTCGCCTTGATTTTCAGAACGATCAGCAGATAAATCGACAGGCAGAACAGCAGCTCTCCCAGTTCAACAAGCTGGAACAACAACTAAACCAAAGCAGCACGGGTGATCTTCAAGCGCTGGCAGCGAAAGCAGGCATTCCGATCGATCCCACCAAAGACCCTCAAGCAATGAAGGCTGAGATGTTAGCCCGTCTGACTGCCGTTCGAGCCAAAGTGCAGTCTCAGATTGAAGCAAACCGCGCCACCCAGAAGCAAACCCTCTTCAAAAATTCGATTAAATGGAATTTGGGCGCGTTACTGTCTAGTTGCCTCTTTTTCGTCCTCTGGAAAAGCAGCGATTGGGCAAGACAACGGTAAGAGAGTCAGTGCTTTTTCCTCATCTCTCGTTTTTCTTCATCTCTTGGCACAACAAAAAAGGGACGTGTAAGCGCCCCTTTTTGCGATCGCGATATAGCACTACACCCTGGCGGCAATCTTGGCTTCTTTGGCGGTTAGCCGTTCGTAGGTTGCGCGCATTTTCAGACCCGTTAAGACCTGAAATAGCCCCGTGCCATTGGCAGAACCAGGATATTCGCGGTGGTGTAAGAGCAGTTCGGTTAGCTCACCGTCGTACTTGACAGAGGTTTTGCTAAGGTGTTGCTCGATGTAGATGACTTCTTCAAGCTTGTCAAATTGACCGTCTACTTCCAGTACCGAAACGCTGTGACCGTAGTACACATCAGGTCCATAGTGCATTTTGATGCCGGGGTACGAGCAGGTTAGCTTACGACCGCAAGGAACCCAATCGATCGTCGAGCCTTCGTCAAACAGATAGGCGGGTTCAAACCCTTCGACCCCATCACGTTGAATCATTTGCACCCGCAAAACTTTCCGCTCTTTGTCATCCTTAATCAGTTGCGTGGGTAAGACTTGAATGACCACATCCGCAAATTCTTTCTGCGGGTCGATGTACGCTTTGAAGTCAGGACGACGAGAGTTGATGGCTGCCAGAACATCTTCATAGGTATGTCCTCGTTCAGACATATCTCGCTGAATCTTCCAGGCGATTTTCACTTCATCACTGATGTCGAGGTAGACGCTGAAGTCCAAGAGACCCCGCACTCGCTCGTCATACAAAGGATGCAGCCCTTCAATCACCACAATGTGATTCGGTGCGATGCCTTCAGGTGGATCAATCAAGCCCGTTTCATGGTTGTAAATCGGTTTATTGATGGCTTCACCGTGTTTCAAGGCTTTGATCTGCTCGTACATCAAATCAAAGTTGTTTGCCCGTGGATCAAGGGCGGTGATGCCTGTTTCTTTGCGCTGCTTCCGGTCCAGACTGTGGTAGTCGTCCAGGCAGATTACCGTTACGAAATCTTCCCCAAACAAATCGGTGAGTCGGCGCAGAAAGGTGGATTTACCGCACCCGGAATCTCCGGCAACGCCGATCAGAACCACGCGGTCTGGCTTACTGGTCATAGGTTTCCTCTAAGCGAAAAGATGTCTACTAACTGTGTCTTGAATTAGGCTGCAACAACGGTGCCTTCACGATCGCGCCAGTTGCACCAGAAGACCTGCAACAAAAACTGCGATCGGAACGATGAAGGTTCTTACACAACATTACCAGGAAGCAGAGTCACCAGGAAAGCAAAAATTGCTCCCCTTTGTGGAAGACTCTGAAGCGAATCGAGTAAGTATTTAATCCTACTGATAACGCTATCTTACCAAAAACGGGATCATCATCACAAGGCTTCCCAAGAATGATTTTCCCAATGGAGGATAGCATGAGCCGCGATCGTTTTAGAGGAGTTAGAGACGATGCCTATGTGCAGGTTCCAATGGCGTAGCCAAAGCATCGACTGCGCTTCTGTGGTCTTAAGTCTGTAGACTTAAACATGGGAACGATTTGAGTGCATCGCTGTTGATCGCCAATCATGCTTGTAGAAAAGGCTGCGGCAACTGAAGGTAAGCTGCCTTGGTTGCGTGCCAACGTGATCTTAAAGAGACGACCAACGGTGAAGACACCCGCTAGCGACCAAGATACGGCACAATAACAACACATTAGGTCTGGTTCGGAGATATCGAGCAAAATGTACAACTCAAGCGCAGCCAGTGGTACTGCAAACACGGCTTTTGGTAACCGCGTCTTTCGCTATGAAGTAGTCGGGTTGCGGCAGAACAGCGAAATCGATCGCACGAGCTACCCTATTCGTCAAAGCGGTAGCACGTACATCAACGTGCCCTACAGCCGCATGAATGAAGTCATGCAACAAATTGCGCGACTGGGCGGCAAAATTGTCAGCATTCAGCCCTTGACTGCTGATTCTCAAAGCACGGCTGATTCTAAAATCAATGGGAACGTTACCTCAGAACAGAAAAAACCTGCGGTACAAGTAGAAACTGGAAAGGGTAACCAACCAGGAGCAGAGAAAAAGCCTATGACTCAGGCAAAGGCAAAGGCAGATATTCCCGTGAATATCTATCGTCCTAATGCCCCCTTTGTGGGACGGGTGGTTTCAAACGAACCGCTCGTGAAGGAAGGTGGCATCGGTATTTGTCAGCACGTTAAGTTCGACATCTCTGAAGGAGATTTGCGGTATCTGGAAGGTCAAAGTATTGGGATTATTCCTCCCGGTACAGACAAGAACGGCAAGCCCGAAAAGCTACGGCTTTACTCGATCGCATCCACTCGACATGGCGACGATGTAGACGACAAAACAGTGTCACTCTGCGTGCGCCAGCTTGAATACCAGCACCCCGAAACCAAAGAAACCGTTTACGGCGTTTGCTCTACCTTTATTTGCCATCTGAAACCCGGTGACGAAATTAACATCACCGGACCCACTGGCAAAGAAATGCTCTTGCCTGATGACCCGGATGCCAAAATCATCATGCTGGCAACGGGTACAGGCATTGCCCCCTTCCGCGCCTATCTGTGGCGCATGTTTAAAGATAAAGAACGGGAAGCCAATCCTGACTATAAGTTCAAGGGGTTAGCGTGGCTCGTGTTTGGGGTGGCAACAACGCCAAACGTGTTGTATAAAGATGAGTTGGAAGAAATCAAGGAAAAATACCCTGACAACTTCCGTGTGACCTATGCCATCAGTCGAGAACAAAAAAATCCTGAAGGCGGCAGAATGTACATCCAGCACCGTGTTGCAGAACATGCTGAAGAGATTTACAAGCTGCTTGAAGACGAGAAAACCCATGTCTATATTTGCGGTTTGAAAGGGATGGAAGACGGCATTGATGCGGCGCTTTCCGTTGAAGCAACCAAAGAAGGCAAGGACTGGAAAGAGTATCAGCGCGTGCTCAAGAAAGCTGGTCGTTGGCATGTGGAAACGTACTAACGGATTCAGTACATTTTTTGACTAGCTGCAAGCATTGACTGGCTCCAAAGCTAGCTGCGATGAGTAAACGTCATAAAGAAGCCAGAGGAACTTCGGTCTCTCTGGCTTTTTCCGTAGTGGACAAGTTGTCGTCTCGATCGCTCGAGCAGATACAGCGAGAGACCAACACTTCATAAGGGCACTAAGGAACGCGAATTTAATCAGGTGTTATTCTCTGCGTAGGGGCATGGCAGGCGGTAGACAGTCCTTGCCTTCCCCTAGAGACATCTGCCGCATGCCGCGCCCGTACAACTAAGGGCTTTAAACCTCCTTCAAAAAGGGGACTTTGAACAGTCTGGCTCCCTCCTTTTTAAGGAGGCTTGGGAAGGATCAAGGGTTTTAAACCACGCCCTAGCCAAAGCTTTGCTCGAAAAAAGCCGTTACCTCTGCCCAGGCTGCATCTGCGGCGACGGGATCATAGCGATAGCCATCATCACGCATAAAGGTATGCTCAGCTTCGTAGAGCCGGGTTGTGTGGTTAATCGTCGTCTTGCTGAGCGCTGTGGCGATCGTCTGCCGTCCGTCCTCTGGCACATGTGAGTCAAGGGTTCCAAAGACCAACAGCACATCACCCGTGATTTCATCTACACGTTGCAAAGAATCGGCTGTGCCTTTGCCAAGTTTGCCGCTGTGAATGCCTGTTGGGTAGCAACACGCGGCGGCTTTGACTTCTGGCTGAAAGGCTGTGCGAAACGCGAGATGCCCCCCAATGCAAAAGCCCATTGTGCCGATTTGGTCTGGGTTTACGGTTGCGTCCTGTTTAAGAAAGTCAATCACCGCACGCGCATCGGCATCATACTCGGCGATCGCCGTGCGTCGTGCCGCATCATTGCCTCGCATCCGACCCAGATCGTTGGGTTCAATCACTGTGCCAACAGGTTCAAGCCGATGAAAAATTTCGGGAGCTGCTACGACGTATCCATATCCTGCAAGGCGATCGACCAGCCGCATGATCGCACCACCCAGTTGATAAATGTCGCTGTAGAACACAATGCCGGGATAGCGTCCTGCTGCCTTGGCTTCTGGCTTAGGAGAGGCAATGTACAGCCGCAACAGGCTATCGTCTACCCGCAGTTCGGCGTTGCGTTTGATAATCTGCACGCGTGGCTCTCCTGATTTGAATGGCGATCGCCCTTCATTATGCCGCTGCTGGTCGTGCTGAGTGAGCAACACGGATACAGAAGCTTTCTACCTGATCGATCGGGTCAATTCTGGTTCAGCAACGGATAAACCAAAACAAGTAAACAAACCTAATACGGCGCACACAGGGGTTCAAAGCGTAAGTCATTAAAGTTATAAAGCAATCTCTCCTCTTTCAGCTCGTGCTTGCCAAAGTCAGCCGTATAAAGACAGCCATTGGTTGCCCAAACCAATCTATGTCGATCCCAATCCGCCCATTCCCACTGCGGATAGTTCAAAGTGATTCCAGTCGTGTGATGCTCAAGCTCGTGCTCATCCCAATAGCAGCCTTTGCCGGGTGGTGCCCCGACTTCTGCATGGGCAAGCTTCCGTAAAAGCCAGCCATCTTTCAATGGTTTCTCGAATACATCCAAATCGCTCCATATGGACAGCTTATTCCGACCCAAATAAGTCCATCCGTCTCGTTGCAAGCGAAGATAGTACACACTTCGACATTCGCTGCCATAGTCTTCGGATGACTGATACGTTGTATCTCGACTCACCTCATTAGACTCTTGCATCAAATTGTGACCATACCCATCGTTTAACCAGTAGGTGCGGTTACTGGTAAACAAGCCGCCGCCATTCCAGCAATCTCCCTTGCCCAACAAGGTAATTGCCTTGAGCCACGAGGCGCGGGCGATGGCAGTCCAGGAACCTTTCGTTTCAGAGTGCCACTGCCCATTCATAGCGAAGTAAATCATGTACTTGCCATCGGGCGACAGGTCGCTACGACGCTCATAGATTCGCCCTTTAAGCCATTGAGCGATCGTAAAGGCATCGTTGCGTCTGTCCCACAGCACTGTGCATACATGCTTAGAAGGTCCACGCCTGATCACGACTCCTACAGGTTCGTGGCTAGCTAAGAGCACATGAATTCTGGCGGGGAAGGGGTTCATTCAGGTAAGACGGCATTTCTACCCATCTGCAAGATTGTTCGCATTGTGAAAAGTCTAGCTCAGCCGAAAGCCTGCATTCTGGATGAGCGATCGCGCTCCACGAAAGGTTGTAAAGTCATTAGTTGTTGGTTGTTAGAGAAGAGGAGGGAGGAGGGATGAAGGCTAGAGGATGCAAGATCATGCTCCCTCTGCCCCCCTGCTTCCCTTGCTCCCCTTCTGACTCCTTCTAACAACTAAAAACTAAAAACCAACAACTATCAGACAGCGCGCGATCGCTCATCTCTTATTCCAATCACCCAACCTTAGTGCGACTGCGTTTTGATGATTGGTAGTAAACCTGCGATCCAGTATTTGGCACAAAGCGACACGTCCGGTAGGACCGCACAAAGCTTTTCCAAATCGACTCGTCCGACGTGCGGTAATACGTTCCCAAAATCGGCTTCATCGCACTCGTTGCGGCTTTGAGATGGTAATGGGGCATCGAGAGGAAAACGTGGTGCGCCACATGCGTTCCGATATTGTGATGAATGGAGTTGAAGAAGCCGTAGTCGCGATCGATGGTCGAAAGCGCCCCCTTCAAGAAAAACCAATCCTTCCCGCGATACCAGGGAATCTCTTGCTCTGTGTGATGCAAAAACGTGACCAGATCCAACCAGACTACAAAGACCAGGTAAGGCGCGAGATAGTATTGCACCAAAAATAGCCAACCATAGACGTAGGTGAGTCCACCCAAGAAACCGACCATGAGCAGCCAGAGGGCTGTACTGGTCAACACAGCCCTCTTTTCAGACGGGCGAAAAAGCGGGCTGTCAGGATGAAAGTGTGATCCTTGGCGATCGGACGAGCGACGGAACAGGTACACCGGGTACGCCAGCAAGGGCACATAAAAGCGGAAGAGCTTCTCGTACCAGGGCATCTGTTGATACTTTGCCTGTGAGACGGGATACCAGCTTTCGTCGGTGTCCAGGTTGCCTGTGTTGCTGTGATGCGTCCGATGGCTAATGCGCCAGCCGTGATAGGGCACCAGAATGGGCGTGTGGCAAAGGTGCCCGACCAGGCTATTTAACCACTTGTGTCGGGAAAAGGAGCCATGACCGCAATCATGCCCGACGACGAACAGCGCCCAAAACATCGTGCCTTGCATTAGCCAGAAAAGCGGAAAAAACCACCAGGCGTTGATGGTATGAGCGATCGCGTAAAGCGCCGCAATGATGCCAAGATCCCAAAACAAATAAGCAAACGACCGTGCAAGAGACGGCTCAAAACAGTAGGCAGGAATACTCGCTTTCAGGTCTTGTAACGTGAATGGCAGGTCTTTGACGTGAAGCGACGAGTCTGTTTCAGCAGGCTCGTTTAAAGTGATAAAGGTATGTGGCACGAAGTTTTTGATTTGACCTGATTTTACACAACGGCAACAATTCTACTGCCATATTGTCGCCATCAGGATAGGCGGGATCACCGATTTATCAGCGGTTCGATCGTTTATCGTGATCAAAATAGCGGCGTTAGAGGCTGGAAAAAGCTTGCTGAAAATACGGTCAACCTTGTGCGATTGGTGACACGCTAGGGCGCGTCATCAATTAGCTCCGAAACCTTGCAATATCAGCAGTGTCACACCCGTCTCAACACACCAGGCTAGGGGCTAGAACCCTTGCTGCAAGCAATGTGTAGTAGTAATTGATGACAGCCCCTAGTAGGTTGCCAATCCAAAATTGCCAAGTTGCAGCAAGTGTGAGCGTCCCGCTCACGACTCAGCAATTTTGCTTTGGTGATCTACTAGCCTTTAGCCACCTCGATCGCGCGTACATCCATGCCGCGATCGAAAATCACGCGGGGCTTCAGCAAGATCTTAAATAACAGCAGCAACGACTGAAATTCTCCTGGCGTTTTCCGCCGCTTCCATTGTCCCGGTCGGCAATACAGCATCTCTACCAGGCAGCGCTGCTGTTGCAGATTTAGGCGTTCAAACAGCACTCGCACGGTTGGAAATTCGTCCTTCACCCCACTGCAAAGAGCCACGCCTTGCAGCTTTAAATCCACTTCCATAAACTCCAACGAGACGGGTAATGTTTCTCCTGGAGCCAATGTGGGAAAGCCTGCCTGCGTCAGCGCCACCTCAGATCCGCCTTCAGATATCATGGTTGTCACGCCCCATAGGGTGAGTGACAAGGATCGACTGTCTCTCTTGGGTGACATGCCCAGCAACGCCTGAGGAGAGGGCGCAAACAGCGTGCTTGCAGTGCTTCGTTCTCGCTGTTGCCACCATGATCCTGTTCTCTCTAAGCTGACCGTGGCGGGTTTCACGCTGGCATCCCTTCTGTCGTGCTGCTGGGGTCGAGGCACCCGTGTTGGTGCGATCGGAGGAGCAAAACACAAGCGGACTGTGCGACGCAGGTTAAACCAATCGTTGGCATCAGGTTTGGGCACATCCAGCAAGATCAAGAGCGCAATGCCAATCATGATCAGGTTATAGCTGCTCCAGAGCCAGCCAAGCCCCAGTCCTTTGAGTTCGGGCGTTAAATCAGCCGACCAGCCTGTAAACATGCACAGCCCTAAATTGCGCCATAGGCTGACTGCCGTAAGGACAAGCAAGACGATTAGCGGTAGTGCCAGGTTCCAGTTAAAGGAGTAGCGATCGCTTGCAGTACCCTTTGGTGTTACGCTAAAGCCCTTTGAGAATGGATTGAGCATCACCTGGATCACAGTGAACGCCAGCGGAAACGTTAACACCAGCGAATAGATATCCGAGAGCAACGCCGATCGCGAATGATGGTTCAGCCAGGAGAAAAACGTCAACTGCACCACGTAGTAAGGCAAGAAGAAATACAGCAATTCTTCCAGCGTTGCCCGTACGGGGATAACCCCTAAAAAGGAAAAGGCTAAAGGGGCAATCAGATATCCCACGCGAGAGATGCTGGTAAACCAGTGTAGCAAGCCTTCCAAATGCGCCAGACGCTGTAATGGGCTGAGTCCAGGGATGGTCAGCGGATTTGCTTCAATAAAAAACGCCTGGAGCGTACCGCGTGCCCATCGTAATCGCTGCGTGGCATGAGCAGACATATTATCGGCAGCCAGACCAGCACTCAGCTTTTCATCCAGGTACAGCAACGTGTAACCCTGTGCCGCCAGACGAATGCCTGTAAAGTAATCTTCGCTGAGCGAATCGGTGACAAACCCGCCTGTCGCTTCCAGCGCACTCCGCCGCACCACAAAAGACGTGCCCGAACAAATGACTCCCCCCGCTCCATCGCGAATGGGCTGAATCTGGCGATAGAAAACTTCTTCTTCCGGTGTCAGGATGTCTTCTAAGCCAAGATTGCGGGCGATCGGGTCAGGATTATAAAAGCTCTGCGGCGTTTGCACCAGAGCCACCTGTTCATCTTGAAAAAAGCCAACCGTGCGTGCCAGAAAGTTGCGCGTGGGCACAAAATCAGCATCAAAAACAACGATCAGGTCACTTTTCGTAGCAGCAGAGGCGGCAGTTTCGGCGATCGCGTGATTTAAGTTTCCAGCTTTGGCATAGCGATTGTCTGGACGCGTCATGTATTCACAGCCCAGCTCTGCTGCCAGCGTTTGCACCTCTGGTCGGCGGGTATCATCCAGCAAATACACCTGCTTGTGAGGATAATCCAGTGCCTGACAGCCAATGATTGTCCGCCGCAAAATGAAGGCAGGCTCATTGTACGTGGGCACAAAAATGGCGACCGATGGCACAAACTCTCCTGCCACAACGGCAACTGACTTGCGATCGGCTTCTCGACGACGATCCTTCACCCGCAGCATCAAAAAAAGCTGAATCACACCGCTAGCGAGCATCAGCATTTCTAGCCCAAACAGCCCCAGGCTAAACACCCCATTTAATGGATCTGCCAGGTTCAACGTTGCCAGCGATCGCCACGCGATGTAGCGAATCGTTAGCGCCAGTAAAATACCTACCACGATCGTTCGTGACCAGCGGCGCGGCTCTGGAGACACTTTCATCACGATCAGCGCCATGAGCAAGAGGATCACCGTAGGGGCTAGAAGATACTGCACTGCCACCATCGGCACAGCCAGCCACAGAGGGGGAGATTCTTGCAACCAGTTAAGGTGAGCAAAAAGATGGTTAATGCTTCTTGCCTGAACAAACCAGGCTGCACAAATGCCTACCGCAAACACAAACATTCCCAGAAGCACCAGCGTTGCCATGCGAAGACGAAGTGTTTGCCAGTGAAAGCCCTTAAGAGTTTGACGCTTGACTTGAGAAATCGCCATCAGTTGGTTCTCCACCAGACTCGAAAGAGTAATGCATCAACAAAGCACAGGATAAAGAAATTATAAAATTTAGTCCATTCGTGCGCTGCTCATAGTATGACAATTGCCTGATGATTGCATCCGCCATGAAGCACGTCGTCACCACAAACCACTCCTCATTTCGCTCACTGAGAATACGAGCGAGCTTGGCATTTGGATGTGTGATGTAGGCAGTTTACGAAGTGTCTAACAACGCAGTCACTACTGCGATCACGTCAGGCAGACATTAAAAATGACCAAGCCTGCTCGGCTTGGTCATCTTCAAAAAGATTCTAAAGGGTTACAACAGTTCCCTCATCGGTTACTTGCCATCACGGTCAGCATCACCAGGGATTGCTCGCTCAACGCGATCCCAAGCATCCCGCGTTGCATGCTTCGCCTTTTCCCAGGCAAGTCTGCCGCCACCATGCCGCTCTTCGTAGCTCTGACGCAAACTTGGTTCAGCCTGATCATAAGTTACGCCCCGATCGTAATGGGACGAGTAGCCTTCATACCCGGTGCGATAAGCGGGTTCGTAATCCTTGTAGTCGTAATCTGGCTCGACATAAGGACGGGAAGCATAATTCTCGCGCCAGTAGTTATCTTCAAACGTGGGATTCACGCGCTCAGCCGCACTCTTGCCCGCTAAGCCACCGCCAACTGCACCCACTACGGCACCCACTACGGCACCAACGGGTCCACCAACCGCGCCACCAACCGCTGCCCCAGCCGCGCCAGCACCAGCCGCGCCGACTCCAGTACCAACAGGATGTGCCCCTGGTTGTCCGGTAATCGGATCAGGATTCGCATCGGGATCGTGGGTTCGTCTAACATCGTTACTCATTGCGCATTACCTCTCAGTATCTTTGTAGCGGCAAGACTGGTCACCTCACCGATTAATCCAAGGTACTAAGGGCATCGCCTTAACTCTTGTGCCAAGAGTAAGATTCGGCGTTCAGCAAAAAGGCACAGATTGAGAACCGGGTTAGCGAGTGGTTAACGTTAGCTGATATGTAAGTATCAGCATGGTCGTTCGCTCGACTACCACTTAACTTGCGTTCAGCGACGGGCTGTCATCAATGATGACTACACATTACTTGCAACAAGGGTTCTAGCCCCTAGCCTGGTGTATTGGGGTGGGCGCGATCGTGCTGATACCGCAGGGTTTTAGAGCTAATTGATGACGCACCCTAAGGGCTGGTTTTCGGTGCAGGGGTTCCGAATGGAACGACGTTAGACGGTTGACCTGATGCTGGTGGGGATTGCAAAAGTCCTGGATTGGGCGTTTGACTGGGGCTCGGTGTGCCGAAAATATTAAAGGGGTCAGACGTAGGAGACACGATCGACGGACTGATCGTAGGATTCGGAGCAATTCCCGGCGTTTGATTGGTTTCGGCTGGTTGAGTTGCCAAAGCTACCCGATCGCCCCCCACTTGCCGCATCACATCTAAAATCTGCACCACATCGTTGTAAAACGCTGTCTGCGAAGCATTGAGAACCAGTAAGCCATCCGGATTTTTTTGGTGGTAATCCTGTAGCTGCTGGTAAAGCTGAGCGCGATCGATAAACTGTTTATTGATGAACGTTTGCCCGGTGGCGCTCACCGTAACTACTAGCATTTGCCGCATCTGAGTTGTACCTGTGCTGGCTTTGGGCAAATCGATCTCAATACCCTGCTGACGAGTTAACTGGAGTGCTGCCAGAATAAAGAACGTGAGAATGCAAAAGATGACATCAATCAGCGGAATGATTTGAATCTGAACTTCCTCTGTCGGCACATCAAGGTTGATTTTCATTACGCCAGTCCTTCGTGCATGGTGCAAAATTCTGAAAAGTAATAAGACATAGAGTGCCGCGTCGATACTGATGCCGTTTTACGGCTCTTTGTCAGTTTTTTGTACCCAGTGCTGTCGATACAGTAACTCTAGATCGTTGCCTGCTTTGCGAAACACCCTAACCTGGTTGAATAAGAGCGCTTGAAACAGGCGATAAAACGCCAAACTCAAAATGGCAACCACCAGCCCTCCCGCTGTGCTAATCAGTGCCTCACCGATGCCTGTTGTCACTCCTGCCGTTGAAGCTGTTCCCAAATCACCAATGCGAATGGACTTCAACGAAATAATCAACCCAATCACAGTGCCCAACAGTCCCAATAAAGGAGCCAGGGCAATGACAGCTTCCAAAACCTTATCCCCTCGACGCATGGATGCTAGCTCTTCGTCTGCCGTCGCTTCTAGCGAGAGCCGGAACATTTCAGGGTCAGCATTTTCAAGCTGCAAGGGACTGTAAAGAAACCGTCCGATCGGTTGTTCATGCGCCTGTCGAGCAATTTCTTTTGCGGTTGCCCAGTCTCTTCGGGCAGCATCCATTACCCGATTGACAATTTCACGCTCTTTGAGTAGCACATTCGTCCAAAACCAGATTCGTTCAATAATGACACTGAGCGCCAAAATGGAGAGAAAAAGCAGCGGCAAAATGGTGACTCCGCCCTTTTGAAAAATTTCCGCAACATTCACAGTGTGTTTTACCCTCCTTACGTTCCCGATCTCATCTATTTCCGCCCAAGCCTGTCTGCTAATGTGGGCTACTCAATTTTAGAGATTTAGAACCTCATTCAAGCAGACGGAGGAAACTTCAGTCAAAATGATGCGAAATGTTGCACTTTTCGGAGCCATGCTTGACGTTGGCAGAGGGCGATCGCCTCATCCTCACACCTCAATCAGCCCTTGCTTTTGAGAAAGCACCCTCCCAAAGACATATCTTTTACCGATCGCCCACCCGTCTCCAAAGCACCGTACTCATGCTCTCCCAAATGCTGGGAGGTTATCCACACCGGAACCTTTAAAGGCAATCTGCCAAGATTTAGATGTAACTAGAGGAGACACGTTAATGAAAAACTCGATCACAGACTGGTATCGTAACGTCATTCGCAACCCCAAGTACCGCTGGTGGATTATTGCTGGTTCACTGCTTTACCTCATCAGCCCTTTTGACATTTCACCAGATTTTATTCCTATCGTCGGCTGGATTGATGATGGCTTGATTGCGACTCTTCTGGTTGCTGAGCTATCCACCTGGGCACTAGAGCGGTTAAAAGGCAATAAAGGTGAAGACCCAGCTCAACCAACCGACGCGGCAGGTTCAGGATTCAAAGCAGAGGCAAAAACGGTTGATGTCAATGCGGTATCAGCAGACTAAGAACGCAGGCAGTGCCGTTCATCAAGCATCGCTGCATGTCTTCTACGAAAAAACAAGAGCAGGGATTCACGCATGAACCTCTGCTCTTGATCTTAGGACTGCAAGAACCAATACAGGGCTTTAAAGCAGCTTCGTGGCTATACCTGAATGCTATACCGAAGCAACAGACTCTTTTGCCAAGAACTTTTCTAGTTCGGTGAGGGCATCAGCATCGACCTTTGTTTGCATCGGGCAAAACTTTGGTCCACACATTGAGCAGAACTCAGCCGTTTTGTAGATATCCGCTGGCAGAGTTTCATCGTGATACTCCTTTGCACGTTCTGGATCAAGCGATAGCTCAAACTGACGGTTCCAGTCAAAGTTATAGCGTGCCTGGGAAAGCTCGTCGTCTCGATCGCGGGCACCAGGTCGATGTCTTGCAATATCTGCCGCATGAGCCGCAATCTTGTACGCAATCAACCCATTGCGAACATCCTCAGCATTGGGCAACCCCAAATGCTCTTTTGGCGTGACGTAGCACAGCATTGCTGTCCCGTACCAGCCTGCCATCGCTGCACCGATCGCCGATGTAATGTGGTCATATCCAGGCGCAATATCGGTTACAAGCGGACCCAGTACATAGAAGGGTGCTTCTGAGCATTCCTCCATCTGTTTGCGCACATTAAACTCGATTTGATCCATCGGCACATGACCGGGACCTTCAACCATCACCTGCACATCGTGTTCCCAGGCTTTGCGAGTAAGCTGTCCTAATGTTTTTAGCTCTGCCAACTGCGCCGCATCAGACGCATCGTGCGTACATCCCGGACGGAGCGAATCACCCAAACTGAAAGAAACATCATAGCGCTTGAAAATTTCGATGATGTCCTGGAAGTGGGTATAGAGAGGATTTTGCTTGTGATGGTGCAGCATCCAGCGAGCGATAATGCCACCACCACGAGACACGATGCCCGTGATGCGATCGCGCACTAAGGGCAAGTGCTCAATCAAGATGCCTGCATGGATCGTCATATAATCCACACCCTGTTGGGCATGTTTTTCAATGATGTGCAGGAAGTCGTCAGGTGTTAGCTTTTCGATCGTACCGTGCACACTCTCTAGCGCCTGATAAATTGGCACCGTCCCGATCGGCACGGATGAGGCTTGAATGATCGCCGTGCGAATTTCATCGAGGTCTCCGCCACCCGTCGATAAATCCATCACCGTATCGGCACCATACTTCACCGCCAACAGCAGCTTGTCTACCTCTTCTTGCAGGTTAGACGAATTAGGAGAAGCCCCAATGTTCGCATTGACCTTGCATTTTGAGGCAATGCCGATCGCCATTGGCTCTAGATTGGGATGATTTATATTCGCAGGGATAATCATGCGTCCCCGTGCGACTTCATCTCGAATCATTGCTGCTGGCAGGTTTTCCCGCTGCGCCACATACTGCATTTCTTCCGTAAGAATGCCTTGACGAGCGTAGTACATCTGAGACACATTACTTTGTCCGAGACGCTTGGCGACCCATTCTGTCCGCATATTCGATTCCTCAGATAAACAGCTTCCCTCCGCTGGCATTACCCAAGCTCAGGTTCTAAGGGACTATCTCAGCCTGCTTCAGCAGACACCCCTAGCTTGACTGTGATTCTATCACCCTATGCAGACATGGGTTGGCACGCACTAGAAAGTATGCTCTTTACGAAGGATCGGTGAATTAAATAATCTGTAAACCTGAGGTTTGGTAGAGACATGGCAATGCCATGAGGGCTTAGGCGAACCTTAGAGGTTTACCCAGCATCAAGTATCGTCACCAAGGGAGTCGCTGAACCCTCCGAGGTTTTGGTCAAAATGCGTAAGTCCTGTCTAATTACACTTTTGTAGTGGCACGCTTTCTCAGCAGACGATTCACCGTGACCTTGACATTCACAGGCACATGCCGTCGATCGAGCGTTTCAAAGCGAGGTGACGTGTAGAAGCCAAACTTTTGCTGTAGCAGCAGCCAGAAAAAGGGCAAATCCTCAACAAGGTACCGCTTCCAGAGACGCTGCGGATCACAATAGATGCGGAACAACCATTCCACACCCAAATTACTCATCCACTTTGGTGAACGCTTGAGCACTCCCGCTTCAAAATCAAGCGTCGCTCCAACTGCCATAAAGATTTTGACGTGAGGAAGCTTGTGCTTGTACTTATAAATCCACTTTTCTTGCTTTGGGGCACCAACTCCCACGGCTAGAACGGTTGCTTTGGACTGATTAATCATCTCAACGATTTCCAGGCATTCTTGCTCATTCTTCTCAAAGCCAAAAGACGGAGAGTAAGCCCCAATCACGATTTCTCGATTGAGCCGCTCATTAATATTGAGCATTGCTTGCGCTGCAACGCCTTTAGCACCGCCCAATAAAAAGACTGTGATGTCTTCGTTGTCTTTGTGAAAAGCACAGAATCTTGGAAAAAGATCGGAGCCGGAAACTTTCTCTTTGAATGGAGTCCCTAAGAATTTGGATGCGTACATCAAGACCTGGCTATCGCAAACTCTATAATCGGCAAGGGCGTAGGCTCTAAGAAAGTCTGGATCTTTTTGCAACTTCATGACGTGATCAACGTTCGGAGTTAGGACGACACCGCTATGAAGCTGATCGAGCAATTCATGCATCGACAAGTTGTCGATCGAGACGTTGAGAATATCAATTTGACTAGGCTCACTGTCAACCTGCAAGCTGTAAATTTCGTTGAGCTGTGCCTGGGTTGCAAGTGCGGTCTCCAGCGCTCGTCTGTCAATGACTCGATCGTTCACGAGAATTTCTCCCAGTAGCTGCCAACCGTATACTCTGGCTTGTTGGCGCTGTTTCCGCAGGGCTTGTTCGAGCTGGCTCTGAGTAATCAAGCGCTTTTTCAGAAGAATAGAGCCTAAAGAATTTCCAGTCATGTCTTTGAGATTTAATGGATAGAGCCGTCAGCCTGCTTATTAGCTTATTGAAATGAAGGTGTTTGAGGCGTTTAACTATATTTCTGATCAAGAAAAATTGTTACTTTACGAAAACATTGATAACAAAGAACAAACCATTCTCAAATCCCAATACGTGCTTAAAGACTGTTAAGAACGTAAAAGGTATGCACTTTACGTAGAATGGCTTTGTGTTTGAGGCTTTTCTATCAGGAAGATGTTTGTCTTGGAGTAACCTGTGACAAATACAATATAAAGTGAGGCGATAGGGCTGAAGGTCCATCGCTGCATGGCTTCACAGAAAAATCATTTGCAGCAAAGCAATATTAAGCCCCATGACACTTTTCATTTTTCAAAAAATTTAAGAGCTATTCGGCAAGTACCGATGTTTCTGCCTGTTGGCTCGTAGTGCTGAACTCCAGTAATAGATTAGCCAATAAGCTTTACCAACTCATGTGCTTGTCTTTACAAAAAGTTCATTCGTTTACTCGATGTCGCCCCTTTGGGTGAGAGGTGAAATAATCTAAGGGATACATCTCTATCTAAAGAGGTACGATGATAAAGCATGCCCTCTGCCTTCTGCCTCTTTGCGACTGGACTTCACTTGATTGGGAACGGCTATACCTTCTGTGATTAATCAGCCATTCTGAGCACCTGACAAGAGTTACGGCTGTTATTAACATTGAGTATCACTCAGCTAAAGCTCCGGAGTCGTTTCGGCGCAGCTAAAGTTGTAGCTTGTAAAGATAGAGTTTAGAGTAACCTTCACCCGCATGACCATCGCTGCCCGCTTTCGTTTCTAGTTTCATGCCCATGACTACCATTACGATCACGGTCAAGCTCTTTGCGGCATATCAAGAAGCCTGTGGCGTTTCAGAACTTCAAATGAATGTTGATGATGGCGCAACGGTTGCAACGGTGCGCGATCGCCTGATTGCTGAACATCCGCAACTGGCACAGTGGCGTGACCTGACGCGGTTTGGCATCAATCTACAGTTTGTACCACCAGAGGCGGTGATGCATGACGGGGATGAGGTTGTTCTCATTCCTCCGGTCAGTGGTGGTTGAAGACGTTAGGGCACGTCATTAATTCACCTCCAAAGCCTTGCGGTATCAGCATAATCGCGCCCGTCCCAACACACAAGGCTAGGGGCTGAAATCCTTACTGCAAGTCATGTGTAGTCATAATTGATGACAGCCCCTAGGAAAATGTGCGATCGCACGCGTTATCCCATAGAAAATTTGGAAACTATTAAGTGTGACGCTCGAAGGCTAGCTGAACCAGGCGATCGACTAAAGCTGGAAAGGTCATCCCGCTGGCTGCCCACAGTTGGGGATACATGCTGGTAGCGGTAAACCCTGGCATGGTGTTGATTTCGTTGATGAAGACGGCTCCGGTTGCTTCGACGTAAAAGAAGTCTACCCGTGCAAGACCAGCGGCATCGATCGCGGTAAACGCCTGGACTGCCATTGCTTGTATTTGCGCGGCGATCGACGCTGGTAAGTCGGCAGGAATAATCCAATCTGCTTTACCTTCGGTGTATTTGGTTTCGTAGTCATAAAAATCGCTTTGGTAGGTGATTTCGCCAACGACCGAAGCCTGGGGAGAATCGTTACCGAGTACAGCACATTCGATCTCTCGTGCAACCACACCTGCTTCGACGATCAGACGACGATCGTAGCTGGCAGCACTGTCCAGAGCGGCTTCAAGCTGACCACGCGTTCTCACTTTAGAAATGCCAACGGAGGAGCCAAGATTGGCAGGTTTGACAAAGCAGGGGTAAGCGAGTGCGGCTTCCAGTGCATCACACAATTGAGCATCGATACCTGAAGGCGACTGTACTTGAGCACGGCTGACGGCTCGGTAATTGACCTGGGGTAATCCAGCTTGGGCAAAGACCATTTTCATGGCGAGCTTATCCATGCCGATCGCCGATCCCAAAATGCCGGAACCGACAAAGGGCACTTGCATCAATTGCAGGAGACCCTGAACGGTACCATCTTCACCATTAGGACCGTGCAGGATGGGAAACCAAACGTCCACATCTGCAACGGTTGGGGGTAAGTGCCAACGGGCTAATGGAGCCGCAGACTGCGCGTCTAAGAGCAGTTGCCCTGATGTCAACACTTGCTGAGCGATCGCGCCGTCGCACCACTGACCATTCTTTTGAATATAAAACGGTAAGAGGGTGTATACCGTGTCGTTGGGGCTGGTGCTGAATGCCTGGGCGATCGCGCGTGCTGAGGCGATCGAAACCTCATGTTCTCCAGAGCAGCCCCCAAACAATAGCCCGACACGTCGCTTTGTCATGAATCCATGCCCTCAATGCTGATAGGAGCCACCTTGGACGATCGCAGCTCACCGTTTATAGGCTCTCATGGTATACCCTACGCACTTCCTTGCCAAATAGACTCCCCTCATCGCGCTTCTAGCAATTCTTCAACGGTTAATTCAATGTCGCTGACGATCTGCCGCAACAACCTGGGAGAAAGATCACGACCTTTGTGAAAAGGAACCGTAGTAGCTCGACCATCTTCATGCCGAAACTGTTTGTGCGAACCTTTCTGTCGTACTTCTAAAAAGCCAAGCTTCTCCAGAATCCGAACAACTTCCTGAGGCTTCAAAACAGGAATATTGCTCATTCTTCAGCTAACCACGATCTGCTGAGTGCCTACGAACTCTGTACTGAAAGCCACTTGCTCGTCTTCGAGCAGCATTTCGATCACTTCTTGCAAGTTTGCGTGTAGCTCGTCTAAAGTTTCGCCCTGAGAATGCGCTCCGGGGAACCCCGGAACATAGCCTACGTAGAGGTTTGTATCAGTATCTCGCTCAACGATCGCGGTAAACGTTCTCATGCTACTTTCCACAGCGTATGTCTCAATTCTAAGCAAAGGCGCGATCGTGCGTCATTTTACAAAAGTGGTGATCGCATTGTAATTGGACATTCTCTAGGAGAGATGCTTTTAGGATGCGCGCTAAAAGGTGCGTTTGTTTGCAGTAGCGCACCCTACGAGAGTGGCGATCGCACTCTTTGACCTCCAAAACAGTAGCCATAGTATTAGTGATCTGCTTAGTCACATAGATTGTGACATACCTGATGAGTCACTACACCTAAGAGCCGATTTCCTTGTAATGAACGTCCAACAGCAAACAGAATGACGTATTGGCTAAACCAATACTCCTTGTACTGCTCAGGCGTAGTGTGTAGAAGAACGTACCACATTTTGCCATCTACAACAGATCGCTTAATTGCACCGTGAGTTCCCGTAAACTCGTCTCTGTTGTCCTCATGTTCAAAGATGTTTTGCTTTGAGAAATCAGTGTGAATTTCATCATTGTCTGTCCCAGGATGATAGCCAGGGAAAGGTATTGCTGTTGCGTCAAAGTTTTTAATGTGCTCACTGCGAAAATTTTGTGGCTTCAAAGCAGCGAGAACATTAGTTCCTGTTAAGGGTTCAGCCCCATTCGGATACTCACAAATGAACGGAAAAACCGAACATGCTCCTGCACCGTAGTAGCACTCGCTTAAATTAAGCTTGGTGAGGAGATTAATCTCCTCTGCCAAATGAATATCCAGAGGATAGTTTGAAGCAAATTGGGATTGAAAAGTGATAACTTTTCCTCTTGCACCAAGCACTTCAGTGAAGGGAATCTCCCAAGGCTCACATTCAAAAGACTCTAGCCGAAATGGTTGATCAAGGAATGACGCTTTGACTTGTGTAATGAGTGCTTCCTCGTTACTCATTGAATTGATTTCTTAGCGAAGCAAACTTAAAAGTATCCATTACTAAACAGAAACCTTCTGCCTATCTACCTAATTTAATAATAAATAGACAGAAAAGTTCGATATCCATAAACCGATCGCTCTACACGTAAAGCGATTTCCGGTTCACTGTAGCTAATGCCTCGACCAAATTACGGACAGCGGCGATCGCGGCGATTTCGCTGTTGAGTTGATTGATGGCGGAACCAACGCCGATGACAGAGGCACCAGCGGCGATCGCCTAAAACGGCTGCATCCTTTGCAGGCTCGACATCGCTGTTCAATGGAGTGATCCTCCAGTGGTTTGCCTGCATGATGGCATAAATTTATGCACGCGAAGCGGACTAGAGGTGACTCTAGCCCGCTTCATGGTTATTGGATCACATCATCGCAGGGGCGATCGTACCCTTAAGCGGCGGGAGGCGGAACCGGGGCTTCCAGACCGTCGATCGCGCTGATTTCGCCCGTAAACCGGATCAAGTCAGCCATCGTAAACGTACCGGGCACTTTAGCAGGTAGCGTGGGCTTCCACTGACGATTCCGCACAAAGAAAGAATCGCTATCGCCCTCAAAGAGACCCAGGAAGACCTCTGCCACAATGCGGCTACCCACCTCACCCAGACGCAAGCCCTTTTGCTGCACATGTGCTTCTTTCAGGATGTAGTACCAGAGCGGTGTTTCCTTATCAAAGCCAAAGCGTCTTGCCACTTCGCCATCGGCACCCGACGCAAGCTCGCTTGAACTCAGGGGCTTGAGGTTCATAAAGCGTGCCACACTCTGACCAGAGGGTAGACCCATACTGCGTCCCCGCAGCAGGTTTCGCACTGCCAGCGACGTGGGCGGCTGAAGGTTGGGTACATTCGGGAGATTGGGGATATCCTTCAGCGGGTTGACAAGGAAGGGATCCAGTTTACGGGAGTGGTTCACTGGCACGGCTGGGTCAATTTCAAAGAAGCGTCTCCAATCCACAATCCAGTTGGTGGGCAAGAGCGTATCTAGCCCTGGACCTTGGGGTGGCATGCGTCTGGATTTGCCCGTAAAGTTAAACAGCAGACCCAGTGATGCTGGGGTGATGCTATCGGAAGCAATGTCCTTAAAGGTAAAGACGCGGTTGTAGTCGTAGGAACTGCGGATCATGCTATGACCCAGGCGGTACGCTGCCACCGAGAACTCCACCGGAATGAACGGAAACTTGTCGAACTTGTAAAACTTGCGTCCCTCATTCAGCACTTTGTTGACCTGATTGGAGTCAAGAATGCGATCGAGGAAGTCAAACACCACAATCCACTGATAGTGCCACACTACTAGCTGTCTGGCTTCTTCAAAGACAGTCCTGCTGATCTCAGCTTTCCGTGGAATCGAGCCGTCTCTGAGTCCATCCACAATTTTGTTGTGGAACTTGAGGATCGCCAGATGAGTCTGCGCCACCAGCAAGTTCTCGTCGTTGCGCGGATCACCCAACAAAGCGATCGTGCTGGGGGCACGAGGCAGATCGTGGTCACCGTTGACGACAAGCGTGTTGCCGCTACCATCGGTACTCTCGCTATTCTTGCCAATGAGGAACTTCTCTTTGTCCTTGAGCTGATACAGATACGGTTGATCATCAGGACCAGCGCCATACACGCTATCCAGATCGAGGGCAGGCGTACGGAAGTTGACGACGGCTTGAGGGTCGACTCGCTTCTCTTTGAGCGATGTGGGATCAAAGGTCAGGTCATGATCAACAAACTGCCCTAGATAGGTAAAGCCCGCTGGCACATTGCGATTGTCGCCATCGGGATGGTCTCTCTGTGGCTCAGAGGGATCGGTGCGACTGTCGGTCATGGCGTTGCCCAGTGCCACCAGGCTATCGATCGGGGGTGTAAAAGCAGGCAGCTCTGGAAACATCCTGCCGAATTTGCCTGTCTCTGCAAAAGCGCCCTGAGGCGTGTTGTCTCCGTTGCGAACGCTAAAGCCGTGTTGTGGTGATGACATAATTTTCCTCTAGAACGAAACTCTAGTTTGGCTACGAAGACAGCCTAAGCGACCTGCCCAAAAATGGATGGTACCCGTTTGGGGTATTTTCCTTTGAGCGGTGATATAAGCATGGCGATCGCGCGTGGGTAGTGCCATCTGACCCATGACCTCGCAGTTTACAAAGAGGCACAACTCGCGATTAATACCAATGTAAACAAAGCTTGCTGCCCATACAGTTAGCGGTACGGGCGAGTTTGAGCAAGACGGCGTGGGTTTGCTGTGGCTTCAGAGTCAAACCACCTTATCGATAGGGACAGCGAGAACAAGGAGACCAGGAATGAGCAGAGACTCTGAACCCACCCTACCAAAGGTCGAGCTTATTTAATTTCCAGTCCTAAGGGATGGGAGCGGTTAAATCGGCATCCAGTGAAGGCTGGCAAGAGTCGATCGCGTCTAGTGGCAACGGTGTCTTCGGTTCTGCTGTTGTACCCTTGAGCAACGCCTCTGCCTCTAAAGCCCCTGCCTCTAAAGCCTCTGCCTGCAAAACCTCAAGTGACTGCCAAACCTGGTTGAGCAATGGCTCTAATCCCGTGCGCGCTACGGCTGAGATTTTAAACACAGGTACCTGACTGAGTGCTTCCAGTTGAGCCGCAAGTGCATTCACGGTTTCAGCCTCTTGACTCAAGGCATCGAGCTTGCTAAGTGCCAGAAGTTGGGGGCGATCGGGCAAGCCCCGTCCATACGCGTGTAGCTCTTGTTGAATGGTGTGATAGTCGGCGATCGGATCAGGGCTGGTGGCATCAATGAGATGCAGGAGCAAGCGCGTGCGTTCGACGTGGCGCAAAAAGTCGTGTCCTAAGCCTGTCCCTAAATGAGCACCTTCGATTAAGCCTGGGATGTCGGCAAAGACCGTACCATCGCCTGTAGGTTTACGCACAACTCCTAAATTGGGCACTAGCGTCGTAAAAGGATAGTCGGCAATTTTGGGTCTGGCAGACGACAGTGCCGCAATCAATGTCGATTTGCCTGCATTTGGCAATCCGATGATGCCCACTTCTGCCAGCAGTTTGAGTTCTAGCCGCAAAAAACGGGTTTCTCCAGGCAAACCGGGCAAGGCTCGCTCAGGCGCACGGTTGCGATTGCTGAGAAAATGCTGGTTGCCCAACCCACCCTTACCACCCGTTGCGACACAAAACGTTTGGTTCGGGCTGACCAGATCACTGATCAATTCATCGGTGTCTGCATCGTAAATCATCGTCCCGCAGGGCACCTCAATGATGCGATCGTGCCCTGATGCGCCAGTGCGATTATTCGGTCCGCCGCGCTGCCCATCATCCGCCTTGAATAAGTGGTTGTAGCGGAAATCTAAGAGCGTTTGCAAATTTTCGACTGCGCGCAGAATCACCGAACCGCCTCGTCCTCCATTACCGCCAGAAGGACCGCCCGCTGGTACGTATTTTTCGCGCCGAAAGGCAACTAGCCCATCGCCTCCGTTTCCTGCCTGTACCTGAACCTCTGCCTGATCGATAAATTGCATAGCACGAAACTAACGCCTTCACTCTTCATCATAGGCAATTGCGGTGAATGCTATCGACCATACGCTGGTTCTTTTCTCTCTGCTGGATTTGTGGGGTGTGGGGTGTGGGGAAGGATAGGGTAAAGGGTAAAGGGTAGAGGGGGGTAGGGGGTGGGGTAAGTTGAAGCGCCAAACTCAGAATGTTCTGCCTCTCCGCGTCTCCGCGTCTCTGCGGTTTCCCCTGCTTCCCCTGCTCTCTTTGCTTCTGCCCTCGCCTCAAACCATAAGGTTTTCATGAAGCATCCGAAATGTTCCAAAGCCCCTTGTAGGTAACCGTGCGCCCCCGGTTCGATCGCCTCTAGTTCACCCCACTGTACGCAGGAGATTCACTGATGAACTATTTTTCGACCGTGATTGCGCTCTTGCGCGATCGCAAAGATTTTTTAGCCGAAATTTACGATGGCATTGGGCTAAAAAGTAAAATAACGGCGCTGTTGATTTCTAGTTCTTGTTTCTTTGCGCTGTATGGTGCCATTATTGGTGCTTTTCATAGCGCTCCTCAGGTAGCCTCTTCAGCCATTAAACTACCTGCGTTATATTTGCTCACGCTGTTAATTTGTTTGCCGACGCTCTACATTTTTAATGCATTATTTGGCTCAAAACAAACGATCGGACAACACTTCACCTATTTACTAACCGCTGTTTCAGTCATCGCTATTCTCTTGTGTGGCTTTGCTCCAGTCACACTCTTTTTCTTAATTACCGTGAACGATTACTCGTTCTTCTTATTATTAAATGTGGCGATTTTTGCACTCACTGGTGTATTGGGTGTGTCTTTTCTGTATCAAGTGATGAAGCCGATCGATGAGGATGGTGCCAGTCAAAGCGTCAAAGTTCGTAGAAACATTCTTCGGTTTTGGTTAGTGCTCTATGGCTTTGTAGGCAGTCAACTTGGATGGACATTGCGCCCTTTCTTTGGCTCTCCGGGGCAGTTTGAGCTGTTTCGCGCTAGAGAAGGAAGTTTTTTCTCCGGTGTTTGGAATGCTCTGCTCAATCTTTTAAGCTAAGAAGGTACAGCAGAATTCAGAAGTCAGAATTCAGAAGTCAGAATTGAAAAGAGCTTCTCATCTAGCTTTCAGGCTGATAGGCTGTACTTCATTTAGCTGCAAACTGCTGTAGCTAAAACGTGTCAAAGCAGTTGGACAGATCGAAAACGTTCAGCCATTTCGTAAACCCTGAATTGCTAAATCCTAGACTTTGAGTACTGAGATGAACTCCGAATTAAAAGAACTGGCAATTACAGCCAAAGAGTTAGAACGTCTGGCTGGGCTTGAAGTCAATAATCTCTTCATCGGGAGTATGATTGGTGGCGGCTTTCGACCGGGACTGTTTAAGTCTTCTAAACGTTGGTTTTCTTTTGGTCTCATGCAAATCTTTGTCCTCATCTTGACGATGATTTTGACGCTGCCAGTAGGTCTGCTTATCATTCGGAATCATGCCAACGCAGTTAGTGATCTACCAACGATTTCAAGGTTTTTGCAAGTGACATTAAGCCTTTCAGTCGTCCTTGTTATTAGCTGGAATGTTACGATGCTCCGTCGCAGTCAATTGTTGCTGCCACTCGCACGATTGCTTGATGATGTGGATCAATACAATGAGGTGATACGAGCCATTGATGTGATTGATCGCCTCGATTCTATCGGTCGTTTGCCAGCACACACGATGGAGCGTCAGCAGGCGATCGAAGCCCTAGAGATTGCACGCAATAGTTTGGTTTGCGGTCTCATGACTGAAAAAATTTTGCGACAGAATCGTAGCCTGCTGGCACGACGAGCGGATCTTCTGACAACTATTGAGACAAACTTGATGAGCCTGAGAGCCTTGGAGGTAAATAATCAGGCGAGTGAGTATGTTGACCTGCTCAACGAAGCCTTAAAAATTGGCATGAGTGTTCAGCAAGAAGTGCAGCAGCTTTCTCAGTCTTCGTAACGAGGTTAGTGGGCATTAAAGCCTGAATACTGCGTCGGCAACCAGGCAAACATCCTTCAGTGCTCGAACATCGTGGACTCGGAGGATGTCTGCCCCACCGACGATCGCAGCACAGCAAGCCGCTGCCGTTCCCCACACGCGCTCTTTGGGGTCGGGTTGGTTGAGAATGTGCCCAATAAAGCTTTTGCGCGATGCTCCTACTAAAATGGGGCAGCCGAGCGTTTGCAGTTCTCGTAGACGGCGCAAAATTGTCAAATTTTGGTCATAGGTTTTGGCAAACCCGATCCCAGGGTCGATCGCAAGGCGCGATCGATCAATGCCACAGGCGATAGCGGCTTCAAGGCGTGCCTTCAAAAAGGTGGCAATATCACGAACCACGTCGTCATAATCTGTGAGTTGCTGCATCGTCTGCGGTGTGCCGCGAATGTGCATTAGGATCAAGGGCGCATCCAGAGCTGCAACGGTTGACAGCATGTGAGCGTCGTAAGTGGCACCAGAAATATCGTTCACAATGTCGGCTCCAGCCGCGATCGCCGCTTGGGCGACAGCCGCCCGCGTAGTGTCGATCGAGATGGGAATATCCATTTCTCGCCGTACTGCTTCGATGATGGGCACGACACGGTGAAGTTCCTCGTCAAGCGAGATCTCGACAGCCTTTGGGCGTGTGGACTGTCCACCAATATCTAAAATGTCTGCGCCAGCCGTGACAAGATGACGAGCCTGGGCGATCGCAGCCTCCAGACTGTTGAACAAACCACCATCACTGAAGCTATCGGGAGTTACATTGAGGACACCCATCAGGTAGGTGCGATCGCCCCAGTTGAAGTGATGGGAGCGAATCGTCCAAGGTGGAAGGGGGGAAATGGTTTGGGACATCATGAAACAGTGTTTCAATGCATCCTGTTGCGCCGAGTGTCGAAGTGGTGTGGGCAAGCGATACGCTTTAAAATCAGGAAGGGCACCGACGACTGACCGTGTTTCGTCTCGGTGCCCTTGCTGGTTCGCTCCTCACACACTTAAGACTATAGCTGACAGAAACTCGTTTGTCTATCGTTGTGTAGATCAGGAAAATCTATCGCAGAGTGACTTGACATCGAAAATTGTTGATGGCATGGCGCTGTCGCAGCTAAAGTTCAACCATGGGGTCGGTCTTCAGTCCATCCCGCAAAAGCAGGTGTAAAACGCGCTGAGTAATCATCAGTAATCCTAATCGAGCCAAAGTCATGGCAGAATCTTCTTGCACTCTCTCCCACAGTGGATGTGCGCGGTGAAACGCCTGAAAAGCGTGGGCGACTGTCTGCGCCGATCGCAGCACCGATGCTTGAGTTTGTCGTTGAAAGGGTGCAGACAACTGATCATAGGCATCAAACAGTTGGGTCAGTAAAGCGCGATCGACGAAATGCTGAAAGTAAAGCTGATGGCTCGATGTAAGCCAGAGAAGGGGGGATGGGTTGACAAACCACCAATTTTTGGGGGATGCCGCCAGTTCTAAGTGAATGAACGCCTCATCATGAGCAAGGCGCAAAAGGGAACAGCAGCGGGCATGGGCATGCTGCACCTCAAACAGCGCAGGGGTTTTCAGCATGAGTTGTCGCTCGATCTTACTCACTGGAGCAGTCGGTAGCGATGGTTGCGGCAAGGCATTGGTGAGCAGTAGATCTAACCAGGCGGCAATCGCACGATCGCCAACTTCAAAGTGAATAAATCCCGCAGCGGTTGCGTGGACAGCTATCCCCTGCTCTGATAGTGCTGGATGATTGGCTAGATCTTGCTTTAGAGTATCAACCAGTTGAGCCGCAATGGTAGCCGCTTGATCAGGCGGCGCAGCAAGTTGGTGAGCGATCGCACTGGCATAGAGCAACGTCGTAGCCTTTCCAACGCGCTTAATCGGTACTGTGTGCGCGATCAGACTTTCTGTTACGCTCTCATTCCGGTCAGAAGCAGCCTGTTTTACGGCGATAGCAGCTTCGGACGTTTTCCACACCCCGATCGTATGATGCAGTCTCATTCGTAACAGTGATAGCATTGCGAAAGCCAGCTTAAGTTTTGCCAGTTTTTAATCGAAGCTTCGTTCCTCAAAGTCGTCACCGTCTGCCTTTGACTGCTATGTCAGGTATGAAGCCTTTCATTAAATGGATTCAATCAAGTTGTCTTGCAGCGAGTTCGGTTCGTTGTAGAAACGTGCCTACGGCTGCAACGTAAAAGCCAGCGTGATTAGTTTAATTAATGTATTTAATGTACTTGCAAAGATCATGGGAGAGATGTGAAGGTAGACTGGATAATACCTTCCTATGGTAGTGCTCCGACCTCGGCTTAAGGATTAGAGTCTGACGTTCCAGGGCTCGTCATCAGTTCAGCTTCAACACCTTGCGGTACTAGCACGATCGCGCCCGCCTCAACGCACAAAGTCAGGGGCTGACATGCTTGCTGTAAGAGATGTGTAGTCGTGATCCATGACAGACCCTAACCGCAGTGAGTGCTCCTCATGTTTTCCTCGCTCTCCTTAGCAAATCCTACAGCCTCCAGCCTATGTACTCAGTAACATCTAATTCAGAGGCATCTCGTCCTTTTCTCACCTGGCAACGGATTATTGATTGGTCTCAAGAGCATTACCGTGTTCGCACTTTTGCTAAAGACGAGAAGCTGCCCACTAGACCTGGACTTGTCTATCTAGTTCAGCGTGGTGCTGTGCGTTTAGTCGGTAGTGCTCAGGTGAACGCAACTGGCAGTGGCAGTGCATCGCGTCTACCTCGTATCAGCCCAGAAGAAGCCTTCTTGGGCTTTGTTGGAGCAGGGCAACCCTTTGAAATTGTGGCCCAGTCGCCCTTCACGCTGCAAAGTTATGCCCATGTTGACCAGACCTCTGTGCTCTGGATGTATTGGCATGACCTGGATAACTGGCCCCATTTTCGTCGAGAAGTATTGGATGCGTTTCGCTACCAGCACCAGCGTAAGCTCCTCTGGCTCAGCACACTAGGGCAACGACGAACGATCGACCGCTTGCTTGGTTTTCTCACGTTGCTGATTGAAGAGTACGGTGAACCCACTGAACAGGGCTACTGTTTGCCGTTTCCATTGACCCACGCCCAGATTGGTAGTGCGATCGGCTCTACCCGCGTCACGGTGACTCGCCTGATGGGTAAACTCCGTCAAAAAGGGATGATTCGCACTCAGGGCGACAATTTGCTTTGTATTCCGACAGACTCGACGCTGACTCGCACCTAGACGTATTACAGGAGGCAGAAGGCAGGAGGCAGGAGGCAGGAGGCAGAAGTAAAAATGGCTACGGCTATGGTCTTCAGTCCGAGGCGTGTACTTTCATTTAACTGCAAACCGCTGTAGCAGTGGTTGTTAAGAGTGCCTTTAGTTGCTCTCGGTGTTCATGGCGGTGAGAAGGGCTTGCTGGCTAACCGTTTGATAGACGGACTTAAGGTAGGTCGTTGTTGCCTGAGCGTCTGCTTGGGCGATCGCAGCCTCTGTATTGGCTTCGACCTTGAGTGGTATGGCTCCAAGCACATCCAATACCGTTTCGCTGCTGGGGGGTGGGGCAATCACAACCAGCGAAGGCTCAAGCTGTTCGGTATAGTCCCAGAAGCGATCGATAGCTAACGGTGGAACAATTTGGCTCTGATTTGCCGCACTTTGAGCTGTGAGGCTTTCATCTTGAGCGCCGCTGTTCTCTTCATTGCCAGCACTCCGAATCTGGCGTAGCGCTTCAATGATCTGTTCTTTTGTGCGACCACGTAGCTGAAAGAGGACGAACGGATCGTCACTGAAGCGATCGCCCAACAGGTAATAGACAGCCCCAATATGCTTGCAGGGATTTGCCGGATCGGGGCAGGAACATTTGCTATGAATGTCAAATTTAGTAAAGGGAAACAGACTTAACCCGTTTGCCGTAAACACTTCTTCAATATTTTGTGGCATCTCTCCTGCCAGCAACTTAGCAGAAAAGATTGCCTGCTGTGCCATTGATTCAATGACATAGCCCCATTGATCATCCCCAAACGGATCGAGCGATAACGACACTTTATAGGGGTCTGGTGCAGTGCCCTGCACTCTAGCCGTCACTTTTGAACCCTTAAAGTCAATATTGAGGACATTGCCTTCGCGTGCATACGTCCGCGCACGGGCTAGCCGCCGCACCCAACCGAAGGACTCCAGTACATCAATCCAGCGTTGTGCCCACCATTCGCGGTTGGGTTGAGAGTAGGGGTCGGACATGGGGGAAGAGGTGAGGGGTGAGGAGTCAGGGGTGAAGAGTCAGGAGTGAGAAGCCAAAAACTAATCAGTAGCAGGCGATCGCATTGACGCTTAGAGGGTTTCGGGATCGATATTGAGTTCGCGCAGTTTGGCTGACAGGCGATCGGCGCGCTGTTGGGAGGATAAAGCGGCTTCTGTGGGAGAGGGAACCAATTCACCTTCGGGTGTGAAGTACCGCAGTTTACCGTCGTGAAGTCCCAAAAACAACTGGAGTTGTTGGCTCCAAAGCTGTCCCTGAGCATTGGGTTGAAGCGGTTGATAGTGACCATTTACCAGAGTGAAGCCTGCAAACTCCAAACTGTCGGGATCAAACCAGAAGTAGTCGTACACTTTGAGCACGTCTTGATAAAGCTGTTTCTTTAAGCCTCGATCGACCGTCGCGGTGCTTTCTGACAGCACCTCAACAATCACATTGGGCGTTTTACCATCTTCTGCCCAGACAACCCAACTTTTACGCGGTCTGCGTTCTACACCTAACACAACAAAGAAGTCGGGTCCTCGGAAGTCTCGACTGCGAAGCTGTTTCTCGCTGAAGTAGATCGTGCTGTTAGCGCTGGCGTAAAAATCGGTGCGATCGCGCCACAGCCAGTTGAGGCATTCGAGCAAGAGAACAATTTGCTGAAAGTGAAGGTCAGTTTCCAACGGTGGCTCGTCGCTGTATAAATCGCAGGGCGGCAGCAGCACGTCTGCGTCTGGTAAAGCAATCACTGATTCTTGCACAGAAGACATCGCCAACACCTGGTCTACTGTTGATGTTTATCAGCGTAGCAAACTTGGAGGACGGGGGAGGAGTAAGGGGTGAGGAGTGGGGAGCAAGGGGACAGGGGACAGGGGGAAGTTTTGAGTTTCAAGCGTTGAATCCGTATGATCTTGTTTCCTCTGCTTCCTCTGCTTCCTCTGCTTCCTCTGCTTCCTCTGCTTCCTCTGCCTTCTGCCCTCTGCCCTCTGTCCTCTGCCCTCTGTCCTCTGCCCTCTGTCCTCTGCCTTTCTACAAACCTGCCTCAATTTGCAAAATAAAGCCGTTCTTTTTGCTTAGGTGAGCCTGCTTCGTAGTAGCCTTTGAGCCAGGAATCGTCGGGTTCGAGGTATACCGATCGCGCCTCGGCTGGTGCTGCACTTTGCAGAGTGGTGACGTAGCGGGCGTAGTAGTGGTTAAACAACCGGATGAATTCGCCCAGGTAAATGTCGGCAACGCGTCGATCGCCCCGAATGACGAGCATATTTTCGTCGTTTTTTTGGGTTGAGGCATCGCTGAAGTTGGCAGAACCCGTGATGACGATCGGGTCGTCGCTCAAGGGATCAATCAGCATGTATTTGGTGTGGATATACCGAACGTGGGTGTTGAGGTTGGTGGTTTTTTCGGTGAGAAAGCGATCGAACGTGCCGCCCTTTTTTACGGCTCCAACGGCAATACGAGTATCCGGATCGCGTCGTAGCGCTTCAATATTGCCGCCTTCTTTCTCCAACAAGACGTAGCGCAGGTAGTCGTTGTCCTTTGCCAGCACATCCGCCAGCAGATCATTCACTCCAAAGGCGGCAGTGAGAAAGACAGCCGTGTGGGTTGCTTCCATGCGATCGGCATACCACTCCAGGGCTTTCAACGAAGGTCGGGGACTGAAGAGGGTGGTTGTTTCCGTGGGTGGGAGGTTAACTGGAACGGGCGTATGCTGTTCGTTCCAGGGACGCAGTTTGGCAGCGGTGGGGTCATGGCTCAACTGTTCCCAATACGCAAGGTAACTGGCAGCCACTGTCGAATCGCGCACTATATGCCCCACGTTGGAATGCCCAAAAATACCGCCATCCGTAATATTAGTAGAGCCTGTCCAGACCTGAATAGGCTTGCCGTCTTTCAGCAGCACAATAAATTTGTTGTGGGCAATGTAGCTGGGATTGGTTTCGCGGGGAATCGTTAAGGATTCAATGTTGGCAGCGGCGATCGCCTCCCGATTTGCCTGATTGGGATAGTTTTGTCCATTCGGCTTGGCATCGAAAATAATTTTGACGGCGGCTCCTGTTCTTTGGGCGGCTCCAAAGGCTTCCAACACAGGTAAGTATTGAAACTCATACAGTGCTCCGCGCAGTTCATACTGGCTCCCGTTTGCCTGTTTGATGAACGCCAGCAGCGCCTCGACTAAGCCACGCGATAGCCATGCCCATGCTCTGCCCCTGGGCACTTTGTCGGGCGGCACATTATTGAACTTGCGAGCATACGCCTGGGAGCCTGCTACGCCCCGATTAAAGTACACCGTATGAACCCCTACAGTCTCGTCTTCTGTAGCAATGCGGACGGCGACGGCTTCTCCTTGCTCTAGCTTTTTGGGCTTGCCGCGTAATGTCACCACGCGATAGGTGTAGTCATGATTCGGTTTGGCGGTAAAGTCGCCCCAGAGGAACGCTTGAATGGGATGCTCTAACGTGGAAACAAGGCTACCAGGAGGCAAGTTGGGATCAGTTTCTTCAAAGGTGCGAAAGCCTTTAAGCCAGTAGCGTTCATCCTCAGTGTGGTCGATGCGCTCGATCGCAAACCCCAGCGCTCCGGCACTACTCGCTTCTGCCAGATCAATACCGAGGAGGACAACATAGGAGCCTGCGATCGCTTGCACGGCGATCGCGCCATTCGTCTCTTTTTTTCGCATGGCTTTTACAGGGTGGGTTGGTCACAGGGCTTGTTGCGGTCATTGTCAGGTGTGGCATCGGGGTAGAACGTGCGAATCGCGTTCGCTTTTTTGACAAACACCGCTTGATAGGGGGTCGTACCGGGTAAAGCAACCGTCAGCAGGCATCCCTTAGATTCACTGGACGTAGACTGAAACAGCTTGAACCCGCGTGTGCCTTCCAGCAGAGTTTCTTGAGCATTGAGCGTGTAGGGGTAGCCTTTAACCGGATTGTCAGCAATCACCTGACCGTTTTGCACGATCGCTACTCCAAACGTGTAAATCTCACCATCCACCACTTCTTGCGTTGCCTTTCTGCCATTGCCAGCGCGCAGAATGCGTCCCGCGATGCCCTTTTGCTGAAACTCCAGATAACGACCCACAAAATGCAGCCCGCCGATGCTCTTGCCATCCTTTTCACCACAGAAAATATGCTTAAAGCCCTTCTGCTCAAACCAGATGGCGGTTAAATCATCTAAAAACTGGCTGTCAGACTTGCGGTTAGGTTTCAGTTCGCCATCTGTCACCTGCTTGAGCTTGCGAACTACGTCTGGATAAAACGTCATCAACTGCCGAAACTTAGTGCTGTTAACAGGGGCATCAAACTCGGCTCCGCATAGGGCTAGAATCCGTTGATCGAACTCTTCCAACTCCGGTGGCGGCGGCGAAATATCTTTTTGTTCACCCCTAGGAAAGTCCACTGAAACAGGGTTGTTTTCGGTATCAAAAAACGGCAGCAGGGATGAGTTGGGTTGGCTGCTCGGTTGTGGAGTCGGGGAAGCCTCAGGTGACGGAGTTGGCGTGACCGGGCTACCATCGCTGGCTTGAAACTCACCGCAGGTTGCACGTACCCAGCGTCGATCGGGCGTTGCTCCGGGTACTTCTAGCAGCACAAACTGGCGTTGGGGCGAATTAAAGCCTTCAGCCGTATAGAGCGTGCCCACGGTCAGCTTGACGTTGCCGGGATTTCTGCCATTGATGGCTTGAGTAGCTGGGCAAGCCTGGGTCGCTGTAAACGTACCTTTAGGCGGCACTTGAGCTAGAGCATGTTCGACCAGCAACGAGGGTGGGAGACCGATCGCCAAACCCGCGAACACGATCGTCACTCGTCTGGAGAAAAAAGACATGGGGCAACTCCTGATGCAGGACTTCAAGCAGAACCGTTACAAGCACATCACTACATCAGGTCATAGCATTAGTCAGCAAGGTCAGTAGAAAAATTTATGTTGTCGATGTTGAGCAATAATGATTTTTTAATCTAAAGCCATCAAATGGAGAAAAGTCGTTCAGTACTGCGGAATGAATTACAAGCATTCCTTTAACATCCCTTAATTTTTGTTGCATCTCTTCATGTTTTTAGCCAAACAAAAAAGTAGGGGCTTAGCATACCCTACGGGAAGCAAGCTACGGGCGAAAACCTTTCCCATAATCAAAGGCACACCCGCCGTATGCTAAGCCCCTACGATTAGATTTGCTTTTATCGATCATTGGCAACTTCGCGTATAGTGGGCTTTACAAATGATTTAACCCTTCTGTGTCGTTCAGAGTCGATACAAGTTTTAGAAGAAAGGGCAATTTTGGAAGAAAGGGAACTGTTTAAAGCATGAAGTAGTCCTAATGCTATGCCTGGAGATTCTACCCCTCGCATTAGAATCAGCTCAATTTTCAAATCGATTAATCCGTGACCATTTCGTTACTTAAGTGACGTTTATCTACCATTAGGTAGATGGCAAAATCTGTTGATAGACTCACGAGAAAATGCTAAAAACTCATGTTTTGTGCTTAGTATAAAAGGACTTCTCGTTGAGCCTGTTTCTTGAAAAGGCATTCGTTAAGGGCACTGATCGATATGCGATTCAGCGATCGTCTGCCAATAGCTCGACATTCAGCTTTTCAACATTTAGTCTCTCAATCTCT
The DNA here is from genome assembly GCA_019359375.1 of Lyngbya sp. HA4199-MV5. Lineage (GTDB taxonomy): Bacteria > Cyanobacteriota > Cyanobacteriia > Leptolyngbyales > Leptolyngbyaceae > Stenomitos. The sequence continues at coordinate 119,053 of JAHHHL010000003.1, forward strand.
TCACGCATCAGGTTTACAGTTATGGCACCGTTTGTACGATCTCGCATCGCATCTTTTGTTGGAGCTTTGGGCTTTGGGGCTTTGAGCATCACTTCATTAAGCTTTCTCTACCCAACAAATTCTTCGATCGCGGCGGTTTTTAGCGCCAAAGAAGTTGACCAAAGCAAATTTGTGGTGGTCGCATCACCCTTCAATACCAGCGACTATCGACTCCTTATTCTGGAGCAAATTTCTAATCAGCGCCTTTGCTGGAGCGAAAGTGGCTCTAACCCTACGATCGTCGATCCACTGCTGCTGGCATTTGACTTTACAGACATTTGTGGACGCAGTACAGACAGCAATGGCTATTCCGTCCGCATGGCTAATCGAGACTTTGGGCTGCTGCTGCAACTCAGTCTGGTCAAGCGAGAGAATGATCTTGTCCTGATCGCCTCCCCTGACCTTGCCGATCGGGATGCACCCCGGATTGAAGTCGGGAGAGCAAACGGGCTACCGCCTGCTGGGCAGTTTGTCAAAATTAACTTGAACCCTGGCTGGCGGTTAACCAAACGCACCGATGGTCAAAAGGAGTTGGGAATGGTTTACCTGACCAGCGACACAGCGCCATCTAGCATTCCACTGACCGCTTTTGTCGATACTCAGTCGAATTGGGCAAAGAATTATATTGATGCGCTCGCTGCCCAAAAAATTATTAGTGGCTTTGAAGATGGCACGTTTCGACCGGATGACCCTGTAACGCGAGTACAGTTTGCCGCGATCGTCAGCAAAGCCTTTGCCTCGTTGCCTGCCCAACGCGAAAGTCTCACATTTAAGGATATCCGACCCAGCTTTTGGGGTGCAGAAGCGATTCAAACAGCCTTTCAAAAAGGTTTCATGTCGGGCTACCCAGACACTACTTTTAAGCCAAACCAGCAGATTCCGCGGATGGAGGCACTCGTGTCGCTGGCGAGCGGTCTCAAGCTCAGTAGCGCGACCACCGATTCACTCTCTTTTTATCAGGATGCGGCGCAGATTCCAACCTGGGCAAGTGGGGCGATCGCGGCGGCAACCGATCGACAACTCGTCGTTAACTACCCGCGAGTGAAAACTCTAAACCCAACGCGTCCAGCCACACGAGCGGAGGTTGCTGCTTTTGTGTATCAGGCACTGGTAGATGCTGGGCAACTATCTGCAATACCGTCGCCCTATGTCGTACTGGTTGGTTCCCAGTCACCCTCACCGAATCCTTCGTCAACACCATCGCCTTCACCGTCTCCATTGCCTTCTCCAACGCCAACGCCAACCCCATTGCCTTCTCCGACTCCAGACCCAATTCCATTACCTTCTCCGACTCCAACACCGAGTCCCTTACCATCGCCGTCACCCTCTCCAACGCCCACACCATCACCGTCGCCAGGTAACGGCTCCTTTACTGTCCCTACCGTTCCTGTCAACCCATAGCACTTGGCTTGCAGAGGCTTCTTGCCATCACAGCAGAATCTTTCGGAAGGGACATGCCCCTCTGTGGTTTTCTGCGTAAGCTTGCTAGTGAGTTTTAGTTGCGATCGCCATACCTTGTTATGACCACAGAAAATGTGACTTTACCCAGCGCTTCAGTACAGTCGATGTCTGCTACGGTGACGATCGCGAACATCAACGAACCCATCATTCTGCGTTATTTTGAAACATTGAATGATGGAGACTTTGAGGCAACAGGTCAACTTTTTGCGGTAGAGGGGGTGATGAAGCCACCGTTTGAGCAACCGATCGTTGGAACAGAGGCGATCGTGGCGTATCTACAAACCGAAGCGAAGGGATTGACGCTTCAGCCTCAGCAGGGTGTTGTACAACGATTAGACGACGGTTGTAGGGAAGTCCAGGTGACAGGCAAGGTACAAACGCCGCTTTTTTCTGTGAATGTCTCGTGGCAGTTCGTCCTGAATCATGAAGACAAACTGCTGCTGGCAAAAATCAAACTTCTGGCATCACCTCAGGAATTACTCCGCTTTCGCGGCTAGTAACCTATCCTGCTTTGACCAACCATGCCGACCAAACTTTTACTGACATCGTTTGACATCTGGAAAGCCCATCACAGGTCAAATGCGTCAGATGATCTACTCAACATCCTGATTGAACAAGCTTTACTGGCGACGTTAGATGCAGAAATTACGCTTTTGCAGAAGCTGCCTGTTGATTTTCAACGAGCGCCCCAAGCCGTGATTGCTCAGTTAGACGCTTTGCAGCCCGATGTGGTTGTGTGCTGTGGCATGGCAGAAACACGATCGCACCTCACGATCGAATCCAATGGCAAGCATCAAGCCAGAACCTTGCAGACGACGGTTGATATCGATCGCCTGGTAGACGGATTAGCCATGACCCATATCAGCCACGATGCAGGCGCTTTTGTTTGCAATGATCTTTACTACTCAGTCCTGAAGCATATCGCTGATCGTCGTTTAGCCTGTCAATGTCTCTTTGTCCATGTACCTGTTTTAAATGAGGTGAATCGTGAGCCGATCATGAAAGATTTCTTAACCATTTTGCGATCGCTTTAGCAGCCACTTCTGCACGCAAGATCTACCCAATTATAGAGGACAATACAAGCAGAGGTGCTAAGCTTATGAACGCCAAGAAATCGCACTAAGCGGAGTGAGTTTGTATGACTAGAGACCCAGACGAGCAGGCTAATCTAGAGCGTCGTCGTGAATTGTTGCGTGAAGAAGAAGCCTTTCGGTTGCAGCGGGAAGAAGGTCGGTTGGAAGCCGCCAAGAGGAGCAACACCTTTGCATGGATTATTAACAGTATTTCGTTTTTAGTTGGACTATTAGAAATTCTTTTAGTGTTGCGCTTTGTTCTGCGCGTTGCGGGAGCCAATACTCAAAATGCATTTGCTCAATTTATTTACAACATTTCAGACCCGTTTGTTGCTCCGTTTTCAACTCTGTTTATCAGTCCGACAACCAGAGATGCTGGAAGTATTTTTGACCTGAATGTGCTGGTGGCGATCGTCATCTATGCCCTCTTAGGCTGGATCGCCATTAGTCTCATACGGTATCTTCAAGGACGTGGCTAGTTTATGTCTAAGGCAAAAGCATAGAAAGTGCGCGCCGCCGGACTGCTCCCCAGCACTAAGGAATGGAAATTAAATCACTTCGATCGCCTCAGCCTTCTCATTGTACGAGCGCGGCATGCGGCAGATCACTCTGGGCGAAGGCAAGGACGTTCTACCGCACGCCCCTACGCACTGAATGGCACCTTAATCAATCCACGATCCCAAACGTTGTTTCGCTACTATCACTACCGCTTGGCTCAAAGAATCTGTGTCATGCTGAGCTTTGGCGTGGTTCCAGTACGGCTCTGCCCATCGTTTGGATGCCTTCTTTCTACTTGCTTCTTTAACCCATGACTTCTATAACGTCGCAGCCTCTTGACCTTAAGCCCTTTGTTGCTGAGCTAGCTGGGTTAGAAATCATTACAGACCTGACGCAAATCGCCAAGCTTTCTCAGGATTACTACACCTTTAGCCCCATTCTGCAACCATTATTGGGTGATAAACGAGGCGATTTAGTCATCCGTCCAGCCAATGAGTCAGAGGTGGTGCAAGTCGCAGCAGCGTGTGTCAAACATAAGCTACCGCTGACTGTACGCGGTGCTGGGACGGGTAACTATGGGCAGTGTGTACCGCTTCAAGGGGGTGTCATACTCGATCTTTCGCGGATGCAGGCTGTGAAGTGGATCAAACCTGGGTTAGCATGTGTCGAACCTGGGGTAAAGCTAGCCGCGCTCGATAAGCAAGCTCGTATCAGTGGGTGGGAAATTCGGATGCTGCCCTCAACCTACCGCACCGCGACGATCGGCGGCTTCATTGGGGGCGGGAGTGGCGGCATTGGGTCGATTACCTACGGGCAAATTCGCGATCGGGGCAATCTTCTCGCTGTGCGCGTCGTCACGATGGAAGACGAACCCCGCATCATTGAGCTACGCGGCGACGATGTGTACAAAGTGGCTCATGCCTATGGCACCAACGGCATTATTACCGAACTGGAGATTCCGCTGGCACCTGCCTATGCTTGGGCGGAAGCGATCGTCGCCTTCCCCGATTTCATGACGGCTGCTCACTTTGGTCAAGCTTTCAGCGACAGCGATGGCATCATCAAAAAGCTCGTCTGCATTTGCGCTGACCCAATCCCCACTTATTTTGCAGCGTTCCGTAGCGTCATTCCTGCTGGCAGTCATTGTGCGCTGGTAATGGTGGCAGAATCGGCACTAGAACCGTTTGCTGAACTCGTGAAGGAATACAAGGGCACCGTTTGCCTACAGAAGAGCGCCCAGGAAGCCAGTAAAGGCACCACATTAGTTGAGTATTCCTGGAACCACACGACCTTACATGCCCGCAGCGTCGATCCATCTCTTACCTACTTGCAAACCATGTTTCCACCCGATAAGGAACTGAAGTTGGTGGAGCATATGTATCAGCATTTTGGCGATGAAGTGATGATGCACCTGGAGTTTATTCGCATTGGTGGCGAAGCGGTTCCTGCTGCTCTGCAAATTGTGCGCTATACCACTCCAGAACGACTGGCAGACATCATTCGCTACCACGAAGACAACGGTGCATTTATTGCCAATCCTCACACCTACGTCCTAGAAGATGGCGGTAGAAAAACAGTGGATCTGGAGCAGTTGCGCTTTAAAGAAACGGTCGATCCGTATGGGCTGCTAAATCCAGGCAAGATGAGGGCATGGGCAGAGAGATCCTGATGTGGCGAGAGAAATGAGTTGAGGCTTACCTCCTCTCTTTCGTTCATTCATCAGCAGACGCTGACGTGGCAGTAATCTCCCATCTCCAGACTGCTCCGTCTTCAGGATCGATATGCGCTGAAACTTTGGTCATGCCACACTTCTCTAATACCCTGGTCGAGGCGCTGCTTTCTGCCAGCGTATGAGCGCAAACGCAGTCAACTAACTTGGAGGCAAAGGCAATTTTAATCAGCCGACGTGCCGCAGATGTTGCCAGACCTCGGCTCTGGTAAGCTGGTGCAACAGAATAGCCGATCTCAACTGTACGCTGGGCATCGGGAACTGATTTAAAGCCTCCAAGCCCAACGATCATTTGCTCAGACCGCAAAAGAAACAGATACGGTAGCCACGGATGCCAGATTTCTTTCTCTTGCATCGCCTCAAGGCTGTATTGAAGCGCTCCTTCAAATGGCAAGTACCCATCAGCCACCCGAAACCCGTAAGTCGCCTGAAAAACATCCGTGCCCTCAATGAGCGTTTTGAGTTGCTCGATCGAACAAGGGGTCAGTTCTACATCCATACTTCAACCGTCCTCATGTTGAGCAGGAGTCTTCAATAAGGCTTGCTACTGAAACGCCAGCAGTATAGCAACCAAACAACTGTGTTGATCGCCCGCTTGCTCAAGAATTTTCCCAATGAGAGCGTTATGATTGGACTGAGATTACGTTGTGTAAAGAAAGTTGACTATCGCTGTTACACCCCACGATCGCTCTACATTGCCAACGACCTGGCATCCGCTGACACCGCTTTGGCAAGGGGATGAAGCGATCGTCCAGCAAGGGCTTCCCCATAGCAAACTGGCTCCAACCTGGCAAATGCTGATGTTGGGCGATGGGTCTCCGACGCGTCACCTACAATTACTGACGGGTGAACCCACGGAAGTGGATGTCATTGATATGTCGGCAATTGGCATGGATGCGGATCACGCGCCCAGTCAACTGCAAGTGGTGCCAGGACCGCGCTTACGGCGGCAGGTTTGGCTACGCACCGCTTCAGGGCAACGTCTGGCTTATGCAACCTCCTGGTGGGAAGCCAGCCATGTGGATGAGTATCTGCAAAATCGATCGCTCCCCATTTGGGCAAGCCTTGCCCAGTTACGCACAGAGCTATATCGAGACGTGCAGGGTATTTACTACGGTCATTCAACCGCCTTAGAGCAAGCGTTTGGGCAATCAGGACCGCTGTGGGGTCGTCACTACTTGTTCTGGCATCGTGGACAGCCCCTCACGCTAATCTACGAAGTGTTTTCGCCCTATCTAACCAAATATTTAGGCGCAACGCGACTGGATTGTTGTTAGAGCGATCGCGGTGCCGTTAGCTCAGAGTCATCAAGACCAAAACTTACGCAGGGCACACTCTCAACGTCTTTACCTGAGGCTATAATGCGTTCTCAGTCACAGTGTTTGCCATCCGTTTGAAGATGCCTAACCCAACCACGCAGCAACGGTTTGACCAGCTCGCACAGGCAACTGCTGCCTTGATCGAGTCTTCCAGCCAGCAAAATCATAAGCTGGATGCTTTGATACAGTCTTCCAGCCAGCAGAATCATAAGCTGGATGCGCTTACAGATAAAATTGATGCGCTCACCGATCAGATCGGGCACTTGACTGAAGGGTTCACGGAACTGAAAGAAATGATTGAGCGGCAGGTAGCCGCAGCGGAACGGCAAGAGGCAACGGCGGAGCGACAGGCAGCAGCGGCGGAGCGACAAGCAGCGACAGCCGAACGGCAGGAACGTAATATCGATCGCCTGGTTGGGATTGTCGATCGCCTCCTGCAAGACAGAACCGCTTAGTCGATCGCGCCGCAAAGTTGGGCACTCAGGGCGAATTACGCTATCCTGAGCAGTATTAGGCACTGAAAGAATCACTTCACTTCTGGAGAACGCAATATGACTTGGCGCGGGTCTATTTCTCCCACAGACCGGATCTTCGCTTGTTTGGTTTACCTGCTACCGTTACTCGATGTCATTGGGATGGTTTACAGGGTGGTTGGGTCTGGTTCCTTTCTCAGCCCCATTTTTAATGTCATTGCACTTCCACTGTCACCGCTTTTGAGCGTTTACTATGGCTTTGGTGGCTTTATGCCGCTCATTATCTTCTTTGCTCTCTTTTTGCTCGTGGTGAGAAACGAGTCGATCGTTCACTTCATTCGGTTCAATGCCATGCAGTCCATCCTGTTTGGCATTGTGCTGAGTCTGGTTTCGATTCTGTGGCGTTATGTTCTGGCTGGGGCACTCCAGGGGACATTGTTGGAGCAAACGCTATTCAACACAATCTTTCTGGGGGTTGTAGCGGCTGTTGGCTATTCAGTCGTTCAGTCGGCTCTGGGACGCTATGCCGAAATTCCGACGATTTCGGATGCTGCTTACACCCAGGTTCGCTAGGGGCTGTCATCAATTAATACTACGCATTAGTTGCAACAAGGGTTTCAGCCCCTAGCCTTGTTCGCTGGGACGGGCGCGACCATGCTGATACCGCAAGGTTTTGGAGCTAGTTGATGACGCGCCCTAACAATCAAGCGCTTAGATTCCCCAGTCATTGAATTGACCGTTAACGCCTCACTGTCTATTGATTGTGGGGCGTTGATGTTGGCTGTCATATCAAGCTGTTGGCGACGGTTCTGGTAGGGACGGCTTGCTCGATCGCGCAGCTACGTTGCTATTGAGATAGCCGATCCCTTCTATTTCGACGCGGACGCGATCGCCTACCTGTAGCGGTCCCACCCCTTCAGGCGTACCCGTTAGCACCACATCACCCGGCAGCAGCGTGATTGCCTGACTGATGTACGACACCAAAACATCCGGTGGAAACACCATTTGATCGATGTAGGCAGACTGTACAGGCTTCTGATCATCATTCACAAACGTTTGGAGTCGTGCCCCTGGGCTAACGTCTCGCACAATCCAGGGACCCAAAGGGCAGAAGGTATCAAAGCCTTTGGCGCGCGTCCACTGACCATCTTTGCGCTGTAGATCACGGGCAGTCACATCGTTGGCGATCGTGTAGCCCCAAATTTTTGCCTGTGCCTCCTCTGGTGTACAGTCTACGCAGCGATCGCCAATCACCAGAGCCAGTTCCCCTTCATAGTCAACCCGCTGCGACTGCACAGGATACAAGATCACTCCGTCTGTTGCAATGATTGCTGTCGGTGGCTTCATAAATAGCAGCGGTTCTTCTGGTACGGGTGTTCCCATCTCGGCGGCATGGTCAACGTAGTTCTTGCCCACCGCAACTATCTTTGAAGGCGCACACGGGGCTAAAAGCTGGTAGCTCTCTGCAGGTAGCTCCAGGTCTGTCGGTTGCCCGTTCAACCAGGGAGGCGCATCCAGCACGCTGACCTCTCGCCCAAGCTGGAGTAACCCATAGTAAATTTGCCCGTCTGCGGCTTGAACCCGGACATAGCGCTGTGCCATAACTCAACCGATTCCTCACGGCTCGAGAAAAACGTGAAACACCCGACTTTAAAAAAGGTTAGTCCACTGTGACGTGGGCTAAGCGCTTCCGTCTATTAAAGACAAACCTGTGATTTAAACCTATCACCACAGCTCTGGACATAATGGTATCGCTCAGGTTCCTATAGCTTTAGGCATAGCAGCCTGAGCAATGCATCATAAAAGCTGATTGATGCGATGTTGCGATTCTCTGGCGACTGAGAACCCAAACGCGATAGAATGATGAATCCTTGCTTCTTGAGCGCATAGGGTGCCGGACGACGATCGCTGTATCAGTAGCCGTTCCTCCCTGACCCCAAGCAGCCATTAGTCCATAAGGAGACTCAACAACATGGAATATTTTTACGAAACGATGTATATTCTTCGCCCCGATTTGGGTGAGGAAGCCGTGGATCAAGCGATCGAGAAATATCAAACGCTCCTCCGCGAAAATGGAGCCGATGTTCTAGAAACGCAGCATCGCGGCAAGCGCCGTCTTGCCTACGAAATTCAAAAGCACCGTGAAGGGATCTATATCCAGATCAACTACCAATGTGATGGGAGCCAGGTTGCCCCCCTGGAACGATCGATGCGCCTCAGCGAAGAAGTGATTCGCTTCCTGACGATCAAGCAAGAAGTGCCGGAAGTCGAAAAAGAAGCCGTAGAAGCCTGACATTTCATCCCACAGCCGCTTCAAACTGCTTACACTGAAAGGACGAAGAGATTGCTCTTGCCGTTCCTTGCGTTGAGTGCGCCCCAGCAACCCTATGAAGCTCTCCAAGAAAACCCTCGATCAGCGCTTAGAGCACGTTTACGATGTCATTATCGTCGGTGGTGGTGCGGGTGGACTGGCGGCAGCCATCTACTTACAGCGCTACCGCCTCTCGTGCCTGGTGATCGAAAAAGGTCGAGGGCGATCGTTCTGGATGCAGGACTTACGGAATTATCTGGGGTTGCCGCCTGAAACTCCAGGACGCACCCTTTTGCAGCAAGGGCAGCAGCATTTGCTATCCCTCAATGGTGACTACCTGGCTGGGTTTGTGGAAGCGGTACACGATGAGGGTGAGACCTTCGCCGTCAAAGTGAAAGTTGGCAAGCAGGACAGTCTTTATCCCGTCTTTCGCAGTAAATACGTGGTGGCGGCAAGCGGCATTATCGATCGCCTGCCCCAGCTTGAGGACATGCAGAACGTTTACGACTATGCGGGCTTCAATCTGCACGTCTGCATGATTTGCGATGGCTACGAAATTGCCGATAAGCAGTGTGGGCTTTTTGTCGGCACCGAAGGAGCGATTAACACCGCCTTTGTGTTGAACTGGTTTACGCCTTACATCACGGTCTTTACACAAGGGCTGTGCGAGGTCGGCGATGCGATGCGCCAGAAGCTCAAAGAGCACGGCTACCCATTGGTCGAAACCCCGATCGCAAAATTCCTGGGGCACGATCACGAAATGACGGGGGTAGAACTCACCGATGGTTCCACGATCGACCTCGAAACGGGGTTGGTTGCGATGGGTTCACATTACTTTAACGAATATCTGAAAGGGCTGGATTTGCAGTGGAACGGCGAAAACCTGGTGACAGATTCCATGTGCCGTACCTCCCATCCACGCCTTTTTGCCGTGGGTGATTTAAAAGAAGGACTAAATCAGGTATCAATTGCGGTCGCAGATGGTACATTAGCTGCAACCGCAATTTGGCGGGAGATTCGCCGCGCTTCTGCCCCTCGCCGCTGGGAATCTCATCTAAGCCAGCCAGATGCCATAGAAACAGATGCCATCAAAAACGGAGTTCTAAAGACGTGACCTATTCTGAGAGCCATACCCTGCCCGATTTGCAAGCCGAAGCCGCCCGTCTCCGCGAAGAGCTACAGATGCGCGATAACCTGGTGCAGCAGCTATCCCAAGAATTATTTCGCCTGGTAAAAGGCAATGCCAGCTTTATGCCCAGCCCGGAAGTATCTGAGCGGCACCTGGCTGAAGTGCGTGCCTTGCGGGAGCAACTACAAGGCGTAGAGCAGCAGGTAACGTTTTACCAGGAGCAAATTACCGATCGCGATACCGAAATCTATCAGCTCCGTCAATCGGTACAGGAATTGACCGATCGCTCCCGCATGTTGGAGCAAGTCGTACAAGAGTTACCCAAGATTTATCGCCAAAAATTTGCGGAACGTATGGTGCCCATCCGCGAGAAAGTGACTCAAATCCAACGCGAAAACCGTCAGCTTCACGCCGAATTGCAAAGCGTCAGCTACCGTCTCGCGGTGAGAACCCGTCGCCAAACCCATCTGGATTTGCCCAGCTTCCCTAAAGGGATGGGTGCCTCTCTTCCCAGTTTTGGTAACGCTTGAGCCTCAATGCCTGATGTACGCTCGCCTGATGTGCTCATTGTTGTAGAGTCTGAACCCAATGAGGTGACGACTCAGATGGTTTCTGCACTTAAAGCTGCCATGCTTGCTAAGCATCACTTTGAGGCAGAATCTATTCACGTTGATGTGATTTCATCCACTGATCTTGCGGTAAACGCTTCGAGCGTGGACGATCGAGCTATAGGTGATCGTCTACTTTGTCCTTTAACCCTTCATCTACCAACCACCCTTTCGTTTCCAGCTCAGGCGATTTACGCAGCCTGCCGGGATGTGGAGAGCCTGCGTCAGCAGTTAGCCGCATGGCAATATGCGATCGGGACAGGCGATTTTTGGTTGCCGATCGTCCTCACAGCCAAAGGTCCGCTTTACGCTGAAGTCATTGGTCTCGCACCTGATGCCGCACCAACTGTTGAGCGATCAGAGCCGTGCTACACTCAGCCAGTTCACTTAACCGATGCTCAGCGTCAACCGCTCTATGCTTTGGGGCAGCGGCTACTACGATCGCTCGCAGCACCGCCTGCCGTCTACCTGATGCAATTTGGTTGGCAAGGTGACACCCTCTGCTTCGATCGACTATTACCTTTTCCAGCCGCACCTGCGATCGCCAGCCTCAACGTTCAAACCCCCGATTTATTTGCCTGTCATTGGGCATGCCTTAGTAGACAACCCATTGTTGATCTTGTAATCAATTCACGAGTGTAATGCGTCTGTTTATGAGCACTCCGTATAAAGCAGGAAGCAATATTGTTCCTTAACAAAGCAAACTTTATTTACTCTTCTATTTGCATCTCCTTACTGAGGAAAGTTATAAATATTGGGTAAAGCAGCCAATTACGAACGGAGGGGAGGTCAGTAAACCCTCCATAATTAGATGAGCTACCTGCCTCAGGGTGTGTACGGATGTTCCCTCAAAGCAATCTACCAGCAACTAATCTCTATCGCTCCATTGTCATCAGCTAATCTTCATCGGCTAATCTTCATCGGTTAAGAGCAGTGGTCTGTATGCAGGCAGCAACCGCTTAAAAAGCCTGAAACGACTTATGTGCAGCCAATTTGACGCTTACTCAACCGTGAGAGCAGCGTTTGCATAGTTATAGTGAGAAGGTTTCTGTGGGTACGTTAAACCCATCCTGGCTGCTTTGCCAATCAGTAGCTCACGCTTGTGTATTTTGTAATCTATTGCATCTTCACTCTCCCCTATCACTAAGAGATGTCACGATGACGGGAATCAATCGCTCAATTACAGGCTTTTCTCTATCAATCTTGCTTGGAGCAGGCTTTTCTCTGCCCACACTGGCGCAGGTAAAGCCATCGCCTGTGCAGAGTACTCCCTATCAAAGAGAGCTTAGCCCTCCAATACCAGGCGAGACCAGGCAAGAAGCAGAATCTGCCTATGTCCTTGGTGCAGGCGACATCCTTAAGATTGATAGCTTCGATACGCCTGAACTGGTGCTGGAACTACGCTACCCTGTCTTACCCGACGGTTCAGTCAACCTGCCGTGGGTTAAGAGTGTTGATGTTAAAGGGCTAACGCTGAAGGAAGCCTCTGAACGGCTGGAGGCAAGCTACAGCCGCTATGTTAATGAGCCAAGAATCACGGTCAGCCTGGTTGCCGCTCGGACGCTGAAAATCGGCGTTATTGGTGAAGTGACCCGCCCAGGCTCCTACATTATTGCTAGCAATCTCGTTAGTAGTTCCGCGGTGGGTACTACAGATGCCAACCAAAATGGGTTAGGTGGGCAACAGGGCGGCGGCGGCGGCAACGAAAGCGGTAGTCAGTGGCCTACCGTCAGTAAAGCAATCCAGGCGGCTGGAGGCATTACGGAACAAGCGGATATCCGTCAGATTCAGATTCGCCGTCCCCAGGGCGACAGTAATGGAACGACGCGCACCATCAACCTCTGGAAGTTTTTGAGTGAAGGTGATTTAACGCAAGATGTCCAGGTACGGGACGGGGATACATTGGTTGTTCCTAAAGCAACGAATGTGGATACGACCGAAGCCTTGCAAATTGCTATCAGCAGCTTTTCCCCAGAGGCGATCAGGGTCAATGTAGTCGGAGAAGTTACCACTCCTGGCACGGTTGCTGTCAGACCCAACACAACGTTGAATCAGGCGATTCTAGCGGCTGGTGGGTTTAAGACAAGTCGGGCGAAGAAAGATGTGGAGCTGATTCGTCTTAACCCTAATGGCACGGTCGATCGCCGCACGATCGCCGTTGATTTCTCACAAAGGCTTGACGAGAAAAATAATCCTCCCTTGCGCAATAACGATGTAGTGGTGGTAAATCGAAACGGCATCGCTAAGATTGGCGATACTGTAGGCACTTTCCTGGGACCGCTGGGTGGGATTTTAGGGCTATACGGCATCTTCAGATAAACGTTAATTCAGATCCCCCGAATAGCTGCAAGAGGTTTGTTGCTTAGAGTCAACGAGGTAAAGAGGAAAATCATGAAGGCTGAACAATACACTCAAGGTTCATCGTTTAACGATCAAGAGCGATCGTCCGCCAATGGCACGCTGGGTGAAGACACGGCAGATTCGTCCACCAGACCAGCGGGGCTAGATCTATCACCGATCGTGAGGATGATTCAGCGCAATGCCCTCCTCATTGCAGGTGTAACCGTTGCTGGTGCCGCTCTGGTTGCCTACTCCAGCCTGAGTGGTCCTCGTACCTACAAAGGGCATTTTCAGCTTTTGGTCGAGCCGATCACGTCTCAAGCTCGTTTGTCTGATCCAGCGGCGATTTCTCGACCGGGCGCGCAACAGCCTGATGTCATTGATTACCCAACGTTGCTTCAGATTTTACAAAGCCCTGAACTGCTGTCTAAAATTGCAGCCGAAATTCAGCGTCGCTACCCTGATGTCACTGCGAGTTCGTTAGCCGCCGCCGCCAGCAATAAAACCCTGGTGATCAAGCGTTATGAAGTAATGGCACAGCGCTTTGGTTCTGATGCCTCCGATCCGACCAAAGTAATTGATGTGTCGTACAAGGGTGGAGACCCACAGAAAGTAGAGTTCATCTTGCAGGAGCTTGCTAGAGGCTACTTGAGATATAGCCTTGAGGATCGAAAAACCCGCATCGGTGGTGGCGTTCAGTTTATTGAGGACCAGCTTCCTAGCCTCCAGCGTCGCGTCAATGACCTGGAAGGAGAACTACAGGCGCTCAGACAACGCTATCGGATCGCTGACCCAACGACCGAAGGGACGCAGCTTTCCACTCAGGTACAAAATATTCAGGCTCAGCAGCTAGAAACCCAGCGTAGCTTGAAAGAACAGCAGGCACTGTTTGGGCGTTTGCAAGCGCAACTTGGTATCAGCCCAGAACAAGCCCTGGCAGCAGCTTCCTTAAGTGAAAATACTGGCTATCAGACGCAGGTTGCGGAGCTGAAAAAAGTACAAACGGCCATTGCAGAAAAGTCTGCCCGTTACAGCAGCGAAAGCCCAGTCATTGTGAGCTTGCGGCAGCAGGAAGCCAAGCTAGAGCAATTGTTGAACCGAGAAGCGCGCAAGAGCTTGGGCTTAACCAACCCCAATGCACCGATCGACGCTCGCGTTCTTGCCTTTCAAAATGCACTGCGGGTGGATTTGATTAAACAATTAGTAACGGCTGCTAATACGGCTCAGCAATTGAGCGTCCGTGGGCAGGCGATCGCAGAATCTCAGGCGTTCTTGAATCAAAAGCTGCAAGAATTCCCGGTTGTGGTGCGTCAATACACTGGCTTGAGCCAGCGGTTAGACCTTGCCAGAACCACATTGAACCAATTCTTGACCCAGCGTGAAACGTTGCGGATTGAAGCCGCGCAGAAAGAAGTCCCCTGGGAAATCGTCTCGGCTCCCGCGATCGATCGGGATGGCAAAAACAACCCGATTCCATCTGCCAGCATTGAGCCGAAGTTCTTGATTGCGGGTTTGGGAGCCTGCTTGTTGCTGGGCTTAGCTGCCGCCTTGCTGAAGGAAAAAGCGCGCGATCGCTTCTACAGTGCCGAAGACATGGAAGGTTCGCTAAAGCTACCGCTTTTGGGCACCATTCCCTTCAAGAGTGGTCTGAATCAACCGACGGCTTCCCTTCCCGCTTCCCGGTCAGATGCTTTTTCAAAGGCATTCAGTTCTCTCTATACAAATATTCGCTTTCTCAGCCCGAAGTCAGCCGTCCGCTCAATCGTCGTTGGCTCCGCAGAATCTGGTGATGGCAAAACTACGATCGCGCTGCATTTGGCTCTAGAAGCGGCATCAATGGGACAGCGCGTGCTGTTGGTTGACACGAACTTGCGTGCGCCTCAACTCCATTCGCTGTTTAACTTACCTAACACGATCGGGCTGAATGAGCTGATCACAAACAAGACAGGAATAGAGCAGTCCATTCAGCGCGTGCCAGTCGATCACAACCTTTCAGTGCTAACGTCCGGGCAAGCATCACCAGATTCGGGTAAGCTGCTAGCCTCTAATGAGATGCAGGGCGTAATGCAAGCTTTACAAGACAAGTTTGATCTGGTCATTTATGACACCGCCGCGCTCTCAGAGTTTTCTGATGCCAATTTTGTGGCGGCTCAGTCCAGCGGGATGCTCATGGTGGCGGGTGTTTCAAAGACAAAACGCTCTGTGCTAACCCAAATTCTTGCTGAACTGAATCGCTTTCGGTTGCCCATACTCGGCTTTGTACCGAATCATCCAGGCAAAGGCTCCGCTAACTCTTTCAGCCAATCTGGTCAGTTCGGACAAACTTACGATGGAAAGCCTACGTTACTGGGAAATTTTAAGCTGCTCAAACCAAATGAGTAAGCGTTTCGCAGCCAATGGATGGCGTGCGAAAGGGTCGTGTGATCATACTTTTAGCCACCCAGTCGAGTCATCTAAAGTGCTTCTGAAAGGACTTGCTGGTCAAACGGTGCTTGATCGATCGAGCAGACAAGGTGAGAGCGAACTTGCAAAAATGGGACGTTACCGTATTCGTGATGAATCAACTGCTCAATTTTCTCTTGATGGCGATCGCGCTCTTCCTCTTCATCCCCATTGGAGTGCTTTGGGTAGAATGTCTGGCTGCTGCTTTGCCAACACGGCGAACCAGTCAAGTAGCCTTGATGGATCGTCCGACGATCGCAGTTTTGGTGCCCGCGCACGATGAAGCAGGGGGTATCGGCACAGCGTTAAGTACAGTGCTTCCACAACTGACCCCTCACGATCGCCTGATTGTCATTGCCGACAACTGTACAGATGAAACAGCCGTTGTGGCACGGGAAGCAGGTGCAACAGTCATCGAGCGCCATGATCTTGAGCACAGAGGCAAAGGCTATGCTCTGGATTTTGGGTTGAAGTTTCTTGCCTCAGCCCCACCGGACGTAGTTGTGGTCGTGGATGCAGATTGCCTGGTCGCAGAAGGGGCGATCGCTCAAATTTCACGTTTGGCAGGAATGAAGCAACGTCCAGTACAGGCAAGCTACCTCCTTGCGCAACCCTCAGCACCTAGCCCATCGGCTGCTGTCTCGATCCTTGCTTTTACGGTTAAAAATTTAGTACGTCCACTTGGACTAGCTCAACTGGGGCAACCTTGCCTTTTAACGGGTACCGGGATGGCTTTCCCCTGGTCTGTCATTCATCAAGTTTCCTGGGCAAGTGGCAACATTGTTGAAGATATGCAGCTTTCCCTCGACCTCTTGCTTGCAGGATACCCCACCGTTTTTTGTGCGGAGGCTAGCGTGACGGGTGCATTGCCACAGCAAGAACAGGCTGCTATGAGTCAACGGACTCGGTGGGAACACGGACATTTACAAACGCTCTTGAGTCAGGTGCCACGTCTACTGCAAGCCTGGGTAAGCCAGAAGCGCTTCAATTTACTGGCGATCGCGCTTGATTTGTGCGTTCCGCCCCTGTCGCTTTTAGTTATGCTCTGGGCTGTCTCGTTAATTGCGGCAGGCATTCTAAGCCTGACGTTGGGACTGTACCAACCCGTGCTCTTACTCGCGCTGGAAGGCTTACTCATTCTCATGGCTGTAACTATAGCCTGGGCAAAGTTTACGCGAGACTCGCTCCCCTTAGCCACGCTCTTATCAGTACCGCTTTATATTCTCTGGAAAATACCACTTTACTTCGCTTTTTTGCGTAAACCTCAAACTCAATGGGTACGTACAGAGAGAGACCTGGCAAAATCCCAGGAACTTTAACCTCCAGCTTCTCCAAAAGCCAAGATGCAAGCTTTGGTTTCAGCGTTTTGTTGTTTTTATAACAATACATCGTTCTTTTAGCATAGTTAAACGGCGCTGTCTGTTGTTTAGAATGCAACTTGTGAGGGAGTGTTTTACTTGGCGCATTCCGTATTCTGAAAGGGTGAATAGATACATCTTTCATGTGCTCTATTCGCTTCAGATAGTTCTTTAGAAACGGAGTACGACAATGAGTTTGGAAGAAAGAGCAAAAGCTGCCGCTAAGAATGTTGAAGGCAAAGTTCAAGATGCGGCTGGTAGAGTAACGGGTGATCCCGCAGACCAAGCTGAAGGAAAAGCAAAGCAAGTAGAAGCTAATGCACGCAATGCTAAAGAAGACCTGAAGGACAGCGCCAAGCGTACTGTTGACAACGC
The DNA here is from genome assembly GCA_019359375.1 of Lyngbya sp. HA4199-MV5. Lineage (GTDB taxonomy): Bacteria > Cyanobacteriota > Cyanobacteriia > Leptolyngbyales > Leptolyngbyaceae > Stenomitos. The sequence goes on from JAHHHL010000003.1 coordinate 136,208, forward strand.
GTAGTTATTGGTGACTAACCACCACTAACCTGTCTTACATTAGAGGGTGCCGCTTGTCGGTGCCCTCTTTTGGTTTGCTCGATCGAGCTGGCTCAGTCATTGCAGCACTGGTGATAAAAGCATTGTGGTTTCAACCTCCGTATGTTTTCCTTTTGACTCCTGCGTACTTCACGTCGACTCTGCTTTACATATTTAGCAACTGCGATACGTGAAGAAATTGTCTTGAAGAAGGCGAGGACTATTGTGATCGCCCGATCTTTAGTACGATGCTGGTTAGTGACTTAGCATGTAACTGCCGTGGTACAAAGTTCTAGCGACTCAACCTTGCATATACCCACTGATGCCTCGAAGCTTACAGCAGAATGGTCTGAGTTGCTACAGCAGTTGCTCGATCGCCAATCGTTATCCACTGAGCAAGCAGCTATCTTAATGCAAGGTTGGCTGAACGAAGCAATACCGCCGCTTCTGTCGGGGGCGATTCTTGCTGCGCTGCAAGCGAAAGGTGTCTCCGCAGAAGAATTGGTTGGCATGGCTCAAGTACTGCGTAGCCTGATGTCTCACTTCGCTACATCCGACTTGCCACCTCTCGCTACCGTTGTTGATACGTGTGGTACGGGCGGCGATGGTACGGGCACCTTTAATATTTCTACAGCCGTCGCTTTTGTCACCGCAGCAGCAGGCGTTTCTGTTGCAAAGCATGGTAATCGCTCTGCGTCCAGTCGGGTCGGGTCTGCTGATGTCCTGGAAGCGTTGGGTGTAAATCTAGCGGCTTCTCCAGAACAGATCCAGGCTGCACTCCATGCAGTTGGCATCACATTCTTATTTGCTCCTGGTTGGCACCCAGCGCTAAAAGTGGTTGCACCGATGCGACGTGCCTTAAAGGTACGGACGGTGTTTAATCTTTTAGGTCCACTGGTCAATCCGATGTATCCAACAGGGCAGGTGCTTGGAGTCAACGCTCCCGGTTTGATCAAAACGGTTGCGGAGGCGTTGAACCAGTTAGGCGTGCGGCGTGCGATCGTGCTGCACGGTCGAGAAAAGCTGGATGAAGCCGGGATTGGAGACCTGACAGACTTAGCAGTGCTGTCTGAACAAACTGTCAGCCTGACCAGCTTAGATCCGACTGAAATGGGCATTACATCGGCACCTTTGAGCGCGATCGCTGGAGGAGACGTGCCATACAATGCTGATCTTTTGAAAGCGGTGCTGCAAGGTAAAGGAACCCAAGCACAGCAAGATGTTGTGGCGTTGAATGCGGCATTAGCGCTACAAGTGGGCGACGTGTTGCCTCAGACTGCGAAATCATACGCTGAAGGTGTGCAACTCGCGCAAGAGATCTTACGCAGTGGTGCTGCCTGGGATAAGTTTGAGCAACTGGTGCAGTTTCTTCGTTAAGTCTGTTTGCTGTCTGATCAGCTCTGAAGGCAATTGAGACTACCGCTGCTTAAATTCCACCACATCGCGTTTGACGGTGACATCATAGTCATTAAAGAAGTCGTGACCGAGCAAGCCTGTATCCAACGCTGAGTTGCCGATCGCAACAACAACGCCTTTAATCACTGCCCCACCCACTCCGATGGAATCAACGTAGGCGAGGGGCACTTCTACACTCTTAGCGCTGGCAGTGTCTACTTTGGCTTTGCCAACCACTTTAACCCCCAGGTTTGAAGCCATCGCGCTAGTAATGACCGTGCCGCTAGCACCGGTATCGACAATCATCTCAAAGGTTTGACTCCCGTTAAACGTGACATCGATTACAGGTGTACCGCCAGCACGACGCTTGATTCTCGCCACATAAACCCGTCCAGAACGCAACGATACGTTGGAGTTTTCAGTTGCAGGGTTGCTGCTAGAAGCGGTGTATGTGCGAGGCGCGATCGGTAGAAATGCAGGCTCAGAGGCTATCTCACTGGTATCGGCACGGGCTGCTTGCTTTTTAGCGTAGGCAAGGTTGCGCTGATAGGCGGTTAGCTTTGCTTTTGCCAGCGAACGGTACGGGCTCGAGGTTGGCACCGATCGCATGAATTGAATGGCTTGTTGCCATCGACTTGCGACCAAATTCCAGTCGTCACGAGTCTGCGCTGAAACAGTGATATTGCTGGCGCTATCCGCTTTCTCTAAAGCAAGCTTGTAGGCATCTCGATTCGCCGTAGCAGCGGGTGCAGGAGTCGTCGGTCGTACCGGGCTTGTGGCAGGATCTGGTATTGCGATCGGAGTCGTTTCAGTGCTGGTTACAGTCGTCTTGATGGCTGCGTTGCGGCTACAGGCGACGCTCCCCAGCGCGATCGTACCCGACAAGATAAGCAAAACAACACGAGAACAAGAGCGTTTTAGCATAGGCTAAGAAAACTCAAATAAGGTGCGAATTTGGAGGACGACATTGAGAGGGCAAAACTTGGAGATCCAAAGCTATGGTTCGATCGCGCGCTTGACAAGTTTCTCCTTTAACCATTCTGGCGGATTTCCCCTCTCCCTAGAGTGCCGCACTCATGCTGCTGAATGAACCACTACACGAAAAGAGCAAATGGAACTGTTTCTCTGTCAGGGCATTGCCTGTTCTTACGGTCTTACGGCTCACCCTTCACATGCTTATGCTGAACTCCTGAGACTGATTTGAGCATGGCATAATAAAGCGTCTCCGTCTGATGGCAATCATTATGGTTCTCTCGTCTACTCAGCCAGCGTTGTTAGTTTTAGCCGATGGTACGTCCTACCAGGGATTTTCCTTTGGCGCAACAGGCACCGCAATCGGTGAAGTTGTGTTTAACACTGGCATGACTGGCTATCAGGAAGTTTTGACCGACCCTAGCTATTGTGGGCAGATCGTGACGTTTACCTATCCAGAACTGGGCAATACCGGGGCGAATCCTGATGATGAGGAGTCAGCCTATCCTCAAGTGCGAGGGACGATCGCTCGCAACGTTTGCTTCAAGCCCAGCAACTGGCGCTCCACCCAATCCTTGCCTGACTACCTTAAGCAACATAACATTCTGGCAATCTATGGCATTGATACCCGTGCCCTGACGCGCAAGCTGCGGTCTGCTGGAGCGATGAATGGAGCCATCTCCACTGAAATGCTTGATCCGGTGGAGCTGCTATCGCACGTACAGGATGCACCCAGTATGGCAGGTCTCAATCTTGTCCGCGAGGTGAGCACGAAAGCAAGCTATGAATGGTCGGATGTGACGCACGAGACCTGGGCGTTTGGGTCTGTCGCAAAGTCTGCGGATACTGAACCCCTCACAGTGGTCGCGATCGACTTTGGCATCAAGCGCAATATTCTACGTCGTCTTGCTAGCTATGGCTGCCGTGTGATCGTTGTGCCTGCGCATACGCCACCAGAAGAGATTCTGAAATATAAGCCAGATGGCATCTTCCTCTCCAATGGTCCCGGCGACCCAGCAGCGAATAGCGATGGCATTGCGACAACCAAAGCCCTTTTGACCAGCCAAAAGCCAATCTTTGGCATCTGTATGGGGCATCAAATTTTAGGACTCTCGCTGGGAGCCGAAACCTTTAAGCTCAAATTTGGGCACCGGGGGCTAAATCAACCGTGCGGCTTGCAGCAACAGGTCGAAATTACAAGCCAAAATCATGGGTTTGCCATCACAGCTGAATCGTTGGATGCGGCTGAGGTTGAAATTACGCACTTAAACTTGAACGATCGCACGGTGGCAGGTCTACGACATAAATCGTTACCGCTCTTTTCAGTGCAATACCATCCTGAGGCAAGCCCTGGTCCTCATGATGCCGACTATCTGTTTGATCGCTTTGTGCAAACGATGCGTGAGCAACGCACTGTCTCCCAGTAAGCTTCTCCAGTAATTTTTCAGATTGAATCGCGGTCTTTCCCCCAGTTTTTCAACGATCCGCTAAGATATTGTCATTTGAGGGCAGATTTCAGTAGCAAACTTGCTGCCCAGGATGTATACTTGAACGTCGAATCTAAGGATTGAACAGCTAGGAGGGTTTTATTCCTGAACAACTAACCCTGACGGTCAGCTTAAGAGGCACGCGCGAAGTTAGGGACAATTACCAGTTATTTCGCCTCACAGGTCTCTTGGATGCTTTTTCGGAGCCTACCTTTCGTAAGGTGCTCACAAAATGTATCGAAGAAGGACCCAAGCACATCATTCTGGATCTATCCAAAATTGATTTCGTGGATAGTTCTGGGTTAGGTGCCTTGGTGCAGCTTGCCAAGAAAGCCCAGACTGCTGAGGGTACCTTGCAAATTGTGACGAATCCTCGCGTGACTCAGACGGTTAAGCTTGTCCGGTTAGAGCAATTTCTCGCGCTCCAAACATCGGTTGAGGTGGCGATCGAGAACGTTAAAGCTGCCTGATGCGGGAGTAGCGATCGTAACGCAACTGCGTTTTAACATCGCAAAAGATCGAACTAAACCAAGCAGCGAGTACGTCTTAGAAATTCTGACACCCCACGCTGAATTGCTTAAATATTGCTGCTAGCCCGGTAAACTCGTGCTTTGCGCATCAGTTTTGATGCGGTTTGAGTCATCGTATATAACTAACAGTAGCGGTTGCATTCAAGCTGCGATGCACCACACAACTTCAGTTTTATGAGCCAATATATGCGTTGGGTTTGGCAAAACAGCCTGTATCGATTGGCTTCCTTCACAGTGGGAATTGTCGTCATCATCCTGCTGTTAGCAAGCCAGATGACGGCAGCTAATGCCCATCAAATAGCTGCCCAGGTAACACCCAGAGATCATGCTATGAGTACTCTCGCCCCGCTTGCTAAAGAAGAATTGAACGCAGCACTTAGCCAGCTTAGTGGTTGGAGCGTTAAAGACGGTAAGCTTCATCGTCAACTCCAGTTTGCCTCGTTTGTGGAAGCGTTTGGCTTTATGTCTAGCGTCGCCCTGGTTGCAGAGTCAGCAGGGCACCATCCAGAGTGGTTCAATGTCTACAATCGCGTCACGATCGATCTCACGACCCATGATGCAGGCGGTATCACCACAAAAGACATTGAGTTGGCGCGTAAAGTCAATGCTTTAGCAAAGTTGGCGAAATAAAGCATTGATCTGAAAATTAAAGCGTTGGCACTCCAAAAGACCGTTGGTTAGTCGCTATTTCCTTGCTGTAACTGCTAGGGGCTGTCATCAATTACGACTACACACTGCTTTCAGCAAGGGTCTCAGCCCCTAGCTTTGTGTGTTGGGGCGGGCGCGATCATGCTGATACCGCAGGTTTTAGAGCTGAATTGATGACGCGCCCTAGCGCTGTGAAGCCATTTGTTTGGCATAAAGTAAGGCTTTCGCTTTCACCAGTTCTTCTCAAGCGGATCTCTGAATATTCGGTACAAATGTTCCATTCTGGGCATTCTTGCGTATGCTGGATGCATTGTACTGGTGTTGGCAAGAGGAGCGCTTGTTATGCGTTTGGGCAAAGTTGTTAAATCCAATTCGCACTGTGACTACATTGTGGAACTGGATGATGAGCGCAGTCGGGTAAATTCTCCCAAGCCAGATGATTATGGGTTTGGCTGTTTTGTGCGTCTGGATGGTGGCGATCGACACTGGGCAGTAGGGCTTGTCTACAATACGCAGCTCTTTAACCCGATGTTTTTGAATATGGGACCGCGTTTATCGAGTGAGCCGGATCCCGTCTTTGCACCTGATCTAATCAGCGAAACCCGGACGCTGCTCTGGACTGTGCTCATTGGCACGCTCGAAGCAGACAACGGTTCCTCCTATGGCATTCATGGCATTCCCAAAGTGGTTGTACCGATTAATACCCCGGTTGAGACAATGACCCCTGCTGACGTTCATCGCTTCCATCGTAACCGTCAGGGTCAACCGCAGTTTTGCTATTACAGCCACTTATTGCGCTGTGGCGGGACGTTTGCGGCCCAACTGACCCAGCAAGTTTTAACGGAACTGATTGATAGCCAATTATTTGACGGCGATGAGCAACGAGCCTTGAATATTCTCTGCAAAGAGCTATCATGGAAGGAAACAATGGGTGCTATGCGTTAAGTGAGTCTTGCTAAAGCGCAACTTAGACCGGAACGTTCGCTCAGCTTCTCTCTTCTACGCTTCTTTACGTGCAGCAGTCTGCCGATCGGGGGTCACGCACCTCTTGTCGGGGTTTTTACAGCCTGTACACTACTGCTACGGGAAGTAGTGGTTACTTGCCGTCTATTGGTCTGCAATAAAAAACCGACAGTTCTCGAAAGAAGCTTGTCGGTCAGTCGTGTGTTCCCTGTTGATGACTCGGCTAAAGTTGAGTCTTTTACAGTATGTTGCTTCAGTATTCTGACGGATGCGATCGAGATCAGCGTTAGGTGTGATCTTCGTCACACAGTAAGATCTTACTCACACAGTAAGCAGACAAATAAAAAACCGACAGTCCTCGAAAGAAGCTTGTCGGTCAGTCGTGTGTTCCCTGTTGATGACTCGGCTAAAGTTGAGTCCTCTAAAGTATGTTGCTTCAGCTCTTTCCAACCTGCGATCAAGATCATCCTTGCTGGTGATCTTAATCACATAACTAGCTTCAGTAATCTGTATGCAGGTTTTTTGGAGACTCAATGCTTGCTGCTTTACGCACGTAAAGCCTAATCATGTGACCTTTAAACTCAGTGCTGTAGAGGCTTTTGGGCGATAAAACCGCTCTCTGGTTAAGCTGGTCTCACAGACTGACTCAAAAGGGCAGCAAACCACTGCTCTAGTCGATCGCCCATCGCGGCTAACGAATAGGTTGCCTCTGTTTGCTGACGACAGGTGTAGCGATTGATTTGATCAATACGGGCGATCGCGTCTACTAGACCGCTAATACTATCCGGTTCTACCAGCCAGCCTGTTTTACCGTTTTGCACAACTTCAGCCGGTCCACCGCGTCTATACGCAATCACAGGTACCCCACAAGCAAGAGCTTCGATCGCCACATTGCCAAACGCTTCAACCCAGTGGGGTGTCATCAGCAATGCCTGACACTTACCCAGCGCGTTCTGAAGCTGCTCTGTCGGCAGAAAGCCTTCGTAGGTAACAGGTGCCGTTGGATACTGCTGCTGAATGTGTTGCCAGTACGTGTGATCTTGGAGTACGCCCCAGATTTTGAGCGGTTTTTGAGTGATCTGGGCGGCTGCAACTGAATCTTCTAAGCCTTTTTCGGGGGCAAGGCGACCCACCCAGGCAAGGTAAGGCTTTGGCTGGGGGCAAAACTGGTAAAGCGAGAGGTCAAACCCATTACCCAGCACACGGCACTCAGCACCAAACGAGAAGGTAGCTGCCTGAGCCTGACTATGCACCCCAACGGTGTTTGGAAACTGGGCGATCGTCTGCGCGATGATGGCATCCATTGCATCCGTTAAGGAACCCATGCTGACGAGATGGGCGATCGGGCGATCAAAAAAAGGCGTGAGATAAAAGGGTAGCCAGTCGTAGGCAAAGTTCACCAGCAGATCGTACTGTGCCTGCACCTGATGAGCATAAACCCACATATTGGCGAGAACAGCGTTGGCAGGCATGGCGATCGCGGCAGTGCGCCCTTCATTCTGTGCCGTGGGTTGCAGCGTGCCCTCAATTTCGACCAGGGGAAAGTGGGCGATCGAACCAGCAGGAGCCACAATTTTGATCGTGTGCCCTTTCAGGCTAAGCGCTTGCGCCAAATTGTGAAGCGTCAGTTCTACACCACCCCCCAATCCAGATCCCAAAGCTCCTACGGAGGTAGATAGCAGCAGCACGCGAAGGGGACGTTCCAGGGAAGACATCATTCGGGCTTGGTAGCTTGCATGGCGACAGTGGCTAGCTCGTCTAGCGCGATCGCGGTTTGAGGTTGGTCAATTGCTTGCGGTTCTGACGCACGGTTGAATTTTGCCGCTATGCGATCGCGCTGATTGATGAGATAAATACTAACCAACGTGAGGCTCACGCCAAACCATTGCAGCGGACTCAACATTTCAGACAAGAAAAGATTGCCAAACAACAGCGCAAAAATGGGCGTTAGGAAGGTTAAGGAACTCAAACTCGTGAGGCTACCGCTGGAAGCAAAGTAGAAAAACAAGCCATAGGCGATCGCGCTGCCAAACACGGTTGCGTAGCCCATTGCTACCCAACTGGAGACATCTAACTGCGTCCATTGCTGGCTTTCGAGCTGGGATGACAGGGCAAAGAGGGGCAAGCCACCGATAACCATGTGCCATCCTGTTGCCGTTACCGGGTCTGCATGGCGGCTGACATACCGCATGAGTACCGTACCAACCGCCATTGAAAGCGCGGCTAAGAGCATGAGCCATTGCCCATTCTGAAACAGATCGTGAATTAGGGCTGCGCCCAACTGCAACTCACCCGGCAGCGATCGTTGGTGCCAAACGTTCAGCAGCCATGCTTCTGGCAACCCCAGCAGACTAATGCCAATGACACCTAAGAGCAACCCCAGCCAACCCCAAAGCCCAATGCGTTCACCAAACAGCCATAGCGCCATCAAGGCGACGGCTAGCGGCTGAGAGTCAATCATCACCGATCCCAAGCCTGCCCCTGTTCTGACCAACCCTTCTGCTAAAAAGCCTTGAAAGAGCATGCCATCGACGAAGGCAAACAGCGCAATCCACAGCCACGCTGTCCAGCCTTTGGGTTGGGGTCTGCCCATCAGCATCCCAGCGAACAGCACCAAAAAGCCTGCGGGTACCAACCGGATGCCTGCCATAAATAGCGGCGTTGTGTTGGGAATCACTCCTTTCATGGCAACCATTGCGGTGCCCCAGAAAAAGAAGGGAGCAATCAGAAGTAAGGCGGCTATGAGCGATCGTCCAAAGTGCGGTGCTTTCTGCGGTGCAGGGGGGGAAGAATCCATAAACAGGCGTACCCTTTCAAGCCAATTGGTTGAGTCAGACTGTGACAATTGTAGCTAATGTTGTACTTATGTTAAGTAAATTAGAGAGCAACTGCTTGAGATTTGCTGTATCCTGGCTCACTCATCGCTGTCGCATGCAGCACTGGCGGGATGGCGATCGTTCCTATTCGGGTCGCAGCAGCGCTTTACAGGAAAAGCGACTAGCCGATCGCTATCCTGGCTTACGGCTAGTCGAAACTCCATGTATTAAGGCACACTAGAATCGGGAGACGCACTAGATTTAGACGCTTCTTCGTGCCGTTTTTGCTCTCATAGCCTTTTTACTTACCCTGCTTGATTATGATCTGGCCTCTTAAGCCTCGCTTTCAAAAACAAATTGCCCGCATTGAAATCAATGGCGCGATCGCAGGCGCAACCCGTAAGCGTGTGCTAGAAGCGCTTAAAACCGTGGAAGAACGACGCTTCCCAGCGTTGCTCCTACGCATTGATAGCCCTGGTGGGACGGTCGGTGACTCCCAGGAAATTTATGAGGCGCTGAAGCGACTGCAACGCAAAACTAAGATTGTGGCAAGCTTTGGCAATATCTCGGCATCAGGCGGCGTTTACATTGGTATGGGCGCAGAGCATATCGTGGCGAACCCCGGCACGATTACAGGCAGTATTGGGGTGATTCTGCGGGGTAATAACCTTGAGCGCTTGCTAGAGAAGGTTGGCGTTTCCTTCAAAGTGGTGAAATCAGGTCCTTACAAGGATATTTTGGCGTTCGATCGCGAAATCACTGAGTCAGAAAAAAGTATCCTTCAAGAACTGATTGATGTCAGCTATCAGCAATTTGTGCAAACCGTTGCCGAGGGACGTAAACTGGCTGTGGAAACGGTGCGAAACTTTGCCGATGGGCGCGTCTTTACCGGGCAGCAGGCATTGGCGTTAGGACTGGTCGATCGCCTGGGCACCGAAGAAGATGCCCGTTACTGGGCAGCAGAACTGGTAGGACTCGATCCTGAGAAAACTCGCACCTTCACGCTAGAAGAACGCAAACCATTCCTCAATCGGCTGCTGTCGAGAGATGAAAGCGCCTTCAGTCAGTTAGCAGCGTTACCTGGGTTGGCAATGGGGGCTGAGTGGCTAGAGTTTGAGCTGACTACCAGTGGTCTACCACTTTGGCTTTATCGTCCTTAACGTTAGCGCCCCTAATTTATGACATTGAAACGCAACGTCTTACGAAGGGCATGATGTTCTCACTGTCAGCCTCAGCATTTGCAGTCATGCTGAAGATCAGCCATGATTGAATACACAATTGAATATCCAGGTTTGCTGTCAGTCAGCCGATCTTAGAATTGGCAGATCATCAAAAATCGTTAGGATCAAAATGTTAGTAAGCGTGCGCGGAGGATTGAGCGTGGGTTGGAGAGTGCGGGCAGTGCGTGGGGCAACAACAGTCTCAGAAAATTCAGTTGCAGCGATTCGAGAAGCCGTCCATGAACTGCTGGATGAGTTAGAGGCTTATAACCATCTTGATCCTGATGAAATCGTGAGCGCGACCTTCTCCGCTACGCGTGATCTGGATGCAACCTTCCCGGCTTCGATCGCCCGTGAACGCCCCCATTGGTCAAACGTACCGCTCTTGGATGTGCAGCAGATGCACGTTGAAGGGAGTTTAGAGCGCTGTATCCGCTTTCTCATCCACTTCAATACGCCCAACCCGGAGCTTGAGATTTATCATCCCTATCTACGCCATGCCAGAAGTCTTCGCCCTGACTGGACAGTGGCTCAAGCAGCCTTTATCGCTAAAACAACCACGTAGTCTTAGTCCACAAGGCTCTGGCTACTGCTGCACGATCACGGAGTTGAGAAACGCAGCGTTGAGAAAAAGGGCAGAGAGGTCACCCTCGATCCCACTGCCCTTTTCTTGACTCCGAATAACAATGCGGTGGTCGATGCTCTGAGCGAACATCGGACGAAACAAGGCTCTAAACCTCAGGCTTTGCTTCGGGCAAAACGCCAACCTGACGTTCTGCAAAGTACTTGTTCAGGAAGGTACTGACCAACGAGAGGACGATCGGCGACAAAATGAATGCCACCAAGCCATCAACTCTAAAACCAGGCACAAACACAGACGCTAACCAGAAGCAAAAGCCGTTTACGACTAGGGAGAAGAGTCCCAACGTCAAAAAGTTGAGCGGCAACGACAGGATCGACAAAATCGGTTTGACAAACGCGTTGACAAGCCCGATCGAGACGGCTGCAATAATTGCGGCTGGGAATGTAGCAATATCGACTCCAGGAACTGCTAAATCAACAACAAGCAGACTTAGCGCCGTAGCCAATAAGGTTAAAAGATTTCCGACCATAGTTTTTTCCTCAAATTTATCAAGAGCCAACAGTCTTGCTATGCACTCATTATTGAGGAAGTGGTAGTCAGGCGTATCTCTACCCAGACAGAGATACGAATCGATTGCGCTCAGCCTAGAGAAGCAAGCCGTTCACGCAGCAGTCACAGAGGAAACAGCACGGAGCAAGACTCAGGGTGATGAAGGAGTAGAATGACTTGTCAGCAATGGTTCTATGGCTTCGGCTGTTTCTTCTGCACGCAATAGTGGTGAGCCAGTGGTGACCTCTCTAGCTTGTTTGACGGCGATCGGGTGTGGCTTATGGAAGCGAATACCCAGTACTACGTCGTAAAGGAACCCAAAAAAATCTTTTGGCGACTGCAAAATACCAAGCGATTGGTGAGAGCCTTTTGCGTCTAGTAAGCCCTTGGTTGCAAAGTAAGCAGGCTGGTAGTTATACCAGGGAATAGACGGCCAGAGATGATGAACCAGATGGTAGTTTTGCCCCATGATCAACCAATTAAGCACTGCATTGGGATAGACTCTGGCATTTTTCCAGCGATCGCGCTCATCAAACGGGCGATGCGGCAAATAGTCGAAAAACACCCCCAGCGCTAAACCGACGACGGCAAGGGGCACAAACCAGTAGTTAAAAACATAGTCTGTAAAGCCAAACTGGAAAGCCGAGAAGACGATCGCAGCAGACACCGATCGCGCAACAACCCATTCCCACAACTCATACTTGCGCCATAGCCGACGCTTGAAAAAATAGACTTCGTGATACAAAAACCGTGCGTTGATGATCCACAAGGGACCAGCCGTAGACACCACATGATCAGGATCATTGGCGGGATCATTGACATGCGCATGATGCTGCATGTGCACTCGCGTGAACACCGGAAAGGAAAAACAAAGCATCAACGCGCTGGCATGCCCCAGAAACGCGTTGAGCGCTCGATTGCGATGTGCCACGTTGTGGCAAGCATCATGAATCACCGTACCGACCATATGCAGGGCTAAAAAATTTAGCAAAAAACTGCACCAGTGATACCAATGCCAACAAAAGTAACCCAAAGTAGATACCGATGCCAGCGCCACTGATCCTAAGAACATCAGCAGGGTTGGATTGAAATCACCAGGAGGACCTAGCAACTCCTTGGGCACCGTCAGGGGCTTCACTGCCTCCGACATTTACAGTTCTGCTCCTTCTAATCACCAACGCGTAGTATACGATACCTATCGTTTCAAAATAAAGTTTTGTGAAATTAGCTCCGCTAATCTAAAAGCGACGATAACGGTATAAGGGGTTATGTGACAGCTTGTAAAGCCTGGAGCCTTGTCAGTGTTGAGTCAAGGCTGGCGGTAAAGCAATGATACACAAAGACGTGTGAAACTGACTTTAGGACGGGGTAATTGGGGAACTTTAAGTGATGCAAACACGTCACCAGCTTTGAATACTTTTGATCACGACAAGCAATGACAACAAGCAGATCGATCCAGATCGGATTGCTCGTTGCTCTCCCGGCTTGAGGTAGTTGGTGATGAGGTTGTGCTGCTACACCGAAAAGCGCTGTACCTGGAGCGCTGTACTTGAAGCGCTGTGGAGAAGTTATCGCTTCGTTTAGATGCCTTGCCAGACCTTGCGCGGTTATCCTTGCTGGCGTTCATCTAAACGCTGAGAAACGCTGCCATTCGCTAGAAATGTTGCTCAGTTTTTTTCGTCGCTTCAGTTACCACTGTCTTTTTGAGGTTTTTACTATGTCGTTATCAAGGTTAGGAAACAGGCTGGGTTACTCTGTGCTGCGGTTCAGCAGTTTAGGCGTATCGTTGGGTGTGGTGCTGTTGTCAGGTGGAGGACATGCGATCGCCGCTCAACCCTTTGTACCCACAGCATCCCCGCTTCAGGTTGCTCAAAGCTCCACGACGAACACGGGCGATGTCATTGTAAACCCAGAACCGCAGCGACCAGGTTCAACCACCACGCCCTCAACGACCAATCCATCCAGCACGACGACAGCGGCGGGAACCCGCTTCTCTTGCGAGATGGTGAACGGTCAATATACGGTCATGTATCGTCCCGAAAGCCAGCCAACCCAATCTTACCCCTGGGCGATTCCGAGCAACATGGGGGGTGGTTGGGATGCCAATCGTCGTTGTGCCGAAATTAGCCGCCGCCTGGAAACTTATCGCCCCGATGGGTTACTAGAAATGAAAACGGGTATGGAGAACGGCTACAATACCGTCTGCGTGACCACCGAAAAGGTTTCTAGCTGTCGGATTGTGCTGACGGTGCCCAATGGACAAGATCCAACTTCGACCCGCGATCGCGTTTTCCAAAACCTGACCGTTGCTGACAGTGGACAGCAAACTCAAGGGGTAAACACCTATGTCGGTGGTGGCGGCAGCGACATTGTGGATCAAATTGGGCAGGCGATCGGTGGACTGTCAAACATCGGCAAATCGGCGAGTGGTGCAGAGGGTATTAACCTGCGTCCTTTTCTCGATCGTCGTGATGGTGGCACAGGCGAACAGCTAGGAGGAGCCGCCACTATCAGGTCTACCCCTCGACGGTTGAACCCTGGAAACTTTCGTTAGAGTTTCAATCGATCGACCAGATTCAATGAGCATCATACGTGGCTGACCGCTTTAGCTTGTTTCCGTCTTGCGGTGTGCTCAGAGGTCATTTCAGGTCACTTTTTCACCCATTCTTTGCTCTGCCTTGCGCGGAGCTTTTTTGTATCCTTTGAGCGGATTTGCTGTATCACGCTCTACCGAACTGACTGAACAAATCCGTTAAGGTCACTGGAAGTAATCGTTGTGATCTTGACGACATTCGTTCATTGGCACGTTCTCATTCATGCGCCTAGAGCAGTTGCAAGCATTTCTCGCGGTGGCAGAGACGGGTAGCTTTCAGCAAGCTGCCCAGCGCTGTGGTGTCACGCAATCAGCCATCAGTCGGCAAATTCAAAGCCTAGAGGCAGCGTTAAAGGTGCCACTCTTTCATCGCACCACTCAGGCAAAGCTGACGATCGCGGGCGATCGCTTTCTGCCTCGTGCCAAAAAAATTTGTCAGGAATGGCTCAATGCGATTCAAGATCTGGATGATTTGTTGGCAGGAAAGCAGCCAGAACTGTGCGTCGCTGCCATCCATTCCATCTGCGCGTATCATCTGCCCCCTGTATTGCAGCAGTTTTGCCACGATTATCCGGATGTGCAATTGCGGGTGACGGCGTTGGGCAGCGATCGTTCCCTCAAAGTGCTGAAGGATGGGCTGGTGGATCTGGCGATCGTCATGCACAATCGGTTTTTGATGACGAACCCAGAAATGGTTGTGCAAGTGCTGTACGACGAGCCGATCAAGGTGCTGATGGGGGCAAATCATCCCTTAGCCGTCTATGATGCGGTTCCCTGGGATGCACTGATTGCTTATCCGCAGGTGGTCTTTAAAGATGGGTATGGAATGCAGCGGTTAGTGCAGGAGCAATTTGAACGACGGGGAGTGCCGTTGCGGGCTGCGTTGGAGCTAAATACGCCAGATGCCTTTCGGGGCGTGGTGCGGCAGGGAGAATTAATTGCTCTGCTGCCAGAGACCGCACTCGTTGAGGCGTATACAGATCCAACCTTAGCAGTACGATCGCTGGCTCCCAGTGTTGATCGCCACAAGGGATTGTTAACCGATTCCCTGACTGACCCACCCTTTACCCGTCAGGTGGTGCTGGTGACAACCCGCGATCGCTTACAAATTCCGCCCATTCAACATTTTTTCAACCTTGTAGCGGCATTATTGCCACCCCAAATTCAGCTACCGCTATCGATCGCAACCGTCGAATAAGGGCGTTTGTCGGTCGCTTTCTGCCGCTATCGAGTGAATGCTATGAGTCATGCTTTTAGAGATCTGCTTCGTAAAGTGGGTAGCGGCACGCACACCAGCGAATCCCTATCTCGCGAGGAAGCAGCGGCGGCAACTCGCATGATGTTGCTCCACGAAGCAACCCCGGCACAGATTGGTGCCTTTATGATTGCCCATCGCATTCGACGACCGACAGGCACTGAATTAGCTGGGATGCTGGATGCCTATGAGGAGCTTGGTCCACGCCTGCACCCAATCGCCTCGGCTCATCCAGTCACAGTCATGGGGGTTCCCTACGATGGGCGATCGCGCACCGCTCCCCTCAACCCTTTAATTGCCTTGATCCTGGCAACGGCTCATTGTCCGGTGCTCATGCATGGGGGCGATCGGATGCCCACGAAAGAAGGGGAACCACTCATCGACTACTGGCGCGGCTTAGGCGTTGACTGGAGCCAGCTATCCCTGGCACAGGTGCAGGACATCTTAGACGCTACAGGGTTAGGCTTTCTTCATTTGCCGACTCACTTTCCCCTGGCGCAAAGCTTGGTGCTTTATCGTGAGCAAATCGGGAAGCGTCCGCCACTGGCAACGATGGAGCTGATCTGGTCGCCCTATGGCGGTGAGGCTCATCTCGTCTCTGGCTTCGTGCATCCCCCCACAGAGTTGATGTTTCAGGAAGCGATCGCGCTGCGAGGCATTTCTCACTTCACCAGCGTCAAAGGTTTAGAGGGAAGCAGCGATTTGCCCAGAGAACGGACTGCCATTATTGGTTTGGGCGCACCCGCGATCAGCTTTGAACGTTTACACCTGCATCCACGCGACTACGGCTTTGAGGGCAAAAATGTTCCCTTAGACACTACCTCCAAGCTCGTCGAAGCCATGTACACCGTGCTGGAAGGTCAGCCTTCTGAGCTGATGCAATCGACCCTCTGGAGCAGTGGGTTTTATCTATGGCGTTGTGGCAGTTGTCGATCGCTCGAAGCAGGCATTCAGGAAGCCAACCGCCTGCTGACCGAAGGACTGGTGCTGCAAAAACTACGAGAACTCCAGCAGGTTGCTACCCCCTTGCAACTGACGCATTAAGGCAGGAGGCAGGAGGCAGGAGGCAGAAGGCAGAATAGCCTATTTCTTTGGGCTTTTAGTATGGCGATCGCCATTAACGTCACATCAATTTAACCAGCCATTGCTACAGATGAATCGTTGTCAAGGCAATTCTTTGTCCCTACCGCATGCTTTGCTCTCACTCTCATATTTATGCCTTTGGTATTTATGCCTTTGGAATTGTATGCCTTTGAAATTACATCGCATCAGCGGCGGACATTAAAAGATTGTAGGCTCTCTGGCGGTTCGTAGGAAGCTATCACTTGCTCCACGATCGCTTCTGGGGGACCTTCATGGCACCAGCGCAGCATGGACTCGATCGCCGCTTCCTCGCCTTCAAACACCGCTTCGACGCGTCCATCGGGCAAGTTTCGTACCCAACCCTTTAAACCCAGATGCGTGGCAAGTTTAGCCGTTGTCATGCGGTAAGCAACGCCCTGAACCCGTCCCGAAATCCAGACGTGTGCGCGAATGAGTTCCATAGATTGGTGGAAAAGCCTTTCATCATTAAACTCCGGCTTAGCAAAGTTGAATCATCTCTCTGCAAGCGATTTTTCTCTGTACTCTCGATTTTCTCCGTGCTGTGTTAGGAATGGTGATCGCAGCCTGTGTATTCATCAACGGTTTGATGCAGCGATGCGTTTTCTAGCCTCCGAACACACATCTTTTCTCCTTACTAAACTATGGGCACTATCCAGATCATCCGTGACTTCCGTTCTGATGCTGAGCAGATGACGCGCACGATTCGCATTTTTACGCCCGATGCATATACACAGCAGCCAAATCAGCCGTTTCCCGTTTTATACATGTTCGATGGGCAGAATGTGTTTTCCCATCCTGAATCAGCGATGTTTGATACCTGGTGCGCCAACACGACGATGGAAGCGCTGGTGAAAGAAGGAAGCGTGCGTCCGTGGATTATTGTGGCGATCGACAGTACGCCCGATCGGATGGTCGAATATTCTCCCTGGCTTGGGGGACGAGGCGATTTGTGCGCTCAGTTTTTGCTCAAGCAGCTCAAGCCCTATATCGACAAAAACTACCGCACTCTCCCACAGCCACAGTGGACAGGCGTGATGGGAGCCAGTATGGGCGGCTTGATGGCGCTGTACATCGGCAAGAAATATGCTCAAGCGGTGGGTCGTATTGGTGGGCTTTCGCCAGCATTGATGTGGGGTGGCGATCAAACCTTTAAGCTCTGGAACCAGCGCACGAACGTCTGGTCAAAAATCTATCTCTACGTTGGCAGTCAAGAGCAATACTCGTTTCATGGCGTTTGGCTCGACTACGTTCCTATCACACGAGACTTCTACAATCATCTCAAAAGGCTGGGCTATAAGGATCACGAAGTCCATTTCCTGCTAGCAAACGGTGAGACACACTATGAGACCTCGTGGCAACGCCGACTCCCCGAAATTTGGCGCTGGTTGCTGGCTGAAACCACAGGTAGCTAAGTGATGCTATGTCGTCTGCTGATTCCAGACTCTTGTTCTGTGCAATCTCAACTCTTATCTTCAGGTATTCTGTTCCATTACTTTGCAGAATGAGAATTAAAAAATTTGTCAGCCTTACGCCTGTGGTCATCTGTGACATATGCTCCAACAGTTGCCAAAGCTGTTGCAATGACCCCAGCATCATCTGTAAAGCCAATACCTACCAAAACATCAGGTATTGCATCCATTGGTGACAGGAAGTACGTTAGAGCAGCAGCGATCGTCCCTTTTACTGGAAGCGGTGTTTTCGAGTCGATCATGCAAAAGTACATTGCCAGCGCATCTTTTGTGAATGGAACGTGCCCAATAAAACGCTTGACCTTCTTGAGGAAATCATCCATGAACTGGTACCTGTGTTGATATATCAAACATAAAGTACCCAACACGCAGCCTAGCTAACTGACTTTGTAGCGTTTTTTACTTAAAAAAGGCACACTTATCTTCACCTCTTATACGTCATACGCTTTCTAAAAGCCCTATCAAACATGATGAAGAATTGACGGTTAAAGCATCTTTAAATTTTGCGTCTAACAAACTAGCTTTCCGAAACTAAAGCAATACATAGGTGTTGATTGTATGTAGCAATAAGCTTTTCCAGTTTTCCAGGATGAGTTTCTTGAGCATGATCCCACTCTAAACATTGATTGGTTAACGTTGAATCCCTTTAAGAAACTCGTTTCTAGCTTCCAGTCGAGACGGCATTAAGACACAGCGTACTAGCAAGGCAATGTCTAACTCTGGCAAAAATTCACTACGATCGATGGCTTCGTAATCCTCGTCACGCAACCGATAGAGAGAGAGGTTATCGTTTTCCCAAAACCAGACTTCTGAAATCTGTAAGCGCTTGTATTTTGCTAATTTCTTGATGGTGCCACTGGTGATAATGACTTCAACGGCAAGATCGGGATGTTCTTTATTCCCTTTCTCACCAATGTAATAAGATTCATCTGGCTCAAAGGAAACCTTTTGCCCTTCTACTTCACGAGTTGCACTGCCAACAGGCATGAATTCAATGCCTATTTCACAAAAATAGAACTCTAGCAGAAAACCAAGAATTGATTTAATGAGTTCGTGAGGTTCACCGATCGTCATCAGTTCAATAAATCCATCCAAATAGGTGAGCCGCACCCCTGGAACCTCTTCCATCAGGGTTTGAATTGCCTTGAACTCTTGCCAACTATGCCAACCGGGCAAGAGAAGCCGTTGCTCTTGAGTAGACGATGGTTTCTCCAGAATTTGTGGTGTCATAACGGTTGCAGAAGGTCGGGACGTAATCGATTCGCTTTTATCATGAGCTTTTTTAGCATGACTGACTTTTGTCTTATTGAGCGTTTAAGATTTGCTCAACGGTTAAAGCAAGTTCGGAAAACGTGCGAGAAATTAGGCGATCGCTGCCCTTAAATTCAGCGACATCATAAAAGCCGTCGTTCAACAGCAGCACAGAAATTTTCGCTTCCAATGGATCAACGATCCAATATTCAGCAATACCGAGAGCGGCGTACTCGGATTGCTTAAAGCGGTAATCGCGCGTCACGGATTCTGGGCTGGCAATTTCGATCACTAACAGCGGTGCGGTTGTAAGAATAGCGGCTTGATAGCGAATAGTCTGCGCTTGTTCGTTCGTGATGACGCAGGCATCCGGCAATCGTGACCGACGTTCAGTGGTTCGCACGCCTGTTTCGCCTTGCCGCACCCGCCAATCCAGCCCTAAGCGTTGAATCTCTAAGTAAAGCTGAATGAGCAGAAACCCTGCGATTGCCCCATGTTCACCTGTTGGAGGAGTCATTAAGACAAGCGCTCCATCGAAGAGTTCATACCGATTGTCTGTCCCATCGTCGTAGGTCAGGTAGTCTTCAAACGTGATGGGTTTGGTTGGGGACTGCACCATAGCGACTCTTGGAGACTTCTTGAGGTTACTGCAAGGCTGCTTTGAGTTGAGTTTTCGCTTCTGCCAAAGCCTCTGGTAGCTTGCTGGCATCGCGTCCGCCTGCTTGAGCAAGGTTGGGTCGTCCACCGCCGCCGCCGCCTGTGAGTTTGGCGATCGCGCCCACCAGTTTCCCAGCCTGCAAGCCTTTTTGCATGACGGCAGGACTGAAGGCAGCGACGAGGCTAACTTTATCGGCTTCGGGCACAGAACCAAGCACAACCGCACCATTGCTCAGCTTTTGCTGAAGCTGTTCCGCAGCGGTTTTGAGGGATTCGGGGTCAACGCTGTCGAGTTGGGCGATAAGGATGTGGAATTCACCGATCGCTTCTGCTTGAGACAGAAGACTATCTGCCTTAGCAAGGGCAAGCTGACCTTTCACCGTTTCAAGCTGCTTTTGGGTCGTTTTGAGTTCGGTTTGCAGGGCGGTGATGCGATCGCCGATCTCTTCGGGCTTGACCTTAAAGCGATCGCTCAAATCACGCACAATGGCATCACGCAAGTTCAGGTACTCCAGCACGGCAGTTCCCGCGATCGCTTCAATCCGGCGAATACCAGCCGCTACGCCTGTTTCAGAAACGATTTTGAACAACCCGATTTCGGCTGTGTTGCTGACGTGAGTGCCGCCGCACAGTTCCATCGACACGCCTGCCACATCCAACACCCGGACTTCGCTGCCGTATTTCTCGCCAAACATGGCGATCGCGCCTTTTGCTTTAGCCTCGGCGATCGGCATGATTGACGTTTGGGCATTGTGCGCTTCGGCAACCCAGGTGTTGACCTGTTCTTCCACCTGCTGGAGTTCTTCTGGTGTCAGCGGACGAGGGCAGTGGAAATCGAAGCGGAGGCGATCGAAGGACACCAATGAACCTGCCTGCGAGATATTGTCATCCACCAGCTTTTTCAACGCGGATTGCAGCAGATGAGTTGCCGTGTGGTGTGCCTGGACGCGACGACGACAGGCAAGGTCAATTTGCGCGGTGACGGTATCGCCTGTGTGCAACGTGCCTCGCTCCACCCGACCATAGTGGACGAAGAAGGCGGATTCCTTTTGCACGTCCTCAATGCGAACCAGCACATCCTCGCCAGAGAGATAGCCACGATCGCCCACTTGTCCGCCCGATTCGGCATAGAAGGGCGTTTGATCCAGCACAACCTGTATGTCCGTGCCCGCTTCTGCCGTTTGTTTGGGCTTGCCGTTCACCATCAAGACCTGCACAACAGCTTCGGTGACAGGCTGGGTGTAGCCCAAAAACTCCGTCTGCTCAATGTGGTCTGCCAGTTGATCCAGAGAGCCTTGTGCGGTGAGGTCAATCGTAGTGTGCGCCATTTGAGAGCGTCGCCGTTGCTGCTCCATTTCAGTCTCGAAGCCTTTGATATTAACGGTCAGCCCTTTCTCAGCCGCAATTTCTTCCGTCAGCTCTACAGGAAAGCCGTAGGTGTCGTAGAGCGTGAAGGCATCGGTGCCAGAAATTTGTCCGCCTGCACCGATTTTCTCGGTGATGTCTGCCAGGAGCTTTTCACCCCGCTCGAGGGTTTTGAGAAAGCTGATCTCCTCTCGTTGCAGCGCGACTTTAATCGTCCGCTCCATCACCCGCACGTTGGGGTAGGCGGACTCTGAAAGGGCAATCGCGGCTTCGGCAACTTTGGGGGTAAACTCGCGATCGATGCCAATCAAGCGACCGTAGCGAATCACACGACGAATGAGCCGACGCAGCACGTAGCCACGCCCTTCATTGGATGCCACGATGCCGTCAGTGATCATGTGGACGACCGCACGGATGTGATCCCCGATGACCTTGAGCGCGATTTTGGTGGTTTCGTCAGCGGTAGCGTAATCGAGGTTGGCGATCGCTACTGCCTTCTGAATAATCGGCAAGATCAGATCCGTCTCATAGTTATTGGGCACTTTCTGGAGGATTTGCGCCATCCGTTCCAATCCCAACCCCGTATCAATGTTCTTGTTTGCCAGTGGGGTCAAGTTGCCTGCTGCATCCCGGTTGTACTGCATGAACACCAGATTGTAGAACTCGATAAACCGGGTGTCGTCTTCCAGGTCAATGTGCTCGTCACCCTTTTCGGGATGGAAGTCGTAGTAAATCTCTGAACAGGGACCACACGGACCTGTCGGACCCGACACCCAGAAGTTATCCTTCTCGCCCATGCGCTGAATCCGGTGCGCTGGGATACCGATTTCGTCCCGCCAGATCGCAAAGGCTTCATCGTCGTCTTCAAACACACTCACGACTAACTGCTCTGGCGGCAAGCCATAGACTTGTGTAGACAACTCCCACGCCCACGCGATCGCCTGCGACTTGAAATAATCCCCAAAGCTGAAGTTGCCCAACATCTCAAAGAAGGTATGGTGCCGTGCCGTACGTCCCACGTTTTCAATGTCGTTGGTGCGAATACATTTCTGCGATGTAGTGGCACGCGGAAACTCCGCCGGACGCTGTCCCAGAAAGATGGGTTTAAACGGCAACATCCCGGCGATCGTCAACAGCACCGTCGGATCTTCCGGCACCAAAGAGGCACTGGGCAAGATCTGGTGCCCTCTGGCTGCATAGAAGTCGAGAAAGGTTTGCCGAATGTGAGCGCCTGTAGTGCGATCGCCGTTGGGGAGAGTAGCCATGAGACGGGGTGGGGGTCTATAAGAAGTTATTCGCTGATCTTAATGATGCCGCATGAACTAGCCAATCTCCCACTGCGATCGGGGTTAATTCGATTTATAGCCCTAGCGTTGCTTTTGCACTTTCCCAGGAAATGCTACTGCCTTTTTCTGCTTGAAGAATGCTCTGGCGAAATTTAAAGGCAAATTCGGTATCGGTCAGAATGTCGAGAGTTTCGAGTAGCTCGGTGAGGTCTGTATAGCTGAGCGCCGCCATAACAGGCACCCCATCTTGAGTAATGACGATGGGTTCGTCGGTCAGTTCACCGGGAAGGTTGGAGTGTTGTTGTTGTACCTGTGCGATCGTGAGTTGTTTGGGCATAACACAAGCGGCTGGTCGGGTAAATTCACTGTAGCACCCGGTTTCTTGCAGAGCGATCGCACTTATTAACTGCTTTACACTAAAGTCAGCGGTAACAGTGAAGCAGTAACAGGAAGCCATGACTTCGACAAAGGTTCGCCTCTGGACAGTTGACGAATATCACCGCATGATAACAGCGGGCATTTTGACACCGAGCGATCGCGTGGAGCTTTTACAGGGACAGATTGTTAGGATGAGTCCTCAATTACCGCCTCATGCAGCAACGACGCAAAGAACAGCTCGTTACCTAGATCGGCTTTTAGCTAAGCGTGCATATATTAAGAATGCTACTTCCGGTCACGCTCCAGCCCAACTCTGAGCCAGAACCCGATATTGCGATCGTTCGCTTTGATGACAAGGAATACTCTGATCGCCATCCCACACCAAGCGATATCTTCTGGCTAATTGAAGTTGCTGATACCTCGTTGCAAGACGATCGCACGGTCAAAGCACCTCTCTATGCCAAAGCGGGCATTTTGGAACACTGGATTTTGGATGTGAATACTCGACAGGTTTACGTGTTTCGTGATCCGCAGGATGATGGGTACGGGCAGGAAGTTGTTTTGACTGAAGAAAACACTCTGAGCGCGATCGCGTTTCCAGCACTGACCATCGCTTTAAACCAACTCTTTCCTTAACGATCATAGGACTCACCCGAACCTCGAAGGTTTTTGGGGAACGATGAGAGGGGCAATGGCGCTTTTGTTAGGTAGTAGCATAGAAAGACAGTCGCTGATGCGGATCATTCAGCCCACGCCAAACTGCGATTGATGCGACAGGAGCGATCAGACTATGGCAGGTATTGTAAAGCCACCAACCCCTACACTGAAAGAGTTTCTGAAACAACCAGAAACAAAACCAGCAAGTGAATTTATCGACGGTCGAGTGGAGCAAAAGCCGATGCCCCAGGGGAAACACTCCCGTCTGCAACTCAGATTTTGTGATCAGGTCAATGACATCGCAGAAACCACTCAGGTCATGATGGCCTTTCCAGAGCTGCGGTGTACATTTGGCGGACGGTCGATCGTACCCGATGCTACAGTAATTCGCTGGGAACGCATTCCGTTCGATGCCGATGGTGAAGTTGCCAATGCGTTTGAAACTTACCCTGACTGGACAATTGAAATCCTTTCTCCAGACCAAACGACAACTAAGGTGATTCGCAATATTCTGCACTGCCTGAAGCATGGTTCCCAGTTGGGCTGGCTCATTGATCCAGAGGAACGAGTGATTTTGGTCTTTCTTCCAGAGCAACTACCGATCGAATTAGTCGGTGATGCGGTGCTTCCAGTGTTGCCCAATTTGGCGCTGGCTCTCACCGTGAATGATGTGTTCGCGTGGTTGAAGGGCAGACAGCAAATCTGACAGTGGCTTAGAGTTTCTGCCCTCAATGCGTCCACAATTGTCCTAATCGCATTCAATGAAAGCACGGGCGAGAGGAGCGATCGTGCTGCTGAGAAAGAGAAGCGCGAGTTTATACGCAGGCAGAACTCTCGATCGCCTGAACGTGCTTAACGGTAACTTCACCGTTAGTAACCACAGCTTTGCCGTTAGTAACCACAGCTTCATCATTACTAACGATCGCTCTAGCGTAAGTAACCACAGCTTAAGCAGAAGTAACGACAATTTGTGCAGAAGTAACCAACGCTTGAGCGTAAGTAACGACAGCTCCAGTATTGGTAACGACGGCTTGAGCGTAAGTAACGAGCACTCGTGCCAAATCAACATTAGGAGAAATAGCTCTTGATGATGTGGAGAAGTAAATACCACACCACACCCTAAAAATCCTAAGTTTTCGGTCTTACCCCTTTCACATAGCTAATGTGCGGGCAAGATGCAGCCTAATCACCTAAACCAAAGACCTAAAATCTTTGTCTAGATAGATAAACTGACGAAGAACGTCTAGTAAGTGATTATGTATCATGGGAAATCATAAGGAAAAAATTATGGATGATTTTCTGGGATTTGTTGAGAAGGAGCTTGGCGAAAGCACTTGGGTTCCGTTATACAAAAATCTTGACAAAGATGATGGTTCTGAGGATGGATCTCTTTACTCATGTTTAGTTGATCCATTAGAAACTGAGACAGTTATGAAAAACCATGGATGGGATCTTTGGCTTGGTAGAGGAGGACCATCGATTGTTACATCTGGCTCAGATATATGGTACGAGTTGAACTGCTCGAGTTTTCTACCCCTTGTGATCTATCGAGAGTTTCATGGCACTAGAGAATCTTACTTCGAAGTCCTTCAAGAGTTAGTTCTATATTTAAATTTATTTCATGACTCTAAAAACAAAAAATATGTGGTTGATGATGAGAATGGGACTGAAATCGAAGTAATCAAATATTCTGATTCGTTTTTTTCAATACGCAAATCATTTTTGTCTGCATTTATGTCTGCGCGACAATGCAACTTACTTCTATTTTTTGAAAAGACGAGGCATAAGAACAATATTGCTAGGCACCCGGATGAATTCTTCTATGGTAACAGAATTTCTTACACACGATATTGGGATACTTCATATGTGAAGGGTTTTGAAACTTTTATACGAGTCTGCGGTAAGAAGTTGTTTCACTGTATGGAGCGAAATGAAGAAAACACTTCTCCTTTTAAGTTAAATCAGGGTTATGAAGACTTTATGATTGATGGTGATGCTCATGACCACATATTGCATTCTTGTGATCCTTCACTGTTAGCTAATTACTTTGGGAAAAATCCAGGAAAGCCTCACTATCTGACACCTGTTTACTTTAAAAGAGGGGTTTTACAAAAGTATTATAACTCATCGACTGAATACGAAGTTAGAGACAGTTCAATCTACAAGAGAGGATTCTGGCGAGTAAGAATAGATAATAACTCTCCAGATCACGTATGTGTCTTTCTTGGAGATTTAGGCAGAGACATACCTCATCTTGAACAGATTTACTGGAAGAGTTTCAATATAGCTCCTGAAGGCAGAAAGATGAGTAAAACCTACTTTAGAAGAAGTATGCTGGGAGAGTTTGCAAATGCAGAAGGTCCTGACTTGAAATTCAAATTTATATTTGAGAAGTTTCAAGAGAGATGGTATCAAGTGCACAACTGGTATTTATTCCTGCCCTTGGCAGAAGGGGATAAACATTGTTTCCAGACGTTGCATTCACTCACTAAAAATGAACAATCTGAATTTGATTCTCAGATTCTTTCTCTAGTGAAAATAACAATAGACTCAATTAACGTGAAGGAACTCAAGCAGAGGATTAGCATCGATGAAAATGGCTCAATAAAGCTGCTGTCAAGTTACCTCAAAGAGAATGGAATTAGCTTTGATATTGCTGTTTTTCTTGGAGGATTACAAGATGTACGTTCTACTGGAGTTGCTCATAGGCGAGGATCAAAGTATGAAAAAGCTATAGAGAAACTAGGTGTTGTAGATGGTAACTTAAAGGGAGCTTTTGATAATATCCTTTCTAAGATGACCAATTTTATAATTGAAGTTGGTGACATTCTTTTAGTGGCTCCAAAACGGTAGCTGTAGGGTAGGTGCTGTCCATCCATCTCCCCTTTCGTGCGCCGACTACAATAGTCTGTCCTTTAGAACAGTCGTCATACCACCTAAACCCTCTAGTGCTAAAAGCTTCAGATCTACCACACGATCGCAGGGTGCTGGTAAAACAACGATCGCCCGACAACCTGAGGCAAGTTCTGTTGAAATGACACGCCTGTAGATACTGGAGAGGTTTAGCAGGATTAGGCGTTTAACAGCAGAAGGATAAAATGTACAGTAGTACTTTTTTGATCAGAGGGATTTTATGAGGTTTAGCGTGACGCTCGATCGCGATGAGGATGGCATTTGGATTGTGGAGTGTCCCAGTATTCCGGGTTGCGTGAGTCAGGGACAAACACGACAAGAAGCTCTTGAAAACATTAAAGATGCGATCTCAGCTTGTCTACAGGTGCGGGCAGAGCTTGGAATGCCGCTTACAGTCGAAACGTATTAAGTTGAGGTCGTAGCGTAGTGGGTTCTGCCGTTCCTGTCATGAGTGGGCGTGAGGTCGTGCGCGTCTTTGAATCTTTGGGTTGGAATGCTGTGCGGCAGACAGGTAGCCACATCATCATGGTTAAAGACGAGGAACTTGTAACACTTTCGGTTCCTGATCATCGTGAAGTAGCACGCGACCGAAATAATGGGGGCGATCGATAAGCGAGTGTGATCGCATAGTGTGATGGAAGCAATCAATAGACTCATCCAACAACATTGAGCCGTCACACATCCCTATTCTCTTCTCTTTGGGTAAGCTGAAGATATTGATTGGGCTAAGTTGACCGATGACCACTGCAATCAACCAACCAATCCAACAGCAACCAGTTAGCGTTGACGAGTTTCTTGCTCGTTACGGTGGCGATAACCGCTACGAATTGATTGATGGAGAGGTATTCGACTTGGAACCCACAGGCTTACATGAAGAGGTTGCAGCCTTCATTACCGCCAAGCTCTGTGTCCAAATCGACAGCAGAGGCTTACCCTGGTTTGTCCTCCAGCGAGGACTCTTGCGCCCTGCTAACAGTGGCATGACCGCCTTTCGCCCTGACGTTGCAGTAGTTGATCGCGATGAACTGACCCAAGAGCCACTCTGGTCTGATCAGTCAATTCTGACGCTAGGCAGTTCCATTCAATTTGTGGCAGAAGTTGTGAGTAGCAACTGGCAAAATGATTATGCCCGCAAGGTCGAAGACTATGCAGTTTTAGGCATTCCCGAGTATTGGATTGCAGACTACGCAGGCTTAGGGGGAACTCGACATATTGGCAAGCCGAAGCAACCCACTTTATCTATCTGTACGCTTGTGAATGGGGAGTATGAAATCCAGCAACTTCGGGGCAATCAGACGATCGTCTCGCGAACCTTCCCAGGCTTAAACCTGACGGCTGAACAAGTGTTAAGAGCTGCGAGATAAAAGCATTCATTACCAATCATTTGCCTTCACTACCAACTACGGACAACATTGCCTAACGCTTCAACGTCGAGATAATCGGCTGCAAACGCTCGACGCAGTAAGGTTGAGGGGATAAATTCGTCATATTTTTGCAGTTTAGGAGCTTCTTCTTCCGCCATTAGCTCGTCTGCACTCAGCCGACGATCGCTCAGCGACTTAAGTTCGTGATACAGGCTCACCGTGCTGCACTTGCCCATATTGACCACCAGGAAGTAGGGCGATCGTCCCATCACGCCTTTAATTTTCAGCGTTTCGCGACAGTGGAGGCGGAGAAAGCGTTCCAGGGTGCGAACGGCGATCGTCCCTGCCCAGGGTAGAATGCAGCAGGCGTTCCCTTCGAGGGGAAACAGGTAACTGCTCTCCAGTCCTTCTTTCTTGGCGAGGGTGCGGGCTTCTGCTAAACGCGCTTTAGCACCGGGCTGCAAGTAGGCGTAGTCAGTGTCTTCTAGCAGTGCCTGTCGCATGCGTTGCAGTACCCGGGTATGAATGTTACCACTGCTGCCACGCCAGGAAACGCTGGGGGAGCCGATCGCGGGTTTGACCTGAAGCACTTTGCGACGGCTGTTCACTTCTGTGACTTCCCAAATCCGTCCTGCTAGGGAGAGGCGATCGCCGACATCTGGCGGCACGACAACGGTACCTAACTCAATGCCATCACTCCAAACGGTATATTCCTCGCTGTCGGGGAAAATGGCGTAGAACTTAAAGTTGTTGACAAGACGTTCGGCGGCTAACCCAACAATTAGCCCGTTTTCGGGAGTGCGCTGAATGTGGTCTAGCTCAATCCAATGACGCAACACCTGACGGAAATCGTCTTGTGAAAGCGATCGGAAGGGCGGCAGGGTGAGAATGCGCTGTGCCAGGGATGCGGGAGAGAGTTCACCCAGCGCGACGAGTGTACTCATGGTTTGCTGGTAGAGCAGGCTTAGGGGATAGTTCAAGGGAGCGATCGGTTCAATCCACTTTTCTTCGAGATAAAGCTGAATGACGGCAATACACTGGAGCAACTGCCAGGGAAGGCGTTCGGGAAGCGATTCGCCGCCTGTGGGTTTGTCTTCGGCGCACACAAACCGCATGTCAGCAGGGCTACCCCGCCTGCCCGATCGCCCCAATCGCTGCAAAAAGCTGGCTACAGAGGGGGGTGCTTCAAGCTGAATGACGCGATCGAGCTGTCCCAGATCAATCCCCATCTCAAACGTCACCGTAGCCGCTGTCACAGTGGGGCTTGTGGGGTCACGCATGGCGTTTTCTGCCGCTTCTCGCAGGGATGCCGCAATGCTGCCGTGATGGACGTGGTACACATCAGGAAAGCCTTTTGCCTGAGCGATTTGCCGCAGAGAGGCAATGACGTTTTCAGTCTCAGAGCGTCCGTTGGCAAAAATCAGGCACTTACGGGAGTGACTTTGCTCGAATAAGTGACGCTGATAGGGGCTGAATGCTCTATCTCGCGTATCGCCCCTTGCTCGCACGGTGAGGCTGGAGGTGTAAAAGTGTTCGAGCGCCAACTGAATGGTGTGGGGTGTAGCAGGCAGATGCGGGGTGATGACGGGACGATCGGTGCCCGATCGCAACCAATCCTCCGCCATTCCATAGTCACCCAGCGTTGCCGATAGTCCAACCCGTCGCGGGTGATTTTGAGTAATTTGGGCGAGTCGGGAGAGCTGGCACAGGATTTGCGCCCCGCGATCGGAGCCAATAAAGGCATGAATTTCATCAACAATGACAAAGCGTAAAGCTCCAAACAGGCGATGTAGTTCGGCATGCTTGTTGATCAGCAAACTCTCTAGCGATTCGGGCGTAATTTGTAAAATACCCTGGGGTCGCTTCAGTAAGTTGGTTTTGCGGCTTTGCTTGACATCACCATGCCACGCCCAAACCGGGATATCGGCTTGTTTCAAGAGGTCTGTGAGGCGATCGAACTGGTCATTAATGAGTGCTTTGATGGGACCAATGTACATGGCACCGATCGTGGATGGTGGCTCATTATGAAGTAGCGTTAGCACGGGTAGAAAAGCCGCCTCTGTTTTGCCGGATGCGGTTCCAGCTGCAATCAGCAAATGCGCGTCAGTTTCAAACACAACGCGGCAGGCTTCTACCTGTACCGGACGCAGATCTGCCCAACCCTCACGGTAGATATATTCCTGGATAAAAGGCGCAAGATAATGATAGGGAGAGGTCATATCAGGTGCTAAGAACTACATTTAAAATTGCTTGACCTGTAATGCGAAATACATGACTTCAGTGACGATCGCAACCGCTTAAAGCAGGAATAAGTGCAGCGTTTTTAGAGGATTGAACGAGCAGCTTCCAGCACATATGCCTGTCTTTGAAAGCGAATTTAACGTAACTTAGCATCTTGTTGCAGAAAGACTTTCATAACGCTGTAACCCATCGATTATCGCGTTGGTGTCTGCTTCTAAACCGTCTTTTCATGCAAAGCTGGTGGTTCAAGCGTAGACGCAGGCATGTCTTCTTTCTTTAGATAATTAAATTTTTTGATACGCATAAGATTTTGTTAGGGTGAGCGGTATACTCTATACCAGTGTGAGCTTAGTAAGCATAAATTGCTATGTGCTAAGCATCTGTTCCTTAGGTTTTTAGGAGAGTCGAGTTATGAATCTGATTGCGTGGATTGTTTTAGGTTTAATTGCAGGCGCGATCGCAAAAGCGATTTACCCTGGCACCCAGGGCGGCGGCATTCTGGCGACGCTCGTTTTGGGCGTGGTTGGTGCTTTTATCGGTGGCACATTGTTCACGCTGTTAACAACAGGGACATTTGCTTTAGCGGCTCCAGGCTTTAGTATTGGTGGCATCGTTGTCGCAATTCTTGGCGCGATCGTAGCGATCTTCTTGTGGGGTTTGATTACTCGTCGTGCGGCTTAAATCATAACGCTGCTTGTAGGGGCAACTTGTAGGGACAAAGGGAGCGATCGCCTCTGGGTTGTCATACCAGAGACTCATGAGCGCACTTGTCCCTACAGCTATCCAGCTAAGGCTTATCCAGCTTACGACTACTATTGTCGTTCTCTCTAGACAGTTCTCTCTAGACAGTGAATTCAGCAAACTCGTTCGTTTCTTCGATCGCAGGACTGTTTTGTACCTTCGACGGTTGAAACGTGTGGCTTTGCATTAGTTGATTGAGTGTCATTTGAGGATGCTGCTGCAAGACGTTGAGGAGACCCATAAAATCGCGTACCACTTCACCTGGCGTGATTAGGGTTTCTGCACCCACCCGGTTCGTCACGGCTCCTAAGAAATCGTGGAGTTCTCGTTCAGTCAATCGCGGTTTGCTGTCGTGATGTGCGGCGTGAATCTCTGACAAGCGCTGCAACAGCCCTAAAAGATCGTCCTTGCCGAGTGGCTCTAGCCAAATGGCAGGACCCGAAACATCTTCAGTGCCCACCGTGACGAAGCGGCTTTTGGCGGTACGGCGCTGCCATGCCGGGTCACTGTACAATCCCCGACGCGGATCTTCTAGCAGTTGGGGGGTGCCTCCAATGACTGTGCCCAAAAAGCTGACCCGACCTTGCATGGCATCGTTGAACATGGCAAGCAGCTTGTCGTAGTTGTTCTGGCGGGCGATCGCGGTGTTGATTTTATACAGGTGAATCGCCTCATCCAGGATGATGAGTAAGCCCTTGTAGCCAATATCTGACACAAAGCGGGCAAAAAGCTTGATGTAGTCGTACCATGTTTCGTCATCGATAATCACCCGCACGCCTAAAGCCGCACGCGCCTCTGTTTTGGTCGGAAATTCGCCACGCAGCCAGCGCAGTGCAGCAGTTTTCTTGCTGTCGTCATCGGTACGATAACCCGACCAGTAGGCAATGATGACATTGGCAAACTCAAACCCGTTGACCAGATCGGCAACATCAGTGACGACTTCGCGGATCTTTGCTTCCACATGACCATCAAAGCCGTCATCGTTTGGCTTCTTGCCCGTTTCCTGTGCGACCTGTGTTTGGATACCCGCAATCCAACGCTCTAGAATAATCGTCAGTGCACCGCCATCAGGACGGCTCTTGGTTGCCAGGTTATGCATCAGTTCGCGGTAGGTAGCAACGCCTGCCCCATTGCTGCCAGCTAACCGACGCTCTGGGGTAAGATCCGCATCGGCAACGACAAAGCCCTGTTCCATCGCCTGATTGCGGAGCAATTGCAGCGTGAAGCTTTTGCCTGCCCCATAGCGCCCCACCACAAACCGAAAAGCCGCTCCCCCTGCCGCAATGTTATCCAGGTCTTCCAGGAGGGCAAGGACTTCCCGTTCGCGCCCCACAGCAATGTGTTCTAACCCCACACGCGGCACTACTCCCGCACTGAGGGCATTGATCAGCGCAGTCGAGATGCGTTTGGACAGTTTTGGGGATGACATAGGCGTTTGGAGGTTCACTTGTACCCCGGTTCATCTGTACCAGGACGATCGCTTATTCATCATAGTAAGACCTGAACGGGGATACTCCACGACTCGCTGTAGGATTCATCAGTTGCATGCGATCGCACGAGCGATCGCGGCTCGAATCGGTGATATAACCTACATGGTAATTTCACGAGACTTGGTACTGAATTTTACTGAGTCTTTGCTAGCGTATAACTAGCGGATCGGCTGCAATAGCTGGCAATAATTGTTGAGACAACAGGGGTAACGAGGCACCCGTCTGCCAACTGATTCAGTAGAACCGCTGAGACAAGTCTGATTTTAAACTGGTTACTTTTTTTATATTTTTTCTTACGCTTGCTTCAAGCCCCATCGGCATCAGGTTGTTGAGTGAGTGCCACTTGACTGTTGGTCGCGCTGCTTTAATCAAGGCTCCAGGTTCAAACAGCATCCAGTTGAATCGAAGCGTCTGTTGATAAAAGGATTATTATGCATCAGTGCTCATACGGGTTGGGATGGCAATGTGCCGATACATCATCCTACAGCCCACTTACAAGCAATTCTCTACCGAGCGTGCTCCCAGCGAATCGTTCGATCATCGAGTGCCCTGCTCCTCACATGCTGCCGACGATGCCCACTGACGCGGTACCAGAAAACGCGGTACCAGAAAATTTGCAGTCAACGGTGCAGCAGTTAACAGCAGAACTACAGGCAGAACGTTGTCTTAACCGTTTGGGGCAACGGCTGAATGCTTGCGTGGTAGCAGCCCTTACGATCGATCACGAAACCGCTTTCTGCGACACCCACAAGGCATTGGCGCGCGTGCTGGCGGATGAGTTAAACCAGGGACTAGCACAAAGCTGTGCAATCGTGCTGCGGAGCGGAGATGCAACGAGTCATTGCATTGCCACTTCTGCACAAACCCTGGAACCCTGTTTCACTGTTTGTGCGATCGCGGCAAGCCATCTCCAATCGGCACTGGGGGATACGTCTTTTCCGACTATGACTGCGCTACTGCCGTTTGTGTTGGGGCAGACCTTGACTGAGCGCGAACTGCAAAGCTGGCACACTCAGTTTCCGGCTTGCGGCTGTCCCATCGTCGATGGACAGGTGATCTTAGGTTGGCTGTTGCTAGCTCCTGCTGCAACTGATTTTCAGCCAGAAACCGCCAATGGACTGTCATCATTCACAGCTTGCTTAAAGGCAGGTCTGATTGAGCAGAGCCTCGATCGCTATCGGTCGGCGCGGCGGCAAGTTGAGTTGGTTCAGGCGCAAGCACAGCAACGCCAAGCGCTAGAAGCCTCCAACCGCGAATTGACTCAAGCGAATCACCTGAAAAGCGAATTTTTGGCAAACACCAGCCATGAGATCCGCACGCCGCTGAGTTCGATTTTGGGCTTTACCCACCTCATGCGCGAACAGGGGTTTAGCCCCAGCAATCTCAAGCATCAGGAATATCTCAACATTATCTTGAGCAGTGGTCAGCACCTGCTATCGCTGATTAACGACATTCTCGATCTCTCAAAAATTGAAGCGAACCAGCTTGATCTGCACTGGGAAACGGTGGCAGTGAAGGCAGTGTGCCAAACCGCGATCGCCCTGGTGCGAGAAAAGGCAAACGATAAGGGACTGGCACTCAAGCTAGAGATTGCGCCCCAGGTGGAGACTCTTGTAGCTGACCCACTACGGCTCAAGCAAATGCTGTTTAACCTGCTGTCGAATGCACTCAAGTTTACCCGCCAGGGAAGTGTGGGACTACAGGTAACTGCCAGCGATGCAATTCGTTTTACCGTTTGGGATACAGGTACAGGCATTTCGGAAGACCAGCAGCAGTTGCTCTTTCGCCCGTATGCACAGCTTTTGAATACGGCTGCCAAACGGGACGAAGGCACTGGCTTGGGATTAGCGCTCACCCAGAAACTCGCAGAACTGCACGGCGGATGCGTAGAAATTCGATCGCAGCTTGGTCAAGGCTCGCACTTTACGATCGTGCTTCCCCTGGAGCCTCCCGCGATCACAGATAGCAACACGGCTCGCGCTGAATCGGCTCGACCGACACCTGCGCCCAACCCAGCGGTTGGAGAGGGGTGTGAGCAATGCCCGGTGCCCGGTACCCCAGTGGAGGGCACAATGGTTGATAATGCCAGGTTTGATAGCCCAATGGCAAAGCCTTCTCCCCTGTCTGTGATGCTTTCGCAGTCAGGCATACCCATTCGATCAAACCATCTTTTGCTGGTCGAAGATAATGCCTACAACGCCAAATTGCTGCTCACATATCTGAGCAAATTGGGCTACGAACTGACTTGGGTAAAAGATGGTAAGGAGATGAAGCAGGCACTGACCCGCGCACTGCCAGCTTTGATTTTGATGGATGTTCATCTACCTGGCGATAATGGTCTGGCGTTAACGCATCAGCTTCAGACGGACGATCGCTACCGAGCGATTCCCATTATCGCGCAAACGGCGATGGCGATGAGTGGCGATCGTGACCTTTGCCTACAGGCTGGAACCGTCGCCTATATCTCTAAGCCCATTGATCTAAAAGCGTTGGCGCAGTTGGTTAGAAAATACGTCCCAGGCTTGAAGGAGGTTAAGGCAGAAGACTGAAAGGAAGAGTTGGTAGTTGGTGGTTATTAGATGGCGAAGGCGGTGGAACAGCCGCCAGTAAATTGGAAAACGCTGTAACAACCAACAACTAAAAACCAACAGCTAAAAACTAAAACTCTTAACGCTCCCCTCTCACTCCTCGCTCCTCTCCATTCAACTCAAACCTTTTCTTCTCCAACTCCGGTTTTTCCCTTGTGTCGGTAATCTCATCGTTACCGCTATCAACTAAGGCGAACACGGACTAGACTGTTAAGACAATCCTGATGTCGTGAAGAGTCGAGCTTTACCTCTTGAATGTCTTTGTCTGAAATTCCCTGCTTGAATTTGGCGATCGCTCCC
Organism: Lyngbya sp. HA4199-MV5; assembly: GCA_019359375.1. Lineage (GTDB taxonomy): Bacteria > Cyanobacteriota > Cyanobacteriia > Leptolyngbyales > Leptolyngbyaceae > Stenomitos. The sequence goes on from JAHHHL010000003.1 coordinate 171,041, forward strand.
CTACGGACAGCCAGTCACTTCGCCATCCATGTGACTCAAGCTCCATATCCAGGGGGCTATGTTTTGCATGATTGTCTTTGGGCTGAGGCTCAAAACCAGCTATGGCTGGGGTGGCAAGACATGTTTTCGGCGAGAAGCCTACCCAATGTGCCGCAGGTGTCGCAGGTCGATGCGTTGCCTCCCGATTTGGTGTTGCCGCTGGATGCGTCCCCGCCAACCCCTGGTCAGCCGGTTAGCCAATCCGGTCGATTGATGCAAAACCTGGGTATTAGCTTGTGGCAGTGGTTATTCGATGGTCCCATTCAAGGGAGCCTCGATCATAGCCAGGGCATTGCGATGGGGCAATCTAAACCATTGCGGTTGCGGCTAGAAATTCGAGATCCCAATTTGGTGGCGCTGCCCTGGGAAATCATGCAGGATGGGGCGGGGAAGCAACCCATTTCACTTCGGCAGCAGTTGTTGTTTAGCCGTACGACGAGCGATGTCCATTCGTTACCGACGCTGCGATCGGACAACATCCTTAAAATTCTGCTCGTTTTAGGCGAAGACTCTGAACCCCCTTCAGAAAACACGGGATCAGGGCTGGCTAACCGTGCCCACCCTGGCGCTTCACAGACCTTACAGCTTGAGCAAGAAGCGAATGTGTTGGCGCATCTGCTCACAACCTCTGGCAGCAGTGGCATTGGCGGGGCAACCATTACGCCCTGTCAGGTGGATACGCTGGTGCAGCCCACTCCAGCCGCTCTCATCAGTCAACTGGAGAGACAGACCTACAATGTCTTTTTTTACGCTGGGCACGGGATTCCGGCTCCTGACGGCGGGCTGCTGTTTTTGCGACCTGACATGACCCTCAATGGTACGGAACTAGCACAAGTGCTGACGCGCTGCCAGGTAAAACTGGCTGTGTTCAACGCCTGCTGGGGTGCTCAGCCCGATCACGAAACAGTTTCGACAGCTTCGACCAATGGGGACGCAATCCGATCGCAAGCCATCTCGCGCAGCAGTTTAGCGGAGGTGCTGATTCATCATGGCGTTCCGGCTGTGTTGGGTATGCGCGATTCCATTACCGACGAAGAAGCGCTGAGCTTTATCCAAGCCTTTGCCAGGGCGCTCTCAGGACGGGTGCCGATCGACCAGGCAGTTGCCGTAGCGCGACAGCACTTGCTCACGCTGTATCGCTTTAACCAGCAAGCCTGGACGCTGCCGGTTCTTTATATGCATCCTGAATTTGATGGCGAACTGCTCCAGCCCCTCGAAGGTGGCATGACGGCAATGCCGGGACCCATTACCCGGTTGGGGCAACCGAAGCCCGATGCCGCCCTGCGATCGCTCACGACTGCAAAAGTCTGGCATATTCAGGGTGGCTTTATGCGCGTGGGCAGAGATCGGGCTGAAAACGATCTGGTGCTGCAAGAAGACCAGGGTGGAGTCTCTCGCAAACATGCGGTGATTTTTTGTCGCCAGTCTCACAATGGCGGCACTGAGTTAGCGTACTTTCTCGAAGATTTCTCTCGCTTTGGCACCTGGATGCTAGAGCCTGGGCTGGAAACACATGGATGGCGTAAAGTGCATCGTCAAGAAGTGCCGCTCAAACCTGGTAGCCATTTGAAGTTTGGCAGCACGCACAACGAGGCGCTAGAGTTTACGATCGCGGTGGATCTTCCGGGGGGCGATCGTGCTGCTAGCTGACCGCGTTAAAACAAAAGCGCGTTAGAACAAAAGCGCATTAGAACAAAAGATGTTACCAATGGCTGCGTTATTTGAGGTAGCAAACCCGGTCAGGCTAAGCACTTATCGGCTAAATGACGTAAATTAGATGGAGTTGCGGAACTGACAGCACTCACCCTGTAGGTAACACCAACGAGGTATTGTTTTCAGTGCATGCAGGAGTCCCCTATGGTAAGTAAGGTAATGTGTTCTGACGATCACGCAGAGTTAGAGGCTAAGGTTGAGCAAGCGCTATGGGCAACCCTGCTCCATGCGGACGGCGTACATTGCTCGTGGAAAGGCGATGAACCGCTAGCGGAAGATGCATTTACCGCAGACGAAGAACCCACGGCTAGAGCACCTTACGTTTGGAACCCTGCCGTGCCAGAATCAGAAGCCTTTTTTACTGCCTTAGAGCAAGATTCCTCCCTGGATGGTTGGGATGCGGATGCGATTAACATCCGTTCCAACGCGTTCTTTGCCCAGGTCAATCAATTGTGGTCAGCGACAAGCCTTCAAGAAACGTTGATCCAGCGCTTCGCTACACGCGTGCCTCAACAGTTCCTCACGGCGATCGCCACCCGCGCCCAAAATGTTTTGTCCAGTTCTGCTTCTTTAGCCGATCAGCTTGTGCAGTGTGTGCAAGACGTACTGCCCAATCTCGCCGATGATGATTTGTATGTGTTGGCACGTCCCCTTGCCTATGCCATGCGTGGCAACGATGCACCCATTGAATCTACCCTGGAGCGCGTCCGTTCAGTTGAATGGGACGCGCTTTCTGAAGTTGAGCAAGCCCGCTTGAGTTTGGCGATCGCTCGCTACGCTATTGCTGAACTGGGAACGAAACGCGAAGACTGAAGCAAGCATCTTGTGGTGTCTCTTCAACAAGCCACCATTCAGCAATATTAGGACTTACGCAGAGCGATGAGGGAATGGGTGACTCAGAACTAGGTTTGAGTCACTAGGGCGTGTCATCAATTAGCTCCGAAACCTTGCAATATCAGCAGTGTCACGCCCGTCCCAACACACCAGGCTAGGGGCTGGAACCCTTGCTGCAAGCGATGTGTAGTAGTAATTGATGACAGCCCCTAGAGTCAAGCTATGAAAGACACGTTTACTCGCCTGGACTATTGCCCAGTACCTGCTGGTCAGCCAAATCAACTATACGCTGACTAACTTTGCTGGTCATAGGGAGCGGTTCTCAAGCACAGGTTACTTGATGATTACCTCTCTCACCCTTCACCCTCTCACCCCCTCTGCCTCCCCTGCCCCCTCCACTCCCGACTCTCCTCAATCCGTCGGTACTTGCTCCACCTGACTGGGGGTCTCAATCTTTTTCTGCGGATTAAAATAAGCTTCCAAAACTTGACGCACCATCGGAGCTGCGAATGAACCGCCACCGCCGCCAGAGTTTTCACCAAAGGCAACCACCACAATTTCTGGTTTGGCGGTTGGAGCATAGGCACCAAACCAGGTATGGGATTGTCGTCCGATATCTTCTGCTGTACCACTTTTCCCCGAAGTGGGCGGTAGCGAAGACACATTCAGCGCGGCACCTGTGCCACCATCGACCACTGCACGGAGACCTTCACGCAGAATGCGGACGGTGTCTAGCTTCAGGTTGAGGGACTCCGTCCAGGTTTGGGCGGCTTCATTATCTTTCAGCAGGTGTGGCTTGACGAGAGAGCCGCCATTCGCGGGTACGGCAAACATCACAGCGACTTGTAGGGGCGTGGTTTGCAAAAAGCCCTGACCGATCGACATATTCACGGTGTCGCCTAAAAACCAGCCTTCTTTGATTTCCTGGCGCTTCCAGCCATCGTCGGGTACGAGACCGGGGCTTTCTTCTTCACCCAGGTCAATGCCCGTTTTGCGACCAAAGCCATAACGTCGCGTCCACTGAATCAAGTTGCGATCGCCCACACCCATCCCAATTTGGTAAAAGAACGTGTCGCTGCTCCACTGCAACGCGCCCACAAAGCCTAACGGACCAAAGCCAGCGCGGTTCCAGTCGCCAAATTCAATGCCGCCGACTGTGATGGATGGATAGGTGCCCAGCACGGTATCGGGGCTAAATTTACCCGTCTCTAAGCCTGCTGTCGTGGTGACAATTTTGAACGTGCTGGCGGGAGGAAACCCCTGTACGGCGCGATTGACGAAGGGGTGATCTTTACTTTGAAGCTGCTGCCATTGGGCATCGGTGATGCGGGTGGAGAATAAGTTGGGGTCAAAGGTGGGGCGGCTGACCATTGCCAGCACAGCACCGTTATTGGGATCGATCGCCACGATCGCCCCTTTGCGATCGCCCAGTGCTTTCTCCGCCGCCTTTTGCAGCTCTAAATCCAGCGTGAGCTGTACATCTTTACCCGTTTGGGTTGGCTTCTTGCCCAGCACGCGCACAACCTGTCCCGTGCCATCCACTTCGACCTGTTGCCCACCCCACTCACCGCGCAACAGCTTTTCATAGGTCGCCTCAACGCCCATCTGACCAATCACATCGCCCAGACGATAGCCTTCGCCCTTGCGCTTTTCAAGTTCGCGATCGTCCATTTCGCCCGTATAGCCAATCACATGGGCAGCCAGATCACCGTTGGGATAATAGCGCACGGCTTCTGCATCGACCTGTACGCCTTCCATCTCGCCACCATATTCCGCCAGGGCTGTCACCTGGGCAGGGCTAACCCCACGCGCAATGCGAACCAGAAAAGGAGACGTATAGCCTGCTTGCTCTAGACGGTTTTTGATCTTGGCTTCAGGCACGTTCAGGATTTGCGACAGCCGTTGAAGCGTGGTTTCCCATTCTGCTTTTTTGCGTGCCAGGGGCCACAGAAAAACGGAATGCGACAAGCGACTGCCTGCCAACATTTTGCCTTTGCGATCGAGAATTTTGCCGCGCTCTGGCTGTCTGGGAATCAAGCGAATGCGGTTGTTCTCTGCAAGTTGACGGTTGCGACTGCCCTCCACTAGCTGTAAGTAAGCCAAGCGACTACCAATACCCGCCAGCAACACCAGCGACACACCCACCATGAGGGCGACCGACTGATACCGCCGTCCCACCGTCCGGGGAGTCGTTTGTGTAACGGTTGTGGTAGAAGGTTGGGTTAAGGTCATACACGCATTACAAACAGGACAGGCACAACAAGCAACTAGAACACTGGCAATTTAGGGCACTGACGTTTCGGGCATGATGCTTTCGGGCACTCGGCAACAGGCAGACAAAGGAACGGAGCAAGCCAGCCTGGTAGAGAATGAGTCGTTCGGCAGAAAGTTGGGCAATCTAAAGCAAGCTGCTGCTTCATGCTAATCCCCTTCGTGTGCTGCCAGGTAAAGTGGCTAGTGTGAAGCTGGCAGGGAACTCGCTGTTTAAGGTGAGGCGCGGAGTGGGAGGAGTTATGAGCACAACGTTGAACGATCGCTACGTTATGGGGATGATGACTTAACGTATGGAATGAGCCTTCGGTAGATAAAATAGACCAAGATATAGTCTGTCACTTTATCAGAAGATAGGCACAACCAACTCAGTGCTTGCCCTGAACACGCCTTCCAATCCTGCTCAACCGCTCCTTGCGCCTCGATCGCCCACACAGTGCGTAAGGAATCAACCATAGGGAACTGTCACGATGTCTCAAACCATCACGCATAATCAGCGCGCTCTGGCGACAGATACTGGGTTTGATGTTGAACTCCGCAAAGTGTTTAAGGTGTTTAACGGTGAAACGGCAGTACGAGGCATTGATCTGAACATTCGTCGAGGCGAATTTTTTAGCATTCTCGGTCCCTCTGGATGCGGCAAAACCACCACTCTACGCATGATTGCAGGGTTCGACTCTCTCTCAGCAGGGGAACTGTTGATTCAAGGGCAGTTAATGACGCAGGTGCCACCGTATCGCCGTCCGGTCAACACGGTTTTCCAGAGCTATGCCCTGTTTAGCCACCTCACCGTGCGCGAAAATATTGCCTTTGGGCTGCGGCTCAAAAAGCGGAGCAAAGCAGAAATTGCCGATCGCGTGCAGGATGCTATCAAGCTCGTCAAGATGGAAGCCTTTGCTAACCGGTTCCCGGCACAGCTTTCAGGTGGTCAACAGCAGCGAGTCGCCTTGGCGCGTGCATTAGTTAACCGCCCCGCTGTGCTCCTCTTAGATGAACCGTTGGGCGCACTGGACTTGAAGTTGCGGAAAGAGATGCAGGTTGAGTTAACGAACCTTCACCAGGAATTGGGGCTAACCTTCGTGATGGTCACGCATGATCAGGAAGAAGCGCTCAGTTTGTCCGATCGCATTGCGGTGATGAACCTGGGCAAAATTGAACAAATTGACACGCCCAGCCGCATTTACGAACAGCCACAGACTGCCTTTGTTGCTGATTTTATTGGCGATACAAACCTCTTCCCTGCCAAGATTGAGGGCGCACACCCTGCCATGCTCTGGATCACCACGGCAAATGGACTGAAGATGAAAGTCAAGCCGCTAGAGACCTCAACCCCGTTGACCTCTGGCTCCGTTGTCGTAAGTGTCCGTCCCGAAAAGATTCACGTCACCCGTACCATTCCCACCGATGTCATCAACTGCTTTGAAGGACGGTTGAGACATGTGATGTATCTGGGTGCTCACGTCCATTATGTGGTTGAGCTGCTATCGGGCGATCGCGTCACAGTTCAGCAGCCCGCCGCGATCGAAGATATCCCCACCGCCGATACTCCGATCTATGTCCAGTGGGCACCAGGCGATTGTTTAGCGATTCCGACGAGCTAGAAGGCGGGGGAGTTGTTGGTTTTTAGTTTTTAGTTTTTAGAAGGAGCTAGGAACGACTCATGCACTAACAATTAACAACTTTTCTTGAATGCCCATTTCTGGTATGACTGGAAGGCTTTAGGGCTACACAACCAACAACTTTTCTTGAATGCCCGACAAAGCACTATACAACTAACAACCAACAACTAACAACCAACAACTTTTCATGCCTCACCCTCCTGCTACTCACACCGCTGCTTCCACCACGCGCCGATCGCGGCGGCAGTTTTTGCAGGTGGCAACAGGGGCTGTGTCCGGTCTGGCGCTTTCAGGCTGCGGATGGACGTTAGGAGAGGTACGTCCGTTGCAGGCAAACGCGAAAACCGCCAATGAACTGCATATCTATACCTGGTCGAGCTACATTGACGATGCCCTGCTGGAAGGGTTTAAAGCACAAACAGGCGTGACGGTGATTGCCGATACGTTTGACTCGAACGAAACTATGCTGGCGGCATTTCAGGCAGGCAAAGGCGCGGCTTACAGCATCATTTACCCATCGGATTACACGGTGGCAAAGATGATTGAGCTAAAGCTATTGCAGCAGCTCGATCGCAGCCGCATTCAAGGGTTGGAGAACATTCTGCCAAAGTTTCAAACCTCCGTGCATGATCCGGGGAACCGTTATCATGTGCCGATTAGCTGGGGAACAACGGGCTTAATCTACAACAGCGCCAAGCTAAGTCCTGCACCAACGGATTGGAGCTATTTGTGGGCGTATCAGAAAAATCTATCCCGCCGGATGACATTGATCAACGATACCCGCGAAGTGATGGGAGCTACCCTGCGATCGCTCGGCTACTCCTACAACTCCACCAATCCCCAGGAGATTAAGCAAGCATACGAGAAGCTTGCCGCTTTGAAGCCCGCGATCGCCTCCTTCACCACCGATGCGTGGCGCGATCAACTCATCGCGGGCGATTTGCTGCTGGCAATGGGCTACTCCGCCGATGCGATGGCAGTCACGCTTGCCAATCCTGCGCTGAAGTATGTGATTCCCAGCAGCGGCACCTCTCTCTGGAGTGACACGATGGTCATTCCCAAAACAGCCCCCAACCCGGATGTTGCCTACGCCTGGATCAACTACGTTTTGCAACCCTCCGTTGCCGCCCAAATGACCGAGCGCCTCAACTTTGCCTCCCCCAATCAGTCAGCCCATGACCAGTTGCCAGCACCCCTGCGTGACAACGAAATTCTGTTCCCCTCAGACAGTCTGTTGACCAAATGTGAAGGCGTTGCCCCCGTCAAAGAACCGATCGCAGAGCTGTATGAGAAATACTGGACGCAGTTGACGAGCAGCTAGATAGTTATTGGTTGTTGGTTGTTGGTTGTTAGTTATTGAGGGCAGTCAGCGGTCAGCGGTCAGCCTGGAAGTTTTGAGTCAAGAGTGAGGAGGAAAGGCTAAAGGATGAAGTATAAAGTATGAAACTTAGCCTTTAGCCCTCATCCCTCATCCCTCTGCTTCCCCCACCTCTCCTGCTTCCCCCACCTTCTGCCCTCTGCCTTTTTTAGCCTTTAGCCTTTAGCCTTCACTCCTCACCCCTCACTCTCCCCCCTCATGTCCCAAGCATCTTCCCCTGCCTCAACCGATGGTTCGTCTCACGATCGCGATCTGCCTAAATGGATCGAGCCGCTTCTGCTGCTGGGACCAACGGGAATTTGGTTGGGCTTGCTGCTGGTCATTCCAACCCTGCTGATTCTGGAGCTGAGTCTGGTGCCGAGTATTCGTCCGGGGCAGGTGGTGAATCCGTCAGGGCTGGATAACTACGCGCTCATTTTTCAGCCCATTTACCTTCAGGTGTTGGGGCGATCGCTCTTTTTTGCCCTGGGAACCACCATTATTTGTCTGATCTTAGGCTTTCCAGTGGCGTATTGGATTGCCCTCATGGTGCCCAAACGCTGGCAGAATCTCCTCGTGGTCGGCTTTGTCCTGCCTCTATGGACTTCCTCTCTGCTCCGCTCCTACGCCTGGATCACCATTTTGCGACCAACGGGCGTATTGAACTCGATGCTCAACAGTCTGGGACTACCCTCCCTCGATATTTTGAACCGGAGTCCGGCGGTGCTGGTGGGGATGAGCTACAGCCTGTTGCCCTACATGGTGCTGATTCTCTATGCTTCGTTGGAAAAGCTCAATCGACGCTTGCTGGAAGCGGCAGCCGATCTGGGAGCAACGCCAATGCAGGTGTTTTGGCGCGTGACGGTACCACAAACCCTTCCAGGCATTACGGCGGGCGCTCTCCTGGTCTTTATTACGGCTCTCGGTGATTTCGTTGACCCAGAGCTACTGGGCGGAGCCTCTAGCATGACGGCAGCGCGGCTGATCTACAATCAATTCCTCGGCGCAACCCAGAATTGGGGCTTCGGTTCGGCTTTGAGTAGTCTACTCATTCTGGCGGTGAGTTTGGCGATCGCGCTGCTGTTAAAATACGGCGATCGCATTGCCAGCAACGTTTAACGCGAATGGCTGAGCGTTTTCTCGCCAGCAACACTCCTTTTACCTCACAACCCTCGTTCCCGTATGACTGCACTCAAGCCCCAGCCTAAAATCCCTGGTTCCTGGCAGGCGCTCTTTTCGCTCCTGATGTTTGGCTTTATGTACCTTCCTATTGGGGTGCTGGCGTTTTATAGCTTTAACCAATCGCCTTACAGCGCCAGTTGGCAGGGGTTCACGCTGGAATGGTATCGCAAATTTTTTAGCGATCAGCGCATTCTGTCTGCTTTGAGAGACAGCCTGAGTGTGGCGTTTTTTGCCGTGGGGATTGCGGCTGTGTTGGGGACGCTGGTTGCTGTCGGGTTAGCGCGTTATCAGTTCCCCGGCAAAAGCCTGTATCGAGGGATTTCTTACCTGCCGCTCATCATTCCAGATATTGCGATCGCCGTCTCTACGCTGGTCTTTCTAGCCGCAGTAGCGATCCCCTTCAGCGGCGGTGCCATTCAACTAAGCCTGTGGACGGTTGTAGCGGCGCATGTGGTCTTCTGCCTGTCGTATGTCGCGCTGGTGGTATCGACTCGCCTCACAAACCTGAATCCACATCTGGAGGAAGCGGCACTTGATTTGGGTGCAACACCAGGGCAGGCATTTGTGCAAGTGTTACTGCCAGAGTTAATGCCTGCGATCGTCTCCGGTTGCTTGCTGGCGTTTGTGCTGAGCATGGACGATTTCCTCATTGCCAGCTTTACCGCTGGAGGCGGCACCAACACCTTACCCATGGAAATCTTTAGCCGCATTCGGACAGGGGTTAAACCCGATATCAACGCCCTTAGCGTCGTGCTGATCCTGACATCGGGTCTGGTTTTCTTTGTAGCAGAATGGGTGCGCCTCCGCAGTGAACGGAGGCGACTAAATTAAGCCAATTTGCTAAGGATCGCGGATTAAATAATACCGAAACTCAAGCGTAAAGGTTTAGCATTCTGCAGATGTACCCTTGCTCATAGCAAAAATAGTTGCCTGAATGCTAAACCCCTACAAGTTAGCGGTTTTATTTGGTTCTCACTCTTAAGAGACAGTGTGGTTACTTAAAGCGATGCTTCCGCTTGGCGATCGCTTTGCGCTTGCGCTTTTCGATCGGCGTTTCAAACTGTCTCAACCGTTTGATGTCCGCAAAGATGCCAGCCTTAGAAACCTGACGCTTAAAGCGACGCAACGCTGATTCAATACCTTCGTTTTCACCGAGAACTACCTGAGTCATTCAATCCTCTGAGCTTTAGCTCCTAAAAAGAGCTCCACAAACCTCTCAAAACTGGAGATAACTGGAGCGAATACATCGTTACGAAATGTTGCTTATAGCCGTTAGTAGCGATCGGAGTAGCCGCCGCCACCGCCACCTCTACTGCTGGAATAGCCTCTGCCACCACCCATGCCACCACCAGACGGCTTGCGATCTTCGCGTGGGCGAGCTTTGTTGACTTTGAGGTCACGCCCCATCCACTCAGCGCCATCCAGGGCTTCGATCGCGGCTGTTTCTTCAGCGTCGGTTTCCATTTCGACAAAGCCGAAACCACGAGGGCGACCCGTCTCGCGATCGGTGGGAAGTTGGACACGCTTGACCGTGCCATATTCCGCAAAAATGCTGCTAAGGTCTTCTTGCGTAACGGCGTAGGAAAGGTTGCCTACATAAATTGACATGGAATATCTCCGGAGAGTGATAAGTGTGGCGGTTTAAATCCGGAGAGAAGCCTGCTGAAACCAAGAACAAACACTACAACCGAATCAAACTCTGCAACCTAGATTAACACAGGATCCAGATCCGCAACCCCTACTCACCATACTGTGAAGGAATCTCACGTTTTTTAGCACAAGGAATCCAGCACAAGGAATCTAACGCAGGGAAATGTCTACGCCACCCTGTTCATCCTTCACCTTAATTTGGGCAGAGCGAGCCTGACCTTGGGCACCCGTCACTTTGCATTCAAACGTGTCTCCTGGTTGAGCCACCCGAATCTTGCCGCCGCAATTTGCCGTCACATCGGGACCACCCTTGTCACGAATGCGGCTCTGGATGTATTGCTCTAGCTTGGACAGCACCAACAATTCTTTCGTATTCCACTGAAACTGACCGTCTGGATTGGTGAGTTCGACCGCGATCGCAAAGGTTTGCCCTTCCGAGGTTGCCTGACAGTTGAAGCGATTTCCCGCCTTCACATCAAATTGTGCTGGACAATCAACTGAGTCGAGCGGGATTTTTGTAGACTCTGTAAACGCTTTACCAAGACGACCTTCCAGATCCTTCGTTGCGTCTGATTTTGCAGTCACGCTGGGGGAAATGGTAGGACTGACGACGGCGGTTGTCGTGGGCGAAGGACTGTTATCCACTGCTTGCGGTTGCGGTTGTCTTGTACACCCAGTGAAAAGCGCTATAAAGACAGTGACGGCGATGGTTGCCCCATACTTGACATGATGGGTGTGCGATCCGCTCGATCGTGCCCTTGCCTTAAAACTAGAAGACTGACTCATGAATACGCTCTCCGCTGCCCTGCCTATGGTAGCGCAAAGAGAAGCCATGCTTGGGAGAGGAAGGGATGAGGGATGAAGGCTAAAGACAGGAGGCAGAAGGCAGGAGGCAGAAGGCAGAAGGCAGGAGGCAGGAGGCAGAAGGATGAAGGCTGACGCTCTTTAAGCCTGAACTCAAAACTCAAAACTTCCTCACCCTTCCCCCCTCACTCCTCTCCATTCAACTCACAACTTCTGTGCTGACTGCTCTTTCAGCCAAAATACTGCTTAACCTCTATTCGGTGTAGGAGAGGGCTTCTTGTTCGGCGGCGAAGATGTAGTCGTAGTCGAAGATCAGCGAGTGGGCGTGGCGAATCACTGAGAAGCCCAAGTTTGTGGTGGTTTCGGTGGTGAAGGTGGCGATCGCGAGTTCAACCAGCTTCTTCTCGCTAATGGCAGGCTTTTGCACAAAATAATCGCGTCGTGCAAAAAAGAGGCGTTCGTCTTTGGGCACGATGATGCGGTTGAGCTTGTGGGTGTGCTGAATAGGACGAATGTAGGTGTTGATAAATTCATCCTGGTTGCGCTGGAGCCGATAGAGCTTTTCGTGCTGAAACCAACTCATTCGAAACATCATTTTGATCAGCTCAAAGCCCAGGATGTAGTTAAAGACGTTGTTGCGCTCTGCGGTGCTCATCACCAGCTTCAGTGCTGATTCGAGATAGAGATCCGGCTGACCACGGACAGCCTGCGCCGAGTGAATGTAAAACTGCCGGATGTAGCGTCTGAGGGCGATCGTGTTTAGCTCGGTTTTGACGTTGAATTCTTTTAAGTACTGACTAACCTTTTGTTTGGTATCACGGTCTTCCAGAACTTTAGAAATGAGTCCATCGGCGGTGTAATCATCCAGGAAACCGGCTCGCATTTCGGGCGACGCAGCACACATGAGATGACAGAGCGACAGCACAAACCGCCGCTGATTCCAGGGCAAACTCTCTGCCCACTGTTGGGCTTCTGGAGGCAGCATGGAGAGAATGCTTTCAGCGCTAGTCGGTGCGGATGGGGTCGTCTTGCCTGGGCGCTTGCTCATGAGTGACCGAAAAGGCGGGCGATCGGTGTTTTTAGTGTTCCCTCGCTGATTCTCCCAGTAACTCTAGTAGTTCAGCTTCAGACAGTTGAGCAATGCCGAGTGCCTGGGCTTTTTCGAGCTTGGAGCCTGCGTCTTCTCCTACCACCAGATAGTCGGTTTTCTTGCTCACAGAATCGGTAACTTTGCCGCCTGCTGCCTGGATCATGGCTTTTGCGTCTTCGCGTTTAAGGGTGGGTAAGGTGCCTGTAACGACAAAGGTTTTGCCAGAGAGGGCGGCGTTGAGGGAAGAGGGCTGGGTGTTATCGTCCGACTGGAACTGCAAGCCTGTGGTTTGGAGGCGCTGAATAAGGGACTGATTGGCGGGATTTTGGAACCAGTCGTAAACGGATTGGGCAATTTCGTTGCCGATGCCAAAGACGGTGGCGATCGTCTCAACGTCTGCGCCTGCCAATGCCTCTACGCTGGTAAAGCGCTGGGTTAAAAGCTGGGCATTTACACTACCTACATGACGGATGCCTAAGCCAAACAGCACTCGTGACCAGGGTTGCTGCCTGGAGTCTGCGATCGCCTGCACCAGTTTTTCGGCAGACTTTTTGCCCATGCGTTCCAGGTGCATCAAGCGATCGACGGTGATGTCGTACAGATCGGCAACCGACTCTACGAGACTCGTATCCACAAATTGCAGCACGAGCTTTTCGCCCAAACCGTTGATGTCTAACGCTTGACGGGATGCCCAATGCACCAATGCGCCGCGCAGAATGGCAGGACAGGAGGCGTTAATGCAGCGAGTCACAGCTTCGTCGATCGGCTTGACCAGTGCTTGTCCACACTCTGGGCAGTGAGTGGGCATGTGATAGGGTTCTGTGCCGTCGGGACGCAGTTCGTAAAGGACGCGCACTACTTCGGGAATAATTTCGCCTGCTTTACGGACGATGACGGTATCGCCTGCCCGGATGTCCAGTTCGGTAATGCGATCGCGGTTATGCAACGTTGCCCGTGCGACAGTGGTGCCTGCTAACTGCACGGGACGCATTTCTGCCAGCGGTGTCACGGCTCCAGTGCGTCCCACATTCACGCTGATGCGCTCAACGATCGTGGGGGCTTCTTCCGCTGGATACTTGAGGGCGATCGCCCAGCGCGGAAATTTTTGCGTAAAGCCCAATTGCTGTTGCAGTGCCAGCGAATTGATTTTGACGACCACGCCATCAGTCATATACCGCAGTTGGGTGCGATCGAGTGACCAGCGATCGCAATACTCCTGTACAGCTTGTAAATCAGCACATTGCTGCCGTTCGGGATTGACGCGAAAGCCCATGCGTTTGAGGAGTTCGAGGCAGTCCCATTGGGTAGAGGGTGTAGGGTGTAGGGTGTAGGGTGTAGGGGAAGGAGAGTTTTGAGTTTTGAGTTTTGAGTTTTGAATTACTCCTTCTGCCTCCCCTGCTCCCCCTGCTCCCTCTGCTCCCCCTACTCCCTCTCCCCCTGCTCCCTCTCCCCCGTCTGCCTCCTGCCTCCTTCTAACGTCATTGCCTCCTGCTTCGCTTGTGGAGTCAACAACGTTACCTCCTGCCTCCTCTCCTCCCAAATGAAGCGTATAGGCGAAAAAGTCGAGCTTCCGTCGTGCAACCATTTTGGAGTCTAACTGTCGAAGTGTGCCAGCCGCCGCGTTTCTGGGATTGGCAAAGAGTGCCTCGCCTGCCTGTTCGCGTTCCTGATTAATAGCTTCAAAAGAAGATAGCGGGAGAAAGGCTTCACCGCGCACTTCGACAATGGAGGGAGGATTTTCCAGGTTGAGCCGCAGGGGGATCGATCGAATCGCCTTCACATTCTGCGTAATCTCTTCCCCACGGATGCCGTCGCCACGCGTTACACCCCGCACCAGTAGACCGTTTTCGTAGGTGAGTGCCAGTGCGTTGCCGTCGATCTTTAGTTCACAAATGTAATCAAACTCGGTGACATTAGGCACGACGCGCTGCCATCGTTCCTGCCATTTGGCTAAATCCTCGTTGCTAAAAGCGTTCTCCAGGCTGTAGAGCGGGATGTTGTGTTTGACGGAAACGAACTGGCTGGCGGGTCGATCGCCCACGCGCTGGGTTGGGCTATCGGGCACAATCAGTGCTGGATAACGGGTTTCGAGTTCGACCAATTCCCAGTAAAGCTGGTCATAGACGGCATCCTCCATTGTGGGCGCATCCAGCACGTAGTAGTCGTAGTTGGCTTGCCAGAGGAGTTTCCGCAAGTCCTTAACGCGCTGTTCGACTTCAGGAGTAATTTCTAGAGCATCCATAACCAGCGATCGCAGAAAGTCAGACCTAGTTTAGCGTTGCAGCAAGAGGACTGGAAGCGGGCTTACCGCAAGCGCAATCGAAATGGCACATTTTAGCTTGTGGACTCCCTACTCCCTACTCCCCACTCCCTACTCCCGACTCCCCATTCTCAGCAGTCAAAACGGGAATTTTCGAGTATGCTGCGATGTAATGACGTATTCCCTTTTGGGTCTTGAGTTCGGCGATGAAGGTCTGGATTACTTGCTTTGTTTTACTGTTTGGCGCGGCGGAAGTGTTGCAATGGGTGCGGCAGGTTTCGTTGCCGTTGCCGCTTTTTATTTTAGGCGGCGCGTTTTTGGCGATCGCGTCTAACTACGACAAGCTGACCAACATGCCGTTTCACCTGGACTACGAGAAACCAGAAGCGCTGAAAGAAGAACCGACCGTTGCCCGATCGCTCAATGTGCCCCAAGCGCCCTTACAGAAGACGGTACACGATTCACTGAGCGATCGTCCAAATCAGCGACCCATTTCCTTCACCATTCGCAAGCCTCAGCAGCCAGAAGGTTAATCGGAGCTATCGTCCCATTTTGCGTTTGAGTTCTTGTAGTTCTTCTTCGGCTTCCCAGCGGCGAAACTGATGTTCCAAATCGCCAACGCTGCTGGATGACGTGGGAATCTGGTTCCAGCCTGCGCTGTTCCACTTCTGCTCAGGAGTGGCGGCAGCGGCACGGGTCGCTTGAGCCTGCGCCACTTTAGCCTGCACTTCTTTGCGGCGCTGCTGAATTTGTTGCTGCAACTCCTGGGTTTGCTTGAGGCGTTCTTTCAGCACTTCCATTTGCCCCCAGCGCTGATTACCTTTCCGCAACAGGCTGGCTTCGTGTTCCTGAGCGGGTTCTGCCAGGTCGAGCCGTCCCGCTGCTTTGGCTTTTTCAATGCGGGCGTGCCAGAGCTGAATTTCACGAGCGATCGCCAGAATCTCATCCTGAAGCCCTTTCTCCTCTCGCCGCAGATCGGTCATCAGGTTGAGGGTTTCTTCTTCCTGGTCGCGCAACTTTTCTTCCAGCACCAGCAGTTCTAGCTGCGGATTGTCACGCAGAAACTCCTCCAGCCGCGTTTCGAGAAATTTGCTGAAATCGTCGAAGAGACCCATGTGTGTGCTCCGCAGGTTTGCTCCGCAGTTGTTAGTTGTTGGTTGTTAGTTGTTAGAGGAGGTAGAAGGCAGAAGGCAGGGGGCAGAAGGCAGAAGGGAAAAAGCCAAAACTCAACGCTTCTAGCTTCACTCCACACTCCTCGTGCAACTCAAAGCGTTCTTCCTCGCCTCTTTAAGCTAACAATCAACAGCTAAAAACTAACAGCTTCTAACAACTAAAAACTAAAAACTAACAGCTTCTAAAAGTTCTGACCCATAAAGACCGATCGCACTTCCCCATTGCGACGAATGACCGCTTGATCTTTAGAGACATCCACTAAAGTCCAGCCGCTGGTGGCAATGCTTTCGCCAACCCGGTAGCGCTGGGTGACACCATTCATTTCGATAAGGGCAGCAGAGCGATCGCCCAATTCCATCACGCCCACCAGTTTTTTAACCACTCCCGGCACTGTCAGCGGAATCGGCTGGCGTACAGCAGTTGGCGCATTCAATGACGGTAAGGGCGCAACAGACGGGCTACCAGGCTGACCGGGCTGCGGCACTTGATAGACAGGCACGTAGAGCCGTGACAACCCGGTGGCTGGACGGGTTGCGGTGGAAGGGGATTTCCCTGTCGCAGGTAACGGTTGAACCGTGGGGCTACCTGGCAACGCGACGGTTGGGAGGTTTGTTGTCACTCCACTCACGCCTGTTGGAGGCGCGCCAGCGGTCTGCTGCTGGTCGTCGATCGCCTTGAGCGCTTGCTGCAAGTAGTTGACGAATTGGTTATCGGTTGTTGTGCTGGAAGGGGCAGTCGAACCAGCCGATGTCTGTGGTGCAATGGCAACCGGAGCCGCTTGCTGTCGTGCCTGCTGGTTAAGGAACCATACTGCCAGCACGGTCAGCAGCGACAGGCATCCTACACCCAGCAACAGCCGATCGTAGGAGCGCACCGATTCGCGCATACTCGTGAGGAAGGGTTTGCGTGCCAGCGATCGCTCGACCGCTTCGCGGGTTGCTAGCAGTGCCTCATAATCTTGCTCGTCTGTCAATGCATCCGTTTCAACGGTCGATCGCCGCACCAGAGGAGACACCAGATCGACAAAGCTACTGCGCTTCGGGGCAGTTGACTCTGGGATGGTTGGCTCGGAGCGCCCATCGGTTGACGGTTTTGCACCGCTATCTAGCAGCCGTTCCACATCGCCAAACAGGTCATCCATCAGGCGATCGGCGTAGGATTCGACTGGAAAACTACCCGCTGCGATGACATCGGAGCCAAGTGACTCGGTTGAAAAAGAGGACGCATCAGATGACGGCTGAAGGCGCTTTGTGGGGGTGCTGGCATCCTGAGACATAATTTGCTCGTTGAGGAGTATTTGCTCGTTGAGGAGTGGTTGCTCGTTGTAGAGATAAAGGCACGAAAGAAGTATAGAAGATGCCCATCGTTTGGGATCAACTATTTTAGGGCGCTTTCAATGCTGTAGATGCCACGATCGCCTGATGCAGTGCAGAATGCCTCACTGTAACAGCAGAATGGGCAAAGCAAACGTCTTTCTGTGCTCTGTTCAAAAAACGATAGA
Organism: Lyngbya sp. HA4199-MV5; assembly: GCA_019359375.1. Classification (GTDB taxonomy): domain Bacteria; phylum Cyanobacteriota; class Cyanobacteriia; order Leptolyngbyales; family Leptolyngbyaceae; genus Stenomitos. Next base: position 188,534 of record JAHHHL010000003.1, read on the forward strand.
AAGAAAGAACAGTGAAATAGTGAACCGCAGAGGCACGGAGGCGCAGAGAGCCAACATGCCAAACAGCAACGAAGTTACGATAGAGTCTATGGAATTGTGCTTCTACATTGATTCACGACGGTTGATTCATGACGGATTTTGATGCTGATACCAATGGGCTGCCGGAACGTTTGGTGAAGCATGCGGTGCGCTATGCTGATCACCGATCGGTCGATCGTGCCCTGCTCACCCCGATGATTCGTCACTATGTGGAACTGAAAGATCAGTATCCCCACGCCCTGCTGCTCTATCGAGTCGGGGATTTTTTCGAGACGTTTTTTCAGGATGCGATCGCGATCGCCCGCGAGCTAGAGCTGATTCTGACTGCCAAGGATGCGGGCAAGGAAGTCGGTAAAGTGCCACTAGCAGGCATTCCCCATCATGCGCTCGATCGCTACTGTGCCTTGCTGGTGGAGAAAGGCTTTGCGATCGCCGTTTGTGACCAGATGGAAGACGCGGCAGAAGCTCAGGGGCAACTGGTACGGCGCGACATTACCCGCGTGATCACTCCCGGCACCATTCTCGAAGAAGGGATGCTCAACGCCCGCCGCAACAACTTTCTAGCCGCTGTGGTCATCGCTGGGAATCACTGGGGCTTAGCCTATGCCGATGTCTCCACAGGTGAATTTTTGACCACGCAGGCGCAAGAGTTGGAGCAGCTAACCCAGGAGCTTTTACGCTTGCAGCCCTCAGAAGTCCTCGTCCCCACCAATGCCCCCGATCTGGTGAGCCTGTTACGACCGGGCGAAAAATCAGACCACCTGCCAGAGTGCCTGCCGCCGCAGTTCTGCTACACGTTGCGATCGCAGGCTCCCTTTGTCCTCTCCGAAGCGCGGTATCGGCTGCTGCAACGCTTTCGGGTGCGATCGCTCGAAGGCATGGGCTGCGAACATTTACCCCTGGCAGTCCGAGCCGCTGGAGGATTGTTGGAATACGTCGAAACCACGACGGAGAAAGGGGTAGGGAAGGGTAAAGGGGAAGGGGTAAAGGGTAAAGGGGAAGGGGTAAAGGGTAAAGGGCAAGAAGCCAGCGATCAAAGCAGCCATAAAGACCTGTCTTCCCACTCCCCACTCCCCACTCCCCACTCCCCACTCCCCACGCTCCTCCACCCCTCCGCCCTCAAAACCTTTCCCCTTCAGCCTCTCTGCACCTACACGCTGACCGAGTATTTGGTAATTGACCATCAAACGCGGCGCAACCTGGAGATTACACAAACGGCGCGGGATGGCACCTATCATGGGTCGCTGCTGTGGGCACTAGATAAGACGGTGACGGCAATGGGCAGTCGGGCATTGCGGCGCTGGCTCCTGCAACCGTTGCTGCAACCGAGTCAGATTAGCGATCGTCAAGACACGATCGCCGAACTGGTCGAAAATGGTGCGTTGCGTCAAACCCTGCAACGACTCCTGAAGCAAATCTACGACCTGGAGCGGCTGGCAGGTCGGGCAGGTTCTGGCACTGCCAATGCCCGCGATCTCGTAGCGCTGGCAGATTCCCTCGACAAACTGCCCGATCTGGGGCGACTGGTAGAAAAGGCACGATCGCGCTACCTGCAAGATCTCCAGACCGTACCCCCCATCCTGGAAGCGCTGGAACATCATCTTCACGCACACCTCGTCGATACGCCACCGCTCTACCTCACGGATGGCAACTTGATCCGATCGGGCGTGAACCCCCAACTCGATTCTCTGCGCCAGCAAGTAGAAGCCGATCAGGAGTGGATTAAAAATCTGGAGCTGGTCGAGCGCGATCGCACGGGCATCTCCACCCTTAAAGTCGGCTACAACAAAACCTTCGGCTACTACATCAGCATTTCTCGCGCCAAAGCAGGTCAGCAGGTGCCCGACGGCTATACCCGCAAGCAAACGCTGACCAACGAAGAGCGCTACATCACTCAGGATTTAAAAGAGCGCGAAGGCCGCATCCAGCTTGCTCAAGAAAGCCTGAACCATCTGGAGTACGAGATCTTCGCCGACTTGCGATCGCAGGTGGGTGAACAGGCAGAACTCATCCGCACCGTGGCTCGATCGGTCGCGGCGATCGACGTTCTCTGCGGTCTGGCGGAAATCGCCGTCTATCAAGGCTACTGCCGCCCCGACATCACCTCTAGTCGTGACATTCACATCCTTGAAGGTCGCCATCCAGTGGTTGAGCAATCGTTACCCGCAGGGTTCTTTGTGCCCAATTCGACGGAGATGGGAGGAGAGGGGAGAGGAGAGAGGGGAGAGGAGTATGTGAAAGCAGAGGAAGTAAGGGGAGCAGAGGAAGCAGAGGAGGCAGGGGAAGCAGGGGGAGCGGAGGGAGCAGAGGGGGCAGGGGAAGTCGGAAGCAAAGGACAACTCAAAACTCAAAACTCAAAACTTAGAACTCAAAACCCTTCCCCTCACTCCTCACTCCTCACTCCTCACTCCTCACCCGACCTCATCGTTCTCACCGGACCGAATGCCAGCGGCAAAAGCTGTTACCTCCGTCAGGTGGGGCTGATTCAACTCATGGCGCAGGTGGGGAGCTTTGTTCCGGCACAGGCGACGATGCTGGGCATTTGCGATCGCATCTTTACCCGGGTGGGTGCCGTAGATGACCTGGCAACGGGGCAATCGACGTTTATGGTGGAGATGAACGAGACGGCAAACATTCTCAATCACGCGACCCCGCGATCGCTCGTCCTCTTAGATGAAATTGGGCGAGGGACGGCAACGTTTGATGGGCTGTCGATCGCCTGGGCTGTAGCCGAACATCTGGCAACGGAAATTCGCGCTCGTACTATCTTTGCCACCCATTACCACGAACTCAACGAACTTGCGTCCCTGCTGCCCAACGTTGCCAACTATCAAGTGGTGGTGAAGGAACTGCCGGATCAGATTATTTTTCTGCACAAAGTCCAGCCAGGAGGTGCCGATCGCTCCTACGGTATCGAAGCGGGACGGTTAGCTGGCTTGCCTGCTTCGGTGATTCAGCGGGCACGGCAAGTCATGGGGCAAATTGAGCAGCACAGCAAAATTGCGATCGGCTTACGCAAAGGTGGTCAAATCCAGCCCACAGCCCGCGAGAAAAACGGTAAACGCTATAACAAAGCCATACACCAACCCACAGAGCAGCTAGACATCTTCGGCGCGTCTTCGTAAAAGGGGCAAAGCCGATGAGCGCCCATCCTCTGTTGATAGGATGACAGAAATGCTCGCCTTTTCTGCATGTCGTTCGATAATCTCTGCAAACTGCTCTCTGAAAAATATCCAGAACGCTTTGCCAGTTGGGTGCTTGGTGAATCGCAACTCTCGGTCGAAGTCCTCAAAACCGAACTCAGCATCGAACCAATTCGCGCTGATTACGTAACGTTTTTACAACTTCAAGGACGCATTCTCCATCTAGAATTGCAGACCCGTTTAGAGTCGAATCCACCCCTCTCACTCCGGATGGTGGATTATTGGGTCAGGTTGTATCGCCTGTATCGCTTGCCCATCACTCAGGTAGTCGTTTTACTGCTACCACCTGCCGAAGGAACTGTGATTGAAACCGTCTTTGCCGTTGAGCAGACGCGCCATGAGTATCGGGTCATTAAACTATGGCAGCAAGACCCAGAGACGTTGCTAGAAGACCCAGCGTTGCTACCGCTCGCCCCCCTAGCCGCAACGACACAGGCAGAGGCACTGCTGCAACAAGTGGCACAACGGGTGAGTCGGCTTCATGAGGGACAGCGCCAGGAAGTTTCGGAATACACTCAGGTTTTAGCTGGGTTAAAATTTGAGAGCGCGTTGATTCGGCAGCTATTTCGGGAGGGGATGATGCGAGAGTCAGTGATTTATCAAGACATTCTGGAAGAAGGACGGCAGGAAGGTCGGCAGGAAGGTCGGCAGGAAGGAGAACGATCGCTGGTTTTACGTCAACTCACTCGGAGACTGGGAGCATTACCTGCCACGGTGCGGTCACAAATCAATGCCTTAGCCATTGCCCAACTGGAAGCCCTGGGAGAAGCGTTGTTGGATTTCTCCAGTCTGTCTGATTTAGAGGTGTGGTTGGCGGCACAAGGACGATAGGCGATCGCAACCAGGACTCACAACTGTTTCGTCTACTGACTCCACTTCAACTTGGTGGTTAAACACCTCAAGAACCGATCGGGCAGGTACCCATCCAACAGGTTCACCACTAGCGGATCACCTGAAGCGATCTAGCAGGCTAACTTTAGCGTAAAGCAGACGAGATTATCGCAACTGGATACCTCGATCGACCCAGAGAGTTGTTCAACTAAGCGCTTCACCAATGCCAGCCCTAAACCCGTTCCCCCGTGTTTCCAGGGATCGCCATTGGGAATGCGATAAAACTTATCAAAAATGCAAGCCCGATCGCTCTCAGAAATTTCGACACCAGAATTGCTGACGTTTAGCAAAAGACAGGGAGATGGATTTGGCAGTGTTGCTCCAGCCTGCTCTTCACAAGTCGTTACAGAGACGGTAATGGTTTCCCCGGTTGGCGTGTATTTACAAGCATTGTGTAACAGTTCCGTCAAAATTCGCTCCAGAGCGGTCAAGTTTATGCTCAAAGGCGGTAACTGAACGGGAACATGAATCTGCAATTCCTGGTGCTGTTGCACAATTCGTTCTCTAAAAGATTCAGTAACTTGCGGTACCCACTCTTGTAATACGACTTCCTGTAAGCTGTCTGGAGTTGTTTCTGCCTCAAGATGCGCTAGATCCAGCAGGTCATTGATCAAATTTGTTTCTCGCTGACATTCTTTACTCAAAATTTGCAAGTAGCCAACGGCTTTAGAAAAGTTGGTCTGACTCAAGATGACATCTGTGTGATGCGCTGCTTGAGTAGCCAGGTTCGCATCCAGCACGGTTTTTAGCATCTGCACCGCCATTTTAATGTTGGTCATCGGCGATCGCAGTTCATGGGAAACCGTGCTGAGAAAATCATCTTTGAGCTGATTCAGGTGCTCTAATTCATGCACCTGTGCCTGTACGGCTTCATGTAACCGGGCTTGGCGCAGAGCGATCGCACACTGATTTGCCACTTGTTGCACCAGGCGAACTTCGGGTTCTGCAAACAGCTCGTCTGAGGCTCGGTAAAGCCGAATGTCCCCCAGCACCCGCTGATCATCCACAATCGGGCAGACCAGGATCAGAGGTTCCGGGTCAATCGCAGGCGGGACGTGAGGCTGGGAGAGATCGCAGAACTGAAAGGTTTCACTCCGTAAGAGTTGAGCATACATCTCAGGAAAGTCAGCCATTGCCACAGCACTTCTACAAGTCGCAGTCGGATGAGCGCGATCGTACTCATAACAAACGGTTGCGGTTGTTTGTTCCAGATTGTAAAGCGTCGTACTGCAACGGCTCGACACTAATCCTTGAGTGAGTTCTTGTACAACAGTCGCTAAAATCTGATGCTCATCCAGGCTATCGCGGACATTGTCTGTAATCCGCTTCAGTAACGCTTCAAAGTCCAGCGCTCTCTGAAGTTGAGCGGTGCGTTGTTGAATCTGGTGTTCTTGTTCCTCATAGAGATGAACATTTTCTAGTGCAACGGCAGCAGCATCAGCCAGGGTTTGCAGTAAATTGATCTCGTCCTGTGTGGGCGTGTGACGAGTTGCCCAATAGTTTCCGATCGCACCGACTGGATTCCGAGTGCGGATAGGAACCATTGCCAGACTTTTGACAAACGTGGGGCGATAGGCATCGATGGGAATCCGGGAATCAGCATAAATATCCTCAATCACGACAGGCTGCTGGTTCAGCATCACCCATCCACTAATGCAGGCGCTCATGGGAAAGCGTCCTCCTTTCCAGAGGGGGGTAATGGCATCTTCGTCGGCATAGTGGCATTGATCGCCATCCCGCAGGACAAAGGTGGCACCATCGGCACCCGTTAATTGACGGGCACCCGTCCGCACAGCCGCCATAATCGAATCTAGATCACGGGCAACCGTAAGCTGTTGAATGACTTTAATCAGGTGATGCAACCGTTGGTTAAGACGGTAAGCTTCCATTTCAACCAGACTGCAATCATTAATCCTTGAAGGAGGCATCGGGCTGCATTCCATCGAACTCAAGCCTTGAAAAGCCATTCTTTGTTCTGCCTTTTTAATTTTTCAAGCGAGTGAAGTAGAACTCACGTCTGCATCGATGCTTATGATTAAGAGAGAACACATAGAACGATTATCAGGACAGACCCACTGAAAGCAACTCAGTAAAAATATGGAAGAAACCGTAAGACCACTCTCCGGATAGAGTTAATTGCAACAACTCAGTAGAGAGAAGTCAAAGAATTTGCGATTACCTTGATTGCAGCTTCGCTATCCTGACTTCAACTAAGCCCATTAGCAATGCATTGGGATCTGTTGAATGGGAATGGCAATGATAAATTCGGCTCCTTGTCCTGGTGTTGAAACGCATTGAAGGGAACCGCCATGCTTCTCAGTCACGATCTGGTAGCTAATCGACAACCCTAATCCAGTGCCTTTGCCAACGGTTTTGGTGGTGAAGAAGGGGTCAAACAACCGTCGGCGCACCCGTTCTGGCATTCCTAGACCGTTATCGGCAATCCGAATTCGCACCTCGTTTGCGTCTTTTTGCTCGGTGTAGATCTGAATTTGACCAGGTTGTTGGGTCTTTTGGAGCGATCGCGGATGGTCACGCTCTTCAATGGCATCCAGCGCATTGCTGAGAATATTCATAAACACTTGATTTAACTGTCCGGCATAACACTCAACCAGCGGCAGATCGCCATAGTGCTTCATTACTTCGATCGGTGGACATTCATACGTCCCCTTCAGCCGATGCTGCAAAATCATCAGCGTACTATCAATACCTTCGTGAATATCAACCACTTTCATCTCTGCCTCATCCATGCGAGAGAAGTTGCGAAGTGATAGGACAATTTCCCGAATGCGCTCAGTCCCGACTTTCATAGAGGCTAGGAGCTTCGGTAAATCCTCTAAGAGGAAATCAAGGTCGATCGACTCCGCGGCGGTTTGAACGTCAGCATCAGGCTGCGGACAGTGCTGCTGATAAAGTTGCAGCAAATGAATCAAATCGTGGGTATAGTTTTTAGCGTGATTCAGATTGCCAGCAATGAAATTAACCGGATTGTTAATTTCGTGTGCCACCCCTGCGACTAATTGCCCCAAACTCGACATCTTTTCGCTTTGCACCAGTTGTGCCTGGGTTGAGCTAAGTTCCTGGAGTGCTGTTTCCAGCTCCTGCGCCTTTTGCTCCAGGCTTTTACTGTATAGCTCAGACTTATCCCGCGAACGTTTCAGTTGCTCGACCATGCCGTTAAAGTTTCGCGCTAATAACCCCACTTCATCTTCAGTTAAAACCGGAGCCTTTTGGTTCAGATCGCCCGCCGCGACTTGAGTTGCCGTGTGAGCAATTTTGAGAATGGGATGAGCAATGCGACGTGCTAATCCATAGAGACCCAGAGAAAGCACGCCAGCCGAAATGAGTCCCAGTAGCATGATTTGCTGGGCGAGTTGCTCGGCGGGTCTGTTGGCAAGATCCTGGCGCTTTTCTACCAGCAGGCTCAGCCCTAGATTACTTAAACTCTGGTAAACCCCAATCACGGGTATCTGGGCATAGTTTTGATAGAGTCCACTGCCGTTCGATCCTCGCATGGCGGTATCGATGCCGATGCTAGAAACAGCCTGACCGATTAAACCATTGCTGAGAGTGTTGGACACTAACATATTCGTGGACTCGACATTGCCAACCAGGTAAGCATCAACGGCTTGCCCTAAACTGGCTTGCGCCTGGACGATCTGACTCAAGCGATCGAGATTCAGGCGGGTAGCGATGACACCAATCCGTTCGCCCGTTGCTTCGTGTAAGGGCGTTGCAAAGGTGACAATCAACTTATTAGAGTGATGAGAGTCGGAGGATGTATAGAAAATGGGTGTGGTGGGTGCTCCAGGTTTAACCTCTTCAAAATAGGTTAAATCAGCAGACGTGTCATACTGTCCTTCGCGGGTTGGATCGGTCGATGCAACGACATGATCGCTCCGATCTAAAAGGAAAACTTCTGTAAAACTGCCGCGATCGGCGGCGATCGACATCAGATACTTTGACAGTAAGGCATAGGCTGTGGCGCGATCGTCTCGACTCGTTTTTGGATCGAGCAGTATCCGGCTCTGGCTTTGGACAACAGGCAGATGGGCGATCGACAAAAAGATCCGCTGCTGATCTTCAAACCAACGATTAATTTCAGTTTCTTTGAGGGTTGCTGCCACACTGAGCTGATCAAAGGCAGACTTTTGTAGGGAGACCTGCGCCCGGTTGAAGGTGACTCCGCCCGTGATCCCGACCGACACGAGAGACAGCAGCAGAAAATAGCCCGATAGGCGGGTAGTTAAATGCTGCTGCCACCATTTTGCAAAGATGGCTCTTTTGGAAGCCTTGTGGACGGTTACCATACTGAAAAGATTTGCTCGATTTGCTGAATGGCTTCATCCGCCCCTTGTTCAACGGTGACGGTATTGCTTGCAATGCGACTGATCACAGTGCCCCAGACATCATTCTGGAAGACCTGACTGTAAGCTGGAGCCTGCACAGGATAGAAAGAACGAGTGGGACGATCGCGCAGGGTTTTCGCTTGAATGGGAATGTGAGGGTCGGCTGCATTCGTCCAAAAGGAATCCTGCCACGCACTCGGCATGACCGGAAAAAAGCGCCCCGCCATATTCTTCACAAAGCCCTGTAATACTGGCGGTTGAATCAAGTAGGCGAGAAATTTTTTGGCGGCTGGTTGTTTCTGCGACGATGCCAGGATAACGGCTTGATTGATTGACACCAGGTGTTCGATCGGTTGACCGTCTGGTTTGTTTGGGAAGTCAACGGTACCCAGTTGCTTAAAATACACCTCTTTGTTGTCCCGCTGCGACACAGGAATGGACAGTGAAGCATTGACGGTCATCGCCACACTGCGATTTAGTAGGGCGCGATTGTTGTCGGGAGATGACCAACGCGTTGCCGTCGGTGGCACAAAACCCTGCTTGTAAAACTGGGTGTACCAGTCCAGACACCGAATGATGCCACGACGCACCTCCGGGTTAGCGAGTTGGAGTTTGCCCTGCCCGTTTAGCAACTGCACATTGTACGCTTGCAGCACATACTCAAAGAAGATGTACGTGTCGGAATTTCTGGGGGAAGACTGAATGCCGAGTCCATACAGGTCAGCATCTTGCGGACGCAGGCGCTTTTGCAAGTCTTTCCAGGTGTTCCAAAATTGATCCCAGTCCGTTGGCAGGGTGCGATCGTTCAACCCTGCTTGTTTAAGCAAATCCCGCCAATAGAAAATATAGGTTGCTTCCTGGCAGAGCGGCACCGCAAAGTAGCTCTGTTTTTTCTCGACATTGTTATAGAACGAAGCGGCTGCCAGGGCAGTTGGCACATAGGCGGCTTTGGCAGGCTCGATAATGTCTGAAACGTCTGCCAGCTTACCTTCCCAGGCAAAGCGAGGATTGAGTGCCAGATCTCCTTTGTAGGCATACAAAATATCCGGTGGCTTGCCAGATTGGTAAGCACGTTCTAACTTTTGCAAGATATCATCTTGTTTATGAAACGAAAGGTTAACAGCAATCCCACTTTTCCCTTGCCACTCCTTCACAACGTTCTGAATGGCCTCGTCTTCAGCCAGGATCAGCCCCTTTGTCCACCAAAGCTCCAGGGCTGAACTAGACTGGTTGGCAGTCGGTTGTGTGATTGTCGGAGCCTTGGCTGTACAGGCAGCCGTCAAAGTGCTTAAGGTCAGCCAAAGCGCTTGTCGTCGAGTTAACCCATAGCCGCGTTGTCTATAGTGCCAGGATTGGTGTTTCATGGGTAACAATGTCTTGGTCTTGCGATCGAGGGGTATGGCTGCAAGAGTGCCTTTCAATCTTTTCACTCGGCGATATAGCACTCCCCAATCGGTTGTGAGATTGAGAGGCTTTGTGAGAAGAATTCCGCAGGAATCCTCGCTCGCACTCCAAATCGGATCGCTATAGCTGCACTCGTATTCTGAGTTTTCCCCGTTTTCTCCTCCTAAAGCTATTTAACCCACAAAACTTTTGAGGGCTTCATACTGGTCGTTAGAGGATTTGCTACGCACAAGTAGTTTGAGCAGCTAAAATTCGACTTCCCTTGAAGAAGCGTGAACAGGGGAGCGTGAACAGACTGAGGAAACCTTATTGAGAACAGGGAGCGATCGCCTTTGCACCATCCAACCGATCCCGCTCTAGTTCACCGCCTCAAACAGTTGTGCGACCGTAGCGCTCAGTGTGCCGAGTTGGGACGATCGCAGCACATCATCGCCCTGCAAGATGCTGACCTCGGTGCAAGCCGTGCCAACCAACTCCAGAATCAGTATGGTTTCAACTTGCGGGTCAATAATCCAATATTCAGGGATGCCCAGGTCTTGATATTGCTGGCGTTGGCGATGTAATCTCGGTCTCGTTGCAGGTCTCCAGGGCTAACAACTTCAACTACGAGCACGGGAGGAGCCATACTGAGCCGAATCGTATTGCGCTTCTTGAGTAGCTGAATATGCTCGTCTCGAATAATCGTCAGGTCAGGGTAACGGTTTTTCGGTTCTCCTCTGACTTCGAGTTCTAACCCGTGCCCTCTCACTCGCTGGGAACCCAGAATGGAGGCAAACTGCACCAGTAGAAACGTTGCAATCTCTACATTCAGTCCTGATTCGGGAAGCAATTCAACCAGTTCTCCATTGAATAGCTCATACAGATTCTCTGTCCCATCGTCGTGGGACAGATACTCGTCAAAACTGAAGAAGCGCGGTTTGCTCTGAACCATTTGCACACGGAGTCGATCGTGCTTTTATTCTACGCCTTCTCGCCGTTGCGTCAGTCGTCAAGCAAGAGGGTTTGCACAAACTGGTAAAGGTCAGCTTCCGATCGCCCCTGCACCTGCTGATCCTTCAAATCAATTAATCCTTGGGCTAAAGCTGGAGCTTGTTTTTTGTAGGAGTTGTGTGCCGCCAGCAAATCTAGAAACACTTCGCGTTCAACTTGCAGGCGATCGGCTTCGTCCGCAACATGAGAGGCATACTCTACCGTATCGACGTTGTAGCGCAGCAGAAAAATGAGTGCGCCCGTAAGCTGTTGAAGCTGCTGTTGGAGGTTGCGCGTATCCAGTTCCAGGCGATCGAACCCCACCTGCCCTTCAATCCGCAGTTCTACGATTGGTGCTACCGCTGGTTGAATGGTTCCTGACTGGATTGCCTGCTGTACTGTTGCGATCGCCATTGCTTCCAGCGCTTCCTGGCTTTCCTGCCCTCGTGCCGTCACCTTCAGGCGGACGATCGATCGCTGCGTGTACCCTCGCTTGAGGTCTGCCCGAATGCCTGTCGCATCGATTTCGACCAGATAAACGCCGCGATCGAACTGGCTTTCCTCCACGTTATTGGCTTCCACAGAGCCAGGGTTAAAGATCCAGCCCTCCAGCGTGTAGTGTTTGTGGATGTGCCCCAGCGCCAGATAATCCACGCCTGCCTCTTTTAGCGGTAGCAAATCGGTGTACCGCAGCGCTCCCTGATAGCGGGCGATTTGTCCTTCTAGCCCGTGGTGAAACAGCATGACGGTGTGGGCTGGTGCTGGTGGCAAGGTTTTGATCGCGCCTGCAAGGCTGGCGATCGCGTTGGGTGCCGATGCGCCATACCAGCAAGACCCCAGCACCCGCACGCCGCAGTCTAAATCCACATAGCCGCCCCGCCTCGTTTCCTCATCCCACGGTTCATAGAGTGCATTCCCCGCATTGGGGTTGCTTGGCTCCAGAAGCTTGAGTAAGCCCCAGTCAGACAGATACCGCAGCCAGCTTGTCTTCGTCCCGTAGGGGGTGTTGTCATGGTTGCCCTCGATCGCCAGCACTGGAATGTCCGCTTCCTGCAAAGCCTGTAGGCAAAGTTGAGCCTGGTTCAAAATATTGGGCTGAATGTGGCGATGCTCAAACAGATCGCCTGCAATGACCACAAAATCGACCTGGGGCACGATCGCGTACTGGTGCAACGCATCCCGAAAGGCGTGAAAGAAATCCAGGGTACGCTCCTTACTGTCGTAGCGATCGAACCCCAAATGAATATCCGAGACGTGAAGGAAACGCGGCATAAAACTAACAATTCAGAGACGCAAGATTTTACGGCGAAGCAGCAACCTATGCAGCCAGATGACCTGTATCCGGCGTGACATCGTATCCGCATTATAGTGAGTACCCCGGTTAGCCGCAGCGATCGACGGTTTCATTGACTAGAACCTCTGAGGTTTAAGCCACAGCGTTGGTCGTAATGCTTAATGCTTGATTCAAACCTCCGAGGTTTGGGTAAGCCCAGTGTCTTTTAGAGCAGCCAACCCCCTGCTGAATACCCCACGCTTCTCCTCAAGTTCAGGGAGCGAGAATGGTAATATTTGCATTAAGTCTCCGATGCGCTCGGTGTCGTTCGGTAATAATAGAGGGAATATACTGAACGCGGGTGCCTGGTTGTTCGTCGCCAGTACAGCTTAGTCCCCATAACAGCCTGATGTATGCTTAGGATCGTGGATTCATTAACCTGAACCACTCCCCGTCTGTAGTAGTAGGGACGTTACATGTAACGTCCCTACACAAAGAATTACACCTGATTAAATTCGCGTTCCTTACTGTTCTAGCTTGGATATTTGCCTGATCTTTGCCAGCCTGAATCTTTGCCAGAAATCCTTCCTTGCCGCCTGTGCAACCTCAAAAAGCTCAAAAGATTGACCTAGCGCAAAGCTACCCCTGCCCATGCCGCCGTCGGGGACAGCTAACTCAGATTGCCCTGACGGAAGCGTTTGGGTGTAACCGCTGCCAGCAAATCTTTGTGGTTGAAGAGGGTGGCTATGTGCTGGAAGAGCTTTCGACCAGTTACCGTTACAAGCGCACCTGGCGATGGAATGGGCATCAGTGGAACGGCGTGTCGTCTGGGCTGAATGATAGCTACCTGCCGATCGTGCTGGGAGTGGTTCTGGTACTGTTGATCATTGGCTTGCTGCTAGCGCTGACCTCGACCACCCATTCTGGAGTTGCCTTTTGGGCAGTTGTGCTGCTATTGCTAGCTTTGCTGCCAGCACTCATGGTATTGCTAGCTTACCGACGTTAGCTCAATGACAACCGACTCTTTTACCTCCTCTCTTGACCCCATTGCCGGTGTTCACCGCGCCCACCGAGCTTCTGTGGAAATGGCAACCATGAAGGGTGCTTTGCGGGGGCAGGCGGTGCAGGCAATGGCTCAGGCGCTCAAACAGCGGCAAGACGATATTCTGGATGCCAATACGTTGGATTTAGAAGCCAGCCGCGAGATGGCAGTTCCTGATCTGATTTTAGAGTGGCTGAAGCTCACGCCAGAACGCCTCCAAACCGCGATTCAGATTTTGCAGCGGTTGAGTGAACTGCCTGACCCGATCGGGCGCGTGATGAACGCCACCTATCAGATTGACCACTGCCAGACCTATTCGCAGCTCATGCCTCTGGGGGTCATTGCGCTCATCTACGAGGCCTTTCCCGAACTTGCTGCGATCGCCGCCGGACTCTGTGCCAAAACGGGTAATAGCTTAATTCTCAAGGGTGGCAGCGAAGCCAGTAACTCGAATCTGGTGATTGCCCAGGCGCTCCACGGGGCGATCGAACGGGCTGGCTTACCCGATGGCTGTTTTCAGGCACTCCCGTCTGACCAGGGTGCCTCCGTGCGCGATCTAATCAGCCAGGATCAATACATCAACCTGGTCATTCCCTATGGGCGACCCAACCTGGTGCAGCAAATTGTGCGTCAATCAACCGCGCCTGTGCTGAAATCTGCCATGGGCAACTGCTACCTGTACTGGTCGCCCTCTGGTAGCCTGGATGCAGTGCGGTGGATGATTCTGGATAGCCACCAGAGCGAACCTGACCCGGTGAATGCGATCGAAAAAGTGCTGATTCATCGCAACCAAAACTCTGCCTCGCTGACCATGCTATGGAACAGTCTGCGCGACAAAGGCTTTGAGATCAGAGGCGATGCCGAACTGGTGGACGAATTTCCTGACCTCAAGCTGGTGGAAGAGGCAGAATGGCGGCAAGCATATCTTGCCAAGATCGTCGCCTTTAAAGTGGTGGACAATCTGGCGGCGGCTATTTCCTGGATTAACCTTTACAGCAGTGGTCATGCCGACTGTTTAGTGACTGAATCCTACCAGGAAAGCCGCCAATTTGCGCTGAGCGTCAATAGCGCCTCTACCTACATCAATGCCTCACCCCGCTTCTCACGTAACCCCAAACGAGGCGACTCGATTTTCTTAGGGATGTCCAATCAAAAAGGGCACCGACGCGGCTTGATTAGCCTGGAAACCCTCACGACCGTGAAGCACATTGTGCAGGGGATGGGGCAGTTTTGAGGAAAGGATAAAGGCTTAAGAATAAAGGCTAAAAGAAGGATAAAGGCTGAAAGCTACAGCAGAATTCATGCTTCGACGTGAGCGCTCAGCCGAGCGGAGTCAGAAGCCAGAAGCCAGAAGTAAAAAGAGCTTCCCATCTAGCGTTCAGATTGACAGACTGTACTTCATTTAGCTGCAAACCGCTGTAAATGGTGGCTCTCTTTAGCCTCTAGCTTTATCCTTCATACTTTATCCTTCTTTATCTATCCTTCCTTCTCCGCCAGCTTCACCTTCTTCGCCAATCCCAGCGCCTGAAGAAACTGAATCGTCATCCAGGTAAAGTCAATCTCCCACCACTGTAAGCCATGACGGGCAGAGTGCTGAAAGGCATGGTGGTTGTTGTGCCAGCCTTCGCCATAGGTCAGCAAGGCAACCCACCAGCAGTTGGTCGATCGATCGCCCGATTCATAGGTACGGTAGCCAAACTGATGGGTGGCGCTATTGACCAGCCAGGTGCAATGAAAAACGGCAACCAGGCGCACAAACACGCCCCATACGACAAACGACCAGCCGCCGAGTAGGTAAAGACCGATCGCCAACAGAACCTGGATGGTAATAAATTGCTGATTTAAGAAGAGATACACCGGGTCATCATGCAGGTCTTTGGTGAAGCGATCGACCTGGGAGCGAGAGGGAATTTCGCGCAGCATCCAACCCATGTGGCTCCACCAGAAACCCCGATTAGAGTCATGAGGATCGGCGGTTTGATCGGAGTACAAGTGATGGAGTCGGTGCATCCCTACCCAATCAATCACTCCACCCTCGCACGCTAAGGTACCGCAGAAGGCAAGAAAATACTCCAACCATTTCGGTGCCTGGAAACTCCGATGGGTGAGCAAGCGATGGAAGCCAAGGGTAATACCCAGCCCACCCGTCACCCAATGTAAAAAGACCGCAACGCCGATCGCCGCCCAGCTAAAGTTTGCTGGTAAGAGAGCCAGCAGTGCGCCTCCATGCACGATCGCCATGAACAGAATCACGGGCAAGTCAAAGTTTAATTTTTTAGAAGTTGCAACAGTCATTCATTCATCTCAATGTGGATATGGTGCCAATCTGCGCGACGATCGCTCATTGCCCTCGCTCATGGGAACGAGTGGTCACAAGCTAAGACTGCGGTGAAATCACGGCGATGCTCAGAACACACCTAGCGTATTCTAGAAAAAAACGAGGCACTTAATGAGCCGCTTTAGTTTGTTAAAAGAAACAGAGCAGTCACTCTCCTTGATTTTTTCTGGAATTGACGCACAGGTCAAGGAAAATCTGCGACGGGTGCTGAGCGCGTTTCGTACTCATCGGGTCGGCACGCACCATTTTAGTAGCGTGTCGGGCTATGGTCATGATGATTTAGGTAGACAAGTGCTCGATCGCGTATTTGCCGAGATTGTGGGCGCAGAAGCCGCTGCTGTAAGGGTGCAGTTTGTGTCTGGCACCCACGCGATCGCCTGTGCCCTTTACGGTATTCTCCGTCCTGGCGACGAACTCTTAGCTGTGGCGGGTGCTCCCTACGACACGTTAGAAGAAGTGATTGGTGTCCGGGGACACTCTCAGGGTTCCCTTGCGGAGTTTGGTATTCGCTATCGAGAACTGGCGTTGACTGAGCTGGGCACGATCGACTGGCGCGCTTTAGAATCTGCCATCCAACCAGAGACCCGCATGGTCTTGATTCAGCGCTCTTGTGGCTACTCGTGGCGTTCCAGTCTGGCGATCACGGACATTGCCAAGATCGTCCAAATTGTCAAGCAGCAGAACCCCAGCACCGTTTGCTTTGTGGATAACTGCTATGGCGAGTTTGTCGCAGACCAGGAGCCAACAGCGGTTGGTGCCGATCTGATGGCAGGTTCGTTGATTAAAAATCCGGGCGGCACGATCGTCACCGCTGGCGGTTACGTGGCAGGACGCGCGGATCTCGTAGAAATGGCAACCTGCCGTCTCACCGCTCCAGGGATCGGTAGCTCTGGCGGTGCCACCTTCGACCAAAATCGGTTGCTCTATCAAGGCTTGTTTCTCGCACCCCAAATGGTCGGCGAAGCGATGAAGGGCAATCACCTGACTGCCGCTGTGTTCGATCGCCTGGGCTATCCCGTCAATCCCTTACCGCAAGTTCCCCGACGCGATGTGATTCAGGCAATTCAGCTTGGCACTCCCGAAAAACTGATCGCCTTCTGCCGCGCCATTCAGCAACACTCCCCGATCGGCTCCTACCTCGACCCCGTACCCGCTGCCATGCCCGGTTACGATAGCCAACTCGTCATGGCAGGCGGCACCTTCATCGACGGCAGCACCTCCGAATTCTCCGCCGATGGTCCCTTACGAGAACCCTATACAGTTTTCTGCCAGGGTGGCACTCACTGGACGCATGTGGCGATCGCATTGGAAGCGGCGATCGAGGCGATCGGGCAGGCTTAACGTGTGAGGTATAAGAAGAGGCTAAAGCTTAACCGAATGGATGCGTTACTTGCTTCAACTGCTGCTGTACAGGGGATTGCTTTCGACAAATTGCTAGAATGCTGAGCAAAGGCTGGATATCACAGGAAAAGCTGCTATGTCAATTGTTGTTACCCTTAGCCCTGAGTTGGAAGCCCTACTACGGGACAAAGCTATGCGGCAAGGTCAAGACATGAGCCTCGTTGCCTCTGAATTACTTGCTCATGTTTTGCAGTGGGAAAACCAAGATTTAGAAGAAGCGATTAATGGCATTCAGCATGGGTTAGATGATTTTGAGACAGGGAGCTTTCGGTCATTTCAAGCGTTTGTGGAAGAACAACACCACAAACACAATCTAGAAGCTGATTGATGAAGTACCATCTCGAAATTTCAAGCGTGGCTGAGGCTGAGGCAGACAGGGCTTTTCTACAGTTGTCTAACCTTACTTCTCCTGTAAAAGCGAGTCAGTGGTATACAGGATTATTGCAAGCGATCGAGTCTCTGTCTCAAATGCCAAAACGCTGTTCATTAGCACGAGAGAACGAGTACTTTAGCCAGGGAATTCGGCAGCTCGTCTATGGCAAAGGGCGCAACTCATATCGCATTCTTTTTACTATTTTGGAAGGTCAAGCAACATCTACGGTTCGGATTCTACACATTCGACAGGCAATACAACAGACTCTTGGAGAAAATCCAGAAGAACCTAATACGATCTAAAAAATGATTGAGCTTTTGTTTAATTCAAGCAATACTAGCTTAGTAGGCAATACTACCAAGAGCACATCTTTAAAGTGCTTTAAATAAAAGTAAGAAATTGACAATTTGACGTACACCTTAGAAAAATAAAAAACAAACGTTTGTGAATAGAAGAACAGTAGTACTTGCATGTATTGTTTTTTTCCTGTCATTAGTGGTTCTAAATACTTTTGCGGCTTCTATTCAGACTGGTCATATTATATTGAAATTCTTACTGACAATCATTGTTATTCTCTGTGCTGTAGGACTTGAGATTCTAGGCGGTATTGTTTCTAGAGAATTAGAGCGTACTACTGTTATCTTAATACTAGATGCTTCTGGAAGTATGGATAAAGAGGATTATTCAGGAGATAAAAAGATAGAAGTAGCTAAAGAAATCCTCCTGGACACAGTCTCTTTTGAAGAATTTAAGTTGAGAACTGTAGGGTTAACAGTTGTAGGAAATTCATCGAACAAGTGTCATGTTGCAACACTAGTCAAACCCGGTATCAACAATCGTAGTGAGTTACGTACACAAATTCGAGCAGTGGAAGCTAGAGGAAAAACTGCTTTAGCAAAAGCAATTCAGCAAGCTATAGATGAACTGAAACCGAATAATTTTCTGGCTGAATCTGTCAAGTATTTAATCAATGTTCTAAAACCTGATCGAGAGGCTCCACTTGTTGTGTTAGTTACAGATGGGTTGGAAACATGTGGCGGCAAATTTGCTGACACAGTAAAAGCGGCAAAAAAGAAAGGAATTGATTTCAGACTTCGTTGGGTTGGTTACGCAGTTAATGAGGAACACTTATCTCAAATTTACAGGATTGTTGAAGAATGTGATGGAAAATATTTTCGTGCAAACAATAAAGAAGAATTGCAGCAGGTAATGTATGAGGTTATATCAGAAGAAGGGGGATTCAAAATTCAAAAGCCTAAAGGAATTGCAATCAAATCCTGGAAAATTTATCTTGAAAATTGTGATTCAGATGAAGAGGCTATTCTTGGCAGAAGAAAGATAAATGAGTCAGATGAAAGTTTGTGGGGAAAACATAGCTTACCTCCTGGTACTTACGATTTATATGTTTATTTTGAAAACAGAAGCTCGACCAAAAAAAGAATAAAGCTAGTGGTTCAGAAAAATCGAATTCAAGAAGTGAGAATTTGATAAATTATGATCACATTGAGAAAAAGGTAAGGTCGCCCTTCATCGTAAGCCGGATTGAGCACGATCGCTCATCCTGCTGGGTAGGATTGTGACACAACGCAAAGTCTGATGCTGGCGATCGAAGCTCTCAGGCTAAAATGGGATAGACAGGTTACGGTGGGGTCGAACTAACCACATTCGCTCCAATGCGCTCGCCGTCCAACTTGATTTTTATCGCACTTGCCTCTTTTGTTCACGCGCGATCGCGCTTCATTCAGATTTTTCCAGGTAAGTTTAGAAGCATCAAATTCGCCATGTATGATCAGCTTGAACAGGCGATTCAACGTTTAATACACCTCACTTCAGAGGAAAAGCTTCTGTTGAGGCAGTTGTTTGTTCCTAAGTATTTAGAGAAAGGAGACTATTTCTTACGTGCAGGTGAGCCGTGTCAGCATATTGCCTTTATTCAGCAAGGATTGTTGCGTTACTACTTGCTCGGTGACGGTGAAGAATTTACTTACTCTTTTGCTAAAGAGCACAACTTTATTAGTGACTACGAAAGCCTTCTGTCTTCACAGCCGTCTAAGAAGAGCATTCAAGCATTAGAAAGCTGTTCGCTACTGGTTATTACGTATGAAAATTTTCAACTAATTTATCGACAGTTTGAAGAAGGAGAACGGCTGGGACGATTGCTGCTTGAAGCTGTCTTTGTCAAGATCATTCAGCAGTTAACGTCGCTCTATCAAGATTCGCCGGAAGAACGGTATCAGTTTTTTCTTGAGCATTTCTCAGAGATTCAGCAGCGCATTCCTCAATACTATGTTGCGTCCTATGTGGGGGTGAAGCCGCAGTCGTTAAGCCGTATTCGTCGTCGGCTTGGCATTTGAGCACAAGATCCCCTTGATGAACCTGAGTGAATGACTTCTGCTGTGGACAGCGGTACCTTGAGCTATAGGTTGGGAACAAGAAGTAAGTAACATCGACTTTTGTCAGTTGCGTCGAGTCTGCGCCCCCCCCCCGCAGATGTTGGGTTTCATACTTCAACCCAACCTACGCTGGTTATTTAATTTGCGATCCTTAGCAATTTTGCCTCAGCGCATTCATTTCGGAGGAAACGATGGTTATTCTCATACTTAAAACAATTTCAGTCATCGTCGCAGGTTTGATGGTTGGCAATGAACTTGCCGTCGGTGCGTTTGTGCATCCGCGCCTTTCGGCTTTGGATGACAAGACTCACGCGGCTTCTGCTCAAGCGCTCGCTCGTGTTTATGGTGCTGCGATGCCTATCTGGTATGCGGCTGTTTTAATCTTGACAGTCGCGCTTACGCTTGTCATGCAGCCGTGGTCAATAGCCACTGAGATTGCTGCCGTCGCCGCTGCTATTTGGCTTGGCTCCATCGTTTTTACCCTTGTGTTTCCAGTACCCATTAACAATCAGGTGATTCGTTGGGATTTGGACGCGTTGCCCGACAACTGGAAAGCCTTGCGGAAGCAATGGGATCAATTTCATGCCATTCGCGTCGTCATGCTTCTACTTGCGTTAACGTGTCTTACAATTGCCTGTTTTATTGCTGAGTAAGTGTGACACAACCTTGCGCGGGAGCCAAACGATGAGAGGCGATCGATCTCAAAGGAGGGAACGTCATGACAGTGAGTCACGGATTGATTACCACATTTTTTATCGTGGCGATCACCAGCCTATCTGTTGGCTATGGGTTTGGCGTGAGAGCGCAACGGCTTCCCTTTACAGCAGAGATTGGCTTTACCGAATCGCAGTGGCAATTTCTGCGGTGGTGGGTCAAATTGGCTTTAGTGGCTGGGGTTTTACTGCCGATCGCCCTACTCGTTCAGGCGTGGGGACACTCTTCTTCTTCAATCTTTTGGGGCAGTTACCTGCTCGTCGTCGCGGTGCAGCTTCTCTCTGAGCGAGTGTTGAGTCAGTGGCTCGTTCCCAGCGTTGTGGTACCGATCGGCTTTTGCTATACGGCGTTTCGGCTGTGGCAATTACTGGATGGCCTCACACAGCTATCATTGTCGCGTCTTGCATTGATCGGCTTTGGGGGTGTTGTCCTCTTCTGGGCTGCCAATTTGGTGATGTTGAGCATCATGGCAATGCCAACGGTGTATCAAAGTCAGAAATTTCAAGAGTAGATTTGGGGGGCTAATTCAGAGAGTGACTATAGGAATGATGTCAACACAGGCGCGATCGTTGACACAAGAATAGCTATGGACGATAGACACGCGATCGTGCGGCTGTCTTGCAACGGGTCGCACAGGCAATCAATACTATCGTCGATTGACGACAGCAAAGTAATCTGGCGGCAACAGGTATTTTTTGAGGGAGTACTATGAGAGAAAGGAAGCATTCAGCGCACTGATGCGGAGAGAGCTAATGCAAGAATCAGTGATTAATCGACTAACACATGGGTAGTGATCGCCAAACGACTTATACTGTGATTGCCTACATCACGGCGTATGAGGATGAAATTGCCCTGAATGCGTGCGTTGCGGCATTGCGATCGCAGACCTACTCCATCCAGCACATTCTGATCGTTGATAACTCACGGCAACCGCTTCAACTGGCAGAGGCAAATCACACTGACGATCGGATCATAATCTGGCACCACCCCGAAAATATTGGCATTGCGGGAGGGATGGCGCTGGCGACTCAGTGGGCTGTGCAGCACGAGTACGATTTCCTGTGGACATTTGACCAGGACAGCGCTCCGGCTTCTGATTGTCTAGAAAACTTGCTCCGGGCGTATAGTGATTTGGCAACGGAGGATTATGCGATCGGGATGATGGCACCCACCGCGATCGATGCTCGTACAGGTCAAATTGTGAAGCCGAGTCGGTTTCTGGGCGATCGCTTTCGAGGCTTTTTGCCAAACAATCCAATCGCGCCCTATGAATGCGATGCGCCGATTACGTCTGGTGCGCTGGTGTGGCTCAAGACGGTCGATCGCGTGGAGCCTCCAGACACAAGACTGTTTATTGATGGCATTGATCTCGATTATGGATTGCGATTGAGACAAGCAGGCTTTCAAAATTTGGTGGTCCCTGGTGCAACCATGTATCATCGGTTTGGCGTGCCATTTCAAGTTGAGTTATTTGGTAAAAAGAAGGCGTTTCAGCTTTATGCGCCGTTGCGGTATTACTACATTTGTCGCAATCATACCTATCTTGAATTACGGCATTCAAAAGGCTTGTATCGATTGACCTGTAGCCTGAGACGCGTAAAGTTTTTAGTCATGACACTGCTTAAAATTGTGGCATTTGACTCCGGTGAAAAGTGGCGAAAAGCGATCGCCTGCCTTGTGGGAACGTATCATGGTTTTCTAGGAAAAATAGGGAGTGGGGAGTGGGGAGTGGGGAGTGGTGAATGTAAATAAAAAGATTGTAGTTTCGATTATTTTAGTGAACTATAACGGTGCAGAGGTTGTGCTAGATTGTTTGCGATCGCTCCTGCAATATCTGCACACGGTTCCCTACGAAATTATTGTGGTTGATAATGCATCTACCGATGGGAGTGCAACTTTAATTGCTGAGACTTTTCCAACTGTAAACTTGCTTAAACAGATAGAAAATCAAGGGTTTGGGGCAGGAAATAATGTGGGATCAACACAAGCAAACGGAGAGTTTCTCTTTTTCTTGAATACCGATACATTATTAAGCAGTGATGTGTTACCTCCTCTAGTCACGCTCATGAAGGAGCATCCAGAGGTCGGCATTATTGGTCCGAAATTATTGAATGCAGATGGTAGTTTGCAGGTGTCGATCGCGTCAGAAATTAGCATTGCCGGAGAATATCAAACGCTCAAGCAGTTGAAGCAAGCGAACAACCCTCAGCACCGAGAAACAATTGAACAGCGGTTTGCACAATTACACACTGTTGATATTGTCATTGGTGCCGCCTTTTTCATGCGGAAGTCGTTGTTTGAGGTGCTCGATGGTTTTGATGAAACCTTTTTTATGTACTTTGAAGAATCGGATTTGTGTCAAAGGGCGCGCGATCGAGGCTGGAAGATTCTTTACACACCGGAAGTCTCAATGATTCATCTGGGCGGCTACTCTGTGAGCAAGATATCTGACCGGATGCGGTTGGAATATCGTCGTAGCCAGCTTTACTATTATCGCAAGCATCGTCCGGCTTGGGAGCAAATTCTGCTCAGGTTCTATTTAGCGATTAAGTTTACGATCGCCACCTTAAAATCGTTTAACTCAAGCAATCTTAAACTACTGTATTTAGTTCTAGACCTCTACCACTATCCCATCACGTTGCATCCCATACAGCGCACATTGGCTGGTGCCTCGTCTGTAGATCCAGGCAAACTCAGCAGGTAGCTCAATAGCGCAGCATCAACCTTCAACCAGGGCTATTTTATACAACCGAACGATGGATGAGCAGCGAATGAGAACGGATGAACCCAATGTCTTTCCGCCTTGTGTCGATCGCTTATGCGCTTTATTTGCTATCAAGGATGTTGACACTTGAACTCGATGCTTAGAATGAAATAACCAGACTCACGCTACAGTGACGGTAATAGCAGAGATAACCATATGGCTTATAGTGATTTTACGCTTGAGCAAGTCATTGAGCAGTTTGATTTAGCGGTGCAAGAACAGCACCCCATTCTTGAGAGCCAACCTGTTGCTCCCAGTACACTTCTGGTGCAGATTCTGGAGCGAGAATTACCGTGGGCTGTTGCGGTGGGTTCTGAAATTGCCCGATATAGTGGCATTATTGTCCAGGTGCTTTTAGAAGTCCGTGCCTTGAGACAACAACAGATTAGTGTATTTGCCGGGAAGGAATTTAACGTTAATTCAGCCCAAAAACTGAATGGCTATTGTGATTTTCTAGTGAGTCTTAGCCCTGTGCAGTCGGTGATACAGGCACCTGTTGCCATTGTGGCAGAAGCCAAACGGGGCATTTTAGAGAACGGGTTGGGGCAGTGTGTTGCAGGGATGGTTGCGGCTCAACAGTTTAACCAGAAGCATAAGCTTGAAATTCCGCTTGTCTATGGCGGCGTGACGGACGGCAGCAAGTGGAAGTTTGTCAAACTTCAAGCGCAACAACTGACGATTGACGTAACAGAATACGATCTTGCGCCCATTGATCGGCTACTGGGCATCTTGATGGCGGTGACGACACCACTGGCTACAGCGGTGAAGTAACATATGGTTCATTACTCATGACAAGCTTGAACGATGACAATTTTGGTGAATCTGTCTCCGGTTTTGCCGCAACCGACTGGAATTTCAACCTATAGTCTTAACATTATTCAAGAGTTGCGATCGCTTCATCCAAACGTCGTTAGTTCATTTGAAATTGATGGGTATACCTGGCATCGATCGCCCGCTGATTTAACGGCTGAATATGGGTTGAAAGGTCACTTAAAGCGATTGCTCTGGACGCAGTTTCAGCTTCCTCGATTCTATCAAAATCTAAAGGCGACGCTCTTATTCTCAGTGTTACCAGAAGCTCCGTTATGGTCAAATTGTCGCTCAGTTGTGATGGTGCATGATCTCATTCCACTTCACTTTCCCAGGCGCTTTTCTCCAGGAACGCTTTACAATCGGCACTATATTCCTCAAGTGTTAAAACAGGCAGAACATATCATCTGTAATTCCAAGGCAACGGCTCAGGATATTGTGCAATTTTGCGGCATTGCAGCCGATCAAATCACGTCGATTCCGCTGGCGTATGATAACCAACATTTTCAATTTCTAGATTTACCGACCAAGAACTATTTTCTTTATTTGGGTCGCTTTGCCCCGTACAAAAATGTGCAACGTGCGATCGCGGCGTTTGCAGCCTTACCCAACCATACCGACTATGAATTTTGGCTGGCAGGACCACCCGATCAACGCCAGTTACCACGTTTGCAAGCACAAATTGAAGCCTTGAACCTGACGCATCAAATTAAGTTTTTGAACTATGTGGCTTATGCAGACTTGCCAAAGTTGATTAATCAGGCGATCGGGCTGGTGTTTCCCAGTTTGTGGGAAGGGTTTGGCTTGCCCGCACTCGAAGCGATGGCATGCGGTACGCCAGTGATTACCTCTAACCTGTCGTCCCTACCCGAAGTGACGGGTGAGGCAGCGCTTTTGGTTGATCCCTATGATGTGGGCGCGATCGCCGACGCGATGAAGATGCTGGCAAACGACACTCTATTAAGGTCTCAACTGCGTACTGCCAGTCTTGATCGAGCCAATCAATTCAGTTGGGCAAAGACCGGAAAGGCAACGGCTGACGTTTTGCAACGATTCCTCTAAATTGATAGAAAAAAGATGGGGAGCATGATTTTGACACAAATTCTTTGGGGAAAGCTGCTTATTCTTCAACATAGGTGAGCTGCTGTATGTGATCTGTATCTTTTGCTGAAATTTAGATCAAGGTGTAAAATTTTCTCGGCGAAAGAGAAAACACTCAAATGCCAGTCAGTATTGCTTACATCTATTCAGCACTAGACTACTCTAGATATTGCATCGATAGGTTTGACTCTCACCTTAATGGGTTAAGAGGAGAGCTTGTTTCTGATATTTACTCACGTTCAGTTCAGCCTGGTGATTCAATCAGCACGACTGACAACCCCCTAGAGAAAGCAGATATTGTTTTAGTCTTAGTTAGCGCTGACTTTCGTAACATGCCTTATTTTCAGAACGGGGCAGAAATCAGAAGAGTTACGGCACGTTATGAACAATCAAATCGAAGTATGGAGTTAATTCTGTTACTCCTTGATAACGTGTCGTTACCTGTAACTCCTTTGCCACCAAACGTTAGAATATTACCAGCTGATGGTTCGGTAGCTGTGCAGGCTAGTAGACTTAGCCCAGATTCAAATAGCTATAGCGTGATTTATGAGAGAGTAGTTCGAGACATTAAAGACATCGCCATTGCCACGAATGGACGAAAACCAGTGTCTTCCCCCGTTCGACTATTTCCGTTAGTATGGATACCAGTCTTAATGGGAACAACATACCTCACTTACGCCGTAACTCGTGCTATTGTTCTTAGTCAACCAGAACCAGAGCCAACAATAACAGTAGAACCGACAATAACGCCTACAGAACGACCAACGCCAACGATAACACCAACGCCACCAGAAGAAAGAACTCCTGTGCCAGAAGAAAAAAGAAGTACTCGACCAATAAAAAATGGCATGTGGTAGGAGATGCTAAAAGTTTTTAAGAGTAAGATTGCCCGATGTTGAAAGCTGGGCTAAAGTATGAAACCCAACAAGTTTCAGCGGTACCAAGCTAATTTAAATATCCTCTAAAGTTTACGAGGAGCATCCTGTAAGCCAACCTGGCGGCTAGTTTGCTTGAGCAGCGACTGGTTCGGCACTAACGGACTTTCAAACCGACTGTAAACAATCTCAGTGGGAGACCAGCACGAAACCCAGTACAAATCTTGAATCACCTTATCGGCGCGTCCTGCATGACTCGACTCAAACTGCACCAGAGACAGATTATTTAAGCCGACGACTTCACGACCGTCTTGAAACCAGCGCGATCGCCAGAAGAAAAATGGCTGTAACCATCGTTCTGCTGTTCTCTTTCGTTTCCAGGGAGGCAGCAGCCAGTCTAAATCCTTCCCAAAGGTCGGTCGTTGCGTGCGACATCGCGGCATCCACTCCAGTACGCAGAGCCAGTCGGGTTTGGAGGAAGACGGTTGCTCGTGACGTTGTTGCGCGGTCCCATGTTCGACCATTTCAAGTGGGTCACTCCAGCCGCTCCAGGTACGCACTTTTTCGGGCAGCAGCCAGTCTTTCAGCCGGGTGTGAATCAGTTTTGTGAGCGGTTCTTCATTCTTGAGGGCGCTACAGGTCAACTGCACCAGCACAGACGACAGTTTCACTGGGGACGTGGGGCAATACGACAGGCGAACCAGGGAACTGTAATGAATATCGCCCGATAGCACGATCACCTGCTCACGTTCCTTAAAAAGCGTCGTCATAAATTTTGCCAGTGCTTCTGTGTGGATGTTCCAGGCATCACCCACATCGGTGGCATACACCTTATGGCGGCTCAACTGCCAGCGATGAATCCAATCAATTGCCTGAAGCCCAAACAAATTGGTGGGAGCAATGACAAACGTGGTGCGGCGTTGGGCTGGCTGACTAGACGCGGTGGATCGCAGCAGTTGCGATAGCTGACGATCGAAGGCTTGAGGACACAGCAGCATGGGAGGGGCGATCGGTTCTTGATCAGCCGGATAACCTCGCCAGGTGCGCGTATCAAGCACAATGACATCGTGGCACGCGCCCTCCACCGCATAGTGCCAGGTCAATGCGTCTGGATGGCGATCGAGCACCAGCACATCATCATCACGCACAAAAGCGGGTAGGTCAGTATGAGGATCGAGGGGTGGCATCCCAACATACCGACCGATCGCATCCAGCGCATTAGTATCCGTCCCTTTAGACGCAGACCACTCTTGTGCAGCGTGTAGCAGCTTTATGCCCGATCGATCGGCTTCAAACTGCCAGGGTGTATTGCCCCAGGCTTGAAACACGGCGTAGGCAGTCAGGGCATTCTGTACGGCTCGTCGCCCCAGCGGTCGCCCCAGCACTCGCAGGCACCACGCTTGATTCAAATTCCAATCGTCACTGACATCGTGATCGTCAAAAATGGTGTAGGTTGCAATATTTGCCAGGGCACGTCGCACCTTCCAGAGGGTGTGGATCAACTGCCGGAGATCCCGTGCTTCCTGATCCCACCGTCGCACAGTTTGACGGTATTCACGCTGGGAGGTGACACCCACATGAGCGATCTGGTTTCCATCGGGAATCGTGTCAGGCCAGCAGACAGGTGACCAGGCGAGAAGATACGAGCCGTAATACTCACCGAGGCTAAGCAGATGACTGTTCACCTTGGCAAATTTGTGGCGTAATCCAGCGGTAAAGCCTGCCTCATCCGTGGCAATCTCTGCACGGTGTCCGGCTGGTAGCTCTTTGGGAGTATAGCTTTTAGACTGATTAGAGGTTCGATCGCCGATTGGCAACGATTCTTCCCAGCCCAGTAAATGATCGCCAAGCTGGGTAGCAACCCACAACAGCGGATCGGCGACATCATCGCCATAAATCTGGTCGCCTGTCAAAAAAAGCTGCTGAGGACGCTTCTGCGGTTGATTGAACGCGGCTTCAAGGAAACAGTCCAGCATGGGCAGCGCATCAAACCCATCACCATGCGATTTGCGGCAGGAACCCTGAACCAGGCGCACGTCTTGCAGGCGATCGGGTGGCAGCAGAAAGGTTGGCTTCTGATGCTCAAAATAGCTGATGGTGACGTTGGGGAAGCGATCGGAGCAGAGGGCTTGCTGGAGCGGTTGGTCTGGCTGGAGCGGTTGGTCTGTGGGCGCGAATTGAAGGTCGTAGGCGTAGAGACGATCGGACGCTAATGTCTGCCCTGAAGCTGCACTCGCTGTAACCATAACCACATGCAACCATTGTCCCAGCGCGATCGTTGCCCGACTGCCTTCAAACAGGCGATCGCCGATCACAGCCCCGTTCTGAGTCGTGTCATGAACCGTAAGCTTTACCTGACAGGGCTGTTTTAGTGCGACCCAGACCGCGATCGAGTCTGGTGTGGCATGTCTGAGAATCGGACCCGCCAACACTAGCGGCAGGCTATCTAAACTCTCGACTCTGGCTTGATCGCTCATTGACAAAAACTCGTGTGCTGACGCTTGGCTGCAAACTCTATCTCTCATAGTTAGGAGTTCAGCAGCATTCGTCAACCATCGAGTGGTTGATTGTAAAGCACCTTACCTGCTGAGGGGCGCTTGCTGGAGGGTCGCGAACAGGCGTGCAACCTCAGGTAAATTTTTATCCCCAGGCGCATGTTCAACCCCGCTGGACAGATCGATGCCATGCGGCTGCGTTTGGCACAGGGCATCCAGCACATTATCCGGTGTGAGACCACCCGCCAGAAACCAGGGGCAAGGTGGTTCAAACTGACTGAGCGATGACCAATCAAGCGTTTTGCCCGTACCTCCAGGCAGTTTGGGATCGTAGGCATCCAAGAGAAGAGTATCGACCCAGGTTATGTAAGCGTTTGCTTGTTTCAGCGCCTCTGCGGAACGGATGCGTAAGGCTTTGATGAGTTCGATCGCAGGCAGGTGTTGGCGCAAGCGATCGCAAAACTCTGGGGACTCATCACCATGCAGTTGCACGCCGCTAAGCTGCCCGATCGCCACTGTTTGGCAAATATCTTCAAGGCTGGCGTTGACAAACACACCGATGCGATCGACGTTGGGCAAGCCAGTAGCCGACCCAGGTAACGCCGCCACAATCGCCGCAATGTGTGCTGGAGAAACGTAGCGGGGTGAGGCTGGAGCGCAAATAAACCCCAGGGCAGTAGCTCCTAGTTGGGCGATCGCTTGCCCCTGTTCTGGTTGCGTGATGCCACAGATCTTCACTCGTAACCCGGTTGCTTGCATCGTTGGCTTGTGTCGAAAGGTGACAATTTTCGTTAATTCTTAAAACAAATTCAGCCTTTTTACAGGTTCGCTCCCGATGTATTTTTATAATCCTTCTTGTTTATAAGTTTATCAATGTTTAGGAGGCAGAAAATTGCTTTACACTTCTCTGGCTTACTCTTCTCTAGCTGTGGCACGGACTGTTGAGTGGTCGCCCAATATTGCCATTGTGATGATTGCGGCAAACCTCTTTGCGATCGCGATCGGGCGTTATGCCATTCAAGGACGTGGCAAAGGACCCGCGCTTCCCGTCCAGGTGCCTGGACTGTTTGAAGGGTTTGGTGTTCCAGAACTGCTAGCGACCACAAGCTTTGGTCATGTTTTGGGCGCTGGTATCATTTTGGGTCTCAGCAACGCAGGCATCCTCTAAGAAAGACAGCATCTTTTAAGTCGGATTTCTTGCAGGGATAGGGCTACGTCCCGTCCCTGCACCGCTAAGTCGTCCCATGAAGTCTCACCTAAGACGGGCGCGATCGGCAGCCGTCGATTGCTATGCTCAATGTCAATTAGAACAGTCTGGGCAGATCCGCGATCGTGGTGCTGTCTGGGCTGTCAGCATTTAGCACGACCGATCTTGCACGGCTATAGATGCTTGGCGCTCAATGAATGCAGACTCGCTTTTGGCAATGGGTACGCCTCCAGTCCTGGTGACGCTCTTTACAGGCTTGTTGATTGCCTTTGCCGTGCAGTTGTTGTTGACCACCTTTGGGATTGCGGCAGGCATTACCGCGATCGGCTACTTACCAGGGGTTCAATCAACCGACACGAAGTCTGATGCAGCCTTTGAAGATGAAGTCGAAGCAGATGCGATCGAAGAAGATGTTGAAACGGGCGGTTCAGGTACCGCAGGCAAAATTGGGTTTGCCGTTGGAGCCGGGACGCTCTTAACCGTTAACACCGTCCTGTTTGTGGCATCGTTTTTAGCCGTCAAGCTGAGCCTGGTCAACACGCTCACGCTGGGAGCCACACTGGGTATTGTCATTTGGGCAGGCTACTTTCTGGTGCTCACCTGGTTGAGTTCCAAAGCCGCCGGATCGGTGCTGGGCTTGCTGGTAGGAGCGGTGAGTTCTGGCGTGCAGGGGTTAATGGCAACGGTGACGGCTGCACTTGGGCGCAATAAGAAGGCAAAGAACCCTGCGAATGCCTTGCCAGCAGCCCTGGACAAACGGTTAGCCGCAACCGAATCGAGTCTGGAAACGCTGCAAACCCAGCTAGAAGCCAATACTCGCACTGTTGAGACGACGCTTCAGGAATACGTGCAAACGCTGCAACCCCCTAAACTAGATCTGGAGCAAATCCGGCGTGAAGTGACGGCGATCGTCGCAGAGGCAGGACTACCATCGGTGGCGCAGAAAACCGCCCTTCGTGGCATCGATCGCCCCATGCTGGTCGATCTGGTCAGCCGTCGCACCGATTTTTCCAGGCACGATATTAACCAGGTCGTAGATCAGTTGGAAGCTGTGTGGCGGGATGTGACTGGCGGACACGATACGATCGCTGACCTCACCACCTTCTTCCAATCTGCCAACCCTGATCAACTCACTCCTGATGATGTTAAGGCTCGTCTTGAACAACTCCATGCAGACGCTCAACCCCCGACATCAAGCAGTGAGGTTACAAATTTAGGCTCGATCGCCTCGCTGGAGCCAAAGCAACTGATCAAACAACTGGCGCAGACCGTGCGCGATCGCGTGGATTTATCCGATCTGGACGTGGGTAAAATTTTGCAGCAATTGCAGACGTTCATCCCATCTTCTGATGCCACTGATATGAACCGCCCAGTCGATCCGTTTAGCGGCACGATCGAGTCCGATGTGGAAGCCTATTTGCGCAACGCCTACCCCTGGAATCTGACGCGCAAAACGGTAAAAGCCGAATTCAAGGATGTGCTGTACGACCCCGACGCAAATCCCACTGCCGTCAAACACCAGCTTTTACCCTTAAACCGCGATACGTTTGTGGCACTGCTAGAGCAGCGGGACGATTTGACCCCAAACAAGATCGATAAAATTGTCGATCGCCTGGAAGAAACCCGACAGGAGGTGCTGGATAACCTGGAAGCCACGATCGCTGAAGCTCCTTCTAAAGCATTTCAAGCGCAAGTCAGCGAGTACCTTCGTACAGTCAAGCAAAGCGCTTTGAAGCCAGCCGCCTTTGAGAAACAGCTTCAGACCCTTTTGCAGCAATCAGAACGTCAGGTGGAACACTGGAGCGATCGCCTACAGTCCCTCACCCACGATCGCTTAACAGCCGCTCTCAAAGCGCGACAAGATCTCAGCCACACAGAATTGGATACATTGGTAGCCCATCTCGAAGCGGGGCGCGATCGCCTGCTAGAAGAAATCCAATCCCGTCAGGCTGAGTTAGCCGCTGAAGCAAAGGCACTCTGGCAGAAACTAGGCGACTACGTGAGCGATCGCAGCCAAAAACTGACCGCTCGTAACATGCAACGCCAACTCAAAGCCTTGCTAAAAGCCACTCAACGCGACGTTGACGATCTACGGCAATATTTACCGTCCTTCGATGCCGAAAGTGTCAAGCAGTGGCTGAGCGATCGACAGGATTTAAGCGAGAAGCAGCAAACGCGCGTTCTGGGTCAGTTAGAGAAGACGTGGAATAGCTTGCCTCAAGTGCCGCAACAAACGATTGATGCTGCCCGATCGGGCTACAGTCAAGTGCTAACCATCCTCACAGACTACCTTCAGCACATTGATCCCACCACCTTCGATGTGGCAGCGTTGCCTCAAGACTTGCTCCACTACGTGAGAAACCATCACTTCAGCAGCGAAGCCCTCGGTGAACTCACCCAGCTTGACTGGACAGCGCTCGTCGATCGTGTCAAACAGCGACCAGATCTGACGGCACAGCAGCAGCAACAGCTTCTGGAGCAAGTGCAGCAGACCATTTATACCGCTGGAAAGCTCCCACGTCGGTTTGCCTTGCGTGCTAAGCGACAGATGCACCACTGGCAGGACACGCTAAATGATTATTTGCGGTATGCCGATCGCGAAGACTTAAGCATCGATCGCCTGCCTCAACTCCTTCAGCACTTTTTTCAAGCAGATTCATCAAACCCAGCCGATCCTTCAAGCAGTGATCATTGGGTCGAAGCCTTGCAGCAGCACCTTTCCAGCCCTGACTATAACCATTGGATGACGGTGCTTAGAGAACGGGGCGACATGACGGAAGCAGAAATCAGCCATCTGCTGGAAAAACTGGAAGCCTTCCTCAAGCACACGATCGAGCAAGCAAAAGCGCTGCAACAGCAGACTCAAGCTACGATCGCCACCACCGTTGATCAGCTACAACACTACATTGCCGCCCTGCCGCTCCCCGACCTGGATTACGATCGCCTGAAAGACGACCTCCAGCAATTGCTTGTCGATCCACAACTGGGGCTAGAGAACCTCAGTAGTTCGGTGGGAGACACCCTGCGCGAACAGTTGGGTCGCCTCAATCGCCACACCCTCTCTACCCTGCTCAGCACTCGCGATGATCTGTCAGAAACCGTTGTCCAAAAACTGGTCGATCGCGTAGAGTCCGTCCGTCTTGGTGCCCTCGATCGCATCGAAGCCGTCCAGCAAGAAGCCCAACGCCGCGTCGAAACCCTGAAACAGCAGGCACAGCGACAGGCAGAAGAAACTCGTAAAGCCATTGCCACGGCTGCCTGGTGGCTCTTTGCAACCGCTTTCTCATCGGCATTAACGGCAGCGATCGCGGGAGCAATAGCAGTCGGTGGTCTAGAGTGGTTAGAGCACCTGGTTAGTTAGGAACACTGAAAGTCCACTTATCCTCTGCCTCCCCCGCTCCCTCTGCTTCCCCCGCTCCTTCTGCTCCCCCTACTCCCTACTCCCTACTCCCTATCTCCATGACCGCCACCGCCGCAATTTTTTATCTCAAAGATGGCTATCATACGGGCGGACAAAAACTGTACGGTCGCCAAGCCGCGAGCGAAGGGTTTCTCAAAGGGTTTGTGCAGCACGGTACTGCCGATCGCCTCTACTGCTATACCGCCGAGCAGTCTGGTTTTGCAGAATTTTGTGAACAGGTAAAGCCCTGGCTACCGGGACAGCGAGACGTACACTGGCTACCGTACAACCAACCCCAACAACTGGCGCAACTGGGTGCGGTGTTTCGTCCCGATTCGGTCATTACATCGCTGGTATGGGAACGGCGGTTTGTGAATCAGCGGGCGTACAGCATTTGTGGCATGACACACTCGATCGCCAGCAAAGACGCAATGGAGGATTTGGGTAAGCTCCTGCTGGCTCCAGTGCAGCCTTGGGATGCCTTGGTGTGTCCCTCACCTGCCGTTAAAACGGTCGTTGAGCGGCTGTGGGCAACGTGGAGTGAGTATCTGGCAAAGCGAACCGGGGGCAACCTTCAGCCAGAAATGAAGCTACCCGTCATTCCGCTGGGAGTTGATTGCGCGGCGTTTCCCCAGGGAGAACAGGCACAAGCCATTCGTCATAATCTGCGGACAAAGTGGGAGATCGGGCAGGCCGATATCGTGGTGCTGTATGTAGGACGGCTGAGTTTCAGCACCAAGGCGCATCCCGTACCGATGTTTATGGCGCTAGAACGGGCAGCGCAAACGACTGGAGCAACGATCCATCTCGTTCTGGCTGGTTGGTTTGAGAATGAGGCAGAGTCTACCACCGTGCGCGATTGCACTCAAATGTTCTGTCCTTCCGTGATCACAAGCTGTGTGGATGGTCGATCGCCCACCATTCGTGCCAACGTCTGGTCGATCGCCGACATCTTTCTCTCGCTTGCCGACAATATTCAGGAAACCTTTGGCTTGACTCCGATCGAAGCAATGGCAGCCGGATTACCCACGATCGTCTCTGATTGGAACGGCTATCAAGCATCGGTGCGCCATGAAATCGACGGCTTTCGCATCCCAACCGTGTTGCCGCCAGCCGGGGTAGGGTTGGATCTTGCCTGGGAGCAGTTGAGCGATGGGATGCCTTACAGCGCTTACGTGGCTCATACAGCAATTACCACCGCGATCGACATTGATGCCTGCACCCAAGCTTTAACCACCTTGATTACAAATCCTGACTTGAGAACGCGCATGGGTGCCAGTGCCCGCCAACGAGCCGAGCAGGTCTACGATTGGAACGTGGTGATCGCTGCCTACGAGACACTATGGCAAGAACTGGCAGAGATACGGGCGATCGCGTCCGAAGTGGCTCCTCTGGCACCTAACGAGCCGCCCTATCCCCTCGTCGATGACCCGTTCCGCCTCTTTGCCCACTATCCCACCACCGGACTTCGCGCCGACCATCACCTCAAACTGGGCGCAATGGCAAAACCAGAACCCCTCGCGGCTCTACGTTACATCGGCATTACAGGCTTTGGGGCTGAACGACGGCTGGCGTTGGAAGTGCAGGATGCGATGTTAAGCGCGATCGCGGCAAACGGTTCGCTCCCCGTCAGCACGCTTTTACGCGACTATGCGAATAACGATCCTGCTGCGCTCTTCCAAACCCTGCTGCACCTTTTGAAATTCGATGTTTTGCAGTTAGAACGCTAGAACGGGGGATGGGGCGATCGTGCATCTGTCTCCTGTAGGGACGTTACATGTAACGTCCCTACCGAGCAACGCTTTCTCTCCTGGGACATATTCACAGACGACGATCGACACGCTACCGTGAATCCATTACGCCTTCAGAGGAAACCGCTGTGCTTGACCACCTCTTCCTTGCTCAACAGGTTGCCGTCAATTTTCGGCTCAGTGGCATTGTTGCACTCATTGCAGGCATTCTGATTCTGGCGATTCCTCGACTGCTCAATTTGATTGTCGCCATCTACTTGATCGTGATTGGGCTGGTGCAAGTATTCAATCTGAGAGTTTAAGACGCGCCCATTGCCTGTCCAGCGATCCATCCAGTCGTCCAGGCGCTCTGGAAGTTAAAGCCGCCCGTCACACCATCAATGTCGAGAATTTCGCCTGCAAAATGCAGTCCGGGACAGAGGCGGCTCTCCATCGTTTTGAAGTCTACTTCTTTGAGGTTGACCCCTCCACACGTCACAAATTCTTCTTTAAAAGCACCTTTGCCGCTGATGGTGTATTGCCCACGCGTCAATTCCTGAATTAGCAAGTTTAGCGTTTTGTTGGAAAGTTCTGCCCAACGGGTCTCAGCGGTAATGCCCACATGGCTGGTCAACCGTTCCCATAGACGACGGGGAATGAGAACAGGGCAACTGGTCGCGATCGCCCGTCTTGGTAACTGCGTTTTCACGGCTAGAAGCTGTTGGCGCAATGCGTCTGGATTCGTTTGAGGGAGCCAGTTTACTAGCAGCGTGGCTTTGTACTGACGGTCGTGTAAGGCTCTCGCTCCCCAAGCAGACAGTTTCAGCACCGCCGGACCGCTTAAGCCCCAATGGGTGATCAAGAGGGGTCCCGTCTGTTCTAAATGGCTTTTTTCACCCGTTTGCAGCCGTAAGTGGGCATTTTGCACTGAAACGCCTGCTAAATCTTGCAAGCGAGTATCCGTGATATTAAAGGTGAAGAGGGACGGTACAGGCGGTTCGATCGTGTGCCCCACTGCTTGCGCGATCGCATAGCCTTGAGGGCTGCTGCCAGTTGCCAGAAGGAGGCGATCGCACGACAGCACCTCACCCGCCTTCACATCCACCCGAAAGCCATCCTCTTTACGCGTAACGGCTTTAACGGCGGCTCCCTGCCAAAGCTTCACTCCTACGGCTCTAGCGGTTTCCATCAGACAATCCACAATCGTTGCTGAGTCATCCGTGATGGGAAACATGCGTCCATCTGCCTCGGTTTTGAGCATGACCCCCTGCGACTCAAACCATGCCACCGTATCTCGCGCCTGAAACCGACTGAAAGGACTCCGCAACGCCTTGCCGCCTCTGGGGTAATGCTGCACCAGAAGCGCCGGATCAAAGCAGGCATGGGTCACGTTACAGCGCCCACCACCTGAAACGCGCACTTTGGCTAAAGGCTGACGGGCGGCTTCTAATAGCGTGACTCGCGTGTTGGGATGCTGACTGGCACAGGCGATCGCTCCAAAAAATCCAGCCGCACCACCACCCACTACGACAATAGAACGAGAGTCAGAAGGCATAGGGAAGGGAGTAGGGAGTGGGGAGTAGGGAATGGGTTAAAGGCAGAGGGATGAGGGATGAAAGCGGAATGTTGAAGGCTGAAAGATTAAGGATAAACGTTTTGCAGTGAGTAGCCTATGCTTTCTGCTAGTAGTCCGCCAAAGGAAGTTTGCCTAGTTTCCTTGCTCTAGTTTTGGATAGAGATGCTCTAACCGACTCCGCGCATCCGTACTCGAAAACCTCCAATTGACTGTGGCTTTTTGAGCATTGCGTT
>JAHHHL010000004.1 GCA_019359375.1 Lyngbya sp. HA4199-MV5
CAAGATTGCCGCAGTGGGTTCTGGTATAGTAAACACAACTTTTCAGGGGTGAGATGGACTTTGTTCCGCTCACCCCATTCTTCTATACCTTGTCCCTCTTCCTCCAAATGGCTAAAGTCGAGCTGAGGCGCAACGTGAATTTGCCAAAGTTGGGTTTCGCCCCGTGAATACCACGGTGGCGAAGGAGTTTGACAAGAAGTTTCCCAAGGTGACGAAACTTTATACGGCAAAGGATTTTGGCGGTTGGGATACCATCCAGAAAAAATTCTTTGACGATGGCACCGTGTTTGACCAAATTTACACGGCTCAACGGTAAGCAGTGATGCCGTCATGCTGCCTGAAGTCTCTATGCAACGCTCAAGAACGGCTCCCGCTCACCCTTCGCTAGACGGCACCACCATTGTTACCAGAAAAGACGCTTAATCAGCAGGAATCTCATCCAAAAGCAGTTGCTGAAGATCAACCGGGCACGTCTGATCGCGCTGCTAACTCTCCTGGAGAAGCGCGATCACCTGCTTATAACATCATCGACTTGCCTGATCGGGCAACCAGAACCCGCTTTCCTCAGTGGTTAGCGGTTGGTACTCTCGTTTCTCTGGGGCTGCACGGCTTACTCGTTTTCATCCCCACAGGGCACGAATCTGTCACGCCGCCCAAACCTCAAGAAAACCAGGTGCGGATTACACAGCTCGACGGTGACTAGGGCTGTACCTGTGAAACCAGTGCCGAAGCCAAAGGTTACACCCAAGGTTGTTGTGAGCGATCGTCCCGTACGTCCGCCCCTGCAACGAGCCTCTACACCGTCCCCATCCCAATCGACGCGATCGACACCTGATTCGTCTGCCAATCCCTGGGCAGATTTTCCCCTCTATCCCAATTCGCAACCCAACTGTTATGGCTTGCCATCCTGTTTGCAGGTGGGCAATGTCTTGAATCAGGTAACAGACTTTTTTGCCAGGGAGTTGCCTGCAAAGAAGTATGACCTGAAGCTGACGTTGAAAGAAGCAGGCAGAGAGGTTTACCAGATTTCGCACAGCGGACAAACTCAGTTTCTGAGTGTGATGACGGCTGAAAAGGGAACGGTCTATGTCCTGTCGAATGCGCCACGATCGCTCGAAGACCTGAAAAAAGCGGTAGAAGTGCCCCCAGAAGTGTCAGAAATTCTCAGCAATTTGGACGCGAAAACAGCCGAGCCTTCTCTGTTCGCGCAGCCCAATTTGTTCTACACCCGATCGACTGAAAAAGGGTTGGGAGCCGGAGCACAGGTGCCGCGATCGGGCATCCGCAACATCAGTCTGGTCACAGATCAAGTTGCGGAAGAGATGATGAATGCCTTCTTTCAAACAAACCTGCAAAACAGCGGTTACGAGGTCACGGATCTTCAACAGCAGTACGGTGGCGGCGGCATCTATCAGGTGAAGAAACCCAAGGTAACGCTCTATCTCAACCTGGTGCCCACCAAAGACAAAACTGGCACGCTTGTTGTGACGTGGAAAGAGCCGCCGCGCTGAAGGATGAAGGATGAGGGATGGGGGATGAAGTTCATCTTTCCTCTTTCATCCCCCATCCTTGTTTCCCCTACTCCCTACTCCCCACTCCCTACTCCCCACTCTCCACCCCTATGTCTACAGTCTTTGATTTGGTTGCAGAAGGTGGTCCAGTCATGGTGCCTCTGGCAGGATTGTCGATCGCCACGATCGCCTGTGCTATTGAGCGCAGTATCTTCTGGTTTCAACTGCCGCGGAGTGAAGACCGCATTGTGCATGATGTGTTGGAAGCAGCGCATTATGACCTTGCCCAGGCAGCGGATATGGCTCATCGTGCCCATCGGTTTGCGATCGGGCGCTACTTGTTTGCCCCCTTGCGGCTGTCTCACCCGACCCCTGACACGTTTCACCTGGCATTGGAAAATGCTGCTGAGAAGGAATTTATTCGGATGCATCGGGGCGATAAGCTGTTGGAGAGTGTGGTTGGCTTGGCTCCACTCCTGGGGCTATTGGGCACCGTTACAGGACTAATCACCACGTTTAATAATCTCAAAATTGGTGGGGGTGTGGCGATCGATACGGCAAAAGCCACCGCAGGCATCGGAGAAGCCTTGACAGCCACCGCTGGCGGTATGTTGGTTGCCATTCTAGCTTTGGTGATCCTGCGAATCTTTCTGTCGTTTCAAACCCAACAGCGAGATTACTTTTCCACCGTTGGCGGCGATCTAGAACTGGTCTATCGTCAGCTTTGGTACGACTCTCAGCATCGCTCCAACAAACATGCCACACCCAACTGGGACAACAGCGCCAGCCTACAAGCCTCCGATCACTAAGGGATTTGCTCACCAATGACATTCCAAGTTAAGGGGGTGTGGGGGTGAATGTGATTTCCCGGCAAGTTCCCAACCTGCTGATATCTCCAAAAACCTGACTGTAAAAGGACATCCTTCTTTTAGCCTTTATCGTTTATCCTTTCCCCTCTTTCCCCTATGGCACTAAAGCCCCGCCCCCAGTCCGGTATGATCGACATCAACCTGGTGCCGATGATGGACGTGATTTTGACCATTCTCACGTTTTTCATCATCATTTCTATGACCTTCAATAACCAGCAGGCATTGGATGTTGCTCTCCCCAGCACTGATGCAGGCGCAAAGGCGTTGAAACTCCCTGATCCGATGGTGGTAGGGCTAAACGTGAAGGGAGAAATTTTGCTCAAAGGGCGATCGGTCACAGACAGCGAGTTGGCGCAACAAATACAGACCTATCTCACCCAAAATCCAAACGGGGCAGTGTTGTTAAGAGCGGATCAAAAGGTTTCTTACGAGCAGTTAGCAAAATTGTTGGGGACGATGCAAAGCGTGGGTGGAGAGAAAGTCTCCCTTGCCGTGACGAGTCAGTAGTAGGGTGACGATCGCAGCGCTCCAGTTTCGATTCTTCAAGCACAGTTGTCAGCAAAGGGAATAAATGATCGCGTCGGATACTGGCAGACTGGCGGGGAGTATGCTTGCATAAAATACTTTATCCCGATAGACTATTCGTAGTTTGACGCGCGTTCAATTTTGAAGCGGACGGATAAGCATTTATGCCAGGAGTAGCCTAAATTGCTTGGTCAACCCGTTAACGAATGTCGATGGAATCTACCTCTAGCCCAGAACGTCTTGGATAGCCCACTCAACAACCTGAACTACGAGCCTCTAGATCTATCGTCTAAGGTGGAATATGCGTTACTGGCGCTCTTAGAATTGGCTAACCACCGCGATCGACAGCACCCCTTGACAATCAGCGGCATCACTGTCAGGCACGGCATTCCAGAGCGCTACATGGAACAAATTTTGACCATTCTACGCCGTGGCGGCATTATTCACAGTCAACGCGGCGCACGCGGCGGTTATGCCTTGACCCGTGAACCCCAGCAGATTAGTTTGCTAGAAGTAATTGCTCTGATGGATGGCACACGCAAACCCCGCGATCACACGTTACTAACCACGCCAGAACGCGAGGTGCTGCACAAAACCTGGCAGCAAGCAAATGTGATTTCACAAACCTTTCTGCAAAACTGTACCTTGCAAGATTTGTGTCAACAACTGGAAGCGCTTCAGCAGAAAGCGCCCATGTATTACATTTAGTCAACGCTGACCAGCGCTAACTCAATCACCAACAACGAGCGCGATCGCCAAACCATCGTGCCCTTTGCTGCCAACCGTCTGGACGATCGTTGCTTTTACCCGTGGTTCAAGCGCCAGGGCTGCATTAAAGCGCCGAATCCCCTGGATATTCTCATCAGGACTGTTGGCATCAATCACGCCACCTTTCCGCACGACGTTATCGGTGATGATGACACTACCACGTCGGGTTAGTTTAAGTGCCCAGGAGAAATACTCGGCAGTATTCACTTTATCCGCGTCGATAAACACAAGATCGAATGGTTCTTGTTCCTCAGCAACCAACTTGGGTAGCGTTTCCAGGGCTGCTCCCAGCCGGATCTCAACCTGGTTCGTCAAGCCAGCGCGATCGATGTTAGCCTGTGCAACCTCCGCATGTTTTGGATTTGCTTCCAGGGTAATGAGCTTACCATCAGCAGGCAACGCTCGCGCCAACCAGATGGTGCTGTAGCCCGCCAACGTACCCAACTCCAAAATCCGATTGACACCATGAGAAAGCGCCAGAATGTGCAGCAATTTTCCCTGGTTCGGGGCGACATTAATCGCTGGTAAATCAGCAGCAACAGTGGATCGAAGAGTGTTCTCTAACGCTAAATCAGGGGGGATAAATAAATCGGTAATGTAGTTGTCAACCGTCGACCAATGTTCTTGAGCCATCATTCACCTCGTTTGAGTTCAATTATACCAACGGCTAAAACGCCCAGCCAAACGGAAAAGAGAGCTGTTTGCGCGTAATCTACACTAAATCAATAAATTTACCGTATTATAAGAGCATCGTTTCTAAGCTAAATATTTGATCCTCAATTTGTATTAATCACTTAATGTTAGTTATACAAACAATTTGTGTAACATAATGATTGTGGTTTTGCATCCGCCTGTCTGTATTTACGAGAAGCCTATGAACACACCACGCCAGTTTCGTTTAGGTGCCTTTATTCAAGCAACGGGACATCATGTTTCTGCATGGCGGCATCCAGAGGCTCAAATTGATGCGGGTCTGAACTTCCAGCATTACAAAGAGATTGCCCAGATGGCTGAACGGGGGTTGTTTGATGCGGTCTTTCTGGCAGACAGTCCCGGCGTTTGGGGCGGCACGCCAGAGTCTCAGTTCCGCAATGGCAAGGTCGTCCATTTTGAGCCAGTCACATTGTTCTCGGCGCTATCTGCCGTAACGGAACATATTGGGTTCATTTCGACTGCCTCAACTACCTACGAAGAACCCTACACGCCTGCCCGCAAGTTTGCCTCACTGGACTACTTGAGCAACGGGAGATCGGGATGGAATGTCGTCACCACAAGCAATGAAAATGCGGCTGGTAATTTTGGACTGGAGCATCACCCCGACCACAGCCAGCGCTACGAACGGGCCGAAGAGTTTGTGGAAGTAGTGAAAGGGTTGTGGGATAGCTGGGAAGATGATGCATTTAAGCGCGATCGTGAATCCGGCATCTATTTTGATCCAGAGAAACTGCATATTCTGAATCACAAAGGCAACCATTTTGCGGTGAAAGGTCCGCTGAATGTGGCGCGTCCCATTCAGGGGTATCCGGTGATTGTGCAGGCGGGAGCCTCGGAAGCAGGATGGGATCTGGCGGCTCGCACGGCTGAGGTGATTTTCACGGCGAATCAAACGCTGCAAGACGCTCAGGCATTTTATGCGGATGTTAAAGGTCGGCTGGCACAGTATGGACGATCGCCCGATGACCTCAAAATCATGCCCGGAGCCTTTCCCATCATCGGTCGCACGGAAGCGGAGGCGCAAGAGAAGTATGAATTTCTGCAATCCTTAATCCATCCCGATGTGGCATGGGATATTTTGAAGCGCTACTACAAAGAGGTGGATTTAACGCAATACTCTCTGGATGATCCTGCTCCGACCTTACCCACCGATACCAATAACAACAAGAGTCGGCTCAAGTTGGTGAACGATCTGGCAACGCGTAGTCAGATCACGCTGCGGCAGCTTTATCTCTCTCTATCAACGGCACGCGGTCATCGCACGATTTTGGGAACGCCTGAAAGTATTGCCGATCAGCTAGAGGAATGGTTTAGCAATGGTGCAGCTGATGGGTTTAATATCATGCCGCCCGTTTTGCCAACGGGTTTAGAGGATTTTGTCAATCTGGTCGTGCCCATTTTGCAGAAG
Organism: Lyngbya sp. HA4199-MV5; assembly: GCA_019359375.1. Lineage (GTDB taxonomy): Bacteria > Cyanobacteriota > Cyanobacteriia > Leptolyngbyales > Leptolyngbyaceae > Stenomitos. Next base: position 5,796 of record JAHHHL010000004.1, read on the forward strand.
CGTGGACTGTTCCGCACGGCATATGAGGGACACACGCTACGAGAAAACCTGGGGCTACGTCGTCCTGATAATTAATTTGCTGTCAAACGAACGAATGAACATCTGGTCGTTGCGTAACCAAAACCTCGGAGGTTTCAGCGATGACATTGATTACGCCGCCTGATGCTTGGTTCAAATCTCCGAGGTTTGCGTAAATTGTTAGAAAACTCTGTACCTTTTTGAGGAAACCATCATGGTTGAATATAGCCGCTTGAAGACATCTCGTTCTGCTGCGATTCGCGCCCGATTGGATTATCCGGTGATTGATACCGATGTGCATACCAATGATTTCACACCTGCCTTTGAAGATTACATTGCGACCTATGGCGGGGCACATCTGGTAGACGAATTACGCAAAGCAGAAAATTCTCGACTCAACTCCCGGAGTAACGGCAAAGATTGGTATCAACAAACGCCCGAAGAGCGGCAGTATTATCGCACGCTACGATCGCCCTGGTGGGCACGGGTCACCCGCAACACGCTGGATCTGGCAACCTATACCTTACCGGAACTGCTGTATGAGCGGCAGGCAGAACAGGGATCAGACTATTCGGTGCTGTTTCCCAACAATGCATTAGCAGCAGGGGGAGCCAAGCCCGAAAACCGTCAAGCATTGCAAAAAGCCATCAATCACTATCATGCGGATATTTACCGCAAATACAGCGATCGCCTCACACCCGTTGCTGGCATTACCATGACCACGCCTCAAGAAGCCATTGAGGATCTGGAGTTTGCGGTGAAAACGCTGGGCTTGAAGGTAGCAAATATTCCCGGTGGCGTGAAGCGACCCATCAAGGCGATCGCGGACAAATATCCCGCCGCTCAATTCCCTGAGATCGCCAAGTACGCCTCCTACACAGACTTTTTTGGCATCGACAGCGAGTATGACTACGATCCTTTCTGGGCAAAAGCGGTGGAATTGGGTGTACCCATCACGACCCACTACGGTAGCCAGGGATGGACAGGGCGTTCTTCCATCACCAACTATATGAATAACCACATTGGACACTTTGCCGATGGATCGCAGGCATTTGCGAAGGCATTGTTCTTTGGTGGTGTGACTCGGCGCTTTCCACAGTTACGGATCGCCATGCTGGAAGGGGGGGCTGACTGGGGTGCCCATGTGTATATCCATCTGGTCGATCGCTTCGGCAAGCGCAATCTGAAAGCACTGCAAAATTACAATCCAGCACTCACCAACTCTGAGGAATTGTTTGAAATCTTTGAGCAATACGGTGGCGAAATCACCAAAGGCTATTCCCTGAGCAAAGAGGCATTGACGGAAGCGGTGTTGGGTTCGTCGTCTACCCGCTATAGCCGTCAGCCCAACGCCGATGAACTCGAAGATTTTGCAGCGGCTGGCATTGAAACCATTGAAGACATCCGCGATCGCTGGGTGAATTCCTTCTTCTTTGGGTCTGAGTCCGATGACCGGACGATCGCGACTGCCTTTAACCACAAAGCCAATCCATTAGGAGTCAAAATTAACGCCATCTACTCCTCGGATGTGGGGCACTGGGATGTTCCCGATATCACCCTACCTCTGGCGGAAAGCTGGGAACTGGTGGAAGAAGGTGTCATTTCTGAAGCCGATTTCAAAGCCTATGTCTTTGAAAACCCGTACAAGCTCTATACGGAAGCCAAATCAGACTTCTTTAAGGGAACGGCGATCGAAGCCAAACTTGGTCAGGTGGAAGCCAACGTAGAAGACAAGAGCTTAGTCACCGCGTAAATAGAGATCAGACCTCCGAGGTCTTTAAAACCTTGGAGGTCTCGGCAATTCAACCACTTTTATGACATTACCAACAGCTAAACTTGGTCAAACTGGCTTAACGGTTTCGCGCCTGGTTCTGGGCACGATGACCTTCGGGCTGCAAAGTGATGAAGAAACCTCCAGAGCGATTCTCGATACTGCGGCGAATGCTGGAATCAATTTTCTCGATACGGCTGATGTTTATCCATTAGGCGGTGGATTGACTACCGCAGGACGCACTGAGGAAATTATTGGACGGTGGCTAAAAGGTAAACGCGATGAGTTCATTTTGGCAACTAAATGCGTCGGTCGTGTGGGATCTTCTCTCTGGGATCAGGGTGCTTCGCGCAAGCATATTTTGGATGCGATCGATGCCTCTCTCCAACGACTGGATACCGATTACATTGATCTGTATCAGCTACATTCCGATGATACCTCTACCCCTCTAGATGAAACGCTGGAGGCATTGGATAAAATCGACCGCGCTGGCAAAGTCCGTTACATCGGAGTCTCTAACTTCCTGGCGTATCGTCTCAGTCGGGCGTTAGGGCGTGCCGATGTCCGTCACCTCACGCGCTTTGTTTCCATCCAGCCCCGCTACAATCTGCTGTTTCGTGAAATTGAACGCGAATTGTTACCATTAGCACAAGAAGAAGGACTGGGCGTGATTCCCTACAATCCATTAGCAGGTGGATTGTTGACGGGCAAACACGATCGCACAGGTGAACCCACAGCCGGAACTCGCTTTACCCTCGGTGCGGCGGCTGAACGCTATCAAGACCGCTACTGGCACGATCGCGAATTCAACACAGTGGAAGAGTTACGCACCGTTGCGGATGCGGCTGGATTGTCGCTGACAACTTTATCCCTTGCCTGGGTGTTGGCAAATCCCATCATCACGGCTCCGATTATTGGAGCGAGTCGTCCAGAGCAATTGGCAGACAGCTTGAAGGCGATCGAAGTCAAACTCGACGACAGCTTGAAACAAAAACTAGATGATATTACCGCCAACTATCGTAGAGGAGACGCTGTGCGTTAAGAATAGATTTCATAAATAACATTATCGAAGTTGGACAACTTCTTCAACCGTCTGTTTGTATGTTGTGAGGTTTCGTTTCTGGGAAGGACACATCCAAAAGCTACCTACAAGTCAATATCGGCTAATGTAAGACTGGTTACCTCAACCTCAAGGTAGGTTGCTCATAATGCCGCTGTTGTCTATGTGAAGGGGCTTAAATGCGAAATATCTGGGCGTTTGCTTGGGCTGCTTTGGTTGGGGTTCTTGGTGGGCTAATTGGGCTGGGTGGTGCAGAGTTCCGCTTACCTGTTTTAGTCAGCATTTTTAACTACCGAACCCTACAAGCAGTCGTTATTAATCTCATCGTAAGCCTCGTCACAGTGACGTTTTCATTCATCTTTCGGAGCGGCGTTGTGGGTCTTGAGAATGTCGTCGCAAACTGGGCAGTGATCATGAATATTCTAGCAGGCTCTTTAATCGGTTCTTATGTTGGGGTTCACTATGCAACTCGTATCAACGAGCGAACGCTAAATCGAGTTGTTGTGGGTTTTCTAATTTTTCTAAGCGTTGTGCTGATAGGGCATCATCTCATCTTCAGCCTTGGAAGCTTGCAACTGCCGAGCCTTTTAAGAATTAGCCTTGGATTTCTAGCAGGGATTGTAATTGGTATATTCAGTAGTATGTTAGGAGTAGCAGGTGGGGAGTTAATTATTCCAACTATCGTTTTGTTATTTTCAATTGATATTAAGCTGGCGGGAAGTTTGAGCCTTGCGATCAGCATTCCAACAATTGTGATGAGTCTATCAAAATACAGAAGTCAGCAAAGACTCAAGGAAGTTAAGCCAGAGCAGGAATTTATCATCTCAATGGCATCTGGTTCAATTCTGGGTGCCTTAATCGGCAGTAGTCTTTTAAGGTATACATCAAGTTCTTTGTTGTACTTAATTTTGGGCACAGTTCTGTTGTTGTCAGCAGTGAAAGTGGCGAAACACAAGCCAACTGCATAGTAATATCTCCTAAGTCAGATAGACCAAGACCGCTGGTGCTGAATTCAATGTTGTCTGCCGCTGCTAATTGGTAATATTAGGGAGAATCTGAAGTGCTACGCCGCGATCGCCAGCAATTTTTGTAGGATGAATTAGAGCAATATAACGCATCACTCTGAAAGCTTTCGGCACGTTACTTGAAAATGATTTAGTGAGGCGATTTCTAAGGTTGTTAATGAGAGAATAATCTGCAAACGGTTACCCTTGTGTGATTGAATTTTAAGTTTATCTATGGCATCTGAACTATCAGCGATCGAGTGGGTGATTGGGCGAAGCAGGATCATTGATGTCATTGTCGGGATTGCAAATGCAATGGATGCTAAAAATTGGCAGAAGCTCCGAAGCTATCTAGCAGGCGAAATCAACATTGATTATTCAGACTTTAGAGGAGAGCCGCCACAACAAATTACAGCGGAAGCCTATGTGCAACAGCGAATAGAGGGTCTAACCGATTTAAAGACTCTGCATATTAGTACCAACCATGAGGTTACAATTAGTCAGGATTATGCTCAGTGTCGTTCAGCCTACCGCATTTATCGCTTCGATGCGGCTCGTGAACTAGGGCAAGACCGATTGGATACAGCAGGAAATTATGAGCATCAGTTGATTCAAGTGAAGGGAGAGTGGCGAGTCACTGCAATCAAGCAAACTGTCGTGATGCTGAGTGGCGATCGTCAAGTACATGGAGGGCTACGCAATTCATGATTATGCATTCTTGGAAGATACACGAAAAGTTTCTTGATAATTTTATTAAGCAGAGGTCTATCAGGAAAAGTTCAATGATTTAATCGTTATAGATTGTCCTGATCAAACGGTCTTTGAAGAGCGCTTCGACCATAGAGAAAATGAATACGAAACATATGGTTCTTGTCTATGCGGTGAAGTACGCTTTGAAATAGAAGGAAGCTTTGAAGGTTTCTATCTTTGTCATTGTGACTACTGCCGAAAAGATACAGGTTCTGCCCACGCATCCAATCTGTTCTCCTCCACCGCCAATTTAGTATGGGTCTCTGGAAAAAGCAGAATAACGTTGTTTACTTTGCCATCAACACGGCATACCAGGAGTTTTTGCTCTATCTGTGGTTCGGCACTTCCTTACGTGCAAGTGAGCAGAAAACTGTTAGTTGATCCGGCTGGCAGTCTTGACAGTGAAGTATCTCTTAAGCCAAACGCGCACATATTTGTTTCCAGTCGGGCGAATTGGGATCATGAACTGGAAGAAATTCCAATGATAGAAAGGTTGCCGACTTGAAGAAACAGCCCAAATGCTCATAAAAATTGGCTCACAGCCGCCGAATAGTACCGTTAGAGAGAGGCTAAAGTGCTACGCCGCGATCGCCAGTCTATGATTAAAACTCGGTCATCTCAACCCTTTCAACGGGCTGCCACTGCACCCGCATTACCTGCAAACCCCCTTCAAATTTATTCTTTATTTTGTTCATTATTTTGGTGGATGGTACGTAGCGATCGTCATTTTGGAGGCACTGCACGCGACCTGCGGCATTATGTTGCCCTATGCCATTGGTGAAATTATTCGGAGCGTGACGCGATCAACCAGCACCAACAAACTCATGCTGGACACGATCAGTCAGCCCCTGATCCTCTTTGCTGCTTTAAGTGTGGGTGAAGTCGTGTTTGGGCGATCGTCTGGACTTTTACAAACCCTCCGTCATCCTATTCATCGACAGCATATTGTGCGATCGCTCTATGCCTACTTGCAGCAGCATTCGCACCGCTACTTGAGCAGCAGTTTTGCCGGTGCATTGGCGCACCGCATCAGCGAAACGTCCCTGGGTGTTACTCAGACGATGCAAATGCTGATTAGTGAATTTATGCCAGTGATCATCGTCTATGTCGTTTCCACAACGCTGCTATATCGCGCTTATCCGCCATTGGCGGCATTTGTAGGCGTATGGGCAGTTCTCTTCGTTAGTATTTCATTCTGGTTGGCGACTCGCTCTCGCCTTCACGCACGCAGAGCCGCCGCCGCCAGAAGTGACACTACTGGCATGATTGTCGATTCGGTGACGAACCTGACCAGTAGCAAGCTCTTTGCCCGTTTAGGGTTTGAACGGGGCTATTTGAATGAGCAACTGAGGCACGAACTCAAAGAGGTGAGAAAGTCCAACTGGTATGCAGAGCGTATCCGCTGGTTTCAATTTATCTCAGCCGCCATTTTGAAAATTGGCACGCTGTATTATGCGCTTTCGCTGTGGAGTCAGGGCAAGATTGCTGTGGCTGATTTTGTGGTGGCAACCAGTCTATCGCTGCTCATCATTAGTGAGGCTCGTAATTTAAGCAAACGGTTTCTCGAATTCTTTGAACATATTGGTAACGTCAGCAATGGGGTTGGCACGATCATTCAACCCCACGAAATCATCGATCGTGACACGGCGATCGCTCCCACCATCACTCAGGGTCGCATTGAATTTCGGCATGTGAACTTCGGCTACTCAGACGAGAAGACCGTCTTTAAAGACCTTTCTGTCACGATTCAACCAGGCGAACGGGTCGGACTGGTGGGCTTTTCTGGTTCTGGAAAATCCACTTTCGTGAATCTAATTTTGCGGCTATTCGAGCCTCAAGCGGGACAGATCCTCATTGATGGGATTGACATTCAGGCAATGACCCAGGATGCGCTTCATGCCCAGACTAGCCTGATTCCTCAAGATCCCTCTCTCTTCCATCGCACCCTGCTGGAAAATATTCGTTATGGGCGTTTAGATGCAACCGAAGATGAACTTATCGATGCCACCCGCAAAGCCCATGCTCATGATTTCATTGCACCGATGAAAGATGGCTATCATTCTCTAGTTGGTGAACGTGGAGTCAAACTATCTGGTGGACAACGACAACGGATCGCGATCGCGCGAGTCATCCTCAAAAATGCACCCATCTTGATTCTGGATGAAGCCACTTCCAGTCTAGATTCCATCACCGAAAAAGCCATTCAAAACTCCCCTTATCAATGGTCAATCGGGTCTCTGCTGTTCCTGTCGAGGCAGTCAGGTTGGGCACAGTGTTAGCTCCTAACCGAATAAACAGTTGATCTTTTCCGTTAAAGCTAGTAGGTAGAGAAAGGCGCACCCGGTACCCCAAGAAGGTTTCCGTGTCGTCGCTTGTATTCACGCGGGGAGTGTTGTTTGGAAGCGCCCGATCGCCAAAAGTATCCGCTGCAAGAAAGATGACCTCCCCCTGCAACTTAGTTGTTGTGCTAAACTGCTGCTTTTGCAGGGTTGCCGTGCGGGCTTCTAAACTATCGACTCGTCCCCGTAAAGTTGCCAGTTCTGCGGCAAATTGCTCCTGCAATCTCTGTAATGTAACCAAATCTTCTTTCCGCACCAAATCGGCTGTAGAAGACCCAATTAACTCATTTACTCGATCGAGAGCAGCATTTAAACCAGCAGCAAACTCATAGCGGGTGAGCGCACGGTTGCCACGGTAGGTTTTGTCTGGGTAGCCTGCAATCACACCGTATCGTTCAACTAGCGATTGTAGTGCCTGAAACGCCCAATCAGTCGGTTTTACATCCGATAATTGTGAAACCGATGTCACCTGACCTTTAATGGTATTGATATTGATACCACCCTCAGAAACTTGAGCTGCTGAGGTACGCTGTTGCATTTTGATCTCTTCCAACTGCTGCCGTTGCAGATCTTCTGGAGAGACAGGGGTTGTTGGGTTAGCGACCGAACGAACCGGAGCTTGTGGTGCTCCAAGGGGTTCTGATGCGATCGCAGAAGGACTCAATGCAACCGCTGCAAGAGTAGCGATGAGCAAGCTCAGTCCCAATGGCGAAGAGGAAACCTGTTCAAAGACGGGCGATCGGAAATTAACGTTCATGACGACTCCTCACAAGACCGATAAACTATACAGAAGCTGCTCAAGTCCGGCTTCCTAGCAACTTGAGGCAAGAAAATTGACGAGGCAAAAACAGACGATGCGAAAACTTCTGCCTGCGCGAACTAGCAGAAATGCGAACGAGCAAAAATAACTTGGGCTCCATAAGGAAGCCAAATTGCAGAATGATGAAAACTGAATGCTCTCAGCCGTTAGCGACTTCTTGACGACTCACCGAGTCCCTGCATTGTGTCAAAAAATCAAACCTATTTAAGCCTTTCAGCGTTCAAGCCAAGACCATTTAAATTGAGAGCCAACAGTGCAACTCTACAAAGCCTTACAAAAACCTGATTAGTAGCAAACAATCTTGCCCAAATGATGGCAGCTTGATATGAGCAGATTCAGTGCTGCATGACGACAATCAACTCCTGCTGATTTCTGTCGTACCCTACAGAACCCAGCACTTGAAGATGATGATTTTTAGGAAGAGAGCGCGATCGACACTCACTTGAGAGCTAAGAAGCTATTTAATCTACGGTAACTCTATCGAATTACAGAATTATAGGAACGTATATTGGCATAGCCTCTTTAAAGGCGCAAGTCTAACGGATACGAAAACTCTCGCTTCATGGAAACTACCCATCAATCGGTTGCAACTCATCTTTAAACTTGACGAAGCCGCAGGTTGTACATAAGAATAACTGTTATTCGACATTGATTAGTTTATCTAACTATTCGTATTGCATTTATCAAGCGCTTTGTTAAGCGCTAAAGAAGCAAGCTTCTTAAACGGAGAAGCTGATTTAATGATGACAACCTGTTTAAATCTATTGATGATGGGGTGGCTGTTGATGATGGGATGGCTGTCCTGGTTAACTGACAAATCTTTTTTGCAGGTTGAGTTGTAGCTTGCTTCTGCGTGGCAGTACAACGTAAAACCCAGCACCAGCCTTGCTCTTGTTGGGTTACGTTCGCGCTTTTCTGGTATGACAGCACGGCTTTACCCAGCCTACCCAAGAATGGGGAGGTTGAGAGCTTTGTCAGTCAATCAGGATCAGAGGGCTTGCGTTGTAGAAAACTCTATGGAATACTATTCAAGTATGGTAAATCGATCGATAAACCGTAGATTAGTTTGCCGGGGTTTCTCAGTCCTGCGATTCAGGTGGTGCTTGCTGTTTGTCTAATTGATCCCTGCACCGGATCAGCGATCGCAACCACCAGCTTAATTTCATTCATTGGCTGCCATCAAAAAAACCCTTGCCAGGATTGGTTAAGGGGCTGGAGAAGCGATGTAAGGTCAGCGCACTTACGAGTTAGTTTGGCAATCGCCAAGCTTCTTGGGCTTACTCACTAACCGAGAACGTCACCAGATCGTAAAGCTGATTAGCGACAACATTAAGATAGCCTTGATCCTGCGCGGTTTCAGGTGCTACCCGCCCCGCTTTGATACCTGCCTGTACGACTTCTTCTGGAGTGATCTGGTTTGCTTGAGCAGCAAAAATCAGATCGCCACCCGAAGGGATGCCCTGTTGAGCAAGGTATCCTTGTCGAGCCAGACCAACCAGATCGACAGGTGATGTTTGCTGGATGTTGGCGGCAGTCGATGCTGCATTCGTGGTCTGTCCAATTGTTGTGGCGCGAACGGTAGGAGCGATCGCGAACAGTAAGGCTACGGCAGAGAGACTGCCAAGCCATAGCGAGTTTATTCTCATCAAAATTCTCCTCTTGACGATTGTTGAAACTGTTTTTAGGAACATGTAATTCCATACACCCAGTTTCAACAATTTTTCTTAATTTGGCATCTGTAGAGTGGATGAATTTCGCTGTATTTTTGGCGGTTCACGGGCGTTTTAAGGTTTTTATACCTTTTTTTATAGCCTCATAGCTTGTGAGGTTATAGCACCCTGATACCCTCATAAGTAGTGAGGAAATAGCCGCTTTAAATCCTCGTAGTTCGTGAGGATATGGGAGGAATGTCTACTTCTTGAAAATGGTTGTATGGGTATTTCTGAGGTCTGAAACTTTTTCTTGAATAGAGGTTCTTGATAGAGGTTGATACTCTCTAATTCGTCTTTGCAAGGATTTGCCATTAGCCAATTGAAAAGCTTCATTCTCAATGAGAATTGCAATCGTTTTCTGTCAAGCCGCTTCATTCCTGAGCTTTTAGCCATTGTTTTTTATGACGATCCAGACAGTTGGAATCCGATCTGGCAGGTTCCATCACAGGAGCTGCAATTCTAGTCGATGGTGTTTCCTCCCCTGGTGTGTAGGTTCCATCATTGTTCTCTAACCACTTTTTGTATGTCGAGGTCACTCAACTATGCGTTCACCGTTCAAATTTTCACGTCGTAAGTTCAATCATTTAGTGCTGCCAGGGGCGATCGGCTTTTCTGCTGCCCTTGCATCCAGTAGTTTTGCTCAAGGAACGGGAGACTACAAGGCAAAAGTCTTGCAAGTTGGCTATCAAGTTTCTGGCGATCTGGTGAAAGTATCGGGTGTATTGGAGAAAAGGCTGGAACCTCTTGGTGTGAAAGTAGAGTGGATACAATTTGCTCAGGGTCCACAATTGATGGAAGCCCTAAAAATTGGTCGGATTGATACTGGATCAGTGGGAGAAACGCCGCCCATCTTTACCCAGTCAGGCGGTGGTCCGATCGTCTATGTGGTTGGGTCTAAAACAACGCCCGAAACGGGTAAAGGTAGCGTGATTGCAGTACCGCCCGATTCGCCGATTAAAACGGTGCGCGATATCAAAGGGCAGGATGTGGTTTTTCAAGCCGCATCCGCGTCTCACTACCTCATCCTGAGAGCGTTGGAAGAAGTAGGGTTAACCATCAACGATATCAACATCAAGAGCCTGTCAAATGTGGAAGCGCGAGCTGCCTTTTTGGCAGGTAGAATTCCGGTTTGGGTGACAGGTGATCCCCATTATGCGATCGCCCAAAAGTTTGGCAAAATTCGAGTGCTTCGGGATTCTGTAGGGATTAATTCCCCCGGTGGCTACTATGTGGCATACAAGCCGTGGGCACAGGAAAATGTTGGTTTGCTCAGAATTCTTGTGGAAGAAGTGGACAAGATTGAACAGTGGGCTGAAAAGAACAAAACAGATGCCGCAAAATTGCTTGCGCCCGCACAGAAGCTTGATCTGGATGTCATGCAAGTTATTGTCGATCGCCGCACCTTTGGGCGCAGAGCTATCACGCCAGCCCTCATAAAAGATCAACAGCGAATAGCTGATTACTTCTATAAAAACGGTGTGATTCCGAAAGCCATCAATGTCAGCGAGGCATTATTGACAACGGATCAATATGCGGCGCTGACACCCACCACCATCAGCCAAAAATAACAACGCATGTAGGGAATGGCTCTTAGAAACAAGAATTAAATAACATCAACTTTTGTAGGTTGGGTTGAGTCCGCGAAACCCAACGATTGCCGAGGTGTTGGGTTACCCTGCGGGAAGCAAGCTACATGCTTCAACCCAACCTACGCAAGTTATTTAATCCACGATTCTTAGCTAACACCCATTGCATCATTTTCACACGGGGGGCATTGCTCCTTCCTCTTGTCTTATCCGATCGCTTGACGTTGATTGCTAAAGGTCTAAATTCGATGCAACCGAACGACGCAGAGCCAATTTCAGCCAGTGATGTTGCGGTGCTTGATCATCCTGTTAAGCCTTCGCCTGAGAGTGCTGAAGAGAGGCTTCCAACTCACGATACCGTGTCTCCCATCTTTCCAGTTCACAAACAGGCAGGTGCTTCCAGATGGCTGTGGTTAGGCTTGCTGCTGTCTCTCGGCTTACACATCGGTCTGATATGGGTACCGTCTGGACATGAACCGCTACCGCCTCCAAAAACTGAGCCAGAAAAGCAGGTGCGGATCACTCAATTAGCAAAACTGAAAACGGTAAAACTGCCTAAGAAGGTTGTAAAGCCAGCGGTAAAGCGTGTTCAACGCTCACGATCGGCTCCACTCATTGTGCAACCAACACCGCCGACACCGCCGACAGCCCTACCATCGCTGGGCGAACCTTCAACGCAGGGTGGTGCTGAATCTAGCTCCTGGGATGACTTTCCCATTTACCCTGGTGCTCAATCGGGTTGTTTTGGATTGCCATCTTGCTTGCAAACAGCCGATTCATTGAAACAGATTGCTGATTACTATGCCAGGGAATTACCTGCCAAAAAATATGCGTTGACACCCAAGCTTCAGGAAGCAGGTCGCCAGGTATTTCAGGTGTTGCGCAAGGGAGAAGCACAGTTTTTAAGTATCATCCAGACGGAAAAGGGACTGATCTGCCAGACTTTGGGGGCGGCAAGCTTTACAAGGTCAGCAAGGAAAGCAGCACTCTCTTCCTGAGCTTGCTACCAAGCCACGATGGTGACAACACATTGATTGTGACCTGGAAAAACCAACCAAAGTGAATTGTATCGTTCAATCTACGGTAAAAACGATGTCTGCAATAACGTCAACGTATGATCCAACCCTCTTTCAAGGTGCTGCCTGGTACTATGCCCGCTATCGATCGCGCTATCCCCAAACATTGTTTGATTTACTCGCTGATCGGTTTCATCTGGATGGCACCGGACGCTTGCTCGATCTTGGCTGTGGTGCCGGACTGGTGGCGATTCCATTTAGCAGCCAGTTTACTGAAGTTGTGGCGATCGACCCGGATGCAGAGATGCTCCAGGCAGCGGAGGCAGAAGCAAACGAAACGGGAGTCACGAACATTCGCTGGCTTCGCGATCGTGCCGAGTCGGTTTCGGATGCCCTGGGACAATTTAAGTTAGTCACCTTTGGGCGATCGTTCCATTGGATGCAGCGAGAACTACTTCTGGACAGGCTCTATCCCCTACTCACAGATGATGGTGGTATTGCCATCTTAAAAACAGGTGACGATCCGTGGCATAGCGAATTGCCGTGGAAGAAAACCGCGATCGCCGTTGTAAAACGCTGGCTAGGCGAAGAACGCCGTACTGGACAGGCAGGACAGGGCGTGTGGAAACCGCTAGCAGTGCCTCATGAAGACGTTATTGCAGCATCACCGTTTCCCCGTCAAGAAACCTTTGAAGTCACCTTTGAAAAGTCCTGGACGGTTGATAGCTACCTGGGTTATCTCTACTCCACTGCGTTTGCATTGCCATCGTTCTTTGGCGACGATCGCGAGAAATTTGAGGTGGATCTCAAACAATCACTCTTGACCGTTGAACCGTCTGGAACATTTACGGAACAGCTTACGGCAGGGGCGATCGTCGCCTGGAAACGAGCTTAAGATTGCGGTACAAGATAATCGTCTGTAGGGGCGAACGGTCGTCACTGGCTTCACCTTAAGGCAGGGATACCCCAAATTTCCTCAAACTGGGTGTCTCGTTTGCGCTGTCGCTTGCGAACGGTTTTGACTAGAGCGAACAGACGGTGGTGCTCGACCCAAAAGGCAACCCCTGTCTGTTGAGGACCTCGCAGCAGAGCCTGAGCAGAGTGATACAAACTGCGAAACACCATTTGGAGGTTCAACGAGAGAACAGCCTGTTACGGGAGGGCACGTAGGAGTTTGGTGCGCCGAGTGGCACATTGGGATATTTTTTCAGGCTAGATTGATAATCGCGCACCAGTTTCGTGGTCGGGTAATAAAGCCATGTGTTGTAAGGCTCCGCTACCTGGCGTGTTTCACGGGGATCGCGAGTCAGATCTACCACCTTCAACATGGTTGAAAACCGGACGATCGGGCTGTTTTTGGTTTCTTGCCACGCATAGTGCAATTTCCAGTTCCGCCATTTCACAGCGCGGAGATCATCGGCAACAAAGATGACAAACCCCTCGCGACCTGACTGAGAACGGTTTCCCAGAAAGAAATCTGCCATATTCACACCGTCTACTGCCCGATCGTCCGGCACGTTTGCACCTGCAATAGCCGCCAGCGTTGGAAACAAATCGACACTGTGGACAATCTCGTTATTGACGGCTCCGGCAGGTATCTTGTTTGGCCATCGGATGATGAACGGTACGCGCAGCCCTCCTTCCATCGCGGTGAAATAGGTACCTGCCCAGGGTCCTGACCAACCGTTGTATTGCCCATCGCCCACAACAGGATCTTCCACACCATTGTCGGCGGTGAAGATGACGATCGTGTTTTCCCGAATGCCAAGCTGCTGAATGGTATGGAGCAACTGACCCACATAATGATCCGTCTGTACCAACATATCGGCATAGTCACCATGACCGCTCTTGCCTGCAAAGTCTGGGTGTGGCAGCGTTGGGTAATGGGTTGCCGTGAGCGGCACATAGGCGAAGAAGGGTTTGTTGACCTCTTTGCTGCGAGTCATAAAGTCGATCGCGCGGCGAGTCAATTCAGCATCAATCAGCCGTCGCTCGGTGAGATTGTAGAGTGTTTGCCGTTGGGGTTCGCTACCCTTATGCCCTTCCATAATCCAGGACAGATCAGAATCAGCGACGTTAACATCACCCGGTACCGAGAGCCGCGTGAGGATATCGGGTGTCGTCCAAATAGACTCGTCGGTGGTGTTGGGAATGCCGTACCACTCATCAAAGCCTTGATCAGTCGGCCAGCGCCCCGGTGTGCGTCCAAGATGCCATTTGCCAAACGCGGCTGTGGCATACCCTGCGTCAGATAACGTTTCAGCGAGTGTAACTTCCCAGGGCAGCAATCCGTAAAGCGCCGTCCCAAGTGGAATGCTGTGGGTGCCACTGCGAATCGCATGACGACCTGTCAGCAGTGCAGAACGGCTGGGTGTACATTGTGGTTCCGTGTTGGCGTTAAGTAGCCGCATCCCCTCCGCTGCAAGCCTGTCGATGTTGGGAGACGGTGCCCCACGCAAAGCACCCCCACCATATACGCCCCAGTCACCCCATCCAGTATTGTCAGTCAGAATGAGGAGGATGTTGGGTTTGGTCTGTGGTCTAGCTTGTGATGGTGGCTCCTCTTGCGCCTGCGCTGGGGAAGCTAACACCAGCCAGATTGCAGCGGCTAACGCCACAATGAACATGGGCAATTTCATAGGGATTTTACTTCTTTAAGATTGAGGCTTTCATTGAGTACATGCAGAGGCACGATCGCCCTGGCGAGTATTAAACTGATCGCTTTGGAAGTATTGCATGTCCAAATCAATAAATTAAGCCTGATGCCAGATCGCGGGTGATGAGAATTTGAAATTTGCCGACCGGAATGCTGCTGTTCAGGCGACGCACAAATAAGTGATACATGCCAGTCTCCGAGTGAACATCACGTTCTAGAGCCACGATTGGAGCGTCACTCTGGGCGCTAGTTTCCAGGAATTCACAGGCATCCAGCAACGCTTCAACGACCTGTGAATTGGGTACGCCTCCTGTTGCCCGTTCTACCAACGCGATCGCCTGATCCCATAGATGAGTTTTAATTTTAGTAGATTGAGCAGAATCCACAGCGCAATTTTCCTCAAAAGCTACGACAAAGAGGGTTTAGTCTGAACACTCTCATAGTTATAGATTTCCTGCTGTAATTGCAAGGTACTCGGTTTCGATCCTACAAAAATGTCCTTTTACGATCAATCTGCGTTTAATCTTCGCTGTGAATGGGGAACTAAAGGCGTTGTCCAACTGGCTCCCATCAGTGATGTGGTGATTATTGTCGATGTTCTCTCATTCTCAACCTGTGTGGAAATTGCGACCAGTCGCGGTGCGATCGTCTTTCCCTGCATCTGGCAGCAGCAAGCCGCTCAGGAGTTTGCGATCTCGGTTGAGGCAGAACTGGCATTACGACGGGGCGATCAGTCTAATGGATCGCTGGGCAATTGGTCTAATGGATCGCTGGGCGATACACCTACTGGCACGCTGCGCAATCGTGGGGCAAGTAATCAATATTCCCTATCGCCTCAGTCCTTGTGCCAAATTCCCTGCGGAACTCGATTGGTACTGCCATCTCCGAATGGTTCTACACTCAGCTTGGCGACAGGAGAAACACCTACCCTGGCAGGCTGTTTGCGAAATTGTCAAGCCGTAGCAGCGGCAGCCACGAATTATGGATCACGCATTGCGGTGATTCCGGCTGGCGAAAAATGGGATGATGGCAGCCTGCGTCCCTCCTATGAGGATTGGATTGGTGCGGGAGCGATTCTCAGCTATCTCACAGGTCACGTCTCGCCCGAAGCCGAAAGCGCGATCGCGGCTTTCCGTCACGCTGCCCCCACGCTCAACCATCACCTCAAGCAATGTGGTTCTGGCAAAGAATTGATGGGTAAAGGCTTTGAAAGCGATGTGGATTTGGCGGCAGAGTTCAATGTAAGTGAGGGTGTGCCCATTTTACACGATCGAGCTTATAGATAATCGAGCCTACGTCTATCAGTTAAGCTAGTGAACAATAGATTGAGCATTTCAGGTAAAGCGTGATCCATTCAGCAATTCCACTAGAGATTCGAGCCTTTGCAGATACGGATGAATTGGCTGTCGTTGAGTTGTGGCAACGGTGCGATGTGACCCGCCCCTGGAATGATCCTCGGAAAGATATTCGGCGCAAATTGACTATGCAACCGCATCTATTCCTGGTGGGGGTGGTAGGACAGGAGTTAGTATCAAGTGTAATGGCAGGTTATGAAGGACATCGAGGCTGGATTAATTATCTTGCTGTTTTGCCAGAATACCAGCGTCGAGGCATTGGACAGGCAATGATGATAGAAGCAGAACGGCTCTTGCGAGAGGCAGGATGTCCCAAAATTAACGTGCAGGTGCGATCGACCAATCAAGCGGTGATCCAGTTTTATCGTGGGCTGGGCTATACCATTGATGACGTGATCAGCCTGGGTAAACGCCTAGAGGTTGATATTGAATCCGTTTGATACCCGTTTTGCAGGGATGTTGCGTGTAATGTCCCTACTGAGGTTGGGTGTTGTAACCAGTAAACGCAGGAGTGCTCAATGAGTGGCAAATTAAATGAAAAAGTCGCAATTGTGACGGGAGCGTCCGCAGGCATTGGTGAGGCGACTGCAACTGCGCTGGCAGCGGAAGGTGCAAAGGTTGTACTCGTAGCGAGACGGGGCGATCGTTTAGAGGCTCTGGCGCAACGGATTGCCGCAGCGGGTGGAGAAGCACTGGCGATCGTGGCCGATATTACCGATGACGCGCAAATTCAAACGATTGTGGACAAAACCAAAACAACCTGGGGACAAATCGATATTCTGGTCAATAATGCGGGAATTGCCTTGCTGGGAGAAATTGCTAAGTCTGATCCTGCAGATTGGCGACGCATGATCGATTTGAATCTCGTCGCATTGATGAATCTCACCCATGCCGTATTACCGCTTCTGCAAACTCAGGGCAGCGGACATATTGTGAATGTTTCCTCTGTCGCAGGGCGCACCGTTCGGGTTGGCATTGGCGGATACAATGTTAGCAAATGGGGCGTGAATGCGTTTTCTGAGGTGTTGCGCCAGGAAGTGTCTCAGCAAAATATTCGGGTCACTGTAATTGAGCCAGGTTTAGTCAATACTGAAATTAGCAATCACATAACTGATCCAACCATCCGTCAACGCATTGAAGAACGTCGTAAGTCCGTCACTGCCCTAGAAAGTGAAGACATTGCCGCTGCGATCGTCTACGCCGTCACTCAACCGCTCCGTGTCAACGTGAATGAAATTCTCATTCGTCCGACGACACAAACTTGGTAGATGTCTTCGGCTCCTTGTTTGCCCGTCTCTACCTCGGTGTGCGACGCGGTATTTTGGGTTTAGAACGGTTGATTATGCTGGCACAAGGCGCGATCGGGGTCAGCCTCATCTCCTTTGCACTGTCCAATCAACTCTGGCTCTCACTGCCAATTCTGGTGCTGGTAGGAGGTTTTGGGATTCTCCAAATCACCAGCAGCAATACGATGATTCAAACATTCGTGGCAGATAACAAGCGCGGTCGCGTCATGAGTTTCTATGCCCATTTTCTGTGGTACGTTCCATGTTTTGTAGGGACGTTACATGTAACGTCCCCATAGAAAACGTAAATGTCTCTACGCCTCGTAGAAAACGAATATCCGCAGTTCGATGCTTTCGCGGGGTGGAGCATCAGCGGGACTGGTGGGATCGTCAAAAGAGGTGTGAGCCGAAAACCGTGCAAGTCCACTCTCATCGGAATCGAAGCATTTGATCAACAGGGCTTCATCCCGATGCATTTGTGGAAAGTAAAACCATTGATGGGATGGATTGTAGGTAATGGAATAGGTTTCCCCTACCCGATCGCGATACACCAGGTCACTCGCAACCCAATCACCAGGGGCAATACTGCGGGCATCGGACAACGCCAGGGGTGATTCCTGAATGGGATTGGCGATCGCCCGCCAAATATTGATAATGCTAAAACGTTGACGCAGTAAAGCATCAGGGTCGTTCTCACCAATCTCGCCTAACACTCGTCGTCCACGGGTATACCCTGAATTAGCAGTAAAGTCATTGTGGACGCGGCGAGCGGGTTCTCTAATGTCGTTTTGCCCCGATCGCTGAGCGTTGCGAACAACATGATCGAAAACCACCACTCTAGTAGCACCCGTTACCTTCTTGAGCCATTGCTCGGCTTCTGGATAGTAAACACGACGCACTTCATCATCATCATAGAAATCTTGCACGGCAGTATGCTGATCAAGCAGCGCAAAACCTTCCCGATCGACCGATAGATCAGCGGCGATCGAGCGAGCATTATAAATTGGCACCTCATACCCCACAGAAGTCCCACTGTTACGAGAAAAACCTTCTGGTGGGTCATAGGTGTAATTAACTGGCTTTTCTGCCATCGGAAGCAGGTAGTTGAGGGTTGCTTGCACGCTTGGCAGATTCGGACGGGTGAGTGGGTCTAAAACTGGACTCAGCAGGCTCATTAGTTGCCTCCCTTCGAGTGATTGGTGTAGTAGCAATGGCAAGCCGTATAATACGGTTAGTTGATTGACTTGCCGTTAATAGACTTAGGAGTATGACACAGGCTACTTTGAAATAAAACCCTCCAGTCAGGTGAAGCTTATTAAAGTACTGTTTAGCTAATGGTTAGGTATTCTAATAAATTTAGAATTTATGGAAACCTCGGAGGTCTCAACCAAAAAATGAGCGCCGTGGCAAACGTATGAGAAAGTCATCTGTTTCATCTGTTCCCATCCGCTGCTTATCTATCTTTCGACGGAATGAACTAGCCCTGGACGACTGACAGCTATCAGCTATCAGCTATCAGCAGTTTGAATAACCGTTCCTGTGCTGCTGCCAGGGTTTCTGGCTTTTTACTGAAGCAGAATCGTATAAACGATCGACCCTTTTGTGGATCGCTAAAGAAGCTGGAACCGGGCACCACAGCGACACCGATTTCTTTGATCAAATGATAGGTAAAGTCAACGTCGGTGGGGTAGCCAAAGTGTGAAATATCAGCCCACACATAGTAAGCACCCTGGGGCACAAAGTAAGGAATACCCACTGCATCCAGCGTTTGCAAAATCAGCTTACGTTTCTGCTCATAAAGCCGTGCGAGATCATCGTAGTATTGGGGCGGCAATTGCATGGCAGCGACACCCGCTCGTTGCAATGGGGCAGGCGCACCCACAGTTAAAAAATCATGCACTTTGCGGATGGCTCCCGTTAGGGTTGGACTCGCCAGAATGTAGCCAACCCGCCATCCAGTCACACTATAGGTTTTGGACAAACCATTAATAGTGACGGTGCGATCGTCCATCCCAGGAAGGGTTGCCAGTGCCACATGCTTTGCGCCATCGTACAAAATATGTTCATAAATTTCGTCTGTAAACGCCAGCACATCCCATTGCTGGCACAGATCTGCAATCACGCTGAGTTCGTCGCGAGTGAATACTTTGCCCAAGGGATTGTGGGGCGTGTTGATAATAATCGCTTTGGTATGTGCATTAAATGCCTGCCGTAGTTCCAACTCATCAAACGTCCACTCTGGTGGATGTAGTTTGACGTAGCGGGGTGTGGCATTTGCCAGAATGGCATCGGGTCCATAGTTTTCGTAGTACGGTTCAAAAATAATCACTTCATCACCTGCATCTACTGTTGCCAGCATCGTTGCTGCCATTGCTTCGGTAGACCCACAGGTCACGGTAATTTGTCGTTCTGGATCAACCTCTAACCCTAAATACCAGCGCACTTTTGTCGCGATCGCCTCTCGAAAGGGACGATCGCCCCAGGTAATCGCGTATTGGTTCACATCCTCTGCGATCGCCGCATATGCTGCCTGCTTCAGTTCCAGTGGGCAGGGAAAATCGGGAAATCCTTGCGACAGGTTAATGGCTCCGTGCTGGAGGGCAATTCTGGTCATTTCCCGAATCACCGATTCGGTGAAGGAGTCCGCTTTCGACGAAGTTTTTTTGCGCTGAATTTGCGTCACGCTCGGTTTTCTCCTGGCTTCAAGTCTTTCTGCTCAGACCGCCGATTTCTTAGGAGATTTCCAGAAAAGTTAATACCCAAAAATCGTAGGGGTTTAGCATTCGGACCTGTTGACTGACAAATCTTTGAGCGAGTACTTGAACCCGCCCTGCACTAAAGTGCGGGCTGATGGCAGGAAGTCCTCTCTAGGCGTTGCCTTCCCGAAGGGTAGAGGACTAGGAGCGTCTGACAACCCGATTCAACGGGTTTCGCACCCTTAGCCCGGATTTTAATCACGGGCGGGTGAGCAACGAAGCGACCAGCCTTGCAGGATTTTTGTCAGTCAATCAGCATTCGGACAGCAATTTTCGCGATCAGTCAAAGATTATCTGCCGGATGCAAACCCGTACAGGGGTGATATCTTTCTCAGAAATCTTCCTAGAAAAATCAATGGTCTCCTGTTCTTGCTAACATCTTAATACCAGTCGGGCTACCGTAGTTTTAAAATAGGATGATACGTTGAAGTTGGGAAGGTGAAACGAATGGCAGAAGCTACCGTCAAAATCACGAGTTTTCACGCCCATGTGTATTTCAATCCCACTACACGCGAGACGGCAGCGCGAGTGCGGGAAGGGTTGGGCGATCGCTTTGACGTGCAGTTGGGACGCTGGCATGAAACGCTCGTCGGTCCTCACACTCAACCGATGTATCAGGTTGCTTTTGCACCGGATCAGTTCGCCAACGTAGTGCCGTGGTTGATGCTGCATCGAGAGGGGTTAGATATTCTCGTTCATCCCAATACCGGTGACGCTGTTGCAGACCACACCGATCATGCCCTTTGGTTAGGTGAAAAATTGGCAATCAATCTTGTTCCATTGCGACCGATGAGTTCTGTCTAATTTACGAGATTGATGATGGTGTCGTGAGCAACAAGGCGACAAGCGATGCTTGCGATTGCCTAGATTGATGGATGTTGGCGATCGCTCAGATCAGCGCCAGGTATCGCAATCCTGTAATTTAGAGTAAGCTAAAAATTGATTAGCTTTTCTAACTATTAGCTTTACAGATTTTATGGGCGGGAACCTTGCTTCCTTCAAACTACTATGCGATACTGACGCATAAACAACGGTTTGTCGATAAAGATACCGTATGATTTTCTTGTTTTGTGATTCATTCTTCTTCACAATGGATACAGGTCGTTTGCCTCAAAGCAGTTTCAGAGTTTTGTGAGTTTTCCTGCATTGAGCTAAGACCGTGGTGAAAGTTGGGTTTGAGCAAGTCTGAGATCTCGATCGCTTTTTTCCAATTGAAACAGGAGTAATCATTCATGAGTCATCAAACGGCGATCGCCGATCTCACCCTTACAACAGATGTCTTAGTTATTGGCGGTGGGTTAGCAGGCGGCTGGGTTGCCTGAGGAGCCGCCGCCCAAGGAGCAAATGTCATCCTGGTGGACAAAGGCTACTGTGGCACCAGTGGCGCGTCTGCTCCCTCCGGCAATAGCCTCTGGTATATCAAACCTGACCCGGAACTGCGCAAACAGGCAATGGCAAGTCGGGAGGCATTGGGTGGCTTTCTGGCTCAACGCACCTGGATGGAGCGGGTGTTAGATCAAACCTTTGAAAATATCAATCGGGTTGCCGAATGGGGTTATCCCTTTCCTGTAGACGAGCACGGTGAATCGCGACGGGAATCCATTCAGGGGTCGGAATACATGCGCCTGATGCGAAAGAAAATCCAGCGCGCAGGTGTACAGATTCTCGATCAGAGTCCAGCATTGGAATTGTTGGTGGATTGTGAGGGTCGCGTGGCTGGAGCAGCAGGCATTAATCGCCAAACCGGAGAACGCTGGTCGATTCGCGCTGGAGCCGTAGTGCTGGCAACAGGTGGTTGTGCATTTCTGGCGAATGGTTTGGGCTGCAACGTGCTCACAGGCGATGGTTATTTGATGGCAGCCGAAGCAGGCGCAGAGTTTTCTGGCATGGAGTTTTCCAGTGCCTATGCCCTTTCCACCACGTTTGGTTCGGTTACAAAAGGGCGCTTTTTTCAATGGGCGACGTTTTACTACGCAGATGGAACACCGATCGCAGGTGCTGCTGGACATCACGGACGGAGTATCGTTGCCAAAACATTATTGGAACAACCCGTTTATGACTGTATTGATCAGAACGTCACGCCGGAAATTCAAGCATGGATGTGGAAAGCACAACCCAATTTCTTTTTGCCCTTGAATCGGCGCGGTATTGACCCCTTTACGCAACATTTTCCTGTGACGCTGCGGTTAGAAGGTACAGTGCGTGGTACAGGTGGACTGCGAATTTTGAATGAAACCTGTGCTACTTCCGTTTTGGGTTTGTATGCAGCCGGTGATGCCGCTACGCGAGAACTGATTTGTGGCGGCTTTACGGGCGGCGGTAGTCACAATGCTGCCTGGGCAATCTCGTCGGGCTACTGGTCAGGACAGGCGGCGGCTGACTATGCAAAGAGTTTGGGTACCCATGCCCACCAGCGATCGGTGCAGGCAATCGGAGAGGTGGGATTGCGCGGTGATGGTGCAAAGGCATTCTCTGCCGAGGACACGATCGCCGCAACCCAGGCAGAAGTGTTTCCCTACGATCGCAACCTGTTCCGCACGGGCGATGGCTTGCGCGACTCGTTAGGAAGGCTAGACAGCCTGTGGCGGGATATGCGTCAAAGCGGCGGCGCAACGGGTACTCAGATGGTGCGATCGCGGGAAGCCGCAGCAATGGTGGCAACGGCTCGGTGGATGTACCGCAGTGGACTTCAGCGCACCGAAACACGCGGGATGCACAAGCGGTTGGATTACCCCGAACAAGATCCCAATCAAAAACACTACTGGCTCAGTGGCGGGTTGGATCAGGTCTGGGTGAAGTCTTCGCTCAATGCAGACCACAATACTGTAACGAACAAGGAGCTGGTGTTGCGATGATTGAACTTGTGAGTGCATCTCGGTGTATTGAATGCAATCTCTGCGTTACCGTTTGTCCAACCAATGTATTTGATACCGTTCCCGATGCACCACCCAGGATCGCGCGCCAGAGCGACTGCCAGACGTGCTTTATGTGTGAGTTGTATTGTCCAGTTGATGCATTATATGTGGCTCCCGAAGTAGACCCACTGCCGTTTGTAGATGAAGCCGCGCTAGTAGCAGCAAGGCTGTTGGGCAGCTACCGGGAAGAAGTCGGTTGGGGGAAGGGCAGAAAACCCAAAGCGCAGGAAGATGCGTCTTATCAATTCAATGATTTGAAGCGGTGAGGCAATTGCTGCTCTTGCTTAAAAAAGGCGATGACTAAAGGTAATGTTCCAAGTGAATGACAACCGTATGTAAGGACGTTACAGGTAACGTCCCTACAGATCATCATGAACAATGCTTTACTGCTTGTAGACTTTTCCCTCTTACTCGCTGTCACCACCACCCATTTGATCCAGTTTTTGCACGATATCTGGCGATAGCTTTGCCCGATCTTGAGCCGCGATCGTCGGAGTTGGTTGAGGCGTAGCGTTAGCCGCTGCTGGAAGTTTGGCGCTGGCAACTTTTACCTCAACAGCAGGCAATACCTGTTGCCAATTCACGTTATTTTGTGGGCCGATCGTGACAACAATGGTTTCTGGTTGCTTGGGATCGTTCGCCTTTTTTGAATCAGCGTTTCTGCCAGTCTTTCGAGTTTGAATGGCTTTTCCTGCTTTGCCAACCTTACACTCAAAGCGATCGCCTGGTTTCACCGATCGATAGCCTGAACCACAATCAACGGTTAAAATCTTCCCTTCCTGGAGCACCGTTTGCTGAAAGAGCGATTCTAATTGAGACAGATTTAAGAACCCTTTTGTATTCGGTATCTCCCAGGTGGTTGCGCCCTTCTCATCGCTTTGCTTGACTGGAATTGCCAATAAATCGCCAGAATCAAGCGTTCCCACACAATCAAACCCCTGACCTGCCGCTAAAGCAACATTCTTGGAACACGTCACTGTTTTAAGTGAAAGCCCACCCTGTCGAATGACCGTTTGTTGAATGTCACCTTCCAGCTTTGTTGTATCCAGAGTTCTTGTACAAGCAGATAACGCGATCGTGCTGACTCCAACGATCACACTGCTCCAAACAGAGTCATGCTTCCAGTTTTGATTCATTGCAGCTTCCAGCAGTAGGGCTATGGTTTTAAGTAGCCGTTAAGTTTTTAGTTTTTAGTTTTTAGTAAGCCACACTAAGCGAGCCATTAGCCTAACAACTTTTCTTGAATGCCCGAAGGGCTATACAACCAACAACTAATTACTTTACAAGCCCTTAAGCATCTCGATAATTAGGGTTCCAACGTAGCCAGGAACGTTCTAAAGCTCTAGCAATTGCGTCTGCCAATTTCCCAAAGAGGGCATACAGAACGATCGCCAGCACAACGACATCGGTTTGCATAAACTCGCGTGCGTTTGTTGCCATATACCCAATGCCAGAATCGGCTGCGATCGTCTCGGCGACGATCAGGGTCAACCACATAATGCCTAACGAAAAGCGGACACCCACTAGAATCGATGACATTGCGCCCGGAAGAATGATCCGACGGAATAGCTGCCAGCGAGTCAACCCATAGACTTGACCCATTTCAATCAAACCTGGATCAACATTCCGAATCCCATGAAACGTATTCAAATAAATGGGAAACATGACACCCAGCGAGATCAAGAATAAGCGCGCTTCATCACCAATGCCAAACCACAAAATCACCAGCGGTAAGAGTGCTAGGTTAGGAATGGTTCGCAACATTTGAAGCGTTGTATCAAATACGGTTTCGGACAGGCGGGAGAGACCATTAAATAGCCCTAGAATAAACCCAATGCTGCCATCGACAATAAAACCACTCACAGCACGCAGGGAGCTGATACCAATGTTGACAAACAGTTCACCCGTTTTGGCTAAAGTAATGGCTGCTGTGACAACACTCAATGGCGAAGGTAGAACTTGAGTTGTTCTCAGCCCAAAGGCTGAGAACAACTGCCAGACCACGAGTACGCCAACTGGAAACGCCCAGGGTAGAAAGGTTCTGACCTTTGGATCGCTCAAGTTAATCAGCGGTTGTGCCCGACGACGACTTAAATTTGCTTTAGCTCCAAGTGTAGTCATAGGATCTCAGAGAATGAACAAAATGGGAGAACTGCAAATTGCGTTTCGTTGAGCTTGAAACGTCTCTAAAGGATCGTGGATTAAATAAGGTGTCATTCTGTGCGTAGGGGCATGACATGCGGTAGAAAGTCCCTGCCATCGCGCAGAGTGATCTGCCGCATGCCGCACCTGTATAATCAAAAGGCTGAGGTTGTTGGAGTGATTTAATTTTCATTTCTAAGGAATCCTGGTTGAATATTCTTGGGGAAGCGCCAACACCTTTTCCTGAGTTTCTTCCTTCAGCATGACCCGCTGTAAAACAGTTTCAACGATTTTAGTAAAACGGGCGCTACTGCGTTGTCTGGGGCGTGGCAAATCTACTGACACACTCAGCGCAATTTGACCCTGCTCAATTAAAATCACGCGATCGGCTAAGGCAACAGCCTCTTCAACATCATGAGTAATCAATAGTGACGTAAAGCGCTTTTCTTGCCACAACTCTTCCAATAGTTGTTGCATTTCAATGCGAGTTAACGCATCCAACGCTCCTAGTGGTTCGTCCAACAGTAATAGACGGGGCTGACTGGCAAGTGCCCGCGCCAGAGCAACCCGCTGGCGCTGCCCTCCGGAGAGAAGAGCAGGCCAGTCGTTTGCTTTCGCTTCCAGACCGACAGAATTTAAAACTTGCAACGCTATAGGGCGGCTTCCAGTTGAGCCGAGTAACCCCAACTCAACATTTGCCAGCACCGATTCCCAGGGCAGGAGTCGAGCATCCTGAAACATCATCCGGACAGTAGGGTTGGGGCGCTGAGTTAGTTGACCATTAAGGAAGACACCGCCTGCACTCGGTGTTTCCAGATCGGCAATGAGGCGTAAGAGGGTACTTTTACCACACCCACTGCGACCGACGATCGCAACAAATTCTCCTGGTATCACCTCCAAATTAAATCTTTGCAAAACAACACTTGTCCCAAAGGACTTTTCCAACCCTTCAACAATCAGGTGAGTTCCACGAGTTTCAGATTCCATACACCAAGACCTCTAGTGACAATCCCTACAAAACCGAAGCAATTTACCATCGATCGGGAGCAGGGAAACAAGTAAGTAACTGAAGTAATTCAACAAAAATAGCTTCAGGCTAAAGAATTGATCCCGCCTCAAACTCTTCTTCGTCGTTAATTACAGTCAATTACTAACAGCCTGAGATGCTAACAGTAAAAACAATTACATTCAGGCATTCAATGCCACAAACGCAGATTTAAGCGCCTTTGTGGATATTTGTTCGCACAACAATTATTCTGCTGTACGTTGTCGCTTAGTTTCACACGCAGTCAATTCGATTACAAGTACTGTTTATACAAAACTCGAAAAATGAATAAAAACATACGTTAAATCTTTTGATGGGCGTAATCAGATTGGCTTTTAATGCCTGTTTCTTCTGTCAGGATGGGCTACCTAAAGCGAAGGGCTAAAGCCTTTAACGACTCATACAGGCAAAAACTTAACCTAATGTTTCTCGAAAGCTAATATGAGCAGGTTAGCTGCTGCTCTGAAGGTATTTAAATCACTTTTTCCCGGTATCTTGAGTAGCAACTTCTTACAATTGAGCAAATAGAATTTAGTTGCAAAATCATCGTTCACCTCTGGCTTCATTAACCCGCGAATTTTAGATTTAATTGTGCTTTCCTACTTAGGAATGAGAACAAAATAAAGCCGATCATGCTGTAGGGGCTTAGTACGCGGCAGACATGCTTTCGGTGATGGTAAAGGCTTCCAGTCGCATGCTACGCCCTTACGATTGAGGTTGCCAATGTTATTTAATTCACGATCCTTAGCGCAATTGAAAGCCCAGGTTATTGAGTATGTTGCGGAGATTGGCACGATTACGAAGTGCTTCTGCGCTGGCAATGCGATCGCTGGAATGTTGTGACCAATTGCCTTCAACCGTCATGTTTTGCTCGGTATAGAATGCCTTCATGATGGTGTCGTAGTCAGCGATCGCAGGCAATTGTGCGTCGAGGCTGTATTGTTCTCGATGCAGCACGGCTTCTTGTGACAGGCGTGGCTTGATTGCGGCTGGTTTCGCAGGATCGGCATAACCAACGCATAAGCCGAATACAGCAAAGACGTGGGGTGGTAGACCCAACTCAGCCGCTACGTCTTCAGGACGGTTTCGCATGGCTCCGATATAAACGGTGCCCAAGCCAAGAGATTCGGCGGCGATCGCGGCGTTTTGTGCTGCGAGACTGGCATCGATCGCCGCTGTCAGAAACGTTTCCAGGTACTCCAGACCTTCGTGGGGCAAGCCTCGTTGCTCAGTCACCTGCTGCAATCGCGCCAGGTCTGCCAACCACACGAGAAAGAGGGGAGCTTGCTGAATGTGCGCCTGCCCGCCTGCCAGTTGGGAAAGCCGTTCTTTGCGTGCCGGGTCTTCTACCGCAACCACGCTCCAGGTTTGGAGATTAGAAGAGGATGCAGCCGATTGAGCCGCTGCCACGAGCAGTTGTAAGGTGCCAGAGGGCAACGGCTTGGAGAGATACGCCCGGATCGAGCAATGGGAAAGAAGTGTCGTCAGACTGCTATTCCAGGCATTGTCAAAGATGAAATCAAACGCGGTGCCGTAGCGATCGTGCAGCAGAGCTGTTGGCGTAACGGGATCTTTTGTCAGTGTCATAGGATGATTGGTTTTTTGAGGACTGTTTGATTACAGTGCAACCAACGCTCGCGTTGCCTCTGCCTGGGGGACGATCGCGGTGAATTATTACGTCTGGCACAAATAACAAAACACTGCTCAGGACGGAAAAAGCCGAGTAAGCCAACCCCGGTCGTGACTGCACTTGGTAGAAAGCTGCGTCATATCGATCGAGCGCCTTGTACCAATTCCATCTGCATTTGCATACAAACGTAGGTTGAGTTGAGCTTAGCGAAACTCAACAAAGCCGCTCACCTGTTGAGTTCCACACTGTTCGACCAACCTGGAATTCTGTGCGTTCTTTAAAGAGCATTAGCACTAACTCGGTAAATCGATCGACTTGCCATAATTTAACTTGCAGTATCGCATAGCCCCTTTTGAAACTCAAGTCTGTTTGGTAAACAAATTATATGTAACCAATATAGTTAGACTATCTAACTATATGATGGTAACTTATTAGGTAGCCGCATCTAAGGAGGAACTGGATTGAATAGATGGATCAGAGGCAAGGGGCGATCGCTCCCACCCCCTCACCTGACTGCCAACGTCAGCAGTACTATTTTGGAAACGCACAATCTCACCCGTCAATTTGGCACGTTAACGGCTGTCGATGACCTGAACATTGCCGTTGTTTCCGGTGAGGTGTTTGGCTTGCTGGGTCCCAACGGAGCAGGTAAAAGTACCGTGATCAAGATGTTGACGACCCTGTTGCCGTCTAGTGCTGGGAGCGCGACGATCGCAGGGCTAGATGTCACCCGACAAGCCGCCATTGTCCGTCGTTTGATTGGCTATGTGCCGCAAGCACTTTCCGCTGACGGCACACTGACGGGCTATGAAAATTTATTGATCTTCGCCAAACTCTATGACATTCCTGCCAAGCAGCGACGGCAGCGGATTCACGAAGTGCTGGCATTTATGGGCTTAGAGGAAGCCGCACATCGCATGGTTCGTACCTATTCAGGCGGGATGATTCGGCGACTGGAAGTGGCACAATCCGTGCTGCATCGTCCCCAACTGTTGTTTCTAGACGAACCGACGGTCGGGCTTGATCCGTTGGCGCGGGTTTCCGTTTGGGCGCTGGTGAAACAGCTTTGTGAGGACTACGGGACGACGATCGTGCTGACCACTCACTTTCTTGAAGAAGCCGACAATCTGTGTCAGCGAGTTGCCATCATGCACGGCGGCAAGGTAATTGTGACGGATACCCCTACGGCTTTAAAGGCAGGTCTCGACAAGGAAAATGCCACGCTGGATGACGTTTTCATCCACTACACCGGAGACCAACTCACCTCAGGAGTGGACTATCGTGAGACTGCAAGAACGCGGCGGACGGCTCAACGGTTGGGCTGATCCTTCGCTCGACTATCAAAGGAACTGGCTGGGCGCGATCGCCGAACTGGTTCGCAAAACCCTGGTTATCACCGAGTTGGAAGTACGAAAACTGCGCCATGACCCCAGTGATCTCTTCCTGCGAGCGGCACAACCAACCCTGTGGCTACTGATTTTTGGCCAGGTCTTCACCCGACTGCGGGGCATTCCCACCGGAAATCTGCCCTACCTGGACTTTATGGCGGCTGGCATTCTGGCGCAAAGTGTCCTGTTTGTGGCAATCTTTAACGGCGGGATGTCGATCATCTGGGAGCGGGATTTGGGGATTGTCCAGAAGTTTCTGGTTAGCCCCACTCCTCGCGCGGCAATGGTGCTGGGCAAAGCGCTAGCATCCGGGATTCGCAGCCTTTCCCAGGTTGCCATTATTTACCTCTTGTGCTTGCTGCTGGGGGTGAAGCTAAACCCGCATCCGGTGGCGATCGCAGGAGTCATTCTCATCGTGCTGCTGGGAGCCGCCTGTTTCACCATCTTCTCACTGCTCATCGCCTGCGTAGTCAAATCGCGGGAACGCTTCAACGGCTTCGGTCAACTCATGACCATGCCCTTGTTTTTTGCCAGCAATGCCATCTATCCTATTGCGCTCATGCCGCCCTGGCTACAGGTGCTTTCTCATCTCAACCCGCTGACCTATCAGGTGGATGCCTTGCGGGGCGTAATGCTGGCAAACAGCACGACCACCTATGGTTTTGGACTGGACTGTGCTGTTCTAACTTCCACAGTGGCAGTACTGACGGTGATCTGTACACGGCTGTATCCGAATGTGGGGAGGTAGGCAGGGGGAATGGGGAGTGGGGAGTGGGGGAGAAGGTTAAAGGAGTTGTTGGTTTTTAGTTTTTAGAAGGGATCAGGAACGGCTCATGCACTAACAACCAACAACTAACAACCAATAACGGTCTCAACTCAAAACTCAAAATTCAACAGATGTGATTACGGCTACAGTAGAGTAGTGGCTTAACTGTCCTCCTCTTGTTACTGGAACCGCTGTCAGTCTATGGGATCGCGTAAAACGACTCGGAAGAAAGTGTCAGAAACTTGTGCTGCTAGAGTCATGGAAACCGTACCAATGGTCATGCGCTTTATCCGGGCAGATATGCGGGTACGGGGGACGTATGAAGAACTGACGGTGCCGCAGTTTCGCACGCTGGCATTCCTCGATCGCAATCCCGGTGCTTCTCTCTCTGAGCTTGCCCTCCATCTGGGCGTGACGCGAGCAACGGCTTCTGCGAATACAGAACGACTGGTACAACGGCAGTTTGTCGATCGCTGCGATCATCCAGAAGAACGCCGCCGCGTCGTGCTGAAACTGACCGAGGCTGGGCTGGAACACCTCCAAAGCAATCGGGCACAGACCCGCAAATATATTACTGACTTGCTGGGCTCCTTAACGGATGAGCAGATTGTTCAGATTGATGAAAGCTTGACCCTACTCAAGCAAGTGTTTGAGCAACAGCCTGGAACGAAGTAGGGACGTTTCATGGAACGTCTCTATAGAAATTGTGACCTTATGTGGATGGTGGAGAGACGCGACCACGCTTCCATTTCAGGTAAGATTCAGCGGATGGAAAATATTGCACAATGCCATCCAGTCCTTCGGGTCTGCCTTGTCGATAACCATCCATGTAAATGGAACTTTCCATTTTGGGCAGCAAGCCAGCATCTCGATCGCGCTGACCTTGTTGATACTGTTGTTTTCTCAAATGCTCTAGCATAGAACGCACCAAAAAATGAGGTGGCGAAGATGTAACTATTACTACGATAGCCATTCCTTACGATAGAAGCAAATAGTCTTTCTTTTCCAATCGATAACCTGAGGCAATCAGAAATCGTAAACCTCGAAGGATAAACTACCATGCCTAAAGATTGGTTTGAATGGCACGCTTTGTATCAGTCTGAAACGCTTCTCCAGCAACGGTTGCAGATTGTGCAGGGCTATATTGCAACGGCTCTGGATGCTCAACCAGCAGGCACCATTCAGGTCGTGAGTGCCTGTGCAGGCGATGGACGCGATTTGTTGGGAACACTGACTACCCATCCCCGCAAAGCGGACGTTCGTGCGCGACTGGTGGAACTGAACCCCCATCTAGTGGAACAGGGGCGATCGGCTCTGGCAGAGGCAGGGTTAACAGAGGAAATTGAGTTTTGGCAGGGCGATGCAACCCTATCTGATCACTACGCAGGGGTAGTCCCAGCCGATCTGGTGATTGTCTGTGGCATCTTTGGCAATCTGGCAGACGAAGCGGCACTCCAGCAGCTCATTGGGAATCTGAAATTTCTGACAAAACCCGGTGCCTTCGTTCCCTGGACACGGGGTAATCGAGGCGATATTATCTATTCCGATATCGCGCGTCGCAACTTTGAAGCCGCTAATTTTGATGAAGTGGAATTTCGTCTAACCGCTACGGGTGACATGGGTGTTGGGTTGCATCGTTATCGAGGTGAAACTTCTCCCCTACCTAAAAACGAGCATTGGTTTGTCTTTTCTGGTACGCCCGATCGCGCCGTGGAGCCTTGAGGCAACCTGAAAGCACAGTCATTGAGGCAACGGTATCGATTTAGATAGCGCCCCACCAGTCTTTCACAGCAACCAATATGGCATTTACACAGGGTTGCCTGGTCTTTTTAGCGTCTCTTTTCAGTGGAGCCTTAAATTCAGTAGCGGGCGGCGGCGGTTTGATTATGTTTCCCGCGCTGCTGCTAACGGGAATGTCACCCGTGAGCGCTAATGCAACCAGCACCATTGCTGCGTTGCCAGGGCTAATGGCGAGTGTCAAAGCGTATCAACCAGATTTGCGAAATATGAGGCAATTATGCGTCGTGTTTAGCAGTGTTAGTCTTGCAGGTGGCACGATCGGTGCGCGATTGGTGCTTTGGATTCCTGGCGAACTTTTAAAGCAGTTGGTTCCCTACCTGCTCCTGTTTGCCACGCTGTTATTTACCTTCAGCGATTTGATACTGTCCTGGTCGTCTGCTGTTTTTCCCCAAGCAGAATGGCATCACAAATCATTCCTACCTCTATCCTCATTGGTTCTCTTTCTCGTAGCCATTTATGGAGGCTTTTATGGCTTAGGGATTAGCTTTCTACTGTTAGCCGTACTCAGACTGCTGGGGCTGGATCAAATTCACCAGATCAATGGACTGAAGGTACTGTTAATGAGTGGTAATACAATTGCCGCCACGGTAACGTTTATACCTGCCGGAGTGATTGATTGGCATCAAGCCTTTTTCATCATGCTGGGATCGACGATCGGGGGATATGCAGGTGCCTCTTATGCGCGATCGCTCAACCCACAATTCATCCAATCCCTTATCATTTCCACTGGCTTTGGCATGACCATTTATTTCTTCATGCATACATGAGCACAGGCGCTCAACCAAAACATCACAATCCAGTCTTTAATTAGAAAGGTTCAACCCAGGGACGGAGTTCAATTTCCCACGTCCACGCGTTGCGGGGTTGACGCAAAATGCTGAGATAGGTTTGGGCGATCGCGTCTGGATCGAGAAAGCTATCTGGTTTGTCAGATGGCTCCAGGCGAGTGGCAGAGCGAATCGCACCATCAATCACAAAATGCGCCACATGAATATTTCTTGGAGCCAGTTCCCGTGCAATGCTTTGAGCCAACCCACGCAGGGCAAATTTCCCCATCGCAAACGGCGCTGATTGGGCATAGCCTTTCACACTGGCAGAGGCTCCGGTGAAAAAGATTGCCCCGCCGCCTAACTCCAACTGACGCTTTGCGGCTGCTTGCGCCACCAGAAAACCACCGTAGGCAGTGACCTCAAGGGTTTTAGCCACGTCAACGGGGTCAAGCTCAATCAACGCACCGCGAACCCGCCAGCTTGGGTTATAAATCACGACAGCGGGTGCCCCCAGCGTTTGTTCAACCTCATGAAAAAGCTGATTCACATCGTCAGGCTTCGATGCGTCTGCCACAAAGCTGGTAGTTCCAATCTCTTGAGCCAATCCGTCTAGCTTGTCAATTTGCCGCGCTGCCAGGGCAACGGTATAGCCCTCTTTGCTCAGTAATCGGGCAAGGGACGCACTCAGCCCACTACCAGCGCCCACAATTAAAGCAGTTGTCATCGGCTTACAGTCTCCTCAAGGGAACTCATGATTTGGAAGTGATTTTGAGTCTTTGTCTGACCAGAAACATTAGGGCGTGTCATCAATTAGCTCCGAAACCTTGCAATATCAGCAGTGTCACGCCCGTCCCAACACACCAGACTAGGGGCTGGAACCTTTACTGCAAGCAATGTGTAGAGTAATTGATGACAGCCCCTAGCGATCGCCACTCGTCTCGCGAACTTTGGCATGGGAACCGGGCCAGGTATCGTGTTGCGGTAGATCATCCGTGATCTTGAACCAGGGCGACTTCGCGCTAACGAACATATGCCCTTCTGGTTTGTTGGTCGGTGCTTGCTCCAAACCACCCAACGGAACTCCAATTTTGGTGGGATCGTTGTCGTAGGTACTGATCAAATTTGAGCCGCAAACAGAGCAGAAATGTTTTACAACAAACTCTGA
This sequence comes from Lyngbya sp. HA4199-MV5, assembly GCA_019359375.1. Taxonomy (GTDB): domain Bacteria; phylum Cyanobacteriota; class Cyanobacteriia; order Leptolyngbyales; family Leptolyngbyaceae; genus Stenomitos. The sequence goes on from JAHHHL010000004.1 coordinate 39,546, forward strand.
TGAGTGGTAGCGAGACAACAGTTCCTCGCCCTTAAGCCACTTAAACTGCGAGGTCTTAATGGTGGCACGGCTACGAAAGACTGCACCATGCCATCGTCGGCATTTTGAGCAGTGACAATGAAAAATTGGTCCAAGTTCTCCTTCAATTTCGTAGCGAATACTCTCACAAAGGCAGCGACCCGTCAGTAATTGCGTGAACGCGTGAATGGGGTTCTCCATACGATTAACTATGAATAAAAAAGTAGGCAGTCATGGTGAAGGCTACCACAATCACAAAGTTTCTAATCAACTGTGGGTCTAGTTGACGGGCATAGTGAGCGGTTAAATAGCCGCCAAGGGAGGCTGCAACTGCCATCAAAAGCGCCTGCTGCCAGAGAATAACACCTGCCAGAATAAAAGGAATTACCGCAATGCCATTAATACAACTACCGAGAAGTACTTTGAACGCATTCATGGCGTGCATATTTTTGATGCCAAGGAACGCCAATGTTGCCAGCATTAAAATACCCAAGCCCGCGCCAAAAAAGCCACCATAAATCGCGATCGCAAACTGAGCCAGCACCAGCTTTAACAGCGGTGGCGGGGCTGCGTCGCGCTGAAGTGGGAGACGGGCTTTGAACCAATCACCGAAGGTAAAAATGAGCGTTGCAAACAGGAGTAGGTAGGGGATGAGCCGTTGAAACACACCCGCATCGGTAGACAGCAAAAGCAATGCGCCCAACGCCCCACCAATTAAGCTGGTTATACTTAAAATCCACAGATCCCGCCTGGGAATCTTTAAGTCCTTGCGGTAAGCTCCTGCACTTGCCATTGCCGCAATCCACAATGCTGTGTTGTTAGTGGCATTGGCTGCGATCGGACTCATGCCCGTAAAAATTAGCGTCGGAAAGGTAACGAAGCTACCACCACCCGCTACAGCGTTTAGCCCCCCTGCCACAAAAGCCGTGACAAAGAGTAGTCCGGCATTTAGAGTTAGCGGTTGTGCATTAATCATGCGTTTGCATTAGAACGTTCCCCGATCGCATAGATGAAATAGCGTTCTGTCACCTTCACGTCTGCGTCAATGTCGATCGCTCGCAACTCCTGCTGCAACTCATCCGGTTGATAAAATTTTTTGACAATCTGAAATTCTTTCCCGTCATTTAATTTACGCGTTTTAATCAGGTTGCCGTCATCAACCAGGACATGATTATTCGCTGTGGACGTAGGTTCAAAGCGCGAATCAATGATAAAGAGTTTTCCATCGGCTTGGAGTGCGTTTGCAACCGTTTGTAGAAAGGCAGTCAAACGCTGGGGCGGCACATGAGAGAGCCAGAAAGAGAAAAATACCAGATCATACTGCTGCTCAGGTTCCCAGGTGAATAAATCCCGTTGTTGATAGATAACCTGAGATGATGCACCCAACTTGTGGCGATTGATTTCAAGCACTTCGGTAGAGGCATCGATCGCCGTAATCTGATTGCCAAGCGTGAGTAATTCCTGTGTCCAGATTCCAGTGCCACAGGCTAATTCCAGAATGCGATCGACCTTGCCAACTTGCTGCAATGCCTGTTGAACCACCGCAACTTCAGCAAACCAATGTTGATTATTGGCTGTACCGCGATCGAAGCGTCCCTGACGATAGAACCACTCATCATATTCATTGGCTCTAGCGCGATAGTATTCAATCTGGTCTTGAATAATTTGGCGATCATTCCATACATTCATCGATCCATCAACTCATCTATGAGACAAGGCGGCTTGAGATCTGCTGTAACTCAGACACCGACCAAACATTTGTACCTGAGTAGGGCTGAATTAAGTCTGGTGGGTAGTGCCCATTCTACGAGGAACTTCCAGCTTCTTTTTGCTCAACACATCCTACAAGCTTAGGGCGCGTCATCAATTCAGCTTGAAATCTTGCGGTATCAGCATTGTCGCGCCCGTCCCAACGAACAAGAAGGCTAGGGGCTGAAACCCTTGCTTCAATTAATGTGTAGTATTAATTGATGACAGCCCCTAGCCCTTTGCGAAAGACCGCCTGAGCTTTAAATTGCTGATAACCCACCTGTTCGTAAAAGCGATGGGCTTGATCTCGAATCAAATTAGAGCGCACCGCGATCGTGCTGTAGCCTTTCTGTTGTGCCCACTGTTCTCCTTGCTGGATCAGTAACCGTCCAACTCCATAACCGCGATAGCCCTCTTGCACAATCAACCCATAAATTTCAGCTTGCCGACCGACAACAAGAGTTGACACGATACACACTTGAATCCATGCGATTACAGGCGTGTTGGGCAAATCAGCAACGTAAACTACATGGTTTTGATCAGTTGCCAGAAGGTTTAGGCGTTCCTTCACAACGGGTAGAGAGACCGCGTAACCAAGTTGTCTACAGAGCAGAGCCACCCGCTCTGCATCTTGAGCCTTTGCCCGTCGAACTAGGAGTTCACTTTGAAACATACAAGATTCCTTGTCGGAAAAATGGCGATCGCGCAATTGTTGTGCGCATTTGCAACATCCCTGATATCCGACATGCCACACCTGCTTCAGTTGCAGCAGAACGCTTAACTCAACGCGTAAGCCGCCACTTTATCAGGTGGGAGAACCGTATCGCGAATGCTGATTTTTTTGGGAATGAGCTTTAGATCATAATAGGCATCAGCCACTTTTTGTTGTTCTGCAAGCAACTCATCGGTGACTGGATTCAACCCAAACTCTCGACGCTGCGTTGCCTTTTTCACAGCGGCTGCATCCAGCTTCAGCGCCTTGACCAGCACAGATGCCACCTCATCCCGGTTTTGGGCTGACCAGTTTTCTAAATTACGCACTTCTTCTAAAATCGCCTTTAAAATATTGTGTCGTTCGGTCGTGAATTTGCGCGAGGTAATGTAATAGCCTCCAATTTTGTTTACGCCCGTACCATCCGCAATCACACGCGATTTGATCCCAGTTTCACCAGCGGCATAGAATGGATCCCAAATTGCCCATGCATCAGCATTGCCCTGCACAAACGCAGCACGAGCATCCGCAGGTGGAAGGTAGACTGGTTGAATGTCACTATATTTTAAGCCCGCTTTTTCAAGCAGTTGTACAATTAAATAGTTGGCGCTTGATCCTTTCGCAAAGGTAACTTTTTTCCCCTTCAAGTCTGCCACTGTTTTAATCGGTGACTCTTGCTGTACCAGCACGCCAGATCCCTTTGGATTGGGCGCGATCGCAGCCGCATACACCAGATCGGCTCCCGCAGCCTGAGCAAACACTGGTGGCGATTCACCTACTGGACCAATATCGATCGCGCCCGCATTCAACGCTTCTAGCAACGGTGGACCCGCTGGAAATTCTTTCCATTCCACCTCTACCCCTTCTGCTTTTAGCCGTTTATCAATATCGCCTTTGCTTTTCAAAATAATGGTTGATTTCTGATAGCCAAAGCGCACAGGTCCGTTATTAGAAGCAGCGGTAGTCGCAGCAGGCACAGCGGACGGACTATTAGCTGTTGGATTGGAGGCATTATTGGCACAGCTTGAGGCAATCAGCGGGACGCTCAAACCAGCCAAACCAAGCAAAACATCGCGTCGTTTTAGTGTCATGGGTTTAATATCCTAAGGTTTTGTCCACCACATTCCGTAGGGGTTGCCCCGTTCGGTAGCGGTTCAGGTTATCCAGAAAGAGCGCGATCGCACGTTCCACAATGCGGGGTGAAAAGCCCGAACAATGCGGTGTCACAAACACATTTGGTAACGACCAGAACGGACTCTCTGGAGGCAACGGTTCTGTGTGGAAGGTATCCAACCCCGCTCCAGCAATCCAACCCTCTCGGAGTGCCGTCAGCAGCGCGGCTTCGTCGACCACGGCTCCTCGTGCAATATTGATTAAGTAGGCAGTGGAACGCATTGCCCGTAGAGCAGACTCATCAATCAGGTTGCGGGTTTCGGGGGTCAGGGGTGTTGCCAGCACAATGTAATCGGCTTCGGGAAGGAGCGATCGCCACTCATCCAACCCGACCACGCGCTCAAAACCCGGTGTGGGTTGAGGGTGACGACGGGAACCCCAAACCCGTAATCCAAAAGCACTGGCACGTTTAGCAATTTCTTGCCCAATACTGCCCGCGCCAATAATCAGCAGGCTTTTACCAAAGACTTCCTGAGTGGGTAGCTGGATGCTCTTTTTCCACTTGTGGTTTGCTTGAAGTGACAGCAAAAACGATATATTTTTGGCATGGAACAAAATGTAGGTCAGCACAAATTCCGCAATGGGAATGGCAAACGTTCCAGCCCCATTGGTCAACGTAATGTCTCGCTGCAAATAGGTTGGCGTGAGAATGTGGTTTACGCCAGCACTAAGAGTTTGATGCCAGCGCAGATTCGGTGCCGCTGCCAATACACGATGAAGCAGATCTGGCTTGAGATAAAACCAGTTGAGATACACCTCTGCATCACCGGGATCGCCCTTGAATTCGCCCTGAGTATTTACCCAAACCAATTGCAAATCGGGATCAAGATGAGCTAATTTTGGCTCTAGCTCAGATGTAAATTCAGTGGGTAGAAGCAGTTTCATTTATTTTTGAGCCGCAGCAACGGGTTCACCCAAAATTTTAGTAAATCGTTCGATGTAGAAATCGGTTGAATTGGCAACGGCTTGAATGGATGGACGATCGCGTAGCCCATTCCACCAGGCTTGCAGGCGTGGCGTTTCAGCAGGCAGGGTAAATTTGCGGAAATGGTCTAACAGGGGTAAGCGCTCAAACCAGGGGTAGAAACTAATATCCACCAGACTCAACGTGTCTCCCAACCAATACGAACCGTTACCAGACAATTTCCCGATGCCTTCTTGTTCTATATACAGCAGCGCTTCGAGAAATTCGCGCCGCCCCTGCTCCTGTTCTTGCACATCCTTACCGCGCAGAAACTTGTTGAAAGCTGGGACAAATCGAGTATTGGCATAGTCAATCCAGATCCGCGCGATCGCCTTTCCAGCGGGATCATGGGGCAAGAGAGCGGGTTCTGGGAAGACCTCTTCCAGATACTCATTGATAATCGCGGATTCATAGAGTTCGACCGTACCATGCTTGATGGCAGGCACTTTGCCGTAGCGAGAGACGTGCAAAAACTCTGGCGCTTTGTTTTGAAAATCAACTTCAACTGGTGTAAAGTCAATGCCTTTTTCTAGCACAACCACACGCGTGCGCTGGGCAAAGGTGGACGATCGGGCAAAGTAAAGCTGTAGTGAAGCCATAATAATACGGTTTGTCGCTAGATTTACAGTAGATTTATCTGGAGTATTCCATAGTCTCGTTGGAAAGACAAGTCTTCTGCTAACAAATGACAAACTGTATGATGGTCGAATGATTCGTCTGGTTAATCAGAACGCGTATGAAAGCTCTCCATCGCCCTGATCTCTATAGCTGGTCTAGCTTCGACCCAGAGCGGAATATCGATTTTAATGGCGTTGCCTGGATTCGTCCTGAAGGTAACATTCTCATCGATCCCGTTCCCCTCTCAGAGCATGACTGGTCGCATCTAACATCATTGGGTGGCGCTCAGTGGATCGTCATTACCAACTCCGATCATGTGCGTGATGCTCAGGCGATCGCTCAACGAACCAGCGCACAAATTGCTGCCCCTCATGGAGAACGGGCAACTTTCCCCGTAGCAGATAGTGACACGCAGCCAATTCGCTGGTTAGCGGATGGTGAAGAAATTGTGCCAGGATTGCAGGCGTTCGAGCTACACGGCTCCAAAACTCCCGGTGAACTGGCGCTGCTGCTGGATGACACGACCCTGATTACAGGCGATTTGATCCGCGCCCATCGTGCTGGCAGCTTGATGCTTTTACCAGATGCCAAATTGCAAAATCGGGAAGCCGCGATCGCCTCTGTGCGTCGTCTCGCCACCTTCAATCGCATCGAAGCTGTTCTGGTAGGCGATGGTTGGTCGGTCTTTCGCGATGGGCACGATCGGCTGAAAGACCTGATCGAAACGCTGGCGTAGTGCTGTGAACAGGAGAAGGCAGAGGGCAGAGGGCAGAAGGCAGAAGGCTAAAAGTTTTAAGTTGAAACAATTGTTAGGAGCTTTCTAGGGTGTGTCATCAATTAGCTCCGAAACCTTGCAATATCAGCAGTGTCACGCCCGTCTCAACACACCAGGCTAGGGGCTGGAACCCTTGCTGAAAGCACTGTGTAGTAGTAATTGATGACAGCCCCTAGCAAACACAATACTCGTAGGGGCAGGGTTGACACGAACGCGATCGGCTGGAGGCAATAACCCCAACAAAACCTGCCCTCTGCCTCCAACCAGAAACTTGTACTACCTTTAAGCGAGAACTGGTATACATCAATTCTCTGGCTTGCTTTTTTCAGCCAGCTATGGGATTCTCGAATGTAGGTATAATACGGTTAGTTGATAGATTTACCGTAAATTTTATTGTTGAATGTTCCCCCTGTACGGGTTTGGTCGTGATAAAGCTCTACATGGTTCTATCTTGTAGCCTTCATCCTTGCAATGATTTCTTCACTCCTCTCTCCCTACACTCTTCACTCCTCTACCCCTTTGTGAGGTGAACAATGCCAGTTCAAGAAACCCTTTCCTCCTGGGAACACCTCTTAGAAACCGTCCGTAGCCAAACCACTGCCCGTCGAGTACGCCGACCGGGGCAATCTCCATCCACCGCTCCTATTCCCATCAGTTTGCAGAAACTTACTCCCGGTGAGAAACCATCCGTGTTGCTCTACCGTGATACCAATTCCTGGTGTCCCTTCTGTGAGCGCGTGTGGTTTGCGTTAGAAGAGAAAGGCATTCCCTTTGAAACCGAGTTCATCGACTTAAGTAACAAGCCCCAGTGGTATCTAGATTTGGTGCCGACTGCTCTGGTGCCAGCCGCCAAGATTGATGGCAAGCTGATCTATGAATCAAAGGACATTCTACTGGCGTTGGAAGAGCGTTTTCCCGAAGCGCCCCTGCTCCCACAAAATCCCTTAGAGAATGCCATTGCACGACAGTGGGTAGAAGAGGCTGAAACTAATGGCTTCAAGGATGCTGCCTACAATTTTCTGCGACATCCAACAACCGATGCCCATGAACTGGCAGACTTACAAGCAACCTTTGAAGCTAAATTAGACTTGCTGGAGCAATTACTGGAAAACTATCCCGGTCCCTTCTTTGTTTCTAGCTTTAGCCTGGTCGATCTGATGTATAGCCCCCATCTCGATCGCCTCGCCGCAAACTTACCTGTCTACCGAAATTACACCATCAAAGGCAATCCTCGGTTTCCGCGTATCAATGCCTGGTTTGATGCGCTCAAGCATCATCCTGCTTATCATCGGGTGCGATCGGACAGTACGACGAATCATTTGCTGTTGCGTCGCCGTTGGGGTGTGGAACCGATTGGTAATCCAGTGCCATTGGATGATGAGATTGCACAGACAAGTCATCATCGCGCAGAAACTGCCGAACGCTTGAGTGATAACCATGATGTGGCGATCGGCGATATTTTGAAGAACTCTGGCGCGCAGGTATTAGCGATAAACGGAGACGATACACCAATTCGAGACGCGATCGATTGGCATTTGCGTTTGCTAGCGGACTATTTGTTGCATGGCAATTCAACGCCCCTCCCCTGGGGGCGCATTGGCGGTAAGGATAATAGCGATCCACTGGTAGCCGCCGTAGGAGCCATCACCCTTGCCTATGTGAGAAATCGCATCTGTGCCCCACGGGACATGAGTGCAGGGGCGGCAACGGCTTTCCGTCATGCGGCAGACACGGTGCTATCAGCACTCTACTAAGGATCAAAGATTAAATAACCTGTAAATGTATTTTTGTAAGGACATGGAATGCCATGTCCTTACATAGAGAATTGCATCTTGAATTGCACCTTCATAAATCTGCAATCCTGATTTTGGGTTGTTAACGATGGCGGCTGGCATCGCTCATCGCAACGTTGTCAGGCTCACCCTCTTCGCGCTTAGCCTCTAATCGGAAGCTGAATTCTTGCGGTGCCGATGGGAATATCGCCCTTGCTGCCAACACGCTTACCCGTCACACCGTACAGCAGAATGCCATCACTCGGTGATGTCATGCGTACACCGACAAATTCCACCTGTAAATAGCCACCAGGGGCAACGGGTTGGTCAAACGTGATCCCCACCTGAGCCTTGCTGGAGTCAATCTTAGCACCCACTTCTTTGCCTGTTTGGTCAATGACTCGAACGCGATCGTAGCGTTCCATCTGGGTAGGAACCGCAATTTGCAGGTCTTTTAATGACATACCAATGACCGCAATGCGAATGAACTGAGTACTACCCAAAAGCCCAGAATTAGTGATGATAGGCGCACTAAAATTAAAAATCATTGACGACGGTTCAGACTGTGAAATTTCTGCCTGCACCCTGGTTGATTGTTGAGCCATGACAGCCGTTGACATGGTGAACAATACGGCTGTTAAACCACCAAACAGTAATCCTTTCATATGGAAAGCCTCAGAATAAATGAAACAATTGGTTGTATCTCCTGGCTTGATCGGTATCAGAAGCCAACAACAACAGCTTCCTCTACTTTCATGAAAGACAACTGATAAGCAAATGAATGTGAGTTAAGAAGATGAAGCTGGATGAAACCATTTATTTACCTTAATGGAAACCGACCTAAATGATTAAACAAGGTCAGACTTTATAAGGGCGTGGCATATCCTACAGGAAGCAAGCTATGGGCGAAAAGCATTGGCACTATTGCAGCATTTTCCTGCTAAATGCCACGCTCCTACTGCCAAATTCCCAATTTTATTTAATTCCCGATTCTAAGCTTGACTAAATCTACCGATCGACGCAAAATTACATTGCATTCGGTTAGAATATCTAACCATTCGTTGTTCATTCAGGAGATTGACTATGGGACAGGTAGAAGCGCTTGACATCCATCCCGTTTCAGAGCGGATTGGCGCAAAGATTTTGGGCGTTGATTTGAGTACGAATCTGAGCGATGACATCATTAGTCAGATTCGCAGAGCACTGGTGCAATACAAAGTCATTTTCTTCCGGGGGCAACACCTGAATGCCGCATGGCAAGTTGCCTTTGCACGTCGGTTTGGTGAAGTCACAACGGCTCATCCGACCGTACCATCGCTACCCGACCACCCAGAAATTCTCGATCTGGACTATGGCAGAACGGCTGCCCGTGCCAATAACTGGCACACCGATGTCACCTTTGTTGATCGCCCTCCCCTCGGTTCGATTCTACGAGCGATCGAAATCCCACCAGCCGGGGGCGATACCATTTGGGCAAACTCTGTGACTGCCTATCAAGATTTGCCAATTCATTTACGAACCTTTGCTGATCAACTCTGGGCAGTGCATAGCAATGCCTACGACTATGCTGAAGCAGCCGTCAATGTGTCTGAAGCACTAAAAGCATACCGCAAGGTCTTTACCTCAACGGTTTACGAAAGCCTGCATCCTGTTGTGCGCGTCCATCCCGAATCAGGCGAACGAGGACTCTTCATTGGTGGATTTGTCCGTCAGCTTCAGGGACTGTCCACCACCGAATCGGATGATCTCATTCGCCTTCTGCAATCCCACGTCACCCGTCCCGAAAACACGGTGCGCTGGCGCTGGAAGGTCGGTGATGTTGCTTTCTGGGACCACCGTGCCACTCAACACTATGCCATTTACGACTATGGTGATCAGCCGCGCCATGTGCAACGGGTCACGATCGTCGGCGATCGCCCCATCAGCATTGATGGTCGCCATAGTGAAGCCATCAAAGGCGATGCGACCCACTACAACCGCAGTACCGCGGCGGAGCGGGGTGCGATCGCGGCTTGAGGCATGGCATGAATAAACATTCAGGAGCGAGCATTTATCATTGCCTCTGCTTTTTACGATCTCAATCGGTGTCATCAACCGCTCAATAAAGATGACGCTGTATGACACGATCGTCAAGAAATATCTTCAAACAAGACAGAGCGTTTCCCATCCTTCCATTCAGTGGCTTGAGGGCTATGCTGAACAGTTACTGCTGCTAGATCAATCGGCTGATGCAGCGATTGTGATGCTTGCGTTTCACCACTTTCAGGACGATTGTCAGGCATTGCAGGAAATTGATCGAGTCGTCGGTGGTAGGCAGATTGTTTTATTTCGCGATGGTCCAACTCATGCTCAGGCGGTTGGCGTAATTTGTTCTACCTCTCCCCTTTTTCAACAGCCTCTTAGCCTGAAAGCAAAATTTCGGCTTTGCTTCCTGTTGAATTTTGTGAGATCCACTTTCAATATGGGCACTTTGAGTGTAGTTCAGTTCAATCACGTTGAGTCAGAGTATACAAAACGAACAGGGTGACAAATAAGGTAAGCCCGATTTTGAATTTGGAATGTTCTTCAGCTCAGCCGCAGAACAATAGATAAAAGTTAGTTGCAACTACCTAATTGACTGACAAAACTCTCAAAACCCCGATGCTTGCGTAGGTTGGGTAAAGCCGTTCTGGCATACCAGAGAAGCGTCAGCGTAACCCAACAAGATCAAAGCTGGTGTTGAGTTTTACGTTGTGCTGCTACACAGAAGCAAGCTACAACCCACCCGACAAAAAAGATTTGTCAGTCAACCAGAAGTAGTAGACATTCTGTCAGATTGCTATTGCCAAGTTGGCTTTAAAGCAAATGCTATTAAACCAATAAAAAAGATTTTGCTTGACTTGATTAGAACCGACTAATCTCTACTGCCTTAGAAAAATAACTATGATCAAATCTCTACGGATATTGAGTTTGTTTGCAAGCATCCCTCAGTTGAAACCCCTGACATTGAGCCTGGTTTTGGCAACATTGCTAGGTAATCAGGCAACCGCGATCGCCCACAGTGCCGACTTCCTCACGGCACAAACCATCACTGCCACACCGCCACCGCCAACCCGCTTAGAAGATATTCAGCCGCCCAAATTGCCAGCGGATGTGTTACCACCACCTAAGAAGAATGAGTTACTCCCCGCGCCGCAACTGCCAGGACTGCCCTCTCCAGTGCCAGAAAATAGCAGCGAAACGTTCCGGGTCGATCGCATTGATGTGATTGGTAGTACCGTCTTTACGCCAGAGCAATTCAGTAAAGTAACAGCTCCCTTTGTGGGGCGAGATCTCACGTTTGCTGAATTGTTGCAAGCCAGAGACGCTATTACTAAACTCTATGTGGATCGTGGCTATGTCACAACGGGTGCCTTAATTGGTCCCCAGAAAATCAAGGATGGTGACATCACCATTCAGGTGGTAGAAGGCTCGCTTCAGGACATTAAAGTCACGGGTAACCGTCGCCTGCGGAGTGCTTATATTCGCGATCGCGTCCGTCTTGGTGCCGACACTCCGCTGAGCGTGCCTCACTTACTGGAAAAGCTGCAACTCCTCCGCCTGAATCCACGTATTCAGAACTTATCTGCCGAATTGCAGGCAGGTATCAGTCCAGGCAGCAATAGTTTACAGGTCGCGATTGAAGAAGCAAAGTCGTTTTCGGTAGATGTATACATAGATAATGGGCGATCGCCGAGTGTGGGAAGTTTTCGGCGTGGAGTGGAATTGCGCGAAGCCAATTTGCTGGGTTTGGGTGACACGCTCAGCGTTGGCTATGCCAATACCACTGGCAGCAATACGATCAATTTCAGTTACGCCCTCCCAGTGAATGCTCGTGATGGTACGGTGTCCTTTGGGTTCAGTCAGGGGTGGAATCGTGTGATTGAAAAGCCATTCAACCTACTGGATATTCAATCCACGTCTCGATCGTACGACTTGAGTTTTCGGCAACCAATCCTGCAAACCCCGACTCAGGAATTGGCGCTGGGTGTGTCCTTTTCACGACAAGAAAGTCAGACAGAACTGGGCATTGATAATATTGGACCGTTCCCCCTCTCCCCCGGCGCGGATGCACAAGGAAGAACCAGGGTTTCGGCACTGCGGCTGTTTCAGGAATATACCCAGCGGAGCAATCGATCAGTCTTGGCGCTGCGATCGCAGTTTAGCGTTGGGGTGAACTGGTTTGGGGCAACGGTGAATGATAATGCCCCAGACAGCCGCTTTGTAGCGTGGCGTGGGCAGGCGCAGTGGGTCAGGCTTTTAGCACCAGACACCTTATTTCTGGTCAGAGGTGATGTGCAGTTAGCTGGCGCTTCTCTAGTGCCGTTGGAGCAATTGGGTCTCGGTGGTCAGCTTAGCGTCCGGGGGTATCGCCAGGACTCACTGCTGACAGACAACGGAGCCTTATTTTCGGCTGAATGTCGTATTCCCATTGTTCGTGCTCCCCAAATTGATGGCATCCTGCAACTCACGCCCTTCATTGATGTCGGCACAGGCTGGAATTACAGCGGCGAGAATCCATCACCCAATACCCTTGTTGGCGTTGGTTTAGGGTTGTTGTGGAAACAGGGCGATCGCCTCACGCTCCGGTTTGATTGGGGATATCCTCTGACCTCGATCGACGGTGACACGCGATCGCTCCAGGAAAAGGGATTGTACTTCTCAGCACGCTACTCCTTTTAATCTAGAGTCTCTTTGAGATCGCTAGAGAGAAGTTGGGCACTTTAGCAGAGAGCCTATCAGCCAGCAAGTCATCAACGCCACTCTGTCCTGGTAACAGTGGCACTCATTGTATAGAGGGAAAATGGAATGCAGACGACTCACTACTGGCACTGGTGCAGCGCGTTACTAATGGCAGTGGGAATCGCTTTCCCAGCGAGCGCACAGGTGGCACCTGATGGTAGCGTCGGTACCACAGTCTCGGCTGTGGGTAACCAATACACCATTAACAATGGCACTCAGGTTGGTGGCAATCTGTTCCATAGCTTCAGTCAGTTTTCCATACCCACAGGTGGAGCCGCACGGTTTAACAATGCCTTGACGGTGCAAACCATCTTTGCGAGGGTCACGGGAGGCAGTGTTTCCAACATTGATGGTTTACTGCAAACCAATGGCAGCGCCAGCTTGTTTCTGTTGAATCCCGCTGGTATCCTATTTGGTTCCAATGCCAGTTTGAATTTGGGTGGTTCGTTGGTTGCCACTACTGCCAACAGCATCAAGTTTGCTGATGGAAATGAGTTTGGTGCAACTCAGACGACGGGCAACCCTTTGTTAACTGTTAGCGTACCAATCGGCTTACAGATGGGGCAAAGCCCGGGAGCGATCGCCGTTCAAGGCAACGGACAGGTTCTCAGCAAACCGACCAGCTTTTCTCCGACCATCCGCAATCCTGGCTCGACGGCATTGCAAGTCCAGCCTGGAAGAACCCTGGCATTGGTGGGGGGCAACCTGAATTTAAATGGGGCAAGCCTGGTCGCCGAACAAGGACGCATTGAACTGGGCAGTCTGAGCGGTGCTGGCTGGGTTAGCCTGACTCCCATCGCTCAAGGCTATCAACTGGGGTACGACCGTGAACAGCCGTTTGGAGAGATTCAACTGGCTCAGCGATCGGTGCTGGATGTGAGTGGTGTGAATGCGGGGTCTGTTCAGGTTCAGGGGCGACAGATTCAATTGACCGATGGGTCATTAATTCTGGCACAAAATCTAGGACCCCTAGCAGGGGGCACCATTCTCCTCCAGGCATCCGAGCGGATTAACTTGATCGGCACAATTCCAGATAGCCTCACTAGCAGTGGCGTTCAGAGTCAGAGCCTGGGCAGTGGAGCGAGTGGAACTATCCAGATCACGACTCCCCAATTAACGCTGCAAGATGGGGCAGGGGTGAATGCTTTGACCTATGGAGTGGGGGATAGCGGCAAGATTGAGGTGGCGGCTACTGCCATCACGCTTTCTGGCTATTCACCCACCAATCCAAACCTCGTGACGAGCCTAAATACCAGCACCTATGGTTCTGGAAACGCAGGCAGTGTTTTGGTGAACAGCGAGAGTTTGTTGCTATCCAATGCGGCTAGCCTATCCTCTGCAACCTTTGGCTTTGGCTCTAGTGGGCAAGTGACTATTCACACCACGACTGCCACGGTAATTGGGGGCGCTAACTCCATTGGTCTCTATAGTGCCATTGCCTCGACGACCGTGGGAACCGGAAGTGCCAAAACCTTGACGCTCAATACCACCAGATTACGCATTCTGGACGGAGGATCAGTTGGAGCAACGGCATTTTTTACGGGGCAAGGTGGGAATGTCACGGTGAATGCAACCGAGGCGATTGAAATCAGTGGACGGGGTACCAACAACGTCAGTAGCATCAATTCATCCACGCTCTATCTACCACCCCTGGTGCAACAGTCCTTTGGATTACCAAACATTCTGACGGCTAATGCGGGAAGTGTCAGCGTGACAACACCGCATTTAATTGTGACCGATGGTGGTGCTGTCAGCGTGACGAATCAAGGCAGTGGCAATGGGGGGGCACTGGCGATCGCTGCCAATCTGATCAAACTCGATCGTCAGGGCAGTATCCAGGCGCAAACAGCTTCTGGCGAAGGAGGCGACATCCAGATCCAGGCGCAAAGCGGATTGATCCTGCGGCATGGCAGCTTCATTAGCGCGACCGCTGGGGGCACTGGCAATGGCGGCAACATCACGATCAATGCACCCATCATCGCTGGGTTTGAAAACAGCGATATCGTTGCCAACGCCGTGAAAGGTCGGGGTGGCAATATTAACATCACGACGCAAGGCATTATCGGACTCAAGTATCGCAGTCAATTAACCCCAGAGAGCGACATCACTGCTAGTTCCCAGTTTGGTGTGAATGGCAGTGTGCAGGTCAATAACATCGGTGTGGATCCCAACTCTGGTTTGGTCGAATTACCCGCCAATGTGGTGGACACCTCACAGCAAATTGCGACGGGTTGTGCTGGGTCGCAGGGCAGCAGCTTCATTGCCACGGGACGCGGCGGAGTACCCCAAAATCCTACCCAGCAGGTGAGGGGCGATCGCACCTGGGATGATCTGCGCGATCTGTCCGCCTACCGTAAAGTCGGTAAGACTGTTGCTCAAAAACCTGCTGCTGTTCCAGTGCTGATACAAGCAAGCACCTGGCAGCGCAATGCCGATGGCACGGTCGAATTAATCGCTGATCAAGCTCCTGCCATCCCTGCAACGCTTGCCACCTGTAGCGGTGACACTGCCAACACGATCGGATCTGCTCCCTAACTGAAAGCACCCAACTGTTAAACCATCAGTGATTCATTACAGCCGTTTTCCTTTGCACACCCCACACCCCACACCCCACACCCATATTCACAGAACTATGGCTTACCCAATCAGTAACCGCTGGCTGATCAACCGCATCAAACAATACCGCTGTTGGGTGTTTATCAGCCTCATGCTTGTGAGTTTGGGTTTAGCCATTACCATTACACCTGCAAAAGCAACCCAACCAACCCCCTCTAGCCTGAGTAGAACGCTATCCCCTGATCCATCACCCTCTCTGCCTGCCAACAGTTTGGAGCAGGGGCGTACCCTTTACCGCTCCGGTCGGTTTGAGGAGGCAGTCAGGTTTTGGCAAGTTGCTGCTCAACAGTATCATCAGCAGGGCGATCGCCTGAATGAAGCACTGAGTTTAAGCTATCTCTCGCTAACACAGCAGGAACTCAACCAGTGGGAAGCCGCCCAACAAGCAATTGAGCAAAGCCTGAGCCTCTTGAAAACCGCTAATCCGCCTGCGGACGCTATTTTGTGGGCACAGGCGCTCAATACTCAGGCAAGTTTGCAGCTCCACACTGGTCACGCGGAAGCCGCCCTGGAAACCTGGCAACAGGCGCAAACATTCTATGACCAGGCAGGCGATACGATGGGAAGCCTGGGAAGCCAGATCAACCAGGCACAGGCGTTGCAAAGTTTGGGATTCTACCGCCGCTCGAAACAACAACTGGAGGCATTGGCGCAAAAGCTAACCGCCATGCCCGATTCTGAAATGAAAGTGAGTGGGCTGCGATCGCTCGGCTTAGCCATCCAGGTGGTTGGTGATGCGGGTCGAAGTCAGCAAGTCTTAGAGCAAAGTTTAGCGATCGCCCATAAAATTGACGCTAAAACCCAGCTCAGTTCTCTCCTATTGAATCTGGGCAAAACGGCAGCCGATTTGAATGATCCGAATGCCGCCTTGCAGTACCTTGATCAGGCGGAAGCCGTTGCAACGAATCCGGGCGAACAACTGCAAGCCCGGTTAGAGCGGTTCAAACTCTTCCTTAACGATGACAAGCTCGCACCGGCTGCACCTGCTGCCCCCCAACTGTTGCAACAACTGCGAGAACTGTCCCCCAGTCGCACGTCTCTCTATGCTGCCATTAACTTTACAGCTGCCATCAATCGACTGGAAAATCCAACTCAAATGCTGCCGCTGGAAGATCTATCAGACCTGATGAAGGGTACTGCTCAGGCAGCACGGCAAATTCAGGATACTCAGGCAGAAGCGTATGCCCTGTATCAGTGGGGGCAACTGTATCAGCGCAATGGGCAATGGGCAGACGCACGACGATTGGCACAACAATCGCTCAATCTTGCCCGTCAACTGCAAGCAGACGCGATCATTGCCCAATCCTCCTGGCGCTTGGGTCAGGCGTATCGTCAGGAAGGACAGCGAGGAGAGGCGATCGGGGCTTATACGGAAGCCGTAAACACGCTAAAAGCATTGCGAACCGACTTAGTGGCAATTAACCCCGAACTCCAGTTCTCCTTTCGCGAAAGCGTAGAACCTGTATACCGGGAATTGGTCGATTTACTGCTGGATCAACAGCCGAGCCAAGCAGCCCTGATCCAAGCCCGCGAGTTGATCGAGTCACTTCAGGTCGCAGAACTCGATAACTTTTTCCGGGAAGCCTGCATCGACAAAGCCCAGCAGATCGATCAGGTAGACCCTACCGCTACTGTTGTTTATCCAATCATCCTGCCCGATCGCATGGCAGTGATCCTCTCCACAGCTGGACAACCGCTGCGCTACTATGTCACCCAGACATCACGCGCAGACATTGAACAAACTCTAAACAAACTGTTAGTGGGTCTTAACCCTGTCTCAGACCAAAAAGAACGCGATCAGGCATCCCAACAGGTTTACAACTGGCTGATTCGTCCAGCAGAAGCAGATCGGGCTTTCAAACAGACGAAAACGCTCGTGTTTGTGTTAGACGGGCGCTTGCGGAATATTCCCATGTCCGCCCTATATGACGGTCAACGTTATTTAATTGAAAAGTATGCCGTTGCCCTTTCACCAGGACTGCAACTGATGGCGGCTCAACCGTTTCAGCAACACCAGATCCAGGCGATCGTGGGCGGCATCAGTCAGGCTCGGTCTGGCTTCAGCGCTTTGCCAGCCGTTGAGTCTGAGGTGCAGGATATTTCCAACACGGTATCGTCCTCAAAGCTCGTTAATGGAGAATTTACCAGCGCGGCGCTTGCCGATCGTATCAAACAAAGCAGTGCAAATGTGGTGCATCTGGCAACTCACGGACAGTTTAGCTCTCGTCAGGAAGATACATTTCTGCTGACGTGGGATGGACGGGTCGGTGTCAAAGAATTTGCTGAACTCCTGAGAACCAGAGGCAGCGCTTCGTCCAAGGCGATCGAATTGCTCGTTCTGAGCGCCTGCGATACCGCTACAGGAGACGATCACGCCGTACTCGGACTGGCAGGTTTAGCGGTCAAATCGGGTGCCCGCTCTACGATCGCCGCCCTTTGGTCCGTCAAAGATAAAGCCGCCGCCATGCTCATGACCCGCTTTTATGACCAGTTGCAAAAATCAGGGAACACCAAAGCTGAAGCCCTCCGGCAGGCACAGATCAATCTAATTCACGAAACGGATTTCCACGATCCCTTTTTCTGGTCTGCCTTTATTTTAGTCGGCAATTGGTTGTAACTCAGAAATAATACGGAGTGAGCCAAAGCCGCATTTACGTAAACACCCCATAGCATCACAATCAATCTTTTTCTATGGTGCAGGAGTGTTCTTTGAATAACGTATGAAACAATTTCACTCAGTCCTCACAAATACTTACTAAGTAGCTGGTCTGAATTAAACGTAGGATGGGTAAAGCTGTTCCGGCATACCAGAAAAGCGGTAGCGTAACCCGTGTGGGCGTTGGGTTTCGTATCCTCAACCCAACCTACGCGATCTTATATTTAATTGTGCCTTCCTACTAATGGTGATTTGATACGACATTTAAATCACTTAAATAAGGTTTCAATTGTTCAGGAAGCGATCAGGATGTGTTCAGGAAATTTCAGTATTAATACGTATGAGGAGCAAGCTAATCAGACTTTATTTGTGAAATTTAAATAGGTTTATACGTAGCCTTTATCTTCTCTACATCTCACTCATTATCCATCTCGTCAACCCACAGAAAGCTTACATTTCAGGCGTTTTGCTTAAAATACCGGAAAGATAGGCGGGTTGGCTGAGCCGTACTTTGTGCTTATAGGGCACGTTATATTTAGAACTCTGGCACGTTCGCCAGGTTTCTACACGTTCCATACATCCGGTACAACATCATGAAAGGTCAACATCTAACGAGTGTGTTGAGCATTACGGCTCTCATCGTTGGCAGTGCATGTACCAGTGCCCATGCTGTTACATTTACCCCACCTGCCAGCGGTGGTGCGCCCAGTCAAGCAACAGGGGGTGCTTCCAGGGGTAACTTCTTTTTGCCTCCTACAGGCAAAGGTGCGCCCAGTCAGGCAACAGGGGGCGCTTCTCGTGGACAATTATTCACACCAACGGCGGGGCAAGGTGCTCCCCAACAAGCGACAGGGGGCGCTTCTCGTGGGCAACTGTTCACACCCGCTTCTAGCAGTGGTGCCCCTCAACAGGCAGCAGGCGGTGCGTCTCGCGTCGGGACCTATTATCTCAACCCATCCACAGTGGGCGCAGACGGTCCGGCAGCATTGATTGCTCTCTTGCCCCAAAACTTCTATGGCACTACCGTGTCCGATCGTCCATCTTTTCTGGTGTATTTTCCTGCCTCCAATGCAAAGGAAGCAGTCTTCAGCCTCAAAGATGAAGCTGGGAGTACGCACTATCAGATGACAGTCCCCGTGGCTGAGAAAGCAGGTGTCGTGGCGATTAACCTGCCCGCAGATGCTCCCGCTTTAGCAGTTGGGAAGAATTACCATTGGTTTCTGGCGCTCAGAGTCAATGGAGAACTGAGTCCTGCCACTCCTTATGTGGATGGCTGGGTGCAGCGGGTTCAGCCCAGTGCCGAACTCGCCACAGCGATGCAGCAGAAAGATGCGCTGAAACGAGCAACGGCTCTGGGTAAACATGGCGTATGGTACGACTGTGTCGCTACGCTGGCGTTGCTCCATTCCTCTCAGCCATCCAATGCTGCCCTGACTCAACAATGGTCAGAGCTACTTTCCTCTGTTGGATTGAAAGAGATCAAAACGGTGCCAGTATTGGCTTCTGCTCAATAAATCTCCTTGGTAAATCCTAAGCAGTGGTTTAAAACCCTTGAAAGCCCCCCACCCCCAATTCTGGGGGCTTCCAAACAAGCTTCAAAAGTCCCCCAGAATTGGGGGATTTAGGGGGCAGAAGCTTCAGCAACGAAGCGGTTAAGAGTTTTAAAACACGCCCTAACCAGATGTTGGCGGGGCTTTCCCTGCCAACTCTGATCGAGTCCAATTACTGTATGGCGCAATTATGTGGCGCAGCTTTCAGTCCCTCATTCGACGTACTCGCAGCATTCTGATCATTGCTCCCAGTGTGACTCTGACCGTCATTGTGGGGCAATCGTTGGGGCTATTCAATTTGCCTGAATGGAAAATTCGGGATGAATGGGCGCGTCTACGATCGCAGAATCTAGTCGCGGATGAAATTGTGATTGTCACGATCGATGAACAGGATATTCAAGCGGTTGGTAAATGGCCTGTTCCAGATGGATCTCTCGCTCAGTTGCTTGAAAAAATTCGGGCACAGCATCCCCGCAGCATTGGCTTAGACCTTTATCGAGATTTGCCAGAAGGCAGCGGCTATGACAGGCTTGTCAAGGTTTTCCAGAGTACGCCTAACTTATTTGGGGTTGAAAAGATTACCGGAGAGCGGGTTAAACCTGCCCCAGAGCTAAAGAAACGCGATCAGGTGGGGTTGGCAGATCTGGTGCTCGATGGCGATCGTCATGTGCGTCGAGCTTTGCTCACGGCTGAAGATGCCAAAGAACAAAACGTGGTCAAAGCCGGATTAGCAACGCGGGTGGCGCTCCAGTATCTCGAAGCCGAGGGCATCAGTTTAGAAAGTGTGAATTCCCAGCAGCAGCAGTTTCGCCTGGGCAAGCAATTCTATGTCCCGCTCAGCCAGCAAGAGGCGGGCTATGCCGATGCAGAACTGGGGGGCTACCAAATTCTGCTCGATTGGCATGGGTCAGAAGCCACGTTTCAAACGGTGTCGATGCGCGATGTCTTAGCGGGACGCATTCCGGCGGCATTGATGCGCGATCGGATGGTGTTTATTGGGTCAACCGCTGCCAGCACCAATGATTTCTTCGGCACCCCCTTCAGCAACTCCTGGTTCTCTGCCCAAAAACCTACGCCTGGTGTGGTGATTCACGCGAATATTGCCCATCAGATCGTGCGCGGCGCAAAAACGGGACAAGCCACTTTACACGGCTTCTCTGGCGTTTCCTTTGCACTCTGGATTCTAGTCTGGTCCGTTATTGGTTCTGCGGGAAGCTGGTGGTTAGCAAGTACTCGTGCTGGACGATGGATTCCAGGTGGCAAAATCCTCTGGGCAAGTGTAGCCATCAATGGCGCATTGGTGGGTGGTTCCTACGCCCTGTTTTTGGGGGGTATCCTGGTGCCAATTAGTCCGGCTCTGGCAGCGTTCATTGGTAGTGTGATTGCCACTACAAATGCCCATAAACAGCAAAAGCTGGAAGACACCAACCAGCAACTCGAAGTCGCCAACGCCCAACTGCTGGATTATTCCAAAACACTGGAACACAAGGTTGAAGAACGAACTCACGAACTGCTTGAGGCAAAGCAAGCGGCTGATGCTGCCAATCAGGCAAAGAGCGAGTTTCTCGCTAATATGAGCCATGAGCTACGCACACCGCTCAACGGAATTCTGGGGTACGCTCAGGTGCTAGAGCGATCGCCCGCCTTATCCCCTAAAGATCAGCAGAAAATTAATGTGATTCATCAGTGTGGCACGCACCTCCTGACTCTGATCAATGACATTCTGGATCTGTCAAAAATTGAAGCGCGAAAATTGGAGTTATTTAACGACAGTGTTGATTTACTGCCCTTTCTCCACGGGGTGACAGAGATCTGTCGGATTCGGGCAGACCAAAAAGACATTGCGTTCAACGTTGTGATGGGCGATCGCGTACCTGTATCCATCCAGGTCGATGAGAAGCGGTTACGACAAGTCTTGATCAATTTACTTGGTAATGCAATCAAATTTACAGATAACGGTAGCGTTAGTTTCAAAGTTGATGTGTTGGAGCAGGCTCATTCGCGGCGAGAGAACCCTGATCAGCCAATGGCAACACTTCGCTTTCAGATTGAAGATACCGGCATTGGGATGCCTGCTGACCAGTTGGAAAAAATATTTTTGCCATTTGAACAGGCAGAAAAAGTTGGCAAACGCCCGGATGGAACCGGACTGGGACTGGCGATCAGCCAACGCATTGTGTCCTTGATGGACAGTCAAATTCAGGTGCAGAGCCATTTAGGAGAAGGAAGTACCTTTTGGCTGGATCTAACCGTTCCGATTTCTTGTGAAGGGCAGGCAGTAATGAGGCTTCCTTCCGAAAAGATTATTGGTATTCAGGGCAAAGAACCGCAATTGTTGATCGTAGACGACGATGACAACCATCGTTCGATCTTAATTGACCTGCTGCGGCAAATTGGTTGTCAAATTCTGGAAGCCAGTGATGGTGACCAGGGCTTACAGTTGGCAACGCAACATCATCCAGATATTATTTTGCTCGATTTAGCTATGCCAAATATGGACGGCTTTGAACTGATGATGAACCTGCAAGCCGATCCACAAACTCAAAGCATTCCAATCATTGTCTCCAGTGCCAGTGTATTTGAAGCCGATCGCGATCGCAGTTTGCAATCGGGCGCACAATTTTTCCTATCGAAACCTCTTCAGGTTGATGAATTATTTAGTAGTGTTCGCTCTCTCCTAGAAGTAGATTGGTTCTATGAAGCGGAAAAACCAACTCCGCAAGAGCAGACCCATGCTAATGAGTGGGTGCTACCGCCTCAGAAGATTTTGCAACAGCTCCATCACTTGGCAATGATGGGTGATGTTTTAGCGATCGAAGGAATATTAGAAAACCTGGTAGAGCAAGACCAGCAGCTAACCCCCTTTGTGACTAAATTGAGCAAACTCACCGCAGACTTCCAAACCAAACAACTTCGTCAGTTGCTCACAGCCTTTGTCAAATTGGAGTCCCAGCCATGATACTAAACTCTACCCCTACCCTCGTTCAATCCTCTGGTGAAAACTTGACGGATGTAGTGGATACGTCACCCTGCCAACCGATTCATATTCTTTTGGTTGATGACAATCCTAATAATCTTAAGGTGCTGTCAGAAGCCATTCGAGGCTATGGCTGGAAGGCGCTCATGGCAAGTGATGGCGAGTCTGCGATCGAACAGGCGGAGTATGCCAATCCTGCTCTCATTCTGCTAGATGTCATGATGCCGGGGTTTGATGGGTTTGAAACCTGCCGCAGGCTGAAAAGCACACCTGCTACTCAAAACATACCCGTTATCTTCATGACCGCGCTGTCTGACTCAAACGATAAGGTAAAAGGGTTGGAAATGGGCGCAGTGGATTATATTACTAAGCCCTTTCAGCAAGATGAAGTGGTGGCGCGGGTAAAGCTCCATCTCAAACTGTCTCAACTCACGCATACGTTAGAGCAACAGGTGCAAGAACGCACGGCTAAATTGTCCGACTCGTTGCACCAGTTACAACAGGCTCAACTGAAACTAATGCAGAGTGAAAAAATGTCTGCTTTAGGGCAGTTGGTAGCAGGGGTCGCCCACGAAATCAACAATCCAGTCAATTTCATCCACGGCAATCTCACCCACGCCAACGGATACATCCAGGATTTGCTTGAACTACTGGCGCTCTATCAAGCCGATTACCCGCTACCAACGACCGCCATTCAGTCAAAGGCGGCGGCGATCGACATTGAGTTTCTCAGCGAAGACTTACCCAGGCTGGTTTCTTCCATGCGCTTTGGTACGGAGCGGATTTGTGAGATTGTCAGAGCACTCCGCATCTTTTCACGACTAGACGAAGCAGCGGTTAAAGAAATTGATTTACACGAAGGCATTGACAGCACCCTCCTGATTCTCAACAGTCGTCTGAAAGCCTGTGCAGACCGGGCGGCAATTGCCATTGTGAAAGATTATGGTGTATTGCCCAAGGTTGAATGTTCTGGTGGTCCGTTAAATCAGGTGTTTATGAACATTCTCAGCAACGCGATCGATGCCCTGGAAGAACGGAGGGGATGCAGGATACAGCCGACACAAGGGGAAGGGGCAACGAACGAGACGATAGCGCAGTCTGCTCCTGCTATTCGGATTTGTACGAAGGTCGCCGAACCGGGGTGGATCACTATTCAGATTGCTGATAATGGCAGTGGGATGCCTGAGACTGTGAGACAGCAGATTTTTGAACCTTTTTTTACCACCAAGGAAGTGGGCAGGGGCACGGGTCTTGGCATGTCGATTAGTCATCAGATTGTGACAGAAAAACACAACGGATCACTGCAATGCTTTTCAAGACCGGAAGAGGGCACTGAGTTTGTCATCAAACTACCCATCCGGCAGCGCCAATAACCAGGGTTTGAGTACCAGGCGCTGCTGTTGGCGAATATGTTATGGGGACTACAGGAACGGAGAAAGTTGACTGCCCTGTTTTTGGTGAATCTCGATGGTTCCGGTTTTCACATCTGCATCCCAGCGGGTTTGTTCACCCTCGCGCCAGAATCGCAAGTCCAGCGTTGCTTTGCCGATCGTCAGGCGGTGCAGCGTAATGTCAGGCAACCACTCAGGCAAATTGGGGTCAACGAACAGTTGTTGATTGGGCGCATCGGCACGCAGTCCCAGGATAGCTTGCAATAAATGAAAAATCGATCCCGCTGCCCAGGCTTGCGGTACATTTGCCTGCGCGTATTGAATTGGAAAGGCTCCTTTCTCCTGCTGAATGCCCGCATACACCTCTGGCAGGCGATAATTCTCGAAGTAACTCGCGGCTCCAGAAATCCCCCGCGCAATGTGGGCAACTTCCTGACTAAATCCATAGCGCTTGCAGCCCAGGGCAATGATACCGTTGTCGTGTGCCCAAATCGAGCCTAAGTGGTAGGAGTAGGGATTGAAGCTGGGATGATTTGCCGCCAGGGTGCGAATACCCCAACCGCTCCACAGGTCTGGTGCCATCAGCGTTTGCACAACCCGCTTTGCCCGATCGGGATGAGCAATGCCACTCCAAAGGCAATGTCCCGCATTTGAGGCGATCGTGCGGACGGGTTGCTTATCCGCATCCAGCGCCAGGGCATAGTAACCCAGATCCTCACACCAGAACGAACGCTCAAACCGCTGCTGGAGTTCAGCCGCTTTCTGCCTCAGGGTCGCCGCTCGTTCGGGTTCACCCAGTACCGTGAAGATCTCTGCCATTCGCAGCCACGCATCAAACACGTAGCCCTGTAACTCACACAGCGCGATCGGGGTTTTAACCTTGGTGCCACCGGGATAGACGATCGCATCGCCGGAATCTTTCCAACCCTGGTTTTCAATGCCCTGCGATGAACGAGTTTGATATTCTTGAAACCCATCGCCATCACGATCGCCCGATTGGTCAATCCACTCCAGACAACGAATGGCAACGTCCCGATACTCATGCAGAAGTGAGCGATCGCCCGTCCATTTCCAGGCTTCATGCAGCACAATCAAATAGAGCGGAGTGGCATCAGCAGTACCGTAGTAGGGTGTGTGCGGGACATGATTAAAATAGGCAAGTTCACCGCTTCTCAACTCGTGGAGGATTCTGCCAGGTTGAGCATCGCGCCAATCATCAAATTCAGTCGCTTGTAGTTGGGCGAGTTTCTTTAAGGCACCCAGCGCAAAACTGGGACGAACGAGCATATTTTGCAGACTGACAATCAAACTGTCGCGCCCAAAGATGGTGACGAACCAGGGAACGCCTGCGGCAGGTAGCCAAATATCGTCAGCAAAGTCGTGGTCATGCAGGCGCAGTGCCCCCATATCGGTGAGCGATTGTTGATAGAATCGATAAATTTCTTCCTGAGCAGTTGTGATTTGAGTGGCACCATCAAACCACTGCTGATGCAACGCTTCCAGTTCTGGTGGCGGTTTATAACAAGGTGTGGACGGTTTGTGAATCCGATCTAAGTTGAGTCCTACTTTTGAGGCATCGGAGTTTGTTTCTAAAATAAAATAGCCACAGGAATGCCACGACTCACCCGCCTCTAGTTCAACTAAAAATGTGATGCGACCATTGGCAAATTGCGGTGGCGAACTCGCATTTTCCACCTGATAAATGAAGCTGCGTCGAAAATCGCGGATGGTGTAAACGGTTTCCAGAGTGCGATCGCCTTCATTCCAGGACGTGACAATATTTCCTCGTCGCACGAAACGGTGCGCTTTGACTTCAAAGATGTCGGCAAAATCCGATCGCAACACAATTTCGAGATTGAATTTAACAGAGGTTAGCCCATAATTTGTAATATCGAGGTCTTCATGAATGCCATCACCCGCGATGCGATTGAGCACCAATCCCAATGTTCCGGCGGCAATCATTCCGCCTGGAGTTTCAATGAATGGGTTGGTGAGATAAATGCGGCTGGCATAATAAGCGGTAGTGCTGGAGTTGAGCCGTGTCCAGGGTTCTCCATTGGCAAAAACGGCGTAGTAGTTGACAAAGCGAGTATCGTCTGCGAAGACCCCCAGCTCACCATCGGCGGTGATTTGTCCGTCGTGCTGCGTCACCATAAATGTACTGCCCTGATTAATGGTCAGGACTAAAGGGTTAATGCTGATATGAAATGGCATACTTCACCTCGATCGTTCAACCGTCCAACCTCGCAATTTACAGCGCGCACTCTGCTAGTTGGGTTAGTCTTTTCCTCAGCATCAAGTCACATCTTTATTATTGCTGATTACTGAAAGCCTACTGCTCTATTTGTCCTATTAGTCCGCAACTTAAGGAATGTCAGCCAAAAGGAATAGACAATGTGACTAAGCAGCAGTTATGGCGCATCACCGTAACTGTTGCAGATGTGGCGATCGCCGTCGTCTAATGTTGGGTTGGTCTTCAAGTAATCGTGTAGCCACTGACAGCCAAAGGGCAAGAGCGCTTTCAACTCTGAAAGCTGTTGCTTCGTGCTATCGAGTTGCCAAAGCCTGATGGTTTGATCTCTGCTGGCAGATGCCAGTAGCTTACCATCGGGGCTGAAGCTGGCATGCCAGACCCAATCGGTATGACCAGAAAAGGTTTGCAGTGGGCTACCGTCTGATGTTCGCCAGAGTTTAATGGTTTTATCAAACCCTGCGGTCGCCATCACATTGCCATCAGGGCTAAAACTAACCGACATGACGCGCTCAGTGTGTCCGGTTAAGGTGCTCAGGAGCGTGCCATCCAGCGCCCAACGTTTGACGGTCTTGTCATCACTGGCAGTCGCAATGGTTTTGCCATCGGGGCTAAAACTAATGCCATTGACTTCATCGCGATGCCCTTTTAGTTCTCCAAGCGCTTTCCCATTGTGGTTCCAGAGTTTGACCGTTTTATCATCGCTGGCGGTTGCGATCACGCCTTCCAGCATGGCTCCACTCATGGTCTGGTTAGCACCCAACGGCAGACTAACGTTAACGGGGCTGAAGCGAAGATCCACCACGTTCCCCTGATGGTTAGTGTTCCACATTCGTTTCATCTTTTTGCTGCTAACGCTCCAGAGGATGACGCTTCGATCGCTGCCGGTTGACGCGATCATCTGCCCATCCGGACTGAAGCTGGCGCTCATAACCCACCCACTGTGTCCGGTCAACGTGCCAATTAGCGCACCATTGCGCTGCCAAAGCTTGATGGTTTTATCCCAACTGGCAGTGGCAATGGTTTGACCATCCGGGCTGAAACTAATGTCCCACACGCGATCGCGATGTCCTTTCAAGGTTGTCAGCGCTCTGCCATCCCGGTGCCACAGTTTGACAGTGCGATCGTAACTCGCAGTCGCGATTGTCTGCCCATCCGGGCTAAAGCTGACTTTGTAAACATCGCCAGTGTGCCCTTGCAAAATTAACGGTAAGCTGCCATCGATTTTCCAAAAGCGAATTGTTTGATCAAAGCTGGCTGACGCGATCGTCAGCCCATCCGGGCTAAAACTGACGCTGGTAATGCGGTCGTCGTGTCCCTTCAGAGTTTTGAGTAACGTGCCGTCCTGCCGCCAAAGCTTGATCGTTTTGTCGCTACTGGCAGTGGCAATGGTTTGCCCATCCGGGCTGAAACTGACGCTCATAACGCGATCGTTATGCCCCAGCAGCGTCTTTAGTAACGTGCCGTCGCGCCGCCAAAGTTTGACTGTATAATCCCAACTTGCCGTTGCCAACATCTGACTATCGGGACTAAAGCTCACACTGTAAACTTTGTCTACGTGACCTTTGAGGGTTTTGAGTGCTTTGCCCTCTCGGCTCCAGAGTTTGACACTGCTATCTTCATTGGCAGAGGCAATCGTTTGCCCATCGGGACTAAAGCTGACGCTGTTAACGGCACTGTCATGCCCTGTTAAGGTTTTTAGCTTCGTCCCATCACGGCTCCAAAGTTTGATGGTTTTGTCATCACTGGCAGAGGCGATCGTTTGCCCATCGGGACTAAAGCTCACACTGGTAACTGTACCCCGATGTCCATGCAACGTTTTTAGCTTCGTCCCATCACGGCTCCAAAGTTTGATGGTTTTGTCATCACTGGCAGAGGCGATCGTTTGCCCATCGGGACTAAAGCTCACACTGGTAACAGCACCCCGATGTCCATGCAACGTTTTTAGCTCAGTGCCATCACGGCTCCAAAGTTTGATGGTTTTGTCGTCACTGGCAGAGGCGATCGTTTGCCCATCGGGACTAAAGCTGATGCTGTTAACGGAGTCGTGATGCCGCTTTAAGCGATTGGATTCCTGAATTGCATAGATCACCTGTTGCAGGATGTTTGCCGTTTTGTTTTTCAATGCGGTTTGGCTGCCAACGATGCCTTTTAGCTGCTGGCTTGCCTTCACGCTGGCAAGCAGTGCCTCTAGTTGCTGTGCTTCTAATTGTTGATTAGAGCCAAGTAGCTTCTCAGAGACTGCGTTCAATGCTTGAATCTGCTCAACTTTATGCACCATACTTGCCAGCATAATGGCTGTCAGCGTGCCAACCAAAGATAGACTTAAAAACGCAGACCCAACTCGAATTTGCCGCTTCGCAGTTCGTTGTGCCTCGTGTTGTTCACGCTCTTGACTGGCATTCAAAAATTGATAATCTTCCGTACTCAGGCTCTTACCGGCTGCCCACGCTTGCGCGTTTTGAAGTGCCTGCCCTTGCAGCAGCAGTGATACGTCTGCTTGATTGGATGCGATCCAGGCATTCAGCGCTTCAGCGTAGGGACGTAAAGCTGACAACGCTTTTTCCACCCACTGGCGATCGAACACAGCGGCATAAATGCGGTTGTAAACGTTCAATGTACCCTGCTGCTTGACCACTAACCCTGATAGCTGCAATTCCACCTGCCCAGAACTGCCATCGGCTGCAATTGCGCCCTGCCGCAAAATTTGCTGATACAGTCCCAACAGTTGGGCTGCCCGCTGTTCATTTCGCAACAGGCGATCGCGAATGGTTTTGAGGTGCTCTGGCTCATCCTGTGCCTCCCAGTTTTGGATGATGTGAGTGTGAACGAGATGGTCTAGGTGGGAAGTAGGGAGTAGAGAGTGGGGGGACGTTTCTCCATTCCCCATTCCCCATCCCCCATTCCCAGCGCTTTGCGCTACTAACTGACATAGCTTTTGGGTCAAAAAGGGTTGCCCTCCAGACCAATCTAGAACTGTACGCAACACGGCTTCAGGATTGCTGACCTTTGTTGCTAATCCTTGAACGAGTGGTTGAGCTTCATGCAACTGGAAGCCATTTAAATCAATAATCTGCCCAATGTTAAACGGTGTGCGGTTTTTATCTTGCACCAGATCAGAGGCGGCGGCTACGCCCAAGAGTGCAAAGGTCAGGCGATCGTACTCTGGGGCATCCGGACGTTTTTCGTGACAGGCGCGAATAAACGCAAAAAAATCATCTTTAAATGGGAGGCTGAGAATGCTGTCAATTTCGTCAATAAAAATCACAATTGGCTGACAACACTCAACCAGCAATACTGATTCAATGAAGACGCTCAAGCGATTCACAGCCGAAAGATGCTCATGCTCACGCCACCATGCTCCTGTATTGATTTGCAGCTTCAAACTGTTGACGATCGTGCCCATCAATCCGGCATACCAGCGATCGGGCGTGACTTGCTGAGTGCCGATCGCGGTGACATCAATGACAACACAGGCAATGTGATCACCTTGCAACTGATGCATCGTGCGAACGCGCAGACTGGATTTACCCATCTGCCGAGAGTTCAAAACATAGCAAAATTCACCCGCTTTCAACTTTTCGTATAAAGCCTGGTCTGCCTGTCGCTCAACATACGATAACGCGTTTGGCGGGAGGCTACCCCCAACTTGATAGCTGTACGTTAAAGATTGGTTCATTGGTTATGTTCAAGTTATGCAATCCCATTGATTGCCAGATGTTCACAAAAATACTGTCGGTATAACTCACACCGTGAGGTGACGTGATTGCCTGCCATTGTCACCAGCCCCAAACTATTTAATTTAAACGCAAGGATTGACTTTAATGAAACTGGAGCCTTTGCCATCACCACATCACGAAAGGCGCTGGCTAATTCTGGATATTGCTCCAGGTTCCACAAATGACGACGCAGATGATCGCTGTAAATACCTGCTTCGGTTGTAGCTTGCTCAAGTACGTGCTCAAGGGCGATCGCCTGATAAGCAACGTGATACATTGCCACCCGCACCAGGTAAGGGTGACCACCGACCAGGTGCATGAGTGCCTTTATTTGATCAAGTGCCCAATCTAGTTGATAGCGCTGGGCTAAATTCTGTACCTGCTCGATTGTGAGTTCGGGTAATTCGATCGAAAGCCCCACATTGAAGGGCGATTGATTCAAGTTCATCGGAATGTAGACCTCAGTAGAA
This sequence comes from Lyngbya sp. HA4199-MV5, assembly GCA_019359375.1. GTDB lineage: Bacteria > Cyanobacteriota > Cyanobacteriia > Leptolyngbyales > Leptolyngbyaceae > Stenomitos. The sequence continues at coordinate 69,718 of JAHHHL010000004.1, forward strand.
TGAATCACGATGAGTCGGAGCTTTGTCCAGATATCACTGTTTTGATCACCATACCTGGCTTTCTCATACCAGGCTCGCAGCAGCCCAAAAAAATCGTTCGCGATTTCTGGGTATGCAAACACGCGATCGACCTCATCTAAACCAATCACTAACGGGCTGTTCGTAGCTACCAGCAAGTACTGCTCAAAATAACTGGTACTGTTGTAGTTGCCATCAAAAATGTCGTCCCAATAGTCAGTCAATTGGTTGGGTAAGCTTAAACTTCGGCTCACACAAAGACAAAACCAGCGCATTAATTGATCGACATTGCTCAACACGTCGCTGGGGGCGAGTTGAAAGCTCAAATGTACTGCACGATAGCCCTGCTTGCGTACCTGATCAAGAATGCGCGCCATCAATGATGTTTTTCCCATCTGCCTGGGTGCCTTGATGCGAATTAGTGCTCCTGGATGGACAATTTCCTGGTAGCACTGCGCTTCGATCGGTGGGCGTTCCATATAGAAAACAGAGGCAAGCGGGACTTGACCAGTCGGATGTTCTGGTGTTGGAAGAAAATGAGTGGGTATTGCTTCATCCAACGTTGGTGTAGTAGAAAGTGAATCTTGTTTGATCAAACCGTTTTCAGGATTCGCAAATGAATTTAGAATTGCTTCGACGATCGCAGGCGTATCCTTGGCTGAGAGCCACTGCTGCGACTGAAATTCCGCCAGGTAGTCACCTATATCCGGGTGAAGCACGATTTCTGCCCCAATCTGAATGGAAAAAATTGTTGGCTTAGTTTGAGTCTGGTACAGCTCCCAAACGTAGCGAATTTCTTCTGTAATGACTTCGCTAACTGCCGCTTGTGGAGATAACAGAAGAACATAACAATCACACTGTTCTAATTCTTCAGTAAAGCGCTGAAACCAATGCACAGGCTGTCGCATTTCTTCTCCAGCGATGAATACATCGTACCCCATTGCTTTTAATTGATGACCCAACTGTTGCGCTAAGTCGAAGTTTGATTCTAAGCCGCGATTCTGGGAGAGGCTATCTCCGCGATCGCTAATGCAAATTCTGGCACGTTCCGGCTCTTCAAAATGTTGTGGATCCCACTCGGTAGCGTCGATCAAATCTGTTGGTGCTAGATCTAAAGCATAGGCAATCTTTCCGACTGACTCTCGGTCTACATTTTTGATGCCTCTAATGAGCCGCTTCACTGTATCCAGAGCCACGCCCGCTTGATTTGCTAGTTTCTGTAGAGTCCAGCCCTTGCTATGTCGTCTCTTTTGTAAGCTTTCGATGCCGTTCCTCGTTGCTCGCACGCCACGATTTCTACGACCTTGCGTCATAAACAGCAACCTCCACTGCATGCTCGCCACCCACACTTTAACGAGTTCAGACAGTCGTTGCAACGTAGATCGACGCAGTTAACCTATCTGCACTTAACTGCATCGATCTGCTCCTGCCTAAACGTTCAAAGCGTTCCTATGCTCATAGGAGAGAGCTAGATTCTACTTCTGCAAGAGCGTGATCAATACTTCTCCCAAATTGAAAGCTTTTGATTTGACTTGAACATCGTTTGGAGATTAAAACCATGCAACGTTTAGCCGTTTGGTACAAGCAAGTTTTTTACACAGGTTGTGCAAGTTTAGTGCTAATGACCGCTTCATCAAGCAGCCTTGCTGTCACCGTAGAAGAAATTCCCAATCCAAGACAAGCAAATGGAGATTGGGTATCCGATACAGCCAATCTTCTCAACGCTTCTACTGAAAACAAACTCAATCAAATAATTTCGCAGTTGGAAGCTAAGAATGGCACTGAGATTGCCGTTGTAACGGTGCCCAATACAGCTCCTTCTAAAACACCAAAGGCATTTGCGATGCAGTTGTTTAACCACTGGAAGATTGGTAAAGCAGCTCAAGATAATGGGGTGCTGTTTCTGATCTCTAAGGGCGATCGTCGAGTTGAAATTGAAACAGGTTATGGTATTGAGGTAGTCTTGCCGAATGCTCAGGTCAGTGAAATCATTCAGCAGAAAATCGTACCATCTTTCAAAAAAGGCAATTTTGATCAGGGTACTCTCAATGGCACCAACGCGCTGATTGCTACTTTGGCAACTAAAACGTTTCCAGCCCACTCATCAGCCGTGAAAGTCCCATTCACCCCTTCAGCAATTAGCACTAATCCATCTCCGTCTCCATCTTCAAGCCAGCCCAATGCCTTTATCTGGGTTCCGTTTCTCGGATTTATTTTTATTGGCTCACTGCTGTTTGGTTTAATTGCTTTGGCGAATAGCCGTAATCAAAATGACAATCACGATCGCCGTGGGGATGGTCGTCGCCATAGAGCTTCAAGCCATGCATCCAGTAACTACTATGGCGGCGTTAACACGAGCGGTAATACAGGCAGTAGCAGTAGCGGTAGTGTGGGCAGTAGTAGCAGTGGTGGCAGTGGTGGCAGTACGGGCGGTGGCGATTTTGGTGGTGGTTCTAGTGGTGGGGGCGGTGCAGGTGGTGGTTTCTAAGCATAGAGATTTAAATGAATCGATCGTCGATCGAAAACCATAAGAGCAACATCAATAATTGGCTTGAGACGTTCCTCTTTGTTGAAAAGAGTAATATTGTCCCCTCAAGTTGCACGTTACTGCAATCATGTTTACGCTCTTTCTGCCATGAACTTTGCGGGTAAGACAAATGCATTCTTAGTCCACCCTGCTTAAGCTTTAAGCTAAGAATTCAACATTCTTGCCCAGCGTAATTCTTACAGAGGAGAACCTCTGATGAAACTGGTACCCAAGGCTTTTACGCACTAAATACCGTTGCGATCGCCTGGTTTGACTTATTCAGCCTTTGCTCTTGATCCGACGGCTTCCTATGAGCGATCGAGTGATTGTTGGCATTCCACCACATCAGAGTTGAAACTCAACAGCCTCAATGTTCTATCTAAACTGCAAATGACTAAACTGCAAATGACTAAACTGCAAACTACAGGTGAATGACATGGTTGCCCAAACAGACGTTTATACGCTCAACCTACCCTGGGATGAACTCCCGTTAAGTCTACTTGCAGACGAACAAAAATTATCTTTTCGTCAGCACGCTCAAATTAGCCGCCACACAACTGGAGAAGTGCTTTGGTCGAGTCAAACGCCGGGGAGTCAATTACTGCTACTGGCTGGAAATGTGCGACTGGTGCAAGCGAAAGGAGCCTCAGTCTTGGAACCGGGGAAATCAGTCTTGCTAAAGCCGGGAAGTTGGTTTGGCGATGCGCTTGCACTGGCTGGAGATTGGAGAGCAAGAGCCGCCAGTAAAGAAGTGGTAGTTGCGTTCTGGCGGTCTGATCTTTGGCAAGAAGCCGCTTCTCCATTGCTGCATGAGGTTTGGGCAGACCTGCGCTGGCGCTATCAGCCATTCGACCCCCAACTGCCGCATACCGCATCGGGCTACCCCTATATCTTCAATCTCAATAGTGCTGCTGCTTGCCTGACAATGGTGACGCAGCACTTCCAAACGCCACTGCCACTCAAACAAGTGCAGCGGCAAGTCCTGGGAGAAACGGCTCAAAATTTGGCGGCGGGAGCAGAGACGATCGGGCTGCAACTTCATCACGTTCAGCAGGTTAGTTGGGTAGGACTTGATCGGCTTTCGTTTCCAGCGTTGCTCCACTGGCGACAAGAACACTGGGTTGTGGTGTATGAGGTGAACGGCGATCGCATGGTGATTGCCGACCCGCTCAATCGTCATCAACGGTGTGAGAGTGTGCCGCGTGCGATGGTCGAAGCAGACTGGGATGGGCAACTGTGGCTGGTGGAACCTGCACCCAAAGCGGAATCGTTTAATCTGCGCTGGTTTATCCCCGCCGTTTGGCGCTACCGCAAGCTGCTAGGCGAAGTGCTGTTAGCGTCGCTGGTGCTGCAAGTATTGGGATTGGCGACCCCAATGCTAACCCAGGTGATCATTGACAAGGTGATTGTGCATGAGAGCTTGTCAACCCTGCATGTTGTGGCGATCGCGCTTCTCGGTGTGGGCATGTTTGAAGCCATCCTGGGTGTCATTCGTCTGTTCGTATTTACGCATACAGCTCGGCGGCTCGATCTCAGTTTGTCGTCGCAACTCTTTCGTCATTTGTTAGAGCTACCCCTGGCTTACTTTGAAGCACGGCGAGTCGGGGATACGGTGGCGCGGGCGCAGGAATTAGAAAATATTCGCCAGTTTCTCACGGGCACGGCTTTAACAGTGGTGATTGATGCCGTATTCATGGTGGTCTACCTGGGCTTAATGCTGTTTTACAGTCCCAAATTAACCCTGGTCAGTTTGGCGGTGATTCCAGCCCTGGTTGGACTGATGTTGTTCACCACTCCCCTGTTGCGAAGCTGGCTGAATGAGTCCTTTAATCGTCATGCAGATAGCCAATCCTTTCTAGTAGAAACGGTGTCTGGAATTCATGCCATCAAAGCGCACTCGGCTCAATTGGCAACGCGAGAACGGTGGGAAGGTTTGTTTGCTCGCTATGTACGGACTAATTTTCGCGCCTCTACGCTATCGAATGTGGATGGTCATGTAGGCGAGTGGTTGACGAATCTTTCAGAATTGATGATTCTCTGGTTTGGGGCGATGTTGGTGATTGAACATCATTTAACGATCGGTCAGCTAGTCGCGTTTCAAATGCTTTCAGGCAAAGCGATCGCGCCTTTATTACATCTAGCCCAACTGTGGCAAAGTTTTCAACAAGTGTTACTGTCGGTCGATCGGATTGGTGACATTCTCAACGAAGCGCCAGAAGCCGCCTCCGAAACCGGGTTAGTGCTACCGCCGCTTCAGGGTCAAGTCAGCTTCGATCAGCTCTTTTTTCGCTATCAGCCAGACCTGGAAGATGTGCTCAAAGGCATTTCGGTTGATCTACAACCGGGTATGTTTGTGGGCATTGTGGGGCGCAGTGGTTCTGGTAAAAGCACCCTGTCGAAGCTGATTCAACGCTTATATCACCCGCGATCGGGACGAGTTTTACTGGATCGGTTTGATATTAAAGGTGCCAATCTCGAATCTCTCCGTCAACAAATTGGCGTGGTCTTACAGGACGATTTTCTCTTTAACGGCACGGTCTTCGACAATATCACGTTCAACAATCCTGATGTTTCACCCGAACACGTCATTGAGGCGGCAAAGATGGCGGCGGCTCATGACTTTATTTCGGCACTACCCCAGGGCTATGAAACGTCGATCGGCGAACGCGGCACCGGGCTATCGGGTGGGCAGCGGCAACGACTGGCGTTGGCACGGGTCTTCCTCTCAACGGCACCGCTTTTAATTCTCGACGAAGCTACCAGCGCTTTAGACAGCGAAACGGAACGCCAGATTCTACAGAATTTGCAGCACGTTCGCAACGGACGCACGGTGTTAATGATTACTCACCGCTTTGCACCACTCAAACATGCCGATCGAATTCTTGTACTCGAAAAAGGAGTGCTAATCGAGCAAGGTTCTCATGAGGAACTCTTGCAGCAAAAAGGTGCCTATGCTGTGCTGCACCAACAGCAGCAAGCAGCCGTTTAAGTTTTACCGCTCACAATTCACACCTTACATTTGGAGCACAACCATGAACCGCAATGCTTACTCTGATCAACAGGCTCATGCCAGTTTTCAACCCCGATCGCCCCAAGCTGCGATCGATCAATCCCAGTTCGGTCAACCTGCCCAGCACAGCAGTTCTGCCCGCGATCTGGGTGCTAAATGGTTAAACACAGCAAGTGGCTGGTTGGCTGACAAATGGCAAACTGCCCAGGATTTTATGAGTTCAGGAGAGGCAATCTCACCCGATCAGATGCTTCCGGCTTTAAGAGGCACTGCACCATCGCAATCTCAGACTAATCCAACCAATCAACCCTTAATTGGTGTGATTGATTCGGGGTTTGGTGCCAATGAGCATGGTAGCCAAATGGTTGCAGCAATTCAGCAGGAGAATCCGCAGGCAACGATCTGGCAAGGGGATGGGGTGGGTACGGGCAGAGGGTTAGAGTCGCTCGTTGAGTTTGTCGATGTGGCGAAGGCAACCGGACAGTCGCGAGCAGTGGCGAACCTCAGCTTTGATCTCACTGAAGTGCATCCAGATGGCAGCACCTCGACGCGCACTCAACTGACGGCTGAAGAACAAACTGCCTTAGCCTATGCCCGTGACAATGGGGTGCTAGTGGTTGCATCATCCGGCAATCAAGGTGGTGTCATGTCGGCGTTGGGGCAAGCGTCTCAAGCATCTGACAATCTGATTTTGGTTGGTGCAGCGGATGGGAGCGATCGTGCTGCCTATTCCAGCTATGGCAACGGCTTAGATCTGGTTGCAGACGTGGGGACTGCGGGAACATCACTCGCTGCTGCAAAAGTGACGGGTGCGATCGCCAACATCTGGAACGCCAATCCAGAGTTAAGCAGTCAGCAAGTCAATCAAATTCTTACTACCACTGCCACCGATCTAAAAGCTCCTGGCAGGGATGCTGAAACGGGCGCGGGTTTGCTGAATGCGACGGGCGCGATCGATCTGGCAACACACACCACTCCTGACGCGATCGTCTTTTCTGGCGCTCAACTGGTTCAGCAGGTGCCTGAACCGTTGGCTGGTGCAACCTGGGAAAGTCGGGATGGCACTGTGGCAAGTGAACGAACCAATCGCCCGATTGAAGGTGATGGACCACGAATCTCTGCTCAATCAGCTTCTGCAAAACGAGTCATGCCAACTCGCCAACTAGCCTCTGCCAACTCCTCTCGCCCTGCTCAATCAACCTCTGGACAAGGAGCTAAACTTTACCGTCCAGTGGAACGACCAAAATCTCTCACCCCTCCTCGCCCTGCTCCACCAACCACTGCTGCTTCAAACCCACTTAAAGTACGACGAGCCTCTCTTACCGCTCCGGCACCAAACTCAAGTCTGGACAAGGCAAGGGCGATTCCAGTTCTCGGTGCTGCGGTTGAAGCTGTGAATCCGAACCCCAAAGCCATGGCAAGGGTGGGAACTGCTGCTTCAAACCCACTTAAAGTACGACGAGCCTCTCTTACTGCTCCGGCACCAAACTCAAGTCTGGACAAGGCAAGGGCGATTCCAGTTCTCGGTGCTGCGGTTGAAGCTGTGAATCCGAACCCCAAAGCCATGGCAAGGGTAGTTCCGGGTCGTCCCACACCAGGGTTTTGGGATAGGGTAGCAGACGGCGTTTCACAGTTAACAAGACCCGATGACCGGAGATATCTTCCGGGTCTTGATCATCCAGTTGGACGCTTTATTCAGGACTATAACGTAGGGGTCGGTAAGTTCCTTTGGGAGACGGGGGCAGGGATAGTTTCGTTGGCAAACAACCCAGCGGTGCAATCATCTATCAACCCTGCCTTAGGAGCGCTAAACCAAGCACTTCGTCCTCAAGAAACCAACCAGGCATACAAAGATATGGGGGCAGGGTTCGTTTCGTTAGTAAGCAACCCAGCAGTGCAATCTCTCTTTACCCTAGGGGCAGCAGATGGAATAAACTACGCACTTCGTCCCCAAGAAACCATCCAGGCAAAAGCTGACATGGTTAGACCCTATACCGATGCAATCAATAGTGGTCATCTAGGAGAAGCAGCGGGTCGGCTTGGTGCAGAAGTTGGAACGCTGTTCGTACCTGGAGGTGGAGCAGTCCGGGGTGCCGCTAGAGTTATTAGTAGAGCAGCAGCCGGTGCCGCTAGAACTGTACTTCCCCGACCCGCAATCACTGCTCTGCCTTCCAGGCTTGAAATCACTGCTTTGCCTCCCCGACCCGCAATTACTGCTCTGCCTTCCAAACCCGCAATCACTGCTCTACCTCCCAGGCTTGCAATTGAGGGAAGAACTACAGCCCGCCCTCTTTACGATAGAGGTGTTCGACCTGGACCTGGTCAACGAGCAGTTACACAAGAGCAGTGGAGACAACAGCGTAGGGATCAACGAGCCAATCAGAGTGCTCAAAGCCTATCTGGACATGGACATGAAAGACACCCATCTCAGGTGAGCCTTCGACAGTTGAGTGATCGAGTTGAACATGGTTTGCTTCCAAATGGTGAAATTCAGGATAGACTACCAAATCGAGCCACTCGTTTTGATAGTCCGCAACGTGAATTGGAGGCAGTGGGTCGAGCGAGAGCACAACTCGAGGCTGAAGGGAATGGAAGCCCCGTATTTAGAGTCAGCAGTCAAGGCGAAGTAAAAGTAACCACCCGCAGAGCTTACACTGTCCCCGGTTCTCGTGATGGTTACGGGCGTGGTGTGGAAGTTCAGCGTGGAGGAAATGACAAACCTCTACCTAGTCGCTGGGTTCGACGAACAGCTCAGGATCCAAATGCTCGCGTCGTTTTTGAGTATGATTTCATCGCTGGACAATGGAAGGAAATAACCCACTTCCCGACAGATAAACCTGTTACTTAGAAAGAGCCTAGAAATTGGGTGAAGTAACTGGTCAGGCAAACAGCCTTGTCAAAGTGACTGCGATCGAGTGTCGTTGAAAGTTGTTATTGAGCATACTCAATCACCATGCTAAAAGTTCTAGAGACAACACCCGATCGCCTCGTCATCAAGGAAAAAAGGAGTACTTTTGATGTTGCGATGCTAATCGTTTTTCTCTACGTTACTGTCTATTTTCTGTTAATTTCAACCTTGAAAATGTGGACAAAGCTCGGCGTAAATGAGTCTCTTTTAGACTCTATATATCATTCAGCAACTCATCCTCCATTGGTATACCTTACTGGCATAGGTCTACTGCTATTTCCAGCTGCTCTTGTCCCTATGCTGACTTTTGGTTCTTGGTTGCCAACCAGAACGTTTACCTTCGATCGCAGAACCAATCTTTTAACAATCAAATCTACCTGCCTTCGCTGGCATCACAAGACTGAGTACTCACTTGATGAGATTCAAATGATTCGATGGGTTCCGCAGTCAGTTTATGCAGGAAACATGACAATGGTAAACATTGAATTGTTGAAACTCGTTCGTAGAAAACAAAATGGCAAGATCCATCTCATACCAATCCGTCATACAGCACATTCAGAAACCAACACTGTGGTTAATCTGATTCATGAATTTCTGCTATCCAGGAGTTAGTTTGTAAACTTCGACGATTAGCCTCAAATTCCCAGGATTCCAGTTCAGCAATGCATTCATTGCATTCAAAGCCCCATTAATTGAGTTCAGATTAACAGATTTCAAGCTTGAGATCTCAATAATCGCGTTCCGCGCACCATTTTTTCAGATCGAACAGCAACAATTACATCAATCACCTCAGCTTCCAGACTCAGATCTCAAACGATCGAGTTCAAGCTGCCGATCAAGCCACTTCAGGAGAGAGGCATCATGAAAACACCATCACTATCCGTGCAACGACAGCAAACTAAAATTCAATTTGCGAATGCTCAAGATTACCTCAACTATGAATTAGGCAACGCTCAACGTCGATTGCCGCCTGTATATATTCGGCTGCTTGGCTTTAGCATCTGTGCCCTTATCGGGGGCACGATCGCCTGGGCAACCTTCAGCAAAGTCGATGAAGTCGCCACAGCTCCCGGACAGGTGATTCCTGCCTCTCAGGTGCAGCCCATGCGATCGCTTGCCAGTGGTCTCTTGCGCGAAATCAACGTCACCGAAGGTAAGCATGTGCAAAAAGGTGATGTTTTAGTGCAGCTTGACCCAACCATTTCTCAGTCTGAAGTCGATCGGCTTGAAAAACTTTCCCATCAAAGCCGCGATACCCTGGCACGCTTGCAAGCCGAACGCACTGGCAGCTCCCAAGCTGGAAGCTTATTACAAAATCAACTGTTAGCTGCTCGACTGCGAGAGTTTCGCGATCGTCAAGCTGCTGCGGAAGCCGAAGCTAGTCGTCAGTTAAGCCTGATCAAAACAGCACAGGTGCAAAAAACGCGGCTACAGTCTGACCTGGCACATGCTAGCGCCAAAACTCAGGCGTACCAATCATTGCAACAGGCAGGAGCCGTGCCCCGCTTTGACTATTTCGATTCCCAGAACAAAGTGGATTCGTTGCAAAAGGAGATTGCGGTACAGGAACAGGCGATCGAACAAGCAAGGCAGGCACATCAAGGTGCAATCAAGAATGTAACGCGACTAAAAGCGGAACGGCAAAGCGAAATCTTGACCCAAATTGACAAACAACAGCAAGAACTCACCGACCTTGATGGCAAACTGACGCAAGCACAGGCGCAACACAAGCACGGTACAGTTCGCGCTGGGGTGACAGGCACCGTCTACAACATCAAAGTCAGCAAAACCGGATCTACAGTGCAACCGGGCGATGAAGTGCTGTCGATCGTGCCCGATGGTGAAGAACTCATTCTCGAAGCGAACGTGCAAAATCAGGATGTGGGTTTTGTACGATCGGACATGAGAGTGAAAGTCAAACTGGCAACCTTTCCCTATCAGGAGTTTGGCATGATTGAAGGAACTGTTAGCAAAGTCAGTCCCAATGCGGTGAATCAGCCAAACGTGGGGTTAGTCTTTCCGGTACAGGTGCGCCTCAAGCAGCGATCGGTGAAAACCCACGATCGCGAAGTGCTACTCTCTCCGGGTATGGCAGCAACCGCAGAAATCGTCACCCGTCAGAAAACCGTGATGAGCTTCTTGTTAGATCCCATCACTGCCAGTTGGGATCGTGCTTTCTCAGTGAGATGAGGCTATGCAGCGGTAGCCTTACACGCGCTCCGCAACAGCCAGCGGAAAGCACAGGGTAAAGGTGACTCGTTGCTGACTACTTTCAACGTGAATGGTTGCGCCTAAACGCTCGGTGAGTTTTTTCACTAAAGCCAGCCCCAGACCCGTGCCGCCGTGTTTCCAGGGATCATTGTTGGGGATGCGATAGAACTTATCAAAGACGCGATCGCACTCAGATGCAGGAATGCTCACACCAGAATTGCTCACCTGAAGGTTTAAAGCTAGAGCAGGTGAGGGTGCTATGGAAAGCAAGCATGGTTCCCTTTCTTCCCCCTCTCTTGCCGCTTCCTCATCCTCTAGCGCCACTGCTACGGTGATGGTTTCACCACGGGGTGTATATTTGCAGGCGTTGTGCAATAGCTCTGTCAGAATGCGTTCCAGGTAAGACAGGTCAGTGGTGAGTGTAGGTAGATGGGGCGGTAGATGGGTGGTCAACGTTTGCTGCTGTTCGCGGGTGCGGGTTTCAAAGGCAGCGACCAGATCGGCAATCCAGGTGGAGAGATCTACAGGGGTCAGGTTTAATTGGTCTGTGCCAGCATCCAGACGAGCTAAATCCAGCAAGTCATTGATGAGGCTGGTCTCGCGGTTGCATTCCGATCGCAAAATCTGTAGGTAGCGTGCGGCTGTGCTGTCGGCAGTATCGAGTATGCCTGTTGGTTGCAGCGTGATTTCGAGCATCTTGGTTGCTATTTTGATGCTTGCCATCGGCGATCGCAGTTCGTGAGAAACCGTGCTCAGGAAATCATCTTTTAGCCGATTGAGTCGTTCCAGTTCTTCTACCTGGGTTTGAGCAACGTGATAAAGGCGTGCCTGACGCAGGGCGATCGCGCATTGGTTGGCGACCTGTTGCACAAGCTGAAGATCACGCTGGCTAAAAATCCGATAACTCTGATCAATGAGCCACAAGTCGCCTAATACGCCCTGGTCGTCAAAGATGGAACTGGTCAGCATGGTTACCTGCCCGCGTTCGGGGTAGACCAGGAGTGAACAAAACTGAAAGGTTTGGCTGTCGAGTAGCTGGCTGTAGAGTTCGGGGAAGGCATCCATCTGTGACACCCGACCCTGAACGGGTGGTAAGTCAGACGAGTATTCGTAATGAACGGTGGAGGTGCCTGCTTCTAAATTGAAGAGCGCTGCATTGCAACACTTTACACCCAGCGTGCTTGCCAATTCTTGCACGGCTGTTTGCAAAATTTGATCTTCATCCAGGCTATCCCGCACCTTTTCCATAATGTGCTTCACTGTTGCCTCAAAGTCGTAGGCAAGTTGCAGTTCAGCAGTGCGGTTTTGCACTTCACCTTCCAGGTCGATATTGAGTTGCTGCACCTGAGAATACAGCTCTGATTGCTGAATGGCGATCGCCAGTTGATCGACCACGGCACCAATCAATTCCACTTCAGCATCCTGCCAGAGCACGGGAAGTTGACTTCTAAGCAGGCTCAAACAGCCCCAAACAATTGAGCCAACGGGGAGTGGCACCAGTAACCAGGCACCTTGCTGAATGGGTGCAAAGCCTGCTTTAAACGAATCGTGGCAGCTACTAAAGTCATCAATCCGAATGAGCTGCGTGCGCTTCAATTGGGCAGTCAGATGGCTGGGATGATCGGCGATGACTAACCCCAGCGATCGCGAGCAGGGTGTGGTGTCCTGGCAATACTGAGCAACAATCTGCCAGCATTCTTGCTCCGGTTTATAGTGCAAAATCTCCGCTTCGTCTACTCGCAGGCATCGGGCAATTTCAGCCGTTGCCGTAGATAAAATGGTGGGCAGATTGAGCGATCGACGAATCTGCTGGCTGATTTCTCGCAGCATGGCTTCTCGTTCTGCCTGCTGCCGCAGAATAGCCTCTGCCTGCTTCTGCTCGGTCACATCACGGGCAATCATACAGAAAACCGCACGGCTCTGATAGGCAATCAAACTGATGCTGACTGAAACGTCAATCAAGGCACCATTTTTATGGCGATATTGCGATTCACCCAGGTAAAAGTGCCTGCTAGATCCATTCTCTCGAATGCGTTCATCCAATATGGCGGGATCGTCTGCAAAAAGATCATAAATGGTTCGATCCCAAAGTTCTTCCAGGGTATAGCCTAATAATCTCTCAGTCGCGGGGTTGGCTTCGATAATTTGTTTGGTGGAGGCACTGATTAAGCAAATGCATTCAATGCTCTGTTCCATCACCGCACGATACCTGCCTTTACTCTCAGATAGCGCGTCCTCAATCTGCCGTTGCTGGGTGATATCCACCATCACCCCGCGTAATTTGGTTAGATGATTATTTTCAACAACACCTGTAAAAATGTTTCGCAGCCAAATCGTTTGCCCATCCGCCGCCATCATGCGAAACTCAAACTCCTGGGGTTGCTGCCCCTGGCTGTGATTGACGTAGAAGCGGAGCACCTGGGCACGATCGCCCGGATGGATATGATCCTGTAAAAACGTGGGTTCAGTCAGCCATTCCTCAATGGGATAGCCCAGCAGCCGTTCGGCGCGGTGGCTCACAAAGTTGAAGCGAAACTGGTCGGTGTTGCTTTCCCAGATAATGCCATCAATAGAATTAACCAGGGCGTGATATTGCTGCTGACTGCGGCTGGCATCTTCGGCAATTTTCCGAATGAGCAATTCTGTTTGTTTGTGTTTGAGTGCATACCGGAGCGATCGCTCCAGCAAGCCCACACTAATTTCATCTTTGTACAAAAAGTCGGTTGCACCCAACTGCATGGCTTCTAAATCCACCGTGCGGGTAGCTGCTCCACTCAGCAGAATGATGGGCGCATGATAATCTCGACTGAGCAGATGACGCAACACATCTAACCCATTGTGCTCTCCCAGATGGTAATCAAGCAAATAAATATCGTGCCGTTGCTGGGAGATAGACACTAACGCTGTTTCATAGGTTGCCGCCCACTCCAGGTCAAACTGGGGCACTTGCACATCCGCCAACAGATCACGAGTAAGAACATAGTCATCTTCGTTATCTTCGACCAGAAGGATTTTGATGGGTTGGCTACTGGGAATACTATCCATTTCTCTGGATTTCTCAATGAGGTATTGCATGTTAGGATCCGGTAATTTTGCCTTCCCGATGATAACCAGGGTTTTAGCTGCAAACCAGTGATAAACGCGATCGCGGCAGGCTATTTGAATACCTTATCTCTAGAGCTTTCTCGGCTCTGGCTGATGTGGTAGGTATCGCGTCCCTCTGCTTTTGCCTGGTAAAGTGCCTGATCTGCCTGGTGGATCAGGACGATAGGCGACTCCGTGCATAATGGAACCATACTGGCAATGCCAAAGCTTAACGTCACCTGCTCACTCACAGACGACGTGTGATGAGGAAGGTTGAGTGCTCTGATCGCCCTACGAATTTTTTCAACCACTTTGACAGCGCCTGCACTATTGGTATTGGGCAGAATGACCGCAAACTCTTCTCCCCCGTAGCGGGCAGTTAAGTCAGCCGGACGACGACTGGTCTCATCAATTGCCTGAGCGATTTGATGTAAACACGTATCGCCAGCGACATGACCATAGGTATCGTTATAGCGTTTGAAGTTGTCAATATCGCAGAAGATGAGGCTCAAGCATTGCTGTTCCCGCGCCAGTCGCCGCCATTCCTGTTCAAGATGGGCCGCAAAACAGCGCCGATTGGGAATATGGGTTAATTCATCCAGTGCAACAAGCCGCTGAAGCTTTTGGTTGGCGGTCTGCAACTGTTGATAGAAAGCTGACTGCTGAATCGCGATCGCCACCTGCGTTGCCAATTGCTGCAACAAATTAACTTCGATGGGTTGCCACTGTCGCGGCGCGTTGCACTGGTGAACAACGAGTAAGCCCCAGAGGTGTGGGGTGTGGGGTGTGGGGTGTGGGGTAGCAGTTTTTAGTTTTTGGTTGTTAGTTGTTAATAATGGCTCTCCTTCTGCCTCCTGCCCTCTGCCTTCTGCCTCCCCTGTCTCCCCTGCCTCCCCTACTTCCCCTGCCCCCCTCGCCTCCCTGCTCCGATTCCTTAAGCTCTCATTCAACAAAATTGGCACAATGAGCTTTGCCCGGACTTGAAGTTGTGTAAGCAGGTCGCGGTGGCATTCGCTGAAGCCTGCGGTCTGGACATTGGCGATCGCGTTGACAATGCCTTGCTGATAGGTCTGTCTCTGGGCTGTTGTGAAGTAGGTATCGGTGATTGCCATGCCCAGCAACGGCTGCCAGTTGTTGGTAACTGCTTCGGCAATAACGGTGCTGCTCCAGTCTGGCTCAAAGCGGTAAATCAGGACGCGATCGGCGTTAAGCGATTGCTGAATTTCGGTGACGGTCGTGTCAAGAATTTCATCCAGTTCGAGGGATTGATGGATCTGTTGGGCGATTTGGGTGGTTAACCGCTCCCGTTCTACCTGCTGGCGCAGCGCTTCTTCGGAGGTTTTTTGGCGGATGGCATAGCGGAGGGCGCGTTCCAGTAGCTCGGTGCTGATCTCGTCTTTGCAGAGAAAGTCGGTTGCCCCTAGCCGCATCGCTTCTATATCCACCTGGCGCGGTGCTGTGCCAGTGAGCAAAATAATGGGTGCGTTGCAGCCACTGGTGACTGCTTCCTGAAGTACCTCTAACCCGTTGTGAACACCGAGATGATAGTCGAGCAGATAAATATCGTGCTTCTGTTGGGCGATCGCGATCAGGGCAGCCTCATAGGTAGAAGCCCACTCCACCTCATAGCGGAACTCCCGCACATCTGCCAGTAATTCGCGAGTCACTAGAAAGTCGTCCTCGTTATCTTCAACTAGGAGAACTTTAATTCGGTGAACATCCAGGTCTGTCATAATCTTTAATCCGGTAAAGCGACGATCTCAAACCAGTAGAGAAGCAACCCTTGTCACGATCGTTAATCGGGTAACGTGATGGTTTCAAACCAATAGTTATGGAGCACTTGCATTAACTCAACTAATTCATCAAATGAATTTGGCTTGGTAATGTAAGCACTCGCACCTAATTCATAGCTCCGGTTGATGTCAGACCGGGCGGCTGAGGTGGTCATCACAACCACAGGAATTTTTTTCAGACCGGGCGTTGTTTTGATTTCTGCCAGCGCTTCATAGCCATTCTTGCGGGGCATATTCAGGTCTATTAAAATCAGGTTGGGTACATCAGACAAATCGGCGGCAAAGAGTTTGCTGCGGTGATGCAGCACGTTCATCAACTCCTCGCCATCTTCAACCAGTTGGAGATTGACTGAACTCGCTTCCTGCCATGCTTCTTCAATCAACAGGCGATCGTCGGGGTTGTCATCGGCGACCAGTAAAATGGAACGAACCTTTAAAGTATCCATTGGTTAAATGTCCTTAGCGGCTTGCACAAATTGTTTTATTGGCAGGGTGATCGTAAACGTAGAGCCTTTTCCGGGAGCGCTCTGAGCGACAATGCTACCGTTATGACGCTCCACAATTCTGCGGCAGACGGCTAACCCAATGCCGGTGCCTTCATATTCACTGCGTCCATGAAGGCGCTCGAAGATTTTGAAAATGCGATCGCGATATTGTTCATCGAAGCCAATGCCCTGATCTTGAATGCTGATTTGGTACATCTGTTTGGTGAGCAGGTTTTGTTTGGCAGAAGGCAGCATCAAAACCTGACTGCGAATTTTTACCACTGGCGGCTTATCACCATGAAACTTGAGCGCATTGCTGATCAGGTTTTGCAGCAGTTGATGGATCTGCGTCGGGTCTGCCTCCAGTGTGGGGAGCGGCTCAATGTCGATCGCCGCGTTGGTTTCCTGAATTTTCACCTCCAAGCCTGATAAGACGGTTTCAACAATGGGATTTAAATCAACCGATACAAACGGCTCTGCTTGAGTGCTGATGCGCGACAGCAAAAGTAAGTCGTCAATCAGCGTTTGCATCCGGTGAGCGGCATTTTGCATCCGGTTCACGTAGTCTTTACCCTGGTCGTTGAGTTGCTTGCCACAGCGGCTCTGGAGCAGGTTGCTAAAGTTGCGGATGGTGCGGAGAGGTTCTTTAAGGTCGTGAGAGGCAACGAAGGCAAAATTCTGGAGTTCCTGGTTGCTCTGCTCCAGTTGGGTGGCAAGGGTTCGCAAGTCTGCTTTTGCCTGTTTGTGATCGCTAATATCCTTGTGCGTGCCCGACATTCGCAACGGCTTGCCTGCCCGATCGCGCACCACGACTTTCCCGTAATCGGCAATCCGTTTCCACTCACCCGCTTTGGTGAGCACCCGATAGTCAAAGTGGTAGGGTACGGAACCATCTTTGAGGTGTGCCTCTAAAATCTCAGACACCCAGGTTTTATCCTCCGGATGCATCAGGCGAGCCCACGTACTCAAGTCTCCTGGCAGTTCGTCGGGTTCATAGCCCAACATTTCCATCCAGCGAGGGCTGTAATACACGTCTCCGGTTGCAATGTTCCAATCCCACAAGCCATCGCCTGACCCTTCCAGCGACAGTTGTAGACGTTCTTCACTCTCGCGTAAAGCAGCTTCGGCGGCTTTGCGATCGCTAATATCCTGAATTTGTGGAATAAAGTACAGCGGACGATCTTGGTCATCACGGGTGAGTGAAGCACTCAGCAGAATCCACACCACATGCCCCTGTTTATGGAAATAGCGCTTCTCCATCTGGTAGAAACTAATTTCACCCTTGAGGAGTTGCTGCACATAACCCAGATCCGTTTCCAGATCGTCGGGATGGGTAATGGTTTGAAAGTCGGTTTGCAGCAATTCCAGTTCAGAGTAGCCAATCATCTCACAGAGAGAACGATTGACCTTCAGCCATTGCCCTTCCAACCCAACCAGCGCCATCCCAATAGCGGCATAGTCAAACGCACCCCGAAAGCGCTCTTCACTTTCTTTGAGGGCAGCTTCAGCAGCTTTGCGCGCAGTGATGTCGCTGCCAATGCCTAAAAAACCCGTCAGGTTCCCTATGGGGTCTCGTAAAGCGGTGGCAGACAGTAGTATAGGGAAGCGAGAGCCATCTTTGCGAAGGTAAGACCATTGCCGTTCCTCAACCTTTCCCCGCTTGGCTTTAGCAACAAACACCTCAAACCCTGGCTCAATAAATGTGCCCAACTCTTGAGAAAGCGTCTGGGCGCGGAATGCGACCTCTGCCCGATCGTGAATGATGGCGGGAGTCGCCTGACCAATCATTTCTGTAGCAGCATAGCCCAGTAACGTCTCAGCTCTGGTATTGAAGCTAGTGATGATACCGTTTGTATCGGTGGAGATAATTGTGAAGTTAGCACTATCGAGAATAGCCTGTTGCAGTGTGGTAATTTCCTGGAGCTTGGCTTCTGCCCGTTGCCGCTCCATCAACTCGTGCTGGAGGCGATCGTTGGTTTGTGTCAATTCTGCGGTGCGATCGACAACCCGGAGTTCCAGGTTTTCGTTTACCTGTCTGAGTTGTGCCTCACTGCGAGTCAGTGCAGCCATGCGCTCCTGCACCCGGCTTTCGAGCGCACCATTGGACTCGCGTAAGGCTTCCTCTGCTTGTTGTCGCTGCACCATTTGCTCTGCCAGAGCTTGATTGGCAAGTGCCAACTGTGCCGGACTGGGCAATGCCAGCGCTTTGGGCACCAGGGGCACCAGCAGAATGGCTGTCCAGACTGAAATGAGCATGGTTACAGCTTTGAGGATGCCAGAAACCCAGTAGGTGGGATACCAGAGCGTCCACACATCCATGACGTGCGTGGTGCCACACGCAACAATAAAGCTGCCAAAGAGTAGAAAGATCCAGTTGAAAGGAAGATCTTGCCGCTTGCGAACAAAATAAAGCAGGGTAATGGGAATGGAATAATAGGCGATCGCAATCAGCGCATCGGAAGCCAGGTGCAACCACACCAGAGCGGGCTTCCAGAGATAGCAGTAACCGTGGGGTATGAACGGTTCCGCTGTCGTGAGTGTGTGAAGAGCCTCTTGCATATAGTCCAGGGACGATCGCGCTGATCCAATCAATCAAACAACTGTAAATCCATGTAGAGCCGAATAAAGTTTGCTTGAGCTTGATCGGCAAAGTCAAATTATCAAGTAATTTCACTATGCGAGGAATCCGTAAAGACACTAATCTTTCAGGCATTGTAAAAAGCAACATGATAAATTTGCGGACGCAAAACCATCGCCATTGCTGCCAATTAACCTGAGCAAAGCAATCTGTCTTTTAGTTTTGATTTGTTTCTCTTTAAGAAGCGATGGTCGTTTCTTCGATCGCTTGAAGCCTTTAGGCAACCATGCTCTTGAATGTCTGAAGATAATCTTTGAAAATATTTTTAAATCTTAGTATTCAATTTTTAGCCACTACAAATCCTAACTCTCCTCCCTCTGCCCTACTTAATCGCAGGTAAATTAACCGTTTTAAACCAATAGCTGTACAACGCCTGCATTTGCTCGGTAAATTCGTCAAACGAGTTGGGCTTTGTGATGTGTCCGCTGGCTCCCAGTTCGTAACTGCGATCGATATCCGCTTTGGCGATTGAGGTGGTCAACACAACCACAGGAATTTTTTTTAATGCGGGCGCTGTCTTGATTTCCTGGAGCGCTTCATACCCATTCTTGCGGGGCATATTCAGGTCGAGCAAAATCAGGTTGGGCGATGAAGGTGTGGTTGAGTCGGCATACTGACCCCGACGGTAGAGAAAATCCATTAATTCCTCACCATTGCCGACGATCTGTAGCTCCACCGGACTGACTTCTTGCCATGCTTCTTGAATGAGCAGGCGATCGTCGGGGTTGTCATCGGCAGCCAACAGCAGGAAGGGAATCTGGCAAGCGTTCATAGGGGAGCAACTTGATTAAATAATATTGACTTTTGTAGGTTGGCTTGAGATGACGAAATCCAGCATCTGTGGAAGTGTTGGGTTTCATGCTTCAACCCAACCTACTCAGGTTATTTAGTCCACGATCCTAAGTTAGCCACTAACAACCAACAACCAAAAACTAACAACTACGCAGGTTGCTGGATGGGAAGGGTGATTAAAAAGGTGGAACCCTTGCCGGGAGTGCTTTGGGCGGTGATGGTGCCGTTGTGACGTTCGACAATCTTACGACAGATGGCTAACCCAATACCAGTGCCTTCGTATTCGCTGCGACCATGTAAGCGCTCAAAGATTTTGAAGATGCGATCGGCATATTGTTCATCAAACCCTATGCCCTGATCTTGAATGCTGATTTGAACGTGCTCAGCGGTGCTACTGCCTTTAGCATTCAGTTGCCGTATCCATTGGCTCCCAATTGTGACCGTGGGGGGCTGATCACCATGAAACTTAAGCGCGTTGCTGATCAGGTTTTGCAGCAGTTGATGCATCTGGGTGGGGTCTGCTGTCAATGTGGGTAATGCCTCTACGGCAATGGCTGCATGGGTTTCTTGAGTTTTCATCTCTAAGCCAGATAAGACCCTTTCTACAACCTGGTTTAAGTCAACCGGAACAAACGGTTGTGCCTGGGAGGTTACGCGGGAGAGCGAAAGAAGGTCATCAATCAAGGTTTGCATTCGTTCGGCAGCACTTTGCATCCGGTTGATGTAGTCTTTGCCCTGGTCGCTGAGTTGTTTTCCACAGCGGCTCTGGAGCAGGTTGCTGAAGTTGCAGATGGTGCGGAGAGGTTCTTTGAGGTCGTGGGAGGCGACAAAGGCAAAGATTTGGAGTTCTTGATTACTTTGCTCTAGCTTATGGGCAAGGTTTTGCAAGGCTGTTTCTGCTTGTTTGCGATCGGTGATGTCTTTCATGAAACAGTGGTGCCCGTTGAATTGCTGCTGTTCGTCGTAGGCAGAAATCATGACCACCTGTTTGTAGAACTGGGAACCATCTTTGCGGATGCCTCTGGCTTCAGCTTCCACTTTGCCATCCTGGAGCATCTGATGGTAAGCGGTGAGCATTGGCTCCACATCGTCTGGATGCACGGTTTGTTGCCAATCCATACCCAGCATCGCTTCTGGCTCATAGCCGACCGTGTGAGCATAGGACGGGTTAACAAAGGTGTAGCGCCCCTGGGAATCGAGGCGGGAGATACCTTCGACGGCATTTTCCATCACCGCACTCATCACCCGGAGTTCGGTTTCTGCCCGCTGACGATCGGTGATATCGACGGCAATTCCACTGACCAGACGTTGACCCGTTGCGCTACGCATGGGAAATTTGTACACCAAAAAATTGGCGATCGTGCCGTCCAGTCGGGGAGCCACTTCGGTCGCTTCCACGACCTGATCGGTTTCAGCCACCATCCGGATATTGTCGAGAAACTGTTGGGCAAACTCGGCTGGATACAGGTCAAACACGGTTTTGCCGATCGGATCGCCCTCTGGTAGCTGAAAGGTTTGAATGTAGGCGCGGTTGAGATAGAGGATTTGACCATCAATATCGGTGATCCAACTGGGGGCAGGTGTGTAATCCATAAAGGTCTGCAACCGCTCTTCGCTCTCCTGCCATGACTGCTCGGCTCGCTGCCGTTGCGATAGTTCAATTTGCAGGCGATCATTGGCTTCCCGTAATGCAGCCGTCCGTTCCGCAACACGGCTTTCTAAGTTCTCATTGGTCTGCCTCAGTTCGACCTGACTTTGGCGCAGCATGGCGTTGATCCGGTTCATCGATTGTGCCGTACCGCCAATCAAAATCGCGAAGGTGATGGTCATGACGATGACCTGAAGGGCGCTCATAAAAGCAGTGTCATACCAACCGTACTGTTTACCCCGAAGGATGAGCCAGCCGAGCACCACCGGAAAGCCGATCGCCCAGGGCAGCAGCCACCGTGCCATCAGTCCACCCATTAAAGGGCTGGTGAGCGATCGCATAAAGCCCTGCTGCGGGTGCATGAGCAACATAACGCCACTCAAGAGGGTGAAGGCGATCGCGGTATGAATCGCCATCGTGCTCGAAATAATCACCACTCGTTGCAAGAGATTGACCCCAAACAGGTGCCCAATCAATGCCAGCAGCGCAATTAACCCCACTATGAACCCCAAACTCTGAGCCAACCAATAATTGCGCCTGGTTTTATGGGATAGCAACAAAATTGCTGTTCCGGTCAGGACAAAGTTAATCGCAGTGTTGACTCCCATCCTGCCTGGATAAGGCGTTGCCACCGAAGGAGCCGCATCTTGAAACAGCAGTTGATCAATGCCCAAGTTCCAGCCAAACGCATATTCGCTAAGCGTGAGAAGCGCGATCAGGAGCATTAAACATGAACAGCTAAAGATTAAATACTTTAGTTTCTTTCTGAATGGTGCCGTTTTCAGGTTTGACTGAAGCGAAATCATCCCTAGCGATACCCCAGACAGCAGAAAGCAAAAGGCTGTATTGGCTTTCATGGTGGCAGGGCTACCGGGAAAACCGCTCTTTAGCATCGGGTTATTGATCATCCAGCCAAGCAGGACGATCAGTGCCAGTAGAATGACGACTCCGATCGCCCCTAACAGTAACTTACCAGTCGGTGGTGGCGACGTTTGATGCTGCGGTGGGGTAACGAGCATAGCAGTGGCTGAAGGTTTCATCACACGTAGAAAGGTAATTAATAGGAATTAAGGCGTATAAGCTGCTGAAACTTTAAGGGTTCCCAGGTTGAGCCGACAACGCACGCTCACGATGGAGCAAGGCAGGGGATGTGGGGGAAGCAGGGAAGCAGAGAAGCAGGGGAAGAAAAGGGAAGCAGAGAAGCAGGGGAGGCAGGGGAAGAAAAGGGAAGCAGGGGAAGCAAGGGAAAGTGAGTTTTAGCTTTTCAGTGGGCTAACATTTAGCCTTCATCCTTTAGCCTTTAGCCTTCTGCCTCCTGCCTTCTCCCTCCTCCCTATTCCCCTCGCCTGACTCAAATCAGAACCGCTATAGTATCGGCAGAGAAGCATCTACTTTTGCGATCGAAAGCGTGAATGATAGAGCGATCGATCGCAACTTTTCCAATCGGAACTGATCGGTGGGCTAACATTTGAAGCATGGCACACCCGTTATCTAATACCTATCAACCCTTACTAGCCATTTAGGTGGTTGTTTCTCCTGACTCTAAACAACGAATTCTGGTTGTAGATGATACACCAGAGCTAATCAGTAGCCTGCTGGAAGCAATAAGCGATGCAGGCTACGAAATTCGTGTGGTTACAGATAGTTTGAATGTATTAGATGTTACCCAGAATTTTGCACCCAACTTAATTTTTCTAGACATTAACTTACCGGAAACTGGCGGCTATACAGTTTGTCAGCAATTAAAAGCAACGCCTCAAACTCAAAATATTCCTGTAATATTCTTGAGTGAGCAAAGTCAAGTTTTAGACAAATTGAAAGCCTTTGAAATCGGTGGGGTAGACTACATGGTCAAGCCCTTTTTAGTGCAAGAAGTACTGGTACGAATTGAGCACCAACTGACGATTCAGACGTTGAAAAAGAAACTGCTCGAGCAGCAAGCCCATTGGCTACTCCAAAACAGAGGGAACACGCCTTTGTTGGCAAGCTTGCAGAAACAACTTCATCGGCAAGCAGAAATGCTGAAAGAGAAGAATCAGCAACTTCAGCAAGAGATTCGGGAGCGGCAACAGATGCAAGAGGCACTCAAAGCGGAGCAAGAGAAATCTGACCAGCTTTTGTTGAATGTGCTACCCCGCGCCATTGTAGACAGGCTGAAGCAAGATCAGGGCGTGCTGGCGGAACGGTTCGATGAGGTGACAATTTTATTTGCGGATATTGTCGATTTTACGCCCCTTTCTGCCCAACTCACCCCTCTGGAACTGGTGCAGCTATTAAACCAGATTTTCTCTACGTTCGATCAACTGGCGGAGCAATTTGGGTTAGAAAAAATTAAGACGATCGGCGATGCGTATATGGTGGCTGGAGGTGTACCAATTCCTCGTCCCGACCATGCCGAAGCAGTCATGGAAATGGCGATCGCCATGCGCCGCGAGATCAAACAGTTTGCCCAGGCAGCCGGTCAACCGATTCGGCTCCGCATTGGCATCAACACTGGCACAGTCGTTGCTGGCGTGATTGGCATCAGTAAATTTAGCTACGACCTCTGGGGCGATGCGGTCAATACTGCCAGTCGCATGGAGTCTCAAGGGTTGGCTGGCAAAATTCAGGTGACAGAAGCCATTTATCATCGCTTGTGCGATCGTTACGTCTTTGAAAAATGGGGCACCATTCATGTAAAAGGGAAAGGAAAAATGACCACCTATCTTTTTGTTAGCCGTAAAGAGCTTTGTCAATCGTAAGGAGCTTCGTCAATCTTCGAGAGCCTGTAGCAGAGCCGTTGAACGAGCGGCTAATGACTAAGACACGTTGTACCAAAGCTTTATGAGGCTGCCTACGATCGTAGGATGCACTAGGGCGCGTCATCAATTAGCTCTAAAAGCTTGTGGTATCAGCATCATCGCGCCCGTCCCAACACACCAGGCTAGGGGCGGGAACCCTTACTGTCAGTGATATGTAGTTGTAATTGATGACAGCCCCTAGCGGCAACGTAACGCATCGAAAATTCAGGCAGGTGATGCGTTACACCTATCGCCTCACACCTGGTTGACTGACAAATCTTTGAGCGAGTACTTGAACCCGCCCTGCACTCAAGTGCGGGCTGATGGCAGAAAGTCCTCTCTAGGTCTTGCCTTCCCGAAGGGTAGAGGACTAGGAACACCTGACAACCCGTTTTAACGGGTTTCGTACCATTAGCCCGGATTTAAATCACGGGCGGGTGAGCAACGAAGCGACAAGCCTTTCAAGACTTTCGTCAGTCAATCAGCACCTCACACAGTCTACTAAGATAAATTGATCATTAAATAGGCAGTGAATGCAGACGTTGAGACGAGTCAGGTTAAGTAGAAACGGCAGAAAACGTCTTTATCAGGTTTTTCTGATGGTCTTTTTTGTGCTCAACCTTCTGGCGTTTACGGGCGCGTATGCTCTGACGCATTTTAGCGCGCCAGGTCATTTCAGCGTCGGGCTACCGAGACCGAGTAGCTCCAAACGTCCGATCGAGGTTGGGCTTGAATATACGACACAACGAATTGCCATTAGTCAGACGGAGTGGTTAGAAACCTGGTTGATTCCGGTTCAAACTTCGCCATCGCAAGGAACTGTTTTACTCTTTCCTGGTAACGGTGGTAGCAAAGCAAAACAACTTTTAGCACCCGCCAAAAGCTTTCATACGCTAGGTTATGACACGCTATTAGTCGATTTTCGAGGGGTTGGTGGTTCTAGCGGTAACACAACAACGCTGGGAGCACGGGAAGCCAATGATGTAGTGGTGGCGATGCAGTATGCTCAACGTTTGAAGCTTAAACGACCGATCGTGCTGTATGGTGTTTCGATGGGTACTGGCGCTATCCTGAAGGCGATCGCTCAGAAAGAGATTCAACCCGATGCAGTTATTCTTGAGCTTCCGTTTACGCGTCTTCTGGATGCGGTTAGAAGCCGATTAAGAGCAGTCCATGTGCCCACATTCCCATTAGCAGAACTGCTTGTTTTTTGGGGCAGTGTTCAGCATCAACTTAATGGGTTTACCCACAATCCAGTGATGTACGCCAGTCAAGTGAAATGCCCTGCGCTGTTGCTGCAAGGTGAGCGCGATCGATGGACTAGCCTGACAGAAATCAATCAAATTGTTCAGAATCTCCACGGTTTCAAGAAATTGGTGATCTTTCCCACCGCAGGACATGATTTACTTGTCACGGTTGATCAAAATCTCTGGAAACAAAGCGTGAAACACTTCCTCAAAGAAATCTAAGTACAGACTCAAGAACAGGAGCATTTTATGCTAAACATAGAGTCTGATTGGCAACAGATTTGATAACGGATGAAGCGGATACGATGCCTACAACGACTGAAAAAATCATCCGGTTCATCTGTTTCCATTCGCTGCCCACCGAGCTTTCGACAGAATCAAATAGCCCTGGTCTCAAGAATCGATAAATTCAAGCAGAAAAACGTCACTGGCGGTTTGATCTTGATTCTCCGGTTTGCTCATGCGTACAAAGCGATCGCCACCGATTGATGGCTGCGGCTAACTCAAAGCGGCGAAAGGAGGCGAAGTCACCTTGCGGAAACCCGATGATGTCATCAAAGCCGCCTGCTGCGAGGTCTGCCATCGCGTAGTCGAGGACTTCGGTGAGCGGATGGGCGCCGTCGAGGTAGTGTTGTTGCAGGTAGATCAGCATGGCGGCGATCGCCCTCAACTGTCCCGTTTCGGCAATTTGCTCGACGGCTGAGAGGTCAATTTCGTCGTGACCCAGCACGATCGTGTCTAAATCGCGGACTTTGCGTTTGGGGGGGCGATCGTCGTCTGAGTCGGTCTGAACCGTCAGGAAGCGAGGGGTCAGCGTGCCAAACTGGGTGCCACCTTCAGGAGCCCGATCGGTCACGTACTGCTGCGCGATCGCCTGTGCCTGAGCCGTCACTTCCTGCGGTTGAAAGTCCTGCATGGCGATGATGGTATCCGCCACATCGAAGTAGTCGCCGCTGCCACCCATCACCAGGATGGTCGAGACTCCGTGATCGGTGTACAGTTGGCGCACCTTGTCGATAAAGGGCGTGATGGGTTCCCGATCTTTGGCGATCAATGCCTGCATTCGACGATCGCGGATCATAAAATTCGTCGCTGCTGTATCTTCGTCCACCAGCAGGAGTTTCGTGCCTGCTTCGATCGCTTCAATCATGGCGGCGGCTTGAGACGTGCTGCCACTCGCGTTTTGGGTCGAAAACTGCGTGGTCGATCGTCCCAGGGGCAAATGGTTGATAAAGGGCGACAGGTTCACTCCCGCCACACTGCGCCCATCTTCTGCCCGTACTTTCACCGCTGCTGGATGGGTTAGCACAAATTCGCGCCCGTCATCGGGAATGTGGGTGTAAACGCCAACCTCGATCGCCCGTAGCAGCGTCGATTTGCCGTGATAGCCTCCACCGACAATCAGCGTCACACCTGCTGGAATGCCCATGCCCGTGATCACACCGCGATTGGGGCAGGTAAACTCCACGCGCAACGAGTTTGGCGACTGAAAGGGAATGCCATCGGGCAAGGGGCGATCGTCCACGCCACTCTGACGCGGCAACACAGCCCCATCGGCAACAAAGGCAACCAGCTTACGATCGGAGAGCTGTTGTCTCAACCAGTCAGCATCTTCAGCGGCTTCGACATGGCGTTGGACAACTCTTGCATCCAGAGCCTGGTAGGGGAGGCGATCGACCAGTTGAGGCAAATCATCACACAACAACTCCGCCGCCTGAAGCCCTGCCACCCGTCGCCCAAAAGCAGGCAACCCGACGACAAACCGGATTTCTAACCACTCATCGTCAATAAACGCCGAGGTGCGCTCCAGGATCGTTTGTTTGGGTTGGGCAATCGCAATCAGCCCGCTGCTGCCACTCCCCCGATGCTGACGAATGGACTGTGCCGCTCGATCGAACTGCCGAGTCAGATAATCTCGCAGCGCGATCGCCCGACTGTGATTACGGTAAAGGTCTTTGGGAAAGCCCGCGATCGCCTGCCGTATCCTCACCCGACACTGACTCGGTGCCGCAAACGGATCACCCTGAATGCGATCGAGCCACAACGTAAAGCCATCAAACTCATAGCTTCCGCGTAAATCCTTGTACGCCTTGTAGTTCTGCTGGTCAATTTGGCGTAGACGTTGCCGCAGCGAGGCTTGGGAGGGCATGGGAGTAGGGAGTAGGGAGTGGGGAGTAGGGGGAAAAGTTAAGAGTTTTGAGTTAAGAGTTTTGAGTTTGAAGAGCGGTCAGCCATCAACTTTTTAGCCTTCATCCTTTAGCCTTATCCTCCTTTTCCCTTTCCCCTTCATCCCTCATCCCTTCTACCCCCTAACTCCTGACTCCTCACTTCTAGTAGTGGGAGCCGCATGTCAGGATATAGCTATCATTGAACGATCGCCCTGGGCAAGAGCAGAATTGAGTATGACGACAGATGTGATTAAGCTGGATCAATTTTTGAAGGCGGCGGGCATTGTCTCGACCGGAGGGCAGGCGAAACTGCTGATCCAGTCAGGCGAAGTGAAGGTCAATGGGACGGTAGAAACACGACGGGGACGCAAACTCATTTTGGGCGATCGTGTTTCCACGATGGGCGAAACCCTCAACGTCGATGCCGCCACCCTCCAGCCGTCCAGCCCTGGTGAGCCAAATCCCTGGGCATAACTCTTCCCCCGACTCCCTACTCCCCACTCCCTACTCCCCACTCATAGACATTGCCTGCAAATCAAACCGATAATTCTCAATCACCGGGTTTGCCAGCAATTGATCGCACATGCGATCGATCTGTTCGCGGGCAACGTCCTCGCTAGCCGCCTCTAAGGTCAACTCAACGTACTTGCCAATGCGTATTTGAGCCACATTCTCGTAGCCCATGTGCTTCAGCCCAGACTGTACGGCTGTTCCCGCTGGGTCAAGAACTGACGGGCGCAAAGTAACATAGATTTGAGCATGATACGTCTGAGTCACCGTTGTTTCCTGCGAGTGCGTTTACCGTTATTGATGCTACCGCTTGTTGGTTGTTGGTTGTTAGTTGTTAGTTTTTAGAGAAGTCCAAAGGCTATAGCTTGCTCCCCGTTGGCGAAGCCTGCCGAATGCATAGGGTAGGCTGAAGGCTAAAAAGCTGACTTTGACCGCTGACTGTTGATCACTCTCCCTCTGCCCCCTTGCTTCCTCTGCCCCTCCGCTTCTGACTTCTGACTTCTCATTCCTTCTAACAACTAACTTCTAACAACTAACAACCCCCTTGACCCCTCACTCCTCACCTCTCTTCCATGAAAGCCAGTCGCACTCGTAGCCAGGAACGGATCATCAGCCTTCTCAAACACCTCGATCGCGCCATTTCCGCGCAAGATTTGTTTGTGGAACTGCGGAACTGTGATCAGGCAATGGGTTTGGCGACGGTGTATCGGGCGTTGGAGGCGTTAAAGCTGGAAGGGGTGGTGCAGGCACGAACGATGGCAAGCGGAGAGTCGCTCTACAGTCTGGTGCAGGAAGATCGGCATCATCTAACCTGCTTGCAGTGCGGCGGTTCGATTCCCATTGATACCTGCCCGGTGCATGAGCTAGAAGCGCAGTTGAATCAGTCCTATCAGTTCAAAATCTACTATCACATGCTGGAATTCTTTGGGCTTTGCACCCAGTGTCAGGCGGCTGATGCCACAGGTGATACTGCTCATTAGGGCAGCATGGGTAGTAGAAAGGGGAGTCATTGTGATGCCTGTGAATGCTCGCATAAAGGTGTTCTGTAAGAACCAAGGATCTTTCGGTTGCTCAAATAATCGATCGGCTGCAAACTCTCTACTTTTAGCCTTTTTTTATCCTTTATCCTTTAGCCTTCATCCTTTTTTATCCTTTAGCCTTCATCCTTTTAATGACTACACCCGCGATCGCTTCAGTTCAACCGCTCCTTCATCAAGCTGCCTCTTTTCTGGTGTATCGATCGGTGCTCAGTGACCCCATTGGACGGGCGTTTTTGGCGCTATTGCAAGCCCTTCGTCACGCCGAGCGCAACACCGCTGCCGAAAATACAGAATGCTTGCTGGCATATGGTGACTGGTTTAGCGCTCTGGCAGACAGCAAGCAAAGCTGGCAAGATCATCTGCTGACCCAACTTTTACATGCTGACAACCCGTTTACCCAACAGGCGCAGCGTACAGCTTTAGATCATCTGCCATCTGCATTGATAGAGGCGGCACGTTCTGATCTCCAGGTGTTGCAGCAATTTTATACGTGTGATGGTCAGCAGCTTAGTCAGACTGTTAAGGTGGCGGCGCATCTCAAAGTGGCTCCTGTCGTTTGGCAATACCCAGAGGCGACAAGTTTGGAGTGGCTCCGATCGACCGTACAATCTGCATCGAACTGGGGTGATGCCTTAGAACCATTAGCCAACCACTATCACAAGCAGGGTGTGGGACTATTCGCTCAGTACAAAGCGTTTCGCTGGCAGTCGGGAGCATTGGTGGGCATTGCCTATCCTGATCGCGTGCAGATAACAGATCTGGTGGGGTACGAGTCTCAAAAAGAGGCATTGCTGAAAAATACGATGTTTTTGCTCAAGGGCTATCCCGCGCTGCATGTGCTGCTCTATGGCAGTCGGGGGTCTGGCAAATCGTCACTGGTAAAAGGCTTGCTGCACCGCTTTGGAGAGGAGGGTCTGCGCCTGATTGAGGTCGCTAAAGCAGAACTGACGGATCTACCTGCGATCGTCGAACAACTCCGAAACCTGCCGCAAAAATTCATTATTTTCGTGGATGATCTGTCCTTTGAGGAAGATGAGGATGCGTACAAGGCGCTGAAGGTAGTGCTGGAGGGGAATCTCACGGCACGATCGCAAAATGTAGTGGTCTATGCCACCTCCAATCGACGGCATCTCATCCGCGAATTTTTTGGCGATCGTCCCCGTCCCAGCGATGGCGATGAAGTCCACGCCTGGGATACGGTGCAGGAAAAGCTTTCGTTTAGCGATCGCTTTGGCTTAACCCTCACCTTTGAACCTGCCGATCAAAAGACGTACTTGCAAATCATTCATCATCTCGCTCAGCAAGCAGGGATTCAGCTTGACTCAGAGACTCTGGAGTATCAGGCACTCCAGTGGGCAACGCGACACAACGGGCGATCGGGTCGCAGCGCACGACAGTTTATCGATTTCCTCACCGCTGATTCACACGTCCCTGCATCATAGAGCATCGTTCAAACTCCGCGCGCCAAAACGGTGAACGGCACGATAGCCGATTCTAACGACCCAGGGCTGAGCGTCCGGTACACGTTCATAAAGTTGCCGGGTTGCAGCCATTGTCTCATCTGCCAGTTCAAACGCCCCGGTTTCAATATCGATCGCCACTATCTTGCCGTGATTGCCTTCTTCGATCTGAGGACGAACCTGAGTTTCATAAAGCTCATCACCACGGCGGGCAAATTCTTCTTTGCTATAGCGGGGGTGTCGAATTATCATCGGCTTGACCTAGTTTCAACAGAACCCTTTCATTTTAAGCTGGACAATTGGCTTTGCCGTCTGCGGCTGCAAACACGTCCTGAAAAATCAGCGATCGCCAATTACTCAGAAAGTAGCCCAGACCAAAGCCATTTCTGATGCTTGCCTAGATAGGACGCTTGGCTTTGCATATTATCTCTGTAAGTAAAACCGCCGCCTCCTTTGTGACTTCCCCACATCACGATTTTGTCATTGAACAAATCATGTAAAAAACCGACTACATCTTCTGCTACGGCTTCTGATCTTTCTATATCCGAAAGCTCCTCTCTGTAACAACCAGCGTGCCAGTGAGTGAAATTACCAACAATCACAATCAGTTCATTTAAGTCGTCCTCAATTTCTATGCTGCCAATTTCTTCATGAATAGGCGGAATAATCACCACATGCTTCTCTTCATCTACGGTAAAACGTAGTGATGAGAATTCTGACTCTAACTTTCTGACAAGCGTTTTTAAAAGCACAACTCTTGGAGGTTTATGTTTTGTAAAATGCGATCTAAAGTTTGGGTCAGCCGTTGCTGGAATCTTTGCACCTCATCTAAGCGGCTTCAGCCAAGCTGCTGCATCCGAATTGTTAGATATCACGGTACAACCAACCTAAAGTTTTGTAGAGTTTACGCACCTTGATCTCGTTCTTTGAAAATAGTTAGTGCCCGCAGATCGATATCAGGTTGTTCCTCCAGTTCATTATTAAGCAATAATGTGACATAACCCGGGGGCTCATTCATTAGCTCGATTTGATTGTAAATTCTCTGGTAGTTCTCTAAGCCACTATTTAACTCTTGGCGAATATCTGTAGGAAGTTCTTCGAGAGTTTCTCTCTCAATCTCCAGGATAGATTCTCTCCAATATCTAAAAACTCGGTTTGGTAAATCACCTTGGCTATATCCACGGCAACAGACCAAACAATGCCAGGGATTAATATAACTAAGTAAGGTTTTAAAGTGCGTGGATCTACGTCTTTTGATATTTCTTAAGTAGCGAACTGTAAAAGCAGACAAGATAGAACAACCATAGCTTTCTTCTACTGGGTAGTAAGTCGCACAGTTCCAAGGAAATTGAGGTATGCTAACCCAGTTTAAATAAAGACAGTATAAGGGAATACGGGGAAATGGTTTCTGTAATGCATTCTTGATAAGAGAATCGCATTGATAATGTCGAACTTTATTTTTATCTTCCTTGTAATAGTGAAGATGAGCAAAGGAGTCTTTTCTAATATCTATGACTTTAGCTTGTACTCGGAAGCCGATCCACTTTCTACTAGAACCTGTAAACCACCACTCCCAATCAGCACCATTCAAACCTTCCTCAGGTTTAGTAAATGTTCGGCTATAAATCTCGAACGAATGGCGTGTCTTTAATTCAAGGATGTTTAGGTCTGTTAAGGTTTCTTCTCCAATTTGACAATCTACAGATCTTCCTCTCGCAAGGGTATCCCATGTCCATAATGCACGACTTCTGAAGGTATCACAAAGAGTTGGACGCATTTGAGGAGGAAATATCAAAGGCAGTGAACAAGTATAGGATTCCCTATAGAGAGTGATGCATAACAACTGGTTAGCCAGCCCTAAGTGAGCCATTTTGCGAGGCTATAAAGCAAGGGTGCAATGAGCAACGCAGGTAAGAAAGATGCGACTTTGATCTTCGCAATATCGAGTAGATTTAAGCCAATGCCTAGAATGATGAGTCCGCCTACGCCGGAGGTGATGAGAACGTGGGGATTGGTGGTGGGGTTTGCCAGCAGTTGGGGAAGTAGCCCTGCCAGCAGTGACAGTCCACCTTGGTAAAGAAGAATCATAAGGCTGGAGAAGCCAACCCCAATGCCGTAGCTGCTGGTGAGGGCGATCGCCGCTAAACCATCCATCGTGGCTTTAATGGTCAAAACAGTGTTGTCGCCAGCAATGCCATTGTTGAGGCTGCCGATGATTGCCATTGGACCAATGCAAAAGAGCAAACTGGCGGCAACGAAGCCTTCGGTGAAACTGCCTTCGCCCTTGAAGCGTGCTTTGAGCCATTCTCCCAGCGTGTACAGACGTTCCTCCAGTTGCAGACCTTCGCCGAGCAACCCACCAACTACGATCGCCAGCAGCGCCAGAATAATGCCATCCACTCGTCCAGCCTGCGCCTTGAGCAGACTACTTGCCATCGTCACCCCCAGAAAGAGCGTCACCAACCCAACTCCTTGCGTGATGACCCGTTGCATTCCCAGTGGGAGGCTTTTTCGCAGCAGCAAGCCGCAGAGTGTACCAAACAGAATTGTGGCGACGTTGATCCAGGTGCCGCTGGTTTTTGTCCACAGGTCGATTGGGGCGATCGGGGTAGAAGCAGTTGCCAGTAAGAAAAGCATCAGGACATTGGTAGCGGGGAATCATCGCCTACCCTAGCGCATTTTCACCCATCGCCTGAAGCCTCAGAATATATAGCCATCAAGAGGTTGGTTAGGACATACCGTGATGATCAAAAGCGCTGCTAGATAACCTGAGTTCGGGTTAAGGAATCGCTGAAAGAGCTATGGTTGAGCCAAAAGTAAATTTTGAACCCGCTCCTAAACAGCATTTTCTGAAAATCTGACTTTTACGCCGGATCGCAAATGTCTGTAGTCCGCTCTAGAAGCAGCAATTCACCTTTTCTTATCCCGAACTGACGTTAAATAAGTTTTGCCCTCTGCCCTCTGCCTTTTGCTATAACAAACGCCCCTCATCTACAGTGAGACAAGGGACGTTCATGCTTACCGACAGCGTGTGTTTAACCGACTGGTTGCACCTGGTTTAGCAAACTGTGGAGCGTTTCACCTTCAATCACCTCTGTTTCTAGCAGTTGGGTGGCGATCGTCTCCAGCAAGTCCTGGTTCTGCTTGATGACGTGCAGAGCGTGCTGGTGTGCGGTTTCCACAATGTCTTTCACTTCACGATCGATCGCTTGTGCGGTCTCTTCGCTCATCACACGGCGAGGATTGGGCGCACCATCGGCGAGAAACTGCGCTTGCTGTCCCTGCTGATACGCCAATGGTCCCAGGATTTTGCTCATGCCATAGGTTGTTACCATGCGCTCTGCCAGGTCAGTTGCCCGTTGTAAATCGTTTGAGGCTCCCGTCGTAATGCTGCCAAACACCACTTCTTCAGCAGAACGCCCACCCAGCAACGTGGCAATCTGTCCCCGCAGTTCGGCTTCGTCCATCAGGAAGCGATCTTCAGTGGGTAGTTGCAAGGTGTAGCCCAATGCTGCCATACCGCGAGGGACGATCGAGATTTTCTCGACCTTACCATTGCCAGTGGTGAGCGCACCGACCAGGGCATGACCGACTTCATGATAGGCGACGATTTTCTTCTCTTTGTCATTAAGGACGCGGCTTTTCTTCTCCAGCCCAGCGACGACTCGTTCGATCGCCTCCGCAAAGTCTTCTTGCGCGACCGTTTCGCGTTTGTTACGTGCTGCTAACAGAGCGGCTTCATTCACCAGATTTGCCAGATCTGCACCTGCGAAACCAGGGGTGCGAGTGGCGATCGCCTTCAAATTTACATCCTTACCCAGCTTCACTTTCTGTGCATGGATGTTGAGGATCAGCTCACGACCGGAGAGATCGGGGCGATCGACCAGCACCTGGCGATCGAAGCGACCGGGACGCAACAGTGCAGGATCAAGCACTTCAGGACGGTTGGTAGCTGCCAGCACAATGACCGTTGCCCCACCGACCGCGAAGCCATCCATCTCGGCAAGCAACTGATTCAACGTTTGCTCCCGTTCGTCATTGCCACCGTAGAAGCCACCGCTGTTCCGCGACTTGCCGATCGCATCCAGTTCATCAATAAATACAATGCAGGGAGCTTGTTTCTTCGCCTGCTCAAACAAATCGCGGACGCGTGAAGACCCAACCCCAACAAAGAGTTCCACAAACTCAGAGCCAGAGATGCTAAAGAATGGTACACCTGCTTCTCCGGCAACTGCTTTTGCCAGTAGGGTTTTACCTGTGCCTGGAGGACCCACTAGCAGCACCCCTTTGGGAATGCGTGCGCCGATCTGGGTATAGCGTCCCGGAGCTTTCAGAAAATCGACAATCTCAACCAGTTCTGCCTTCGCTTCTTCGACCCCAGCCACATCAGCAAAGGTGACTTTCCCTGGTTCTCCTTCTACATAGACTTTGGCTTTGCTCTTGCCAATGGAAAGCACGCCCTGTGGTCCACCCGCACCACCGCCACGACGAATGAAGAACTGCCAGATGGCGACAAAAATGAGAGGGGGAATGACCCAACTCAATAGGCTTCCAATCCAGCCATTTTTAGGTGGTGGAGCAGCGGCAAATTCAACGCCCTTTGCTTCCAACAGCTTGGGCAGTTCCAAATCGAAAATCGGCGTGGTGGTGAACACTTGCCCTGGTGTGTTATCCGTCGTTTTTAACTGAAATTGGATCTGGTTTTGACCAACCTGTGCCCGCTGAACGTCCCCTTCCTGTACCTGGTGGATAAACAGGCTGTAGGGCACTCCAGGGATTTGGGGTCTGAGGAAAAGGGGTAAAGCAAAGTTGATAATCAGAGATAGTCCGATAAGCGCCAAAAAGATATTACTAATCAGGCGAGGACGAGGCGAATTGGGTTGTTCTTTAATGGGCATAGTGATCAATTATCTCTAGAACATGAAGCACGGTTGCATGGAAAAATTCTCTTTTTCACTGGTCGTTGGGTGAACGGATGAGCTAGAGAAGGTCATCCAAAGCTGTGTTGTTGACACAATGCAGCCAGGTTTACACAGCTTAATAGTTATCCTAGTCGTCAAGCGATCGCCACTTCAAGCAACGCGTTGTACGGATAACCCGTATGTTTGCGCTTAGCTCGCCTGTAGCCAATGATGCGGCGTAGCAGACTGCTCTGGATCTCCAGCCATTCTGGTAGGGGTTTACGGGACAGTTTAAAAAGATTGGATGCCCAGAGCGAACGACGCGCCGCCTCCTACGTCACCAAAGCCAGCTTCAGCGTGCCAAATTTTGGCGACCAGAAGCCATCGTGTCCGGCAAAAAACGCGACTTCCTTGCATTTCCCGCGCCGATGTTCTAGCAGTGAACAGCGCAACATTACTTTCTCCTTGCCCTCTTTTGTATAGCGATAGCGCTCCAGCAAGGCACCACAGACGGGACAGGGCACCTCTGTAAACGCCTCTGGGTCAGGCGATCGCTGGGCATAGGGCAATTCGTACTGCTTTCCCTTGGGATTCCAAAACATCACCGTGCCACAGCCTGCCGCGCCACACTTGAGAAAATGGTTTGCTTTCAGCTTTTTGGATTGCGACGGCACTTTATGCAGCGCTTCTCCACATTTGGGGCAGAGGGTTTTTGTCACGGTTGCCTGAGCGTTTGGTGGAGTGGAAACGGGCGATCGCACAGCGGTTCCTTGTGGAGCTTGCGTTCCATCTCCAATGATTCCTTCAGCACCTCTGGCTTGTAGCTGTTGACCTGCTTTGGCTAAGGCGGGTGCAAAATAGGTGTGATGCCAGTCGGTCAAATACGCTTGCCAATCTTGCTTGCCCTGGGCGATCGTGTCCAGTGCGGCTTCCATTTGCGCTGTAAATTCTGGCTGAATTAATTCTGGTAGTAGGGTTGCCAGTGCTTCATCCAATGCCAGTCCTAAAGCAGTGGGTTGCAGCGTTGCCTTTTCCATCTGCACATAGGCTCGATCCTTTAAAGTCTTAATGGTGGGCGCATAGGTGCTGGGTCGCCCAATGCCTCTGCGTTCCATCAACTGCACCAGTTTGGGTTCGGTGTAGCGCGGCAGTGGTTGGGTTTGCTTTTTGTCAGCGGCAGCTTGTTTTAGCGTGAGGGGTTGCCCCTGTTGCAAGGTGGGCAATTGGGTATCGGCGCTCAGGTTGTTCCAGTAGCGGGTGTAGCCGGAAAACTCCACCACCTGCCCCCTGGCTTCCCATTGCACCGAGTCGGATGTGGTGACAACGCGAGTTTTTCGCAAGCGTGCAGGGCAACATTGCGACGCGACGGCACGGTTCCAGATCAACTCATAGAGCCTGGTTTCCTCGGCACTTGCTTGCAGTTGCGCGGGTGAGCGGTGTACGTCTGTGGGACGAATCGCCTCGTGTGCTTCCTGTGCGCCTTTGACGGCTCGATGCCGCGTTGTTTTGTTGGGTACATTTGTAGGATCATGCTGCTCCAGGTAGTGACGCACGGCAGCACAAAAGGGTGCGGCTAAAGTTACAGAGTCGGTACGCATGTAGGTGATGTGACCCGCTTCATATAGTGCCTGAGCCACTTTCATGGTTTTGTCGGGGCTGAAGCGCAGTTTGGCACCTGCTGCCTGCTGTAAAGAAGAGGTGATGAAGGCTGGGGGTGGAGCTTGTTGGGCAACCTTGCCATCAACCGTCGCGACGTGATGGGGATTGGCACGCGCGATCGCCACTAACCGATCGGCTTCAGCCTGACTGGTGACGCGATCGGATTCCTGAGCCTCCTTGCTTTCTTTGGCATCATCGGGTGCGTCACTGTTTACCGCAGCTTTAGCCTTGACGTTGGCGCGGTAGAACGCTTTGAAGCCTTCCTGATACTCCACCCAAACGCTCCAGTAGTCCTGAGGTTTGAAGGCTTGAATTTCTTTTTCTCTCGTACACAACAGATGCAGGGTGGCACTTTGCACTCGCCCCATCGACTTGGCACCAAGATTGAGTCGCCACACCACATGCTTGCTGCCCTTGTAGCCCACCAGCTTATCGAGACAATCGCGCGCACGTCCGGCGGCAATGAGGGACTGGTCGAGCACGCGGGGACGGGCGATCGCCGCTTTCACTGCCTGGGGCGTAATTTCGCTATAGACGACTCGATGGGGCTGTTTGAGTTTCAACGCCTGTTGCAGATGCCAGCCAATGGTTTCGCCTTCGCGATCGGGGTCAGTGGCAATGTAGACGGCATCGGCTTGTTTCACGGCTTGCCGCAGGTCGGACAGCACCTTTTTCCCTCTGGCATCCCTTGGTTCATAGCGACACTCAATGCGGCGATCGATCAGATCAAAGCCCAGGGAGTCTTCGCCGTCATTTGCCAGTTCTCGCACATGCCCCATGCTGGCTTTGACAATCCAACCGGAGCCGAGAATCTGACTCAGTTTTTTCGATTTACCCGGACTTTCAATCAGCAGCAGGTTTGCCATGCGGTCACTACCAGAGCAGTCTTTTTATAGTACATGCGATCTAAACAAAGCGGAAGGGGTCTTGCGGTTCACAAAGCGTCTCTCAGGCTGGTAAGGTTAAGTTTCTAGTAAAGTCAAGCCTTTTAGTTGCGCGGCAGTAGGCATACACTGAAGCTTGCACCGATGAAAGGGGTTCCCTGTAAAGACGATGAGCGCAAGCAAGATACCCGAAATCCTGGAGACCTATGAGACCGATCTGCTGGCAGAGTGGCATCAGGAGTTAGCCACGACCAATGCTCGAAAAGGGTTGATTAAAGAGGCAGAATTACAGGAGGAATGCCGCGAGTTTCTCCGGTTGCTTCGCATTGCTGTTCAGCAGGGTAGCTTGACCAATGTGCAGGAAACCGTATGGCGAGACGTGCGAGAAATGTTGACGAGTGTTTCACGGACGCGATCGCAACAAGGCTTCACGTCATCTGAAACGGCTGCCTTCATCTTTTCGTTTAAGCAACCGTTATTTAAACGTCTGCGGCAGCAATTGCAGGACCCGGTTGAGTTGGTTGACGTGGTTTGGGAGGCGACCATTTTGCTCGATCGGCTCGGCTTGTTGACGGTAGAGGCGTATCAGAAGGCGCGCGAGGAGGTCATTTTACGGCAGCAGGAAGAGTTGATGGAATTATCCACCCCTGTTGTGAAGCTTTGGGATGGTATTCTGGCGTTGCCCATCATCGGCACTCTAGATAGCGCCCGTACTCAGGTGGTTATGGAGTCGTTGTTGCAGAGAATTGTCGAAACGGGGTCAGAAGTTGCCATTATTGACATTACCGGAGTGCCCACCGTTGATACCTTGACGGCTCAGCATCTCCTCAAAACGGTGACAGCCGCCCGCCTCATGGGAGCCGATTGTATTATCAGCGGCATTCGTCCTCAAATTGCCCAAACGATCGTGTATCTCGGTATCGATTTAACTGGCGTGATCACCAAAGCAACTCTCGCCGATGCCCTGCTGACGGCGCTCAAGCGAGTGGGCGCAACCATTACTCGATCGCAAGCCCGGTAAATTGCAAGCCAAATACAGCGATTTTCAAGTAAGTGACGTACAGATCTGTGCAGGGAGTCAGGGAGTCAAGGGAGTCAGGTGTACCTTAGCAAATTGGAAAACGCTGTAAATTGCAAGCCAAATACAGCGATTTTCAAGTAAGTGACGTACAGAGCCGTGCAGGGAGTCAAGGAGTCAAGGGAGTAAGGTGTACCTCAGCAAATTGGAAAACGCTGTAACTCGCAAGTCAAGTGAAAACAGGAGAACCGGATGGAGCGCATTCCCATACTGCAAATGGGCGACTTCTTGCTTGTCACCATTCAGGTTGATATGCATGATCAGCTTGCCATCTCCTTGCAGGATGATCTGACTGATCGGATTACTCAGACGTATGCGCGTGGGGTTTTAATTGATATTTCTACGTTAGAAATTGTTGATTCGTTTATCGGTCGGATTTTAGGTAATATTGCCAAAATGTCGCGGGTGCTGGGCGCAGAGACGGTTGTTGTGGGAATGCAGCCTGCGGTGGCAATCACGCTGGTGGAGTTGGGGCTGACGCTGACAAACATTCGCACGGCGCTCAACGTAGAAAAGGGTATGGCGCTGCTGCGATCGTCGCTCGGTGACAGCATCCCTCAGGTTACGGCTACAAAAGGTGATACCGATGACGATGGAGCAGTCTGAAGTTATCTGCATCCAGTCGTCGGGAGATGTGGTTTTAGTGAGGCAAGCCGTGCGTCAGGTCGCTGTGACGATCGGTCTGAGCCTGGTTGACCAAACAAAGATCGTGACAGCCGCTAGCGAGTTAGCCCGCAACACCCTGAATTACGGTGGTGGCGGTACGGTAACGCTAGAAACGCTCCAGCAAGGAGGGCGACGCGGACTGAGACTCACGTTTGAAGATCAGGGACCGGGCATTCCTGACCTTGACCTGGCGCTTAAAGATGGGTTCACGACGGGCAATGGTCTGGGTATGGGGCTAAGCGGTGCCAAACGCCTTGCCAACGAATTTAAGATCGAGTCTGTTGCGGGAGAAGGAACACGGGTGACGATCGTCCGCTGGAAGTGACGAAAGCATGGAGGAGATGGAGCGTTAGGAGGATGAGCAGTCTGGGCGGCTCGATCTATGCTTGCGAAGTGGTTAGAGACGTTAAGGATCGTGGATTTATTTAAGGTGTCATTCTCTGCGTAGGGGCGTGGCAGGCGGTAGACAAGGTTTGCCTTCGCCTAGAGACATCTGCGCCTGCCGCGCCCGTACAACGAAAAGGCTGAGGTTGTCGAAGTTATTTAATTCACGATTCTAAGGATGTTGGAGCCTGTAAAGATGACAAATGCATGAAAGAATCGATCGCCGTTGTAATTACCGAATCCAGTCAGACAGGAGAAGCACGGCGAGCAGCGTTGGCATTGTCCAATCGTCTTGGCTTCAATGAATTAGAGCGAAGTAAAGTGGGCATTGTGGTTACTGAGCTTGCCAACAACCTCGTGCAGCACACAGATGGCGGTAACATTTTGCTGCGTGCGATCGAGCACCAGTCTACCGCTGGCATTGAAATCTTAGCGCTGGATCAAGGACGAGGGATG
This sequence comes from Lyngbya sp. HA4199-MV5, assembly GCA_019359375.1. Classification (GTDB taxonomy): domain Bacteria; phylum Cyanobacteriota; class Cyanobacteriia; order Leptolyngbyales; family Leptolyngbyaceae; genus Stenomitos. Next base: position 110,065 of record JAHHHL010000004.1, read on the forward strand.
GTGGATGTGGAAGCGTGCCTGCAAGATGGCTTTTCTACAGGGGGCACCGCAGGCAATGGACTGGGTGCCATTCATCGCCTCTCTAGCCTCTTTGAAATCTACGCCCCTCCCACTAAGGGCACCGCCATCCTGACGCATCTCTGGGCAGATTCACGCCATCCACCTGCAAACACGCTAGAAGTGGGTGGTGTGTGTTTACCAAAGCTGGGAGAAACGGTTTCGGGTGATGCCTGGACGTGCCAAAGAGAGCCTCATCGTTACCTGCTGCTTGTAGTGGATGGGTTGGGTCATGGACCGGCTGCTGCCATTGCCGCCTCTGCCGCCCTGAGAGCGTTTCAGGAACATCACGCGCGATCGCCCCGCGCCATCATCGAAGCGGCTCATGCTGCCCTACGAAGCACTAGAGGAGCCGCACTCGCGATCGCCGAAATTGACTTTGAGCAGCAGTTAGTGCGGTTTGCTGGCATTGGCAATATTGCCGCGAGTCTTTCTTCTGCCACTGAACACCGCAATTTAGTCTCTTACAATGGCACTGTTGGGCATGAGGTTCGCAAAGTTCAGGAGTTTACCTATCCCTGGTACAAGAATGGACTGTTGATTATGCATTCCGATGGTCTGGGCAGTCAGTGGAAGCTCGATCGCTACCCAGGTCTGAGCCAAAAACATCCCAGTCTGATCGCAGGCGTGCTATACCGAGATTTTCATCGCGATCGTGACGATGTAACCGTCTTAGTTGCCAAAGGAATCGGTGTATGACAACCCTTCTCACCCTTGAAGTGCACTACGAGCAGGATGTGGTGCAAGCCCGTCAGCGCACCCGTGAGCTTGCCGAGCAGTTGGGCTTTGACACTCAAGAGCAGGTACGTCTGGCAACTGCTGTGTCAGAGCTAGTTCGCAACGCGTTCCAATACGCGGGAGGCGGCACGGTTGCCTATGCTGTAGAACGCGATCCGCAGATGTTTCTCATTCGGGTGCATGATCAGGGCAAGGGCATTCCCCATCTTGCTGACGTTTTGGCTGGACGCTACACCTCTTCTACAGGCATGGGAGTGGGGCTTGTTGGCACTCGCAGGCTTATGGATGTCTTTGAGATTGAATCGGTGCCAGACCAGGGAACCACCGTCTTGGTGGGTAAACCCTTACCGAAGCGGGCACCAGCCTTGTCAGCTTCACAGTTGAAGCAGGTGCGGGACGTGGTGATGGCGCGATCGCCCCAAAACCCCTACGACGAAATTCAGCGGCAAAACCAGGAACTACTGCGGGCAATGGCAGATTTGCGAAAGCGCGAGGACGAACTGACGCAGCTCAATCAAGAATTAGAAGACACCAATCGCGGTGTGGTTGCCCTCTACGCCGAACTGGACGAGAAGGCAAGCTCTCTACAGCAAGCCAATGAGCTGAAAACCCGCTTTCTCTCAAATATGAGCCACGAATTTCGCACCCCGCTCAACTCCATTCTCTCGCTCTCGCGGATGCTGCTGTCTCGGCTGGATGGCGACCTGACGACAGAGCAAGAAACGCAAGTCACCTTCATTCAGCGTGCGGCAGATGGCTTGTCTGAGCTGGTCAACGATCTGCTAGATCTCGCTAAGGTCGAGGCGGGCAAAATTGAGGTGCGACCCAGTGCGTTTGAAGTCAGCGACTTGTTTGGCACTCTAAGAGGGATGCTGCGCCCCTTATTGGTGGAAGGAGCCTCTGTGGCGCTCGTCTTTGAGGCACCGGATGACTTGCCAACGCTCTACAGCGATGAGGGTAAAGTCGCCCAAATCATCCGAAATTTTATCTCCAATGCGCTCAAGTTTACGGAGCAGGGAGAAGTGCGTGTGTCGGCTCAACGAACCGATGAGACGATGACGCTCTCGGTGTCTGACACGGGCATTGGTCTTACACCTGAAGATCAGGAGCGCATTTTTGAGGATTTCGTTCAGGTTGAATCTCATCTCCAAAAGCAGGTCAAAGGGACAGGATTAGGATTGCCGTTATCGCGTAAGCTAGCAGAGCTTTTGGGTGGTAGTCTTTCGGTGCATAGCCAAGCAGGACAGGGGTCTACGTTTGCAGTCACGCTGCCGATCGTCTACCCCCACGCCACCGAACTACCCGCTCAACTACAACCGATCGCGCCACTAAAAATCGATCATCTTCCCATTCTTGCCGTTGAAGACCACACCGAAACGCTCTTCATCTATGAGAAGCATTTGCACGCGTCGCGCTATCAACTGCTTGCCGCCCGTACTCTAGCAGAAGCGAGGCAAGCCTTACAGCAACAGCGACCAGCGGCGATCGTGCTCGATATTTTGCTCGACGGGCAAAACGGCTGGACGTTTCTGCGAGAGCTTAAAAGCGATGAAACAACCCGCGATATTCCTGTAATCGTCATTACGGTCGTTGACAACGAGAAGCAGGCGGTAACATTGGGAGCGGATGGGTTTCTAATTAAGCCTGTAGAAAGATTGCCCTTGCTTAAAAAAATTAATACGCTAATCAGTCAAGGTAACCCCCAAACGCTCTTATTGATTGACGATGACCCAACCTATCGCTATATGGTGAAGCAGTTGCTAGCAGACACTCCGTTACAGTTTTTTGAAGCCGCGAGTGGGCAAGAAGGATTCGCGCTGGCAGAAAGCGAACAGCCAACAGCAATCGTGCTTGACCTGGAGATGCCTGAAGTCAGCGGGTTTGATGTGCTCGATCGGCTCAAGCACAATGCCCTTACTCAGTCGATCCCGGTGATTGTTCACTCTTCTAGCCAGCTAAGTGCAGTAGCGCAAAGCCGTCTAGCAACCCAGAGTCTTGCTATTCTCTCAAAAGAAACAACAGCAACTGACCAACTTCGAGACACACTCATCAAAGCCGGACTGGTTCTGGATGCTTAAGAGAGATGCCCATGTCTGAACCGCAAGTCACTATTGTGCACGTTGATGATAACGAAGCCACTCGTTACGTGGTAAGTCGGATCCTGCAAAGGGCAGGCTTTGCGGTAATAGAAGCGGCAACCGGGGCTACGGGCTTAGCCGCGATCGCCACTCATCAGCCTGACCTGGTAATTTTAGATGTTCAACTGCCAGACTTGAGCGGTTTTGAGGTCTGTCGCCAGGTGAAAGCAAACCCGGAAACAGCGTCTCTTCCAGTGCTGCATCTGTCTGCGACATTTATTCAAAGCCAGGACAAAGCCGAAGGGTTAGATAGCGGGGCGGATGCCTATATTGCGCAACCCGTTGAACCGATCGAATTGCTTGCCACGGTGCGATCGCTGCTACGCATTCGACAAGCCGAGGAAACGGCTCTGTTGTCAGCAAGGGAGTGGCAGACCACCTTTGATTCGATCAACGATGGCGTGTGTTTGGTGGATCAGGAGGGCAAAATTCTGCGCTGCAATTGGGCGATGAGTCGGCTTTTTGGTAAGCCTGATCACGAAATAGTGGGCTGTGCTCATCATGAGTTGATGCTTGCCTCTCTGGGAGCGGGTAACGGTTCCTGCTTTCGCCGTGCCAAAGAAACGCATCAGCGCCAGACGATAGAACTCCAGACAAGGGAACGGTGGTTTGCCAAAACGATGGACCCTGTATTGGACGAGCAGGGAGTGTTTACGGGTGCCGTTTTTATCCTGTCAGACATCACCGAAGCCAAGCGCGAGGAAGCTGTTCGCAAGCAAGCAGAAGCCGCGTTGCGAGAAAGTGAAGCGCTCAGGCAACGCATTCTAGAGAGCAGTAAAGATTGCATCAAAGTTTTATCGCTAGACGGACGGCTGCTTTACGTAAACAAAGGCGGACTGCAACTTCTAGAAGTGGAGGATCCGTCATCGTTGCTCCATACCGAATGGCTTAGTTTTTGGCAGGGCGAGGAAAAGGAGACGGCAAAGGGCGCGATCGCTGCCGCCAAAGCGGGTGGTGTCGGGAAGTTTCAGGGCTATTCCCCTACAGTCAAGGGTACCCCAAAATGGTGGGATGTGCTGGTGACTCCCGTTGAGGATGCATCGGGTCAGGTGGCACAACTCCTGGTTGTCTCACGGGATATGACAAAGCAGAGGCAAGCAGATGCCGAACGCGAACAATTGCTGCTGCGTGAGCAAGCGGCTCGTGAACAAGCGGAGACAGCCAATCGGATCAAAGATGAGTTTCTCGCCGTGTTGTCCCATGAATTGCGATCGCCCCTGAATCCCATTTTGGGGTGGGCAAGAATTCTCCAGACAAATCGGCAGGATGCAGGTAGAACGCAATACGCCCTGGAGACGATCGAGCGGAATGCCAAACTACAGGCGCAGCTTATTGAAGATTTGCTGGATGTCTCCCGCATTTTGCAAGGCAAGTTGAGTTTGAACAAAGGATCGATCGAGTTAGCCTTCATCATTGAAGCAGCCCTTGAAACCGTGCGACTTGCCGCTGAAGTTAAAACCATTCAAATTCACACCAGGCTAGAGCCAAACGTGGGGCAGGTGTTGGGCGACTCCAGCCGTCTACAACAAATTGTGTGGAATCTGCTTGCCAATGCCGTTAAATTTACCCCCCACGGCGGTTACATTGAGGTGCTGCTAGAACAGGTTGAGGAAGAGCACCCAGGAGAAAAAGAGACGAAAAGAACAAGTAGGGCAGAGGGTGGCGAGCACTGCTATGTCTGCTCCTCACTTCCTACACCCCACACCCCAGACCGTTCGGCTGAGTGGGCTTCGAGTGAGCCTCAGCCGAACTCCTCACGTCGAAGCCCCACACGCCACGCCCCTTCTTACGCTCAAATTACCATCAGAGATACAGGCAAAGGCATTGCCCCTGACTTTTTGCCTTACGTCTTTGACTATTTTCGGCAGGCGGATAGTACCACGACGCGCAAATTTGGCGGGTTGGGGTTGGGGTTGGCGATCGTGCGTCATCTGGTGGAGCTACACGGTGGCACTGTACACGTCACCAGCCCTGGAGAAGGACAGGGTGCCACGTTTGTCATTCAGTTTCCCAGCGTGGCAGCTTCAAAGCAACATCAAGGCAGTCTCTCGTCTACCCCTGATGCAGAGCTGAATCTTCAGAACTTAAACGTGCTGTTTGTAGACGACGATCGCGATTCGCGGGAGTTGATTACCTTTTTGCTCAGGCAGCACGGTGCCAGCGTGACAGAAGTTGCCTCAGCCAGTGAAGCCCTGAGCCGCTTGAGCGAAGCAACCTTCGACTTGCTGATCAGCGATATTGGCATGCCCACGATGGATGGCTACGCGTTAATGCGTCACATTAGGGCACAAACGCCTGAGCAGGGAGGCGGCATTCTGGCGATCGCCCTGACCGCGTATGCGGGCGAGATGGATCAGCAGCAAGCGTTAGGCGCAGGGTTTCAGAAGCACCTGACAAAACCCGTAGAGCCAGAGCTTCTCATGCAAACAATCAGGACGTTTACGGAAAGGAGCCGCGAGGCTTACCACCTAGAACACTCATAAGTTGGACTGACGCATTTTGACTAAAACCTCGGAGGTTTACAGCAATTTTTGTTTGAATAAACCACATCAAAGAGTGTGAGCGTCTCGCTCACGGACGCGAGCAAGATGTAAGTGCAAAGCACTCGCTTCGCGTACGCACTGTGGCTAACCGATGTGACAACCGCTATAAGCCATACCGTTGGTCGTCATGCTTAATGCTTGACTAAACCTCTGAGGTTTGCGTAAGCCCTATTCATGATCCTGCTGTGTCTTCAGATCTGCCATGAGGAGATTGATGCGCTCAGCCACATCCGCTTTGCCGTCTGGGTCTGATTCACGTAGAAAAACATCCAGAATAAACCAGCGACACAGATCAGGATTGATCTGCACCAACCGAAGAATGACCCCGTTCAGCACCTCTGTCGTCAAATTATCAGGCAAGCGCCGTAACTCGTCCCGAATCACTAGGGCATTTTCAAGCTCCTGCGTCTGATAAGCGCTCACAACAGCCTTTACAACTGCCTCAATCAAGTCATCCAGGTTGACGGTTACATCGTCCATGCTACGTGTCAGGTTTTTTGAGCCGATCGGTAAAGACCTCATGGTAATTTGAATCACTGCGTTTGCCTACTCCCTCATGGTTGCTCACTTGCGGGTGGTAGTACTGTCCTGTGCAACCAGACCAACCAACGCTCGTTAACCCCTGAAACGGTTGGTGAATGGCTCTTCATCCTCTACCCTAAGACAGACCCTCTTCGATCGAAGACTCCACCATAATGAGTACTGATCACCCATCCCGTGGCTTAGCTTCAGGTTAAGCGCTGCTCTACCCCATCAGCATTCAATGCTGCCATCCTCTGTAACAGTCACTTCACCTGCTAGAAGGATTTTGTCATGCCCACTGCACAAGCACCCGCTCACACAGACAACCTCGACCCAAAGCAGCTTTTAAACGTTCTGACAGAGATTAAAAAGGGTAATTTTGCAGTCCGCATGTCGATCGACCAGACGGGGATGGCAGGCAAAATCGCCGATACGCTCAACGACATCATTGAGATGAACGAGCGCCTCACCAGCGAACTAGAGCACATTGGCACGGTTGTTGGGAAAGAAGGGAAGATTAACGAACGCGCTTCTCTGGGCAGTGCGAAAGGTTCCTGGAAAGCCAGCGTGGATTCCGTCAATGCGTTGATTACCGATCTGGTGCAGCCCACCGCCGAAACAGCGCGGGTCATTCGAGCGGTGGCAAATGGGGATCTTTCGCAGACGATCGCGACCGCCATTGACGGCAGACCCTTGCAAGGAGAATTCCTCCAAACCGCCCGCATTGTCAACACAATGGTGGATCAGCTCAACTCCTTCGCCTCTGAAGTCACCAGAGTGGCACGAGAAGTGGGCACTGAAGGCAAACTGGGCGTACAGGCAGAAGTCAAAGGCGTAGCAGGTACCTGGAAGGATCTGACGGACTCCGTGAACTCAATGGCTGGAAACCTGACGGCACAGGTGCGAAACATCGCCGAAGTGACAACCGCTGTAGCCAATGGTGATCTATCTAAGAAAATCACGGTGGATGTGAAGGGCGAAATTCTGGAGCTAAAAAACACCGTCAACATCATGGTGGATCAGCTCAATTCCTTTGCCTCCGAGGTGACGCGGGTTGCCCGAGAAGTCGGGTCTGAAGGGAAGCTGGGTGGACAGGCAGAGGTGAAAGGCGTAGCGGGCACCTGGAAAGACCTCACCGACTCCGTGAACTTCATGGCGGGTAGCTTGACCGCCCAGGTACGCAACATCGCCGAAGTCACCACCGCTGTAGCCAATGGCGATTTGTCCAAAAAAATCACGGTAGACGTAAAAGGCGAAATTCTCGAACTCAAAAATACCATCAACACAATGGTAGATCAGCTCAATTCCTTCGCCTCTGAGGTGACGCGGGTGGCGCGAGAAGTGGGTACGGAAGGGAAACTGGGTGTGCAGGCAGATGTAAAAGGCGTAGCAGGCACCTGGAAAGACCTGACAGACTCCGTGAACTCAATGGCAGGCAACCTCACAGCGCAGGTGCGGAACATTGCTGAAGTCACAACCGCTGTGGCAAATGGCGATCTGTCCAAAAAAATCACTGTGCAGGTGAAAGGTGAAATTCTGGAACTCAAAGACACCATCAACGTGATGGTGGATCAACTCAGTTCCTTTGCCTCAGAAGTTACCAGGGTTGCACGAGAGGTGGGTACAGAAGGCAAGTTGGGCGTACAGGCAGAAGTGCGAGGCGTGGCAGGCACCTGGAAAGACCTGACGGACTCCGTGAACTCGATGGCTGGGAACCTCACAGCGCAGGTACGGAACATCGCCGAAGTCACAACCGCTGTGGCAAACGGCGATCTCTCGAAAAAAATCACGGTGGATGTGAAGGGCGAAATTCTGGAGCTCAAAAACACCATCAACGTCATGGTGGATCAACTCAGTTCCTTTGCCTCAGAAGTCACCAGGGTGGCGCGAGAAGTAGGCTCCGAAGGGCGATTGGGTGTGCAGGCAGATGTACGCGGCGTGGCAGGCACCTGGAAAGATCTCACCGACTCCGTGAACTTTATGGCAGGTAGTTTGACTGCACAGGTACGGAACATCGCAGCGGTGACGACGGCTGTGGCAAACGGCGACCTGTCTAAAAAAATTACCGTGGATGTGAAGGGCGAAATCCTGGAACTCAAAAATACTGTGAATACAATGGTGGATCAGCTCAACTCCTTCGCGTCTGAGGTGACACGGGTGGCGCGGGAAGTGGGCACGGAAGGCAAGTTGGGCGTACAGGCAGAAGTGAAAGGCGTAGCGGGCACCTGGAAAGACCTCACGGACTCCGTGAACTTCATGGCGGGCAGCTTGACGGCACAGGTGCGAAATATCGCCGAAGTCACAACCGCTGTGGCAAACGGCGACCTCTCGAAAAAAATCACGGTGGATGTGAAGGGCGAAATTCTCGAACTCAAAAACACCATCAATACAATGGTGGATCAGCTTAGCTCTTTTGCGTCTGAAGTCACCAGGGTGGCGCGCGAGGTGGGCACGGAAGGGAAACTGGGCGTGCAGGCATACGTGCGTGGGGTTGCAGGCACCTGGAAAGACTTGACGGACAACGTGAACTCAATGGCGGGGAACCTCACGGCACAGGTGCGGAACATTGCCGAAGTGACGAAGGCAGTCGCAAACGGTGACCTCTCCAAGAAAATCACGGTAGATGTGAAGGGTGAAATTCTCGACCTGAAAGACACCATAAACGTGATGGTGGATCAGCTTAACTCCTTTGCGTCAGAAGTCACCAGGGTGGCGCGAGAAGTGGGCACCGAAGGGATTCTGGGCGGACAGGCAGAAGTGAAAGGCGTAGCAGGCACCTGGAAAGACCTGACTGACTCGGTGAACTTCATGGCAGGCAACCTGACCGCACAGGTGCGAGGTATCGCGAAAGTTGTGACAGCCGTGGCAAATGGCGATCTGAAGCGGAAGCTCATGCTGGAGGCGAAGGGTGAAATTGAAACCCTGGCAGATACTATCAACGAGATGATTGATACGCTGGCAACCTTTGCCGATCAGGTGACAACGGTAGCGCGTGAAGTGGGCATTGAAGGCAAACTGGGCGGTCAGGCAAAAGTGCCGGGTGCTTCGGGAACGTGGCGTGACCTGACGGACAACGTGAATGAACTGGCGGCAAATCTCACCACCCAGGTGCGGGAAATCGCGGAAGTGGCAACGGCGGTGACAAAGGGCGACCTGACCCGATCGATCTCCGTAGCCGCAGAAGGTGAAGTCGCCATCCTGAAAGACAACATCAACCAGATGATTGCTAACTTGCGCGAAACGACCCAGAAAAACACCGAGCAAGACTGGCTGAAAACCAACCTGGCGAAGTTCACGCGCATGCTCCAGGGGCAGCGCGATCTGGAAGCCGTTTCCAAGCTCATTCTCTCGGAACTGGCTCCACTGGTATCGGCGCAACACGGAGTCTTCTACATGATGGAAACCAGCGATTTCCATCCCTCCTATCTAAAGCTGCTCAGCACCTATGCGTACCGCGAGCGCAAGCATCTGGCGAACCAGTTCCATCTGGGTGAAGGTCTGGTAGGGCAGTGCGCGCTGGAAAAAGAGCGGATTCTCATTACCGAAGTGCCCAGCGATTACATCAAAATCAGTTCTGGTTTGGGTGAAGCCACCCCACTCAATGCGGTCGTTCTACCGGTGCTATTTGAAGGTCAGGTCACAGCCGTCATTGAACTGGCATCTTTCCGTCGCTTTAGTGAAATCCATCTGACGTTCTTTGATCAGCTCACGGAAAGTATCGCGATCGTCCTCAACACGATCGCTGCCAGTATGCGAACCGAGGAACTGCTGAAGCAATCACAATCGCTGGCAGAAGAACTGCAAACCCAGCAGAAGGAACTCACCGAAACCAACCAGCGGCTAGAGCAGCAGGCACAATCCCTCAGAGCATCTGAAGAACTGCTGAAAAATCAGCAAGACCAACTCCAGCAGACCAACGAAGAGCTAGAAGAAAAAGCCGAACTGCTGGCAATGCAGAACCAGGAAGTGGAGCGCAAAAACCGCGAGATTGAACAAGCCCGACAGTCATTGGAAGAAAAAGCCGAGCAGTTGGCAATGACCTCCAAATACAAGTCTGAGTTTTTGGCAAATATGTCCCATGAACTCCGCACGCCGCTCAACAGTTTGTTGATTTTGGCGCAACTGCTGAGCGACAACAGTGATGGCAACTTAACCACCAAGCAAGTCGAGTATGCCCGCACCATTCATGCCTCTGGCGGCGACCTGCTCACGCTCATCAACGACATTCTGGATCTGGCAAAAATTGAGTCGGGCACGATGTCGGTGGACGTTGATCAGACCCTCTTTAGCGACCTCCGCAACCACATGGAGCGCACGTTCCGCCAGGTGGCTCAAACCAAACGGCTAGACTTCCACATTCATCTAGATGACCACTTGCCCCGCACGATATCTACCGATTCCAAGCGTCTCCAGCAGGTATTGAAGAATCTACTGGCAAATGCGTTCAAATTCACCGAACAGGGCGAAGTTCGTTTACAGGTCAGCGTTGCGACCCAGGGTTGGAGCCGCGACCAAAAGCGGCTGAATCAGGCAGACACGGTGATTGCCTTCGCCGTTCACGATACGGGTGTGGGCATTCCAGCCGCAAAACAGCGCGTCATTTTTGAGGCATTCCAGCAGGCAGATGGCACCACGTCTCGTAAGTATGGCGGCACGGGTTTAGGGCTATCCATCAGCCGTGAAATTGCTCAGCTTTTGGGGGGTGAAATTCAGCTTGAAAGTGAGGCAGGTCAGGGCAGCACGTTTACACTGTATCTACCGCAATCCTACGTTGCCGACGACGATCGCACTGAACCCTTCGATCCATCCCAGACTCAGCTAGCCGGGTTTAGCATACAGCCTGGTAGCTTCGTAAAACCTTCGGCATGGCATCCGATCGCACTATCCACAAGCGGTCAAGCGTCCGCGGTAGCGCTAGAAGAACCCATCCTCACGTCGCTGCTTGCGGAATCGGCGATCGACGACGATCGTGAGACGATTCAACCCGGTGATTGCGTTCTCCTGATCATTGAAGATGACCTTGCCTTTGCCCAAATCCTTCTAGAGATGGCACGTCAGCACGGCTTTAAGGGGCTGGTTGCAGTACGGAGCGATGTGGGTTTGGCGATGGCACAAGAATTGAAACCAACTGCTATCATGCTCGATGTGCGGTTGCCTGTGATGACGGGCTGGGCTGTCTTAGATCGGCTCAAGCATAATCCCGCGACGCGGCACATTCCAGTACACATGATGTCGGTGGAAGAGGGGCAGAAGCGTAGCCTCCAACTGGGTGCGATCGCCTTTGTGCAGAAACCTGCCAGCAGCGAAACCATCTCAAAAGCGCTGAACGATATTAAGGCGTTTGTTGAACGTCCCATCAAGTATCTACTCATTGTTGAAGATGATGAAACTCAACGCCACAGCATCGTTGAACTTATTGGCAATAGCGACGTGAGAAGTACGGCGGTTGGCACAGGTGCAGAAGCCTTAGAAGCCCTTCAGACCGGGCATTATGACTGTCTCGTTCTGGATTTGGGTCTGCCGGATGTGACGGGCTTTGAATTAATTGAACAAATCAAACAAACCCCGGACCTTCAGCGTCTACCCATCATCATCTACACTGGCAAAGAACTGTCCGCTCAAGAAGAGACGGAACTGCGGCGTATTTCCGACACGATTATTGTGAAAGATGTGCGATCGCCCGAACGCCTGCTCGAAGAAACCGCGCTATTTTTGCATCGCATCCAGGAAAACTTACCCGATTCTCAGCGTTTGATGCTGGAGCAAATTCAGCAAACCGATCCCGTTCTGGTGGGTAAAAAAGTGCTGATTGTGGATGACGACGTGCGCAATATTTTTGCACTCACCAGCATGTTGGAACGCTATCAAATGCACGTAAAATACGCCGAAAATGGACGTGATGGCATCACCATGCTGCAAAATGATCCCGACATCAACCTCGTACTCATGGATGTCATGATGCCAGATATGGACGGCTACGAAACGATGCGTTCTATTCGTCAGCTAGAGGCTTTTCGCACCTTGCCCATGATTGCTTTAACCGCGAAAGCGATGAAGGGCGATCGCGAAAAGTGCATTGATGCGGGTGCCTCCGATTACATCACAAAGCCAGTCGATATGGAACAGTTGCTGTCGTTGTTACGGGTTTGGCTTTACGAGTAGCCGCACCGTTGCCAGCGTATCTTCCCGGCATCAAATTGAACACCAGTACCTGCTAGTACACTTTCTTAAAATCGCGCTCAAACGAAGTGCTTTCTATGCCTTCAGAGAGTGTAAACCAGCATGGCGCAAAGCATATGGTTTAGCCAGTACAAAACAAGTAATGTATGAGCAGTCTTAGTTCTCTCAAACGCCGTGCCAAGTTAACCAACGAACGATCGTCAGAACTATATCGCTCGATTGATGCATCCGACTCAAACTCATCTGATCTCTTGTCAAAAGCGCTCCTAGAGCTTGGCGTTGTCTCTGAAGCGTTGGAGATGGCGATCGCGGAACTCACTCAAAAAGCAGAGCAATTAGCAAGTGTTCAAACTGAGATCGAAACTGAACGCCAACGCTACTTAGATTTGTTTAAGTTTGTTATGGATGGCTATCTCGTGACAGACGCACAAGCCGCCATTTTAGATGTAAATCCTGCGGGTGCTGCCTTGCTCAACGTACAGACTCACAGTCTCATTGGCAAACCATTAATGAACTTGATTTGTTCAGATGATTTGCCCTTGTTTCAAGTTAGACTGTCTCAAGTTTTGCTCCACTCTCACATTGACAATGGGGTAAACTTTTCGGTTCGTCTCTATCGCCAGTCAGAGAGCTTTTTCCATGCCACCCTGACAGCAAATGTACGACGGAAACCAAGCGGCGAAGTTTTGTATGTGCAGTGGTTAGTGCGAGATAACACCGAACGCAAGCGCGCTGAGGTAGCCCTGGACGATCCTCACCATAATCCTGGACTCGATCGTCCATTAGTGCAGTACAGCAAAGGCGAAAGTGTTCCTTTAGAGCCGCATATTGTCTGGCTGATCGTCGATGGAGTGGTTAAAATCACAACGCTGTCTGATCGGGGTGAAGAGATGCTAGTTGGGCTTTTAGGAGAGCCAATGGTCTTTGGATCCAGTCTGACATCGTTGCAAGCATATCAGGCGATCGCGCTATCGGATGTCAAACTAGCCGCCATTTCACTGTCAGAGATCGCTCAGTCGCCCCAACTTGCCCAGGCTCTTTTGCAATCGTTAAAACAACGGCTCCAGCAAACAGAAAGTTTACTTGCCATCAACGGGCACATTCATGTACAAGAGCGGCTTACAAGTCTCCTCACGCTCCTTAAAGGAACGCTGGGACAACCCGTAGAAGAGGGTGTTCGCCTGCGAGCACGCCTCACCCATCAAGATTTTGCCCAAGCGTGTCGGACAACGCGTGTAACAGTGACCCGTGTACTGGGCAAATTGCAGGAGCAAGGCAATTTAGCTCAAGATGACAAAAACCATCTAGTCTTGAAAGAATTGAGTGAGTCCTGATTGACTGACAAAACTCTCGAAACCCAATGCTATCGGTTGGCTAAAGCCGTTCTGGCAGACCAGAAAAGCGATGGCGTAATCAGGTAGAACCTAAGCTAGTGTTGAATTTCACGTTGTTTAACCCAACCTGAAAAAGTAGCTTTGTCAGCCAACCAGCTTGAAGCACTCATGCTCGGAAACGTAGCAGATTCACTGAAGCATGACTTTATTGATTTTCAACTTGAAATAACCACGATAGGAGTTTAGATCATGTCAGACGGGAATGCTGATTTGGGAGAAAAAGCCCTGAGCAAGATTGTTGAAGTTGGCTTAGAAAGTCAGTTAGATCAGGTTGAAGCGATGGATGTGGATATCCGGACTGATCCAGGAAAGTTAATGCAGGGAAATGTTGATTCAATCGCGATCGTTGGGAAAGGTCTCGTCATGAAACGAGATTTACGGTTAGAAACCTTGGAAGTCAACACTGACCAGGTGTCCATCAATCCCCTGCACGCTGTTTTAGGCAACGTCGAGCTAACCCGCCCAACGAATGCTGAAGCACGCTTTGTTTTGCTAGAAAGCGACATGAATCGAGCGTTCAATTCTGACTACATTCGAGCTAAATTACGCGGCTTGAAAATGCAATTGGACGGTAAGCCAGTGACGATGAGTGTAGAGCAAGCAGAAATCGAGCTACCCGGAAAGAACCAAATAGTTGTAAATGCCGACTTTCTGCTGCTTGAACCGGGGGAGCGCAAAAAGCTAACTGCCGTTGCGGTTCCAAAGATTGAAGCGGATGGACAATGCCTTGCTTTAGAAATCTTGTCGGCTGATGGAGAAAATATAACTCAAGAAATGATTACTGCGATTTTTGACCAAGTTACTGAGCTGTTGGATCTCCGTAATCTTGATCTGTCGGGCACCTCAATGAAGCTTCAAACGCTAGAGGCTCAGAAAGGTAAGTTGGTGATTCATGCAACGACACAAATTGCACAAATTCCCTCTATGTAATCTTTAACAGCGCTTGATTGTTCTTATTCAACCATCCACTATAGGATGATGATTCTCACCAATCAAAAATCAAGCGTTAAACGAAAAGGCTGTATGAAATGGAACGCAATCTCATTTCACACAGCCTTTTTCAGAAGTAGTATTTCCTTAAAAGCACAAGGATGATAAATGGCTTTGACTTGGCTTTGCACTAAGGTTTGAGCACAACCTTAATACACTTATCCTTTTTGTGCTTAAACGTTGCGTAGCCTTTTGGAGCATCTTCCAACGCCATACGGTGTGTGATGACAAACGATGGATCGATAGCACCATTCTGGATATGTTCCAACAGTGGTTGGAGATATCGATGAACGTGAGTTTGCCCCATCTTGAAAGTTAGCCCTTTGCTGAAAGCAGCCCCCATTGGCACTTTATCCAGCAAGCCACCGTAGACTCCTGGCATGGAAACATGTCCACCTTTGCGGCAGGCAAGAATGAGTTGGCGGAGCGCTGTCGGTCGATCGGTTTCAAGGCGAACAGCCTGTTTTGCCTGATCGTAGAGCGCGTCAAGCCCTGTGCCATGTGCTTCCATCCCAACGGCATCAATCACCGCATCGGGACCGCGCCCACCTGTCATTTCCTTCACAGCTTCGCCTGCATCCATCTCTTCATAGTTGATGGTTTCGGCGTTGCCCTGCTCTTTTGCCATTTGCAGCCGTTCGGGGACGCGATCGATCGCAATTACCCGTTCCGCACCCAACAGATAGGCACTACGGATAGCAAACTGTCCCACAGGACCACAACCCCAAACGGCAACGGTATCGCCTGGTTCAATGTTGCAGTTTTCCGCTGCCATGTAGCCTGTAGGAAAGATATCCGTGAGAAATAGCACTTGCTCGTCCGTCAAACCATCAGGAATCTTAAATAGACCCACATCGGCAAAAGGAACACGCGCATATTCTGCCTGCCCGCCAGCATAGCCACCAAACAAATGGGAATAGCCAAACAAGCCAGCGGCAGAGTATCCATACAGCTTTTCTGCCATCCACGCATTGGGGTTGCTGTTGTCACAGAGCGACCACAAATCACGGTTACAGAAGAAACAACTGCCACACGAAATAGTAAAGGGCACAACCACTCGATCGCCGATTCGCAGATTTGTGACCGAAGTTCCTAATTCGACTACTTCGCCCATAAATTCATGACCCAGAATATCTCCCGATTGCATCGTAGGAATATACCCATCATAAAGATGCAAATCGGAACCACAAATGGCGGTTGTGGTAATTTTAACGATGGCATCACGCGGATTCAGGATTTTAGGATCGGGTACGGTATCGACCCGAACATCGTTGGCTCCATGCCAGCAAACAGCTTTCATACGATCAAACTCCCAGCAACAGTAAGTGAATACGTCAGTACGTTGATGCGCGACCGCACGTCTAGCCAGGATCTAAGGTGTCTTTAACAGGGTCAGTCGCACGTTCAAAGGCGTTACGAGTGTTTTTGCCTACATTTTTAGCGGCTTGCTTAGGGCTATTTGCTGACTCATTTGTGGGACTGCGACGACCACTTGTGACATCAGCTCGGAAATCATCCCGAAACTCATGGGCTGCCTCCTGCAAATTGTGATAAGACCGATTGACATCGCTGCTATCTCCCTTAACGTTGGAAATTTCGTTGGTGTCATTGGTTTTGTCAGCTAAAGCGCTTTGGGTTACGTAGCTAAACGCGGTACCGATGCACAAAGCCGCAGCAAGTAACAAAACGGTGGCAATTTTACGTAGGTTGGTTGCGTAATTCATGAATCTATCCTTTGGTTAAAACGTGAAATGGTTTGGTTGTGGTGCATTGATGGGTGAAGATGCTTAAACGCCACTAAGTAAGACACTAGCCTTTACAAGCTGGCTGTCCTTCAGTTGTGGCAATTTCGCCTGCTTCCATCAACTGCTTAAAGCGGTTGAGTTCATCACCAATTTGCTGCTCTGGTTCTTCGCCAAAAAGCTTGGCAAGTGCAGAACCCAAAACGCCTCCTGGAGGGTTGTATTCAGTAACCACTTTTACTTCTGTGCCTCGATCACCCGTAGCAGGCTTAAAGCGAACAAAGCCAGAGTGATCCACATCTGCACCTTCAATGGAAGCCCAGGCAATCAACTCATTGGGTCGATCGTCAATGATGTCAGCATCCCATTCAATACTTTGTCCCATTGGAGCGTTTGCAACCCAGTGCGATCGACGTGGATCGAGTACAGTCACAGATTGTATGTGCTTCATAAAGGTGGGCAGGTTTGCAAAGTCGTGCCAATAGGTATAAAGTTCCTCGGCTGATTTATTAATGGTAACGGTGCGTTCAACCCGAATCACTTTGTTCAAGCCCACTGCTTCACCAACCGCATCAGGAAGGCTCTTTTCACCTTGAATGCCATGATAGGCAAGGCTTCCACCTGCAATTGCAGTCAGAACGCCACGCAGCGATCGTTGCTGTAGCCCAAACAAAACCATCGCGCTGCCACCAATCACAGATGCCCAACGCTCGGTATCACCCAGCGTAGACGTGGACGGTTGGGAACGTTGTGTTGTTGTAATTTCTTCCATAACCTGGTGTGCTCCTGCAATGAATACATTCCGTTAGCTGGCTTATTTGATTTCAGCCAATGGAGACAGTCAGCATAGGCTGATTCGTAACGGTTTCAATCACGCTCACTGCTGCCCGTCACCGTTAAACGCTTGCGCCGCTAACATCGCTAAAACCGCTGCTCCTGCTGCCGTTCCAGCAATGCCCCATCCTAGACCAGGGTGGCGATCGAGCCAATCTGTGACGCTCGGAACGGTAAGACTACCAAAATCACCTTCAACGCGATCGTGGTCTGCAACTGGCTCATAAAGATTGTTCGGTGCATCCGCCGCTTTCAATTCATTCGTCTTCTGTCCCTGGAAGCCAGCCAACACTAAAAAAGAATCAACCAGTGCAGGTGAGAGTCGTTGCAAAAGATCCAGAACTTTCCCTACGTCTCCCACAATGAAGTCACGGGTTGGATGCTCAGCGGTATACAGTACGGCATCCGCAACCAGGCTCGGCGCATAATAAGGTGGTAGCCCAGTTGGTTTCACGCCTAACTTCGTCAACGCGTTGTTGTAAAACGGAGTATTGATCACCGCTGGTTTAATGCTGGTTACGCTGACAGCACTACCTTCATGCTGTAGCTCAACCCGTAATGATTCGAGAAACCCTTCTACACCGTGCTTTGCTGATGAATAGGAGCTTTGTAACGGTAATGCTCGTCGTCCTTCCATCGAAGAAATATGGATTAATGCGCCCCGTCCTTCGCGCTTAAGATGAGGCAACGCGACCATCGCACCGTAAACCTGTCCCATCAGCGTAACCTCAATCACTCGCTTGAACTCGTCTGGAGTGACTTGCTCAAAGGGCGCGATGATGGCAGTTGCGGAAGAATGAACCCATGTATCTAAGCGTCCGTAAGCAGCAACCGCTTTGTCTGCGATCGCCTGCACTTGCTCAAACACAGCCACATCAGCCGCAACGGCGATCGCGTCTCCACCCGTTTGATGGATTTCATGCACCAGTGATGCCAAACCTTTCTCATTCCGTGCCGACACGACAACTTTGGCACCCCGTTGCGCAAATCGAAGCGCAGCTTCACGCCCTATACCGCTAGAGGCTCCAACGATCGCAACAACTTGCTGCTCAATTGGCTTCAGTTGCATTTCAGCTCCTTTTCTCTTCTTCAACCTATGTGGCTTAAAAGACGTTTCCAATGATTCACTTTGATGATTAGCGCTCGTCCAATGTCATCAAAACACAATCCATCAAAACGCAATTATTGATCCATGTGATTTCCTCTTAAAGCTACTGACAATCAATGTTCCATCCGTCCATCAGGAGGCATAGCCCTTTTACGTCGGAAGGGGTAGTGTCTATGAAGGTGGTTTGTAGCGACGTTACTTCAGGTGATACAGAGCGATCGTAGAACATTGAAAATGGCTGACTGAATTTTTAGTTTGCCGTGATTGAAATGAGGCATCCTGTTAATAAGGGTAAGAAAGAGAAAAAGATTGGTAGAGGGGATTGCAGCCATGACACTTCCGAAAATAAGTGCATGTTCTTCACTCCAGGTGATGGTTTACACCGATGCAATGGGAGTAGGTGGAGCAGAGATTAGCCTGGAGCATCTTATTGCCAATGTATCGAGTGACGTTGCAATCACCGTTGTAGGCGTTTCAAAGCATGTTGTGGACACGATCGCGGCTCGCCGTTCTCATACAAAAAGCATCGTGCTACCGGGAACAGGCATTCAATCACTCA
Source organism: Lyngbya sp. HA4199-MV5 (assembly GCA_019359375.1). Taxonomy (GTDB): domain Bacteria; phylum Cyanobacteriota; class Cyanobacteriia; order Leptolyngbyales; family Leptolyngbyaceae; genus Stenomitos. The sequence goes on from JAHHHL010000004.1 coordinate 128,870, forward strand.
TCGCGCATGTGGCTACGTTCCATCGGTTGAAACCAGACCTGATTCATTTCAACCTCTGCACACCCTGGGCTGGCGCTATTGGTCTTGTTGCAGCGCTTTCGCTACCGAGGGCACGCGTGGTGCGAGTGGATCAATTGCCTTTGCGTACCACCGACGCGATCGAACTGTGGCGCACACGGATGTTATCGCTGCGTGTGGATGCTCACGTTGCAGTGGGGGAAGCATCGGCAAGACGGATGGAAGACTTCTATGCGCTCGGTCGTCATACGGTTCTATCCGTGCCAAATGGAGTGCCGGATTCACCATCGACTCAGTTCAAGACAGCGAAACAGATCGATGGACGGCTTTTAGTTGGAAGTGTTGGACGGTTAGATGCGATGAAAGCACACGATGTTTTGTTGCGGGCGATCGCGCAGGTCGATGATGTGCGGGTCGAGATATTAGGTGAAGGGGAACAACGTGCTGCTTTAGAACAACTGGCTGTTGAGTTAGGTATTGATGATCGTGTGAGTTTACCAGGATGGATGGAACAGCCGCGCGATCGCTTGTTCAACTATGATCTTTTTGTTCTACCGTCCCGGTCTGAGGGCTTTCCATTGGCGATCGTCGAAGCGATGTTAGCGGCATGTCCAGTGATTGCTACGCGGGTTGGCAGCATTGCTGAAGCTGTTCTTCATGGTGAAACGGGTCTTTTGATTGAAAAAAATGATGTAGATGGGCTTACTGCTGCCTTGCGCACTTTAGGAGATGATCCTGCTTTGCGCGATCGCATGGGGCAGCGTGGACGAACCGTAGCAATGGCAAACTTCACGGCACCCCACATGGCAAAACGGTATGAGGAGATTTGGCAGAAGGTTTTATCAATGTCGCGATCGCCTCGGCTCTTTGTACCGCGCCCCCACGATTGAGGAGAGATGGAATGGATGAGCGATCGAATCATGAGCGATCGCTCAAACAAAAAGCTGCTAGCACCACAGGTATGAAGCTGGATGCTAGCAGTACGTAGCTTGTTTGGAAACTGAGAGCGATCTGTTAGTACATCTTATGGTGCAATGTGAAGTAAACGGACGACACTGTAACCAGCAAGATCCCACAGCAGGTAAGCAATAAAGCCAATCATTGCCAGCCGTCCATTCCACAATTCAGCTTGCGGTGTAAAGCCAAACAAGAACGCGTTCCGGTCTTTGCCATTGTAAGCGGGTACAGTCGTCGTCTGTAAAATGGCTTTTTCAGTAGGTGATTGCATGATGGTTATCCTTCAGTTCATGCCACTACTGTAACGATTGATGAAGTATAGCTGCTCTGTCGAAAGGGGCAGATTGTCCGTTACTTGTTGTACCCTTTGTTGGATTAAGTGACGTATATCCTGGTAAACCACAACACACTGTTTCAATAGCTACAAACTGATTGAACTGGCGACAGAAGATTTAGCAAAATGTCGTGTGTTCTACTTATACTCAACCTACAGAAATAGTAAATGTTTCGGCTGCGCTCAGTGCGATTTGAGCCAAGACAACTATTGTCGAATTGCTATTGAATATTTAATCATTGAGCAGTGATTTGACGAGTGATCAGAGCTAGGTTGCTTGATAGATTTGCAAATGTGCGGCTGCGATCGCGTTCCATCCCAAATCTTGAGCAAAGGATTGTCCCGCGTGACTAAGTTGATCTCGTTTGGCACGATCGCTCAAAAGATCGGTAAGCGCTATCGCCAAGCCATTTGCATCACGGGGAGCAATGGAATAGAGGCAGGCATCCAACTCGTGATTAGAGCGATCAACCTGGGTGGCAATAACAGGTAACGCATGTGCCAGGAGTGCCAGCAGCGATCCACTCTTTAACGTGACCCCGTGGTTGAATGGCAGCACTCCCAGATCGGCACCAGAGAGATAATGAGATGCTGTCTCCGCAGACACATAGCCTGTGAAATGAACCGTTTTGTTCAGGTCTAATGCTGCAACGAGGGTGTGTAATGTTTGCCAATAGGTTATCGCATCTTCACCCGCCAACGCTAAACTTTCTACGCCTCCTATCAGTAATAAGCGGGCATGTGGGTGCTCTACCAGGACTTGTTTGAAGGCAGGAAGCAGCGTTTCCAATCCCTTCACGGGATGCAAAAAACCGAAGAAGGCAATGACTGTTGTGTTCTCTGACCAACCACAGCTTTGGCGCAGAGTCCGACGGGCGATGGTTTGGTCGATCGAAGCAACGTCGATATTGGGCGCGATCGCCAGACGATGAATGCGATCGTGAAACGCTGGCAACCGCTCACGCAAAACAGTTTCAGCATCGGCATTAGTCGTGATGATGGCATTGCTGAGCGTCAACAAAAAACCATCTTCTCGATCCCACCAGCCGTGTTGCTGCCCCCATTGCTTCAGCCATTCCAATACTGATGATGGAAGCCAGCGGGGTTGCCACTCCCACCAACCGTATTCATGCACCGTGATGACGATCGGCTTGCGCCAACCCGTTAACCGCAGCAGCAAGGGCAGCAAAAAGATTGCCCGCTCAAACCCATAGGTGCCTGCGGCATGTTGGATGTGGAGAATATCTGTGGAAAGGGCGTGGAGCGATCGTACCAAAGGAATGAGTTCTGCTAAGCTCCAGTTCTGTACCGCTCTAATGATATCTGGTGCATCCGCCGTTTTAGCAGCCTTACGTGTAGTGAGAACGGTTGATTGTATACCCAGTTTATTGAGATGTGTGCGAAGGCGATCGGTGTAGTGAGCCACACCACAACGGGTTGGTTCATACGTGCCTGCAATCATCGTCACATGCATCATCACGGCGATTGAACGGGTACAGCGGTCTGTAACAGCGCCAAACTCGCTTCAACCACCTGCTCTGGTGCAATATCCAGACATTCCAGATTGAAGGGGCAGGTAAAGGCATAGCAGGGGCTACAGTCGGTGGGTTGCCGCAGCAGTCGTGCCGTTGTATGGCGCGGTTGCCATTGACATTCGTATTCGGTGCCTGAAAATAAGATCACGCTAGGAGTCCGCGTCGCGTCGGCGAGATGCATGGTAGAGGTGTTGTTACTCACCATCAGACTTGCTTGATCAATGAGTGCTGCCAACTCTGCAAGACTGGTCTGACCAATCAGGTCGATCGCCGCTGAACCCAACCGCTCCAACAGAGGCGCACTGTGGGCACGATCGGCAGCAACCCCTGTCACTGCAATGCGGTAGCCCGTTTTTTGTGCCAGCGTTTGAGCCGCGATCGCAAAGCGTTCTCTTGGGTAATTGCGCGACTGGCAGCTCGTCCAGGGATTGAGCAAAATGTACGGCTCATGAGGGTTCAATCCGTGTTCCAGAAGTTTCGCGGTGACGCTGTGTTGGGATGAGATGGGGATATGGATTCCAAGGCTGCGATCGCTTACGGGAAACCCAACGGCTTCAACAAGGCGCAGATTTCGCTCGACTTGATGTAGGGTATCGAGTCCCGACTTAACTTCTGTCGTCAATACAGAACCGCCCCATTCTTTCGATTGCCCCAGCCGTAGTGGAATTCCCGCCAGGTAGCACATCAAGCCTGCTGGATGGGGTGTTTGGCTAAAGCTGGTGAAAATGATGGCAGCATCAAACTGGCGATCGCGCAGGGTCTGGATGAAGGATGCTTCTCGATCGGGATCAAACGCTAGCTTGCCTAAGTCTTGCCACAGTGCCCGACAAGTGATGACCTCATCCACCCACGGCAAAAGTGCCGCTGCCTGTAATCCACCAGGGCTTGCCATGAGTGTTAGACGCGTGTTGGGCAGCGCTTCTTTGATGGCACGCAGAGCAGGGCTGGTCATCAACACATCGCCGATGTTGTCTAGCCGCATGACGAGGAGGTTGCGGAGGGATGACCAGGGGTCGAGTTCAGAGCCTGAATGTTGAAGTTCCAGAGTTGACGGTTTGAGCTTCAAGCTCGACCTTTCAAGTTCAGAGGTCGAATGATGGAGTTCTAAGCTTGACGTTCCGAGTTCAGAGGTCGAATGGTGGAGTTCTAAGCTTGACGTTCCGAGTTCAGAGGTCGAATGATGGAGTTCTAAGCTCGACATTCCGAGTTCAGAGGTCGAATGATGGAGTTCTAAGCTCGACATTCCGAGTTCAGAACTGGATTGTTTGAGGTTTAAGCTCGGTGCTCCGAGTTCAGAAGTGGAATGGTTGGGTTCTAAGGTTGGTGGTTTGAGCTTTGAGGGTGCTAGTGGGCGGTTGGAGTCTGAAGGGCGGAGAAAGGAACCCGCTACCGCCAGGACTTGAGTGAGTGAGATGTCATCGAGGCAGGTTTGCCAGCGATCGAAGGGGCAGTCGCCACTGTACCAACAGCGTTGTGTCGTGAAGTTACTGATATCGCGTTCAGGGCAGTCTGGATAGCCCTGGAGATTGACATGCGGGGCAGGCTGTCCGTAGCGATCGTGCCAGGAGGGACCAAAGAGGGTAATCGTTGGTGTTTGAAGTGCTGCGGCAATTCGTGCAGGTCCAGTATCGGATGCAATCACGAGAGCCGCGTGTGCCAGGAGTCCTGCCAGTTCTCGTAAGGTGCCCTGTTGCCATACGGTTGCAGTGCCGCCGATCGTGCTGGCGATGTGTGTAGACTGTTCCCGATTAGAACCAATAGGCACGACGATCGTGGCGTTGTATCGTTGCTGTAAGGCTTTGCCGACCTGTACAAAGTTTGCTGTTGACCAGCGCTTGATCGCCATGCCTGCATCGGGATACAGAATCACCAACGGTTGAGTGATTGCACCAAGCGTTTGTCGAGCGGCTTCACGTTCAGCCGATGTGACATGAAGCTGTACAGGTGCAATGTCATTTGGTGAGATCACTTCTTCAGCTTGCAGAATGTGCAAAAAGCGATCGCTGACCTTTTGATTAGGCGGTGGCGATCGCCAGAGGTTGGTGACAATGCATGGAGTCTGACTTTGCTGGATCAGCGCTTCGATGCCACCGTAGTTGGTATCCGACGCAATGAGATCGAAGCGATCGCGTTTGAGTAGTGCTGCAACCGCCTTGTGAACCGCATCTGGTGTATGAATTTGTCCGTGATTGATGCCAATAACTTTGTGAATGAGGGGATCGTGCTGGATGAGTTCGCTGCCCGGTGCAAAGGTCAATACGGTAAGCTTCGCCTGAGGATAGGCGCGACCCAATGCCTGCATTGCGGGTAGAGCCATCAGCACATCCCCAATGCCACCCAGCAATTCGATGAATAAAATTGTTTGCACCACTACCGTCACCTCCTGCAAAGAGGCTGACCGCTTGACCAGTCGATCGCATGATCAGCCGCCACGGTGCGATCGGGAATGGTCGTCGGTAGTTCCTGATGATACGCGCCAGATGGAATCAGCCCACAGCCGCCATAGCGTGCCATCAACAAAAGCTGCACTCGCACATCTTCGCCCCCATGTGCAGGTGGCAGGTCGCGCCAGAAGTTAAAGCCACCAATGCTACGAAGTTTTGCTGCGTCATACAGCACACAGCCTGCAACCCAGGCAACTTTGTAGGGACGTGGCTTCTCAACAGCTAACCCCAAGCGTTGCTGCACATGGTAAAGATTCGCCGCATTATGCAGCCGCCATCGTTCCCATTGTGGGGTGTCTGGTTTCACCACTTCTGGCTGCACTGCACCGTCCCAGAACTCGATCGCCTGCTCATGGGGACGCACATCTGCACGACGGCTCAACCCATGAAAGGCACTGCCGACGAAACCACAACCTTCGGTTTGGATCGTTTTGAGTAACTGCTGGATGACCGTCGCTTCTAAAATCACATCATCATCCAGGTAGAGCACATAGGGAGCCGTTGCCTGATCTAAAAGAAACTGACGGTGTTCGGCAATGCCACGACGCGGTAAGTGTTTATGCAGCGAAAGAGTATGCCCATGCGCTTGCAGTACGCGTAAGACAGCCTGCACCTCACCCATTTCAATGGGATTGCTTGCCTCCGTTTGATCAGAAAGCACAATCCGAAAGTTCCGACAGGTTTGAGCAATTAAACTCGTAAGCGTAATCGCCAGGGCTGTCGGACGGTTATACGTTGGAATCAAGACATCAACAAGGGTCATCGCCATACCTCCCTTGCCGATGGAATGCCTGCTGGTTGGGACTCCCCATTAGCTGCGATCGTCAGCGCTGGCTGGGTGAGTATTGCTGTGAGTGGTTCTTGTGCGATCGCGTCTTGTGCGATTGGTTTTGGTGCGATCGTGGGTGTACTACCCCGATTCAACAGCCTGTCAGTCAACAGTTCACAGGCTGCTTTAAAGACGGCATCGGGTGTCACCAACTGCAAACAGTGATGATGCCCTTCAGGGCAAAGGCTCTTGTAGCAGAACTTGCACGGTACATCATGAAACAACACCCGATGCGGCACTCCCCAGGGCGTGTGCTGTGGATTGGTTAACGCATATAGGTCAACCACAGGCGTACCAACGGCAGCAGCTAGATGCGCCGGACCGGTATTGTTGGCAATGAGCAGAGGCGCGATCGCCAGCAGAGCCGACATGTCTGCCAAATCCAGTTCACCCACCAACGAGAAAGACGCGGCACCCATTGTTGCCTGGATGCTTTCCACGAGCGATCGCTCTGGCTCTGTGCCTGTAAAGACCACCTGACAATTGGCATCCAAGACCAGACGACGCGCCACGGCTGCAAAGCTCTCTGCTGGATACCGTCGTGACAAGGCTGTTGCACCAGGATGGATGACGACCCACGGTTGTTCTGCCTGGAGTCCAAGCCGGGATAAATGGTTGAACACTTGCTGATAGTGGTGGGCTGGCACCTTGAGCGACAGACGTTCATCCTGAATGCGACAGCCAGCCTGGGCAACCAGATCCAGTTGACGGCGCACCTCATGCCGTATACCGCTACTGGGTTCTGGATCAAGCACCCAATGAGTGAGGAGTTGGTAGGGATTTTCGTGGCAGTGAGCCAACCGCAGTGGAATATCTGCCAGATAGCACAGGAGAGCCGATGGCAAAGGATTTTGACTAAACACGGTGAAAATCACGGCTGCATCAAAGTTGCCTTCTCGTAGCGTTTCGACCATCGCTAGTTCAGGCTGGCTATTCAATCGTGGGGCGGTTGCTTTCATCCAGGGTGGATCATAGGTCATCACTGCATCGATTTCTGGCACTAACGCCGCCACTTCCGCCCCCGATCGCGACGTTAGCAAGGTGATGTGACGATCGCCCGTTTGTTTCAATGCTTTGATGGCTGGAGTAGTCATCAACACATCGCCGATCGCATCTAACCGGATACAGAGAATCCGTTTTGCCTGCTGCCATTGGCTTTGTAAGCCTACGTCTTGCAAACTCATGCAACCTCCTTTGTGGATGGATCACCTTCATGCTCTTTATTCCACACTGATACACCAGTCACCTCGTGCATGGTCGGATGGTTTTGCAAGCTGGTCTGTAGCTCCTCAATTGAGCAAGTTTCAGTCCCTTCTTTAGCGATAACCACAGCCGCTGCTGCCACAGCCAGTTCAGCCGCGATCGCAACCGGAGCCTGACTTGCCAACGCCAGCGTCAACGCACTGATGAACGTATCACCAGCACCTGCCTCCTGTATGCACATCGCGGGTTTCGCCTGAACCTGTTGAGGCGACTGTTGTGGCTGTAAAATCACGGCTCCCTCTGCATCCAGTGTCACGATAACCATGCTGGCTCCGGTTAGATCCAGCAGTTGAGCACAATGCTGTGCCATAAACTCCGATCGAGTGTTTCCAGCCGTTGCAGAAGTGATGGATTGCTCAGCCAGCAGGCGACAGGCTTCGTCATAGTTGGGTTTAACCACCGTAGCACCCAGCGATCGATAGCTTGCCAACCGTTTGGAATCAACCACCAGCAATTTTGGCGTATTGGCTTGCAGAACGGCGATCGCGGCGATCACTCGCGGAGTTAGCAACCCATAGCTATAATCCGAAAGCACGATCGCATCGCAGGTTGGCACCCGTTCAGTGAGACAATCAATCAGTTGCTGTTCCATCTCAGGCGCGATCGCGTCCATGCTGCCTTCATCCAACCGCACCACCATTTGAGATCCAGCCATAATGCGCTGCTTCACCAACGTTTGTCGAGACGGTTGCACGAAAAGCCCATCCGTTCTCATCCCGCGATGCTCCAGAGTTTGTCGTAAGCGATCGCCATTCCCATCATCCCCAATCACCGAGAGAAAGGAGACCTGGGCACCCAGCGCGTGCAAATTCACGGCAACATTCGCGGCTCCACCTGGCACATCACGACGATCGCTCAGCGTCACAACTGGAACAGGCGCTTCCTGGCACAAACGATTTGCATGACCCATCAAGTAGCTGTCCAGCATGGCTTCACCCAGTACAACCACATGGCGATCGACAAAAGAATGGAAGAGGGCAGACAAAGTTGTGTCCATGAAAAGCGGTAGTAGTTGTTGGTTGTTGGTTGTTAGTTGTTAGTTGTACAGCTCGTAAAGCCTTTCAAGTATCCAGGAAAAGGTATTCAGAAAAGTTGTTAGTTGTACAGCCCGTAAAGCCTTTCAGTCATCCAGGGAGAGGGATTCAAGCAAGGTTGTTAGTGCATGAGCCGTTCCTGCCTCCTTCTAAAAACTAACAACTAAAAACTAACCCCCCCTGCCTTCTGCCTCCTGCCCTCTGCCTCCTGCCTTCTTATCTGCCTTCTCAATCACTGCTGCCGCTTCCACCAAATCCGCTGTCGTATAATGCGGCACTCGCTCTGTTGATAGAATCCACTCTGTTTCGTTGCCATTGTCGAGCAGAATTGTGCGGCATCCTGCTCTAAGTCCTGCTTCCACATCGTTGAGAATATCGCCAATAAACCAGGATGCCGCCAAATCAATGTTGTGATCGTGAGCGGCTTGAAGGAGCAGACCAGGAGCGGGTTTACGGCAATGGCAGGCGATCGCATACTCTGCTACATCCCCTTCAGGATAATGCGGACAATAATAAAACCCAGCCAACGGCACTTGAAAGGGTGACAACAACGTCTGTAACCGCTGTTCCACTGCCACCAACGCCGATTCAGGAAAGTAGCCCCGCGCAATCCCAGACTGATTGGAAATGACAATTAGTTGATAGCCCATCTGGTGCAACCGCTGTAGTCCCTCCCCTGCACCTGACGTTAAGCGTATCTGTGCCGGATCAACGTTGTACGGCACATCTTCAATCAACGTCCCATCTTTATCCAAAAACACCGCTCGATGCGTCATCCCTTCACTCCTGATTTCAGCCATCAGCGGTCAGCTTTCAGCCTAGAGTTTACTCCTGGCTTCTAACTCCTGACTTCTAACAACTAAAAACCAACAACTAGCAACTCCCCGTGACTCCTGACTCCTAGCTCCTCACTCCTCACCTCTCTCAAGGCCACGACGATTCTTGCATCGGCACTACCATCACTTCAGGAATAACGGTTCCATCGGGTTGAGACAACACATAGCGAATGGTATCGGCAACATTCTTGGGATCTTGAAGTTTGTCTAGCGGCGTATCCGGGAAGCGATCAAGAATAAAAGGCGTTTGCATTCCACCCGCGATCACAGCCGTTACTTTAATGCCATGCGGTCTGGCTTCCACATGCAAGGCATGGCTGAAACCGAGAAGCCCCCATTTGCTGGCGTGATAGGCAGAGGCATTTGCCCAAGTGCGCTTTGATGCAGTGGACGCAATATTGACAATGTGTCCCCGTTTTTGTTTTTGCATCGTGGGAAGCACCTGTTTGGACAGAACGAAAGGCGCACGTAGATTGACGGCTAGAACGCGATCCCACTCGGCGATCGTCAACTCATCCACAGGCAACGTGACATCTGTACCCGCATTGTTGACCAAAATATCCAGGCGACCAAATTCATGGATGATTTTCTCAACGGCTGCTTCCACCTGGTGTTCGTCGCAAATATCTAAGCGCATGGCTTGGGCTTTACCACCGTCTGCCTGGATTTCTGCTGCGATGGTTTCAGCCAGCTCTTCACGAATATCCGCCACGATCGCGATCGCGCCTTCAGCACCCAACATCCGACAGATGGCTTCACCCAACCCTCGCGCTCCACCCGTTACCAGCGCCACTTTTCCAGTTAAATCGTTCATCCTGTGTTTCCCTCACTATGCATCGTTGTCAATTGCTCAGGCTGATCAATAGCCGATGGGTGCTGAGAATCGATCTGGCTCGATCGCCTTACCAAGCTGCCTTTCCACGGCTTGCAAAACATCTACAGGTGGCTGTTGGCTCAATGTTACTGTTGGTTCTGCGACAAACCACTCTTCTACCAATTCACAGAGAAGATGAATCATCACAATATGCACTTCTTGAATGTGCTGTGGTTCAGTCGATGGCACCAGCAAGCAGTGATCTGCCAGCGATCGCACCTCACCCCCATCCCCACCGAGCAGGGCGATCGTGTGCATTCCCTGTGCGTGTGCCGTTGCAAATGCCTGCACAATATTTTGCGATCGTCCACTGGTGCTAATGCCAATTAGCACGTCGCCCGCTTTGCCAAAGGCTTCCACCTGACGCGCAAAGACGTTTTCGTAGCCCACATCATTTGACCAGGCTGTTAACACGGCGCTATCTGCGGTCAGCGCCATCGCTGGAAAGCCCGGTCGGTTCTGGCATTTAAAACGTCCAACAAACTCTGCCGCACAATGTTGCGCGTCTGCTGCACTGCCCCCATTGCCACACAGCAGCACTTTGCCACCGTGTTTAAAGCAATGACTCAAGACGGTTACTGCCTCCAGAATGGCACTCTGTAGCTGTTGCCGTGAGCGTTGTAAAGTGGTCACGGCGCACTCAAACCTGTGATCGATTAGTGCTAACGACTTGATGACTTGCCGCTGCTCTGGCTGGTTTTCAGCAATAACATGCTCATAAAGTGTCGCCATTGTGTTAGCAACGGTTTGCCAAGTAAACAACTCATTGGCGCGTTTGATGGCTTGCTGCCGAAACGTCGCTAACAGTTGAGGCTGTTGATAGAGGTATGCCAGTCGTTCCGCGATCGCCATTGGCTCGTTGGGTGGCACCAGATAGCCCGTTTCACCATCCCGCACTGTGAATTTAATCCCACCCACATTGGCACCAATCACCGGAGTGCCACATGCCATTGCTTCAATCGGCGTAATGCCAAACGGCTCGTACCAGGGCGTTGTGATAAAGACATCTGCCGCACTGTAGTAATACTTCAGCACTTCACGTCCCTGACGACCCACAAAGGTGACGCGATCGGCGACTCCAGTTTGAGCCGCGATCGCTTGTAATCGCGCTACTTCCGCCGTAATGCGTGAGTCCGCATCAGTCTCATCGCCCCCTACAATAATCAATTGTGCGGGCGTTTGGTGTTCTTGAATCAAATACGCCAGACTGCGAATGACCGTATCAACACCTTTGCGCGGCACCATACGACCCAACTGCAAAATGACGCGACCATCGGCAGGCAGTCCTAAAGCAACCCGCGCCAATGGTTTGCTGAGCGGCTCAAACTCGGTTGGATTGAAGCCACAGGGAATAATGACGATCTTGTTGGGATTGGCGTGATGGTGATGGCATAGATCCTCCTCATCTTGATGGCATTCGGCAATGATGGCATCCGCTTCAGCCACAAGGCGATCTTCGATCGCAAACCGCTCATCGGGAAATTCATCCGCCTTGCCCTGATGCAAACGGCGCACTCGTCCCAAGGCATGGAACGTCATCACAAAGGGGATGCCCAACTGCTGCTTCACCTCAGCCGCCACTAAACCAGACATCCAGAAGTTGGCATGGATCAGATCATAAACCACTGTTTGTCGCTTGCAAAACTGAAGCATATACGCCGTGAACTCCGTCATATACGGCAATAACTCTTCTTTGCGAATATGAGTTGCCGGACCCGCAGGCACATGAATTAAACGCACTCCATCTACCCAATCAGCCACTTCTGGTAGAAGCGTGTGATCGCGACGCGTAAAGACATCCACCGCATAACCCATTGCTGCCAGATGCTTTGCAAGCTGTCCCACATAGACATTCTGCCCGCCACTGTCAACGCCGCCCAGCACGCCAAACGGGGAAGCATGTTCACTAATCAATGCAAGTCGCCGTTTCATGCGCCACCTCGTACTAACGTCTGGACTGTTGAAGCAGACTGCCGTTCTCCCTGCCCTGTAACCAGCGCAAAGGCAGCGTTCCAATCGCGGGTAAAGCGCTGGATATTAAACCGTTCTTTGGCACAGCGACGTGCGCCCTGACTCAAACGATGAGCTTCGGCTGGGTCTTGTAGTAGCTGCTGCATCTTCTCGATCAGGCGATCGACATCCGTATCGACATAGCCAGAAACGCCGTTCTCAACCACCGTCACCATCTCAGTGGTGGCTAACCCCACGATCGGCATCCCAACCATCATGGCTTCACAAACGGCTAACCCCAGGCTTGTGTAGCGAATGGGATTGAAAAAGAAGCGATACCGCGCTTGGAACGCAGGTAGCTGGACATGAGGAATTTCACCTAAACCATCATTCGCAGTGCCCATACCGACCAAATCCAACAGCACCTGCTGCCGCACACGCTCAAAAATATCTGCGCCCAAGCGACGACCGCGCGATCGCAACCCATTGACAACCACCAGACCGCGATCGAGTTCACCTGTATAAAGCACCTCTGGCACCATCACACCATGCTCAATCACACAGGTAGGTGTACGACCGCTATCCCACATCAACGCATTAAACGGAGTGACGTGAACTAATAAGATGTCTGGATCATCGACAGGATGGTGTGTATTTGTCGGATGCTCCTGTGGCGGATCGTGCTCTAAATACAGGCGTGGCAATTGCCGTTGAGCAGCCGAGAGAATCTCATACTGATCCTCCTCATAGTTTTTGCGCGATTGAAACAGTACACAATCAAACTCCAATTCGCGCACTGCTTCAGCAGGCACATCGCGTACAGTGTCAGACCACGGAAAGCCTGCTAAGCGCCCACCATACCCTTCGGGGTGTCCTGACTTTACAGGTAAATAAAACTCATGATGAGATTGGGTCAGGTAGTGGAGATAGCTCCCATGCACATGCCAGGTTAAGATGCGTAATGGGCGCATGAATGTCATACCAAATCAGTAGTTGTTGACGTTAAAGAGGCATGGACGACAACAGTAGATTCATCACGAGGGCTAATTGATTAGATCAGCTTGTGAAATCACCCTAATATTTCACTCAAATCGCCCTGATTTAAAGCATGAAAGCAGATTTCAATACCTGCTTTCACATTAAACGTTTAGAGGCATTCCAACGCGCTGACTTATTCATCTATGATGAATGGCTGCATGACAAGATTCATCGGCTATTTGCCCAAGATGTGATTGATCCCACTGTTCAACGACTGTGCATTTGCACAACTGGTTCGTATCGCCCTGAAGCGATCGCAAAAAGAGAGCCAGTCGAATCTGCATGGCATCATCAAAACGACGTGGATCAAGCCCTGTTAAGGAGGTAATTTTTTCTAAGCGATAACTCAAGGTGTTGCGATGGATCGATAGACGGCTGGCGGTGGTTGAAAGACAACAATTTTCCAAGAAGAAGGCATCCAGCGTTTCAAGCAGCTCAAGTTCTTGATCGAGTGGACTAAGCAAGTATTTAGCTAGTTCAATTTTGGTGCGTTCATGGGAAAGACCCACAAAGGCTGCAATGCCCAAGTCATCTAAACAATGCACCTGATTTTGCCCGGAGAACCGTTTGCCCAATGACAACGCTGCTCGTGCATCCTGGTATGAAGCTGACAGCCCTTTCAATGTGGGATGGTAGCGACCAATGCCAAGATTGATGGTGGTTTGCGTTTCTCCTCGCAAGCGATCGAGCAAAGCGGCTCCAGCTCGTTTCAAGGCAATAAGATTTGCCCAGGATGGATGCACCTGTTTCGGCTCATCATCACGGCTCGTCCAGGCAGCTAAATCCTGGGTACTGCTGGCTTTCAGCACTGCAATCTCGCCATCGCCGATGTAGGCACAGATGGTGTCATTGGGTAAGTGAAAAAAGCGAACAATACTGCTGATGACAAGCTGTGCCCGTCGCAAAATTTGTGCCGATGGTTCAAGCTCTCTTAAGGCGATCGTAGACAAAATATAGTCCGCCGCGTCGATGAGAATAACCGCGCGAGGGCGGGACAGATCCATCCCCAGGATTTGCCCCTCTCGCAGGAGATCAATCTCGCTCGTGTTGGAACCACGCAACAAGTCGTGAATAAATTTGTTTTTAAGCTCGTGCTGGTTGAGGTGCGCGGTCGTTGTTGCCTGACGAAGCATTAATTCCACCAACATCTGCGCTGGACGAAACGAGATGGCTTCACTTTGCGCTGAGGTTGAAATGATAACCTCACCTGTTTGCCCATTGAAATGGATTGGAATGGACAGAACGTTAACGCTTGTTGCCTCATAAAGAGCATGAGGTGAACTCTCCGACCCATTGGGTTTGCTCACTGCCACAAGGTTACTTTGAGCATTTAACACCGAAACCTGTGCTGCTAAGAGTTGAGCTAACCGTTCTGCGATCGCAGCCGCAATCTGCTCAAACGAGTCAGTCATGCTGAAGCTCCTTCATGCCGCATCATTTTTGATGCGGTCGAAGTGCGTGTACTAGAAACAGATGACTGCTGTAACAGCGTTTCTGCCTGTGCGATCGCGTCTTCTAGTGTCTCTCCCCTGGTAGTATCAACGACCCGATGCCGCGTCCCATCTAAGGGAGACCATCGCTTTGGATCAGAAGCTGTAAAAATTACGACGCTGGGTACCTGAAGCGCTGCTGCTAAATGTGAAACACCTGTATCGTTGCAGACCAACAGGCACGCTCCTTTGAGCAAAACAGCCAAAGCACCTAAGTTCGTGCAACCTGCAACATTAATTGAAGCAGCGTGCATAAACCTGGCAACCGCTTGCGTTAAAGGCACTTCTTCTGCTGATCCAGTAAGCACAATTTGATAGCCACGTTGCGCTAACGCATCCGCTACAATGGCAAACCGTTTTGGAGACCAGCGACGATCGACCATACTGGCACCCGGATGCATACAGACGTAACGTCCTTGACGCAGTGAATACGTTGCTTCGATCGAAGCCATTGCTTGGTAATCATCCTGATACAGTGGAAATTCTAATGCCTCACCCTGGGATGGAAATCCCAAGAAATCCATCAATCGGATATAGCGTCGTACTTCTGATTCATCATGCACATAAGGCAAAAAGCAATCCGGCTGAGGACAATATTGACCAGATAGAAAAAAACCAGCCGTATGGGTTGCATCCAATAAGACCGTAAGTGGGTTAGTAATAATGCCATTACCATGCAGTTGTAATGCCAGATCAAAGCGTTGGTTTTGTGCGGCGGCAAGAAACGCTGGAAACTTCTGAGGTTGCGGCATTTGCTCTGGCAAGCCCGGATAGCCTGGAAACGCTAGCAAGATATCAATATACTGATGGAACCGTTGCACCAACATTTGCGTTTTTGGCATACCGACTAGCGTGATCTGTGCTTGGGGCAAAGCAGCACGCAGCGATCGCAGTGCTGGGATCAGACAGAGAAAATCACCCAAACCTTCAAGCGATCGCACCACTGCAACACGTTTAAAGCTAGCAAGAGTATCACTGCCAAAAACCACATCTTTTGAAGGCGATCGCTGTTTCATAGAATTTCTGTGTGATCCATTCATTGGATGTTCAGCAGCTTAACGGCTTAACGTGATTTGCGCGTCTATCTGTAGATTTAAAGCTTGACAGATTGACTGATTCAACATGAAATAGCCCTGCCTGACAAGAATCGTCAGGAAACAATTTTCCTGACGATTCTTTATGCTTGAGAGCAGACGCACAAAACCAGGAAGCTGGTCACTGGAGGCTGTCATCAACTATGTCAGTCAATCAGGGTCTGTGATTACTACCGTACCCAATCACAGCAATCTTATGACGATAAACCAACTCAGCACCATACCAACCCGTAATACCAATCAATGTGCCTACGAACAATGAAATCACAAGCCCTATGGGAAGAATGGCTCCTGTTTGGTTATCCCATCGCAAAGCAAAGCTTACGAGTGAGAGTACAAGCACAGCCACATTGCCTACCATATGCACCCAACCTGCCTGATGTTCACGAACACGATCGATCTTCAGAAAATCCATCATGCCCGTTGCAGCAGCTAGAAGCCCCGTCGCAATACCTGCACCAATGAGCCAAAACGAGGCGCGTGCCCAAAAAGCATCACCTGTCAGCCAGTAGCCAACGTCGGTTCCTAGAGCGCCCGTCAAAAAGGCAATGGGAAAGGTGACAATCAATGGATGAAGTGGATGTCCGGCGATCGCAACAGTGCTTGGCACGCCACTATCCCGATACTCCCGTTCATCACTTTCAATCACAGGCGAAATGTTTGGTGTTTGAGTCATCGTTCTACCTTGGAAAAACTGCGATCAGTCCAGACGTTTCTTACTTCTGTAAGAACATTAACCTAAAGCGTTTAATTGATTGCCCGCTTTGTGTTGGCAACCGTGTCATCTGCTGCATCTTGAGCGAAGTCACCTGCCCGGTTCAACACGTTGCCAGCTTGATCGATTGGATCTTTCACCCCATTGGAAATGTCTTCACTAGCCGCTTTTGCATTTTGCTTAGCCTGGTCAAAGGTGCGAGCAGCCTGTTCAGGAACACTCTTTACATTACGCTCAAGGTTTTTGGAGCCACGCGTCCCAAATTCTTGCAGGTTCTCCTTAATGTCACCAGCACTTTGACCAAGATCGTCTCCAATATTCTCAAGACGCTCGTTTAAGGGTGTACCACTCCGAAAGTTCTTGACGTACTGTTCAGGGCTATCAATTCCTTTCTGATTGATATTACGCTCTACCCTGTCCTTTAAAGCTTTTGCTTTCGCATCAACATTATCCTTGCTCAAACGAGTTGTATCAACGTCATCAAAGTTATTTATCCCACCCTGATAAGGCTGCACCTGACCAGGAGGGTTTGGACTGGAACTGCTGGGAGTGTTCTTTGGACTGGAACTGCTGGGAGCGTTCAATGGCAGTACATCTGTTGCATCGGCACGGCTGCAAGCAGTACTAACCAACATGAGTAAACTGATTGCCACGATCGTCAAAATTCGACTCAACTCAATCCTCTTAAACGAGGAGAACACCTTACTCATACCTAACTCCATGTTTAACGTCGCTGTGCTAAGGCATGTCATCAATTAGCTCCGAAACCTTGCGATATCAGCAGTGTCACGCCCGTCCCCACACACCAGGCTAGGGGCTGGAACCCTTATTGCAAGCAATGTGTAGTATTAATTGATGACAGCCCCTAGTTCGTGCAGTCTCTCTTTTAAGTTCTCCTCTTTGAATTGCCGCTGTACCAATTCCAAAAACAGCACTACAAATGACCATCTGTAGGGGCTTATAGTCGTAAGCCACACAAGAATTTGTAACCGAAGCTCAGAAAATGGGCACTAAATGTACTGCTTGAGGAAAAAAGCAGAAGCATTGCTTGGCAAGCCTTTTGATTGACTGAGAACACTGACAAAAAACCTACCCTGCTGTAGGTTGGGTTGAGCCTTGTGTAGTTTGCTCTCCGCAGGGCAACCCAATAAAAAAGCTTATATCACTGAGTTCCCGCGATCGCTACATCCCAACCTATCTGATTGATTGACAAAAGTCTTGAAAGGCTGGTCGCTTCGTTGCTCACCCGCCCGTGATTCAAATCCGGGCTCATGGTGCGAAACCCGTTGAAACGGGTTGTCAGGCGCTCGTAGTCCTCTTGAGAGGACTTCCTGCCATCAGCCCGCACTTTCAGTGCAGGGCGGGTTCAAGTACTTACTCAAAGATTTGTCAGTCAACCAGCCCAACCTACACAATATTGATCAAGCAACCAGACTAAAGGCTCTATTTTTTCTGGGCTTGCTGATGGTGAGAAAGACGCGAAACCACGTTGTAAGCATCTGCACCAGGGCGAGAAATTTCTTCTGCACCTTCAGTGGAACCTTCGATCGCTTTCCATGCTTCCAAGCCGCCTTTCAATTTTGCTACATTACGAAAGCCAGCTTCATTGAGCTTGTTAGCTGCCTGTGTGGTGCTTTCGTCTGTGTCACCATACACATAGATATCGCGCACTTTGTCGATCGTCTTTGCATCATCTACTAACCGATCTAAAGGCATGGGCATGGCACCCGTAATGTGTCCTCTATTGTACGACTCGCGATCGCGAACGTCGAGAATAGTCAATGCAGGCTCACCCCACTCCAGGCGTGACTTTAGGTCATGTACTGAAGACTCGGACTTAAGACCAGGTGGTGTAGGTGTAATGTTGGGCAATGCATCTTTTGCATCTTTAATTGTGTTTTGAATGTTTTCCATGAGACTCGCCAACCTTTAATTTACAACGTCAACGATAAATGTAACAATAATCCATAATCATGTTCTCTTCCTATGGAATGAAACGTTTTAAAGGGGCATAAGCAAGAGCACATCAAAGTTCTCAGCATTGAATATCTAGCGAACATGCCTCAGCAACAGAACACTGTATTGCAAATCACCTTGGTGCTTCACATAGTGCTTTGTTTTATAAGCAAATTGGATGATGAGAAAGCATGTAACCCCCAGTACGATAATTTGGTGCAAAGATGATTGCGCAGTAAGCTCTACAATCCGTACTCATTTAGACTGGCAAAATATGTCAGTCTTTTTTATACATACAAGTCGTCCTTTAAACGGTTGGTTACATTGCAATGGCTCCAGCTACCACCCGTAGCAAAATGGATAGAGGCAATCCAAAAAGATTACCAGTCAATTAGGCAAATTTACACAAGAAAAGGAGCAAACCTGAGTTCGCCCCTTTCACCCTTTAATTAGTTAGCAATCAACTAGACAATTAATTCAAGGAAGCCTTGAGCTGATCTTGCAACCCGCTTTTTGCTGCTTTGAATTGACTTGCTAGTTGCTCACTTTGATCACTGCTACAGTTATTGCGAATTGCGGTGAACATTGTGCTTTCCTCTTGACGGACGTGATCCATCACAATGTCTTTCAGTTGGTTGACTTTCGTTTTGAACTCGGAATGAGCCGGATCAATCCCTTTGATTTCATCTAAGAGAACCGCCATCTCAGCCTGCTCATCATATAGCTCCTGGGTGTCCTCAT
This sequence comes from Lyngbya sp. HA4199-MV5, assembly GCA_019359375.1. GTDB lineage: Bacteria > Cyanobacteriota > Cyanobacteriia > Leptolyngbyales > Leptolyngbyaceae > Stenomitos. The sequence goes on from JAHHHL010000004.1 coordinate 147,978, forward strand.
CCCCATAAAATGAACGGATGGCAGGGTAAACCACTTGCTCTTCTGCCTTTGCATGGACAATTAAGTCTTTGTAGAGTTGCCCAAAGTACTCTTGAATTTTTTGAGGATCAGTCGATTTGTTGATTTCAACAAACAATGCATTTACTTTCTGATGATCTAGTCGAATCACGTCTTGAACATTCATGTCAGACTTATCGGAGGTTTGAGTAACCACGCTGCCAGCAACGCCCGTAACCGCCGCTACAGCGTCTTGCACTCGTGCCCATAAACCTTGATCGGCTTCTTTCCCGGTTAGTTCACGTACACCCAAGACTTCAAGCACTCCTTTCAATTGTTCTTGATGAGCACGGTTCTCAAAGTTAACAGTGTTGAGTGGAGCGATCGCGGCTTCAACATCTGCACCAACTTTTTGTGCTGCCTTGTGTACAATGATGCCACTCATGGCTTGTTGATGCTTGAGCAACTCATGCTGAAACACTTTTTCATACAAGGAAAGCTCTGAGCCTGCAACCAGCTCTTTTGCCTTCTTGACGAATTCCGTGACAGTCTTTTTGGGTTCTTCTTTGTTGCCATACTGGACAATCACTGTGTCCAAAACGCCCAGATTTTTCTGATCGTCTTCTAACATTTTCTGAAGTCGCTCACGAACCTCAGCGTCCGAAACCTCAGGAATTAACGTTTGCTCATTGCTGATCAGCAGCTCCTGTATGGCTTTGATGCTAGCAAGCTGCATTCCGATCGCGCTGCGTTTCGTGTCATTTAGTGTTGATACCATGTGTTCCTCTCTGTTAAACAGGATTAACAAGCTTTGAATTTACAAGGCTTTGAATTTACAAGATGCTCAGGTAAAGCTCCTGAGCTGGATAGATCTCTGGCTCACAAAGCTTACAAGTCCCCCGAAGGTCAGCGTTAGGCATAACTGACGATCCAAAGTAGTAGCAAATGTCGGCGCTATCACAAATTGCTTTCTCAGTAAAGTTGTGAGAGCGTGAATTAGCCACTTATCGCTGAGGCTTGTTGTCGAACGGTTATTGTTGAACAGTTGTTGTGGTATTTGTCCGTGGAGTCCGGGTACCAATGGATGCACCAATCAGTGAAGCTGCCAAGCCTAACAGGGAGCCGATCGCAAAAGACCAACCGACCTTAGCAGCATTTCCAGCAATATCACGAGTCTGCTGAGCCGTCACGCCTGGAGTATTCGCTGGATTGGGAATACCCGCTCCGCCTGGTTGCACCTGGTTAAGCACTTCTCCAGCGTTTGATGCCGCAATACCAAACGCTCCCGAAACGCCACTAGAGATCAACCAAGCACTAATTGCTAAAGTTGTTGCCCAGAGAATGGCGCCATTGAGTAGCCCTGTGCTGCGATTCATTGGTCCACAGGCGCGGGTTGTCACCCAGCCACCCAAAAAAAGCGAAATGAGCAGGCTGATAATAGCCCAGATGCCTACAGCAGAACCGATACCACCAGCGTCTGTTCGAGGGGCACCTGAACCTGAAAGACTGGTTAAGCCGATCGCCGCACCCAGCGCACTAAGCACGAGTTGACTACTTAGTGCAACAACCAGTCCGGCGATGATGGGACCCCATCGAACACGATCGTGGTAATCAGTTACAGGAAAAGCTGTGGAACGCTCCACGACATTATTAATCGGTCTATCTGCGTATGCCATCGTTTGTACCTTTAAAGCGGTCCCGTTTTCCTTACGCCAACCGGGAGTAATTTGATCGGGAAATATGTAAGAAGGTTAGGCAACGGTTTGCTAACTTATCCCTATCTACAGGCATAAACCCTTTAACACGTTTGTAATTTTTGCTTGTTATGCTGCTGACATACCGTTAAACGACTTCGTCTCAAGCCTACTGTTACAAACTTGGGCAATCACTCCTGCACTTACTGAGAAGAGCAACGTCAAAGTGGTAGGTTTTCGGATACGTGGTGTACTTAATTGCTAGCAAAAGGGATTAAGCGTTGCCTTGCTTACCGTCTCTCCTTAGTCTCTAACCTAATACAACTTAAGACAAGCTTAACCATCTACACCAAACAGCACTCTTGCTAGGATATGTGAGTGCAGCATCACGCATCTTTTTCGATCAGTTGTTGCTGGCAGCTTCCCATCTACGCGCAAAGTTTTTCTTTTTCCCGCTGTTAGTTTCCTTTCTGCTGCTGCCAAGAAATAATTCAAAAAATCGGTTAGAAGAGTCTAATCTACTTTTAGAGAGAGGCAGACCGAAAAAGAGCTTTCTATAGTGAGAAGGCTTCAAGCAACAAAGCAAGGTAAAACAATGGCTCTCTATAAGATTAAAGACTTTGATCCAGACTATTGCAAGCATTTCGACAATCAAGATTTTTTGAGTTTTGATCTTTACAACGGGAACGAAAAAGTTGGCTCGGTCGATAATCTTCTAGTTGATGAAAACGGCAGCTTTCGTTACTTCGTTATCAACACAGGCATTTGGGTTTTCGGTAAAAAAGTATTGCTTCCGATCGGTCGTGCCAGAATTTCTTATGCAGACCATCGGATCTATGCGGATAACCTCAACCGCTCCCAAGTGGAAACGCTTCCTGAGTTTGACGAAAACTCTGTGGTTGATTACGACCATGAGGAAAGCGTTCGCAGCACTTACCGTTCCGGTGCTACGGCTTCTCGTAGTGCAGCCCTTGATCAATCGGCGGCGATCGGCAACACACCGCTTGAGCGCTCAACCCAAGGTGCTGCATCTAGTCGCGATACCTACGATCGCAGTACCTACAATTACGACCGTGACCCAGACCTTTACGACTTTAACGAGCGTGATCACCAGAATCTCAAACTTTATCAAGAACGCTTGATTGCCAACAAAACGCGCCAAAAGTCAGGGGATGTTGCTGTTGGCAAGCGGGTAGAAACTGAGACAGCTCGTGTTTCAGTACCGATCGAAAAAGAGCGCGTTGTCATTGAGCGAACCGCAGGAAACGACGTTGGTACTCCAGTTGATGCAGCTAGTGCTGATTTTCGTGCGGGTGAAGTTGCCCGTATGGAAGTGTATGAAGAGGTTCCCGATATTCGCAAGGAAACCATTGTTCGCGAGAATGTGAGTGTGCGCAAAGAGATTGACCGCGATACGGTTGAGGCGCAAGAGGAACTTCGTCGTGAGGAGTTAGATGTTAACACTCAGGGGCATCCAGTAGTTGACCAAACGCCCGATCAACGGACAAACAAACGACGCTAGACTGACAGTTCTTTGAAACAATCAGTTTATAGAGTATGCAAGTGCAGGTAGAGATTGCTTAATTTCTTTGCCTGCACTTTCTCCAAAGACGCTTTTTCCCAACTTAGGACTACGAAAATCCCAGAGGTTTATCCAAGCATCAAGCACCTCAACCAACGTCATGGCTTAAACCTCCGAAGTTTTAACCAAGAAACGTAAGTGCTGTTCAACTTTTCTTAACTCAATTTATACGCTCATATAGCAGCTTTAGAAATATGCCACCCACAAATTCTAGTGATCATTCCAATCATTCTACGTCTTTAAACTCTGTACCTTTAGAAATGTCTGCTCCACTAGAAGCCTCTGCTCCGTTAGATTTTGAGGATGAGGTGACGATCGCACCAATAACCAACACCCCAGTTGCAAGGTCATTCTCGCACACTGCCCAACCTCAAGCTCAGAAGACGATAATTGAGCACGATCGCAGCAATCAATCAGTTCTACCACTAGAGCCGCTGCCTGTGGAAGATCAGCAAGAGAATCTATCTTCAAGGCAGATGAATTCTCGTACATCACCTCAAATAGTGGAAGAGAAAGTCATTCGGTTACTCGAAGAGCGTTTAGTTGTTGATCGCAAACGACATAAGGTTGGGGAGGTGGTCGTCCGCAAAGAAATTGAAACGCAGATCATTGAAGTACCTGTACGCCGTGAGAAACTGATTGTTGAACAAATCGGTTCAGAAACAAGGCAACTGGCGGTGATCGATCTAGGGCATCCTGATCTTCAGCCCAAACTTAAAAGTGATGCAACGGTACAATCAGCCTCGCAATCGACGATCGTGGGTGAATTTGTGTCAATTAAAGCCGCCATTCAATTTTTGGAAACACTTGCGGCTACTCAACCTGCTGGAGATAATCAGACAGTGCAGGTAGAGGTCTCAGTGGAAAAGGTAGAACCAAATGAACTCGATCGGCAACGGTTCGATCGCTGATCGACGATTCGTTCTGCCTTTATTTATATTCAAGCTTGTTTTATTTTACAAGACGAGTCCTGTGAGCAACGGATTGGGTAATAGACAAAGCGGATGAGTTTCTACTGTGGTAAAAAGTTATCGTGGTGAGAAGTCATCTATTTCATCCGCTAACATCTATTGCAAAGCATTGTTTGTAGGGTGCCAATCTTCCCGGTTCAAACGATACACAAAGCAATCATCATCGCCAAATTGCCGTCGATCGACCCGTTGAAAGCCGAGCCGTTCGTAGAAGCGATGAACACGCGTATTGCTGACTAATGGATCAACGAGTACAGCCGCTACAGTCGATTCAGCAAAACAGCGGACGAGGGCAAGGTGCATCATACAAGTGCCATAGCCTTTGCCTAAATCAGTTGGTTCACCAATCCAAATATCAATTGCCCGAAGATTTGCGGCAACATCTCCCCAATAATGGCTCTCTTCACGGGCTGGATCGATAATCTGCATAAAGCCAATCGGACGACCTTCAATCTCAGCAATGAGTTGCTCTCGCCAATCAGGAGTGCGATCGAGTTCTACCTCCCAATGCCAATCATCGTTTGGATCTGAGGCAATTACGTGCGGCTGCTCATCCCACTGTCGCAGGAGGTTTAAATCAGCGATGGTAGCAGGACGCAAATACATTCCTTTAATATCGATCGAAGGCTTGCTCTTGCTGATGTAGGGAAACATCTTCAACAGATTCCAATTGCTGAAGCGAATTTAAAGCCAGGAAGCCAAACCCAACTTTAGCCGCAACATCAAGAATCGTATAACACGCCGTTTCCGCCACACTATTGATGACGTTGAACCCAGTACTGGCTAAAAGCCACACCACCGGATAAGCCGACCAAATCACGAGATGAACCATCAGTAAGCGTCGAAACGTTTTCTTTGACCGAGGGTATTGCTGCTCTGCTTGCTGGCGGTAGTATTTCAATAACAGATACACCAACCCCACATAAGCACCACAACTCACCACGTACCAAACATAACTGATGGGTTTCTGGGAAATGGTGGCGACAAAGCCAGTCACGATCATGTAAACATCCGCACCGATCATGCTGGCTGCAACCCAAAGACTGGTTCGTCCAAGATAACTGAGTAGGATGAGCGTTAATGGAGTTGAAAAAGTCCAGGTCAAGTAGCGAGTTAAATAAGCTGGACGATCGCCAAGATAAACAAAGCCCTGTTTGAAGATCATCGCCAGATATAAAGAGGCGGCAATGGCACAAATGAAAAAGTTTAAGCTGTAAACAATTTGCCATCGCTTGCTTTTTGCACGATCGGCTCCAGAACCAAAAAAGATTGTCCCTAGTGTCATGCTGATGCATCCCAGCCACAGCCAAACCTGTATCATTAACGTCCGCCTTGAACCTATTTTTTGTCAATGTAGAGGACGCGGTCAAGCAAGTTCGTCTATCCAATGAAGGAAGTATGCCATTGAAGCTATTCTGGCTTCAATGGCGGGTACTGCTCGGTGTTGATTGATCGCTTCCGATAATTGATGGCTAAGTTTTGGTAGGAGCGCGATCGCATTGCCATGAGCGTCACAATTAACCCGATCAATCCGGTTACGGTAAATAAAAGTGCAAGACCTCGATCGGCTCCAGTGCCGAACCAACTACCAATGAGCCTGGTGCCCGCGCCCGTCGTCATAAAGGGGATAAAAATGAATTGGGCGATTGGTCCAATCATGAAAGCGGTGAGGGGAGATGCCGCTTGCTCGATGCTTTGAGCAAACCCAAAAACGCGTCCCTGCCGTTCCAATGGAATCATGGTTTGCAAAATGGTTTGCTCCGATGCTTCAACCACTGGGATGAGACAAAGATAGATGAACATGCCGATCGCCAGCAACGCCACCGATTTTCGGAGAGTAAAGCCAGTAGCAATAATCCACATGACAATATTGGCTAAAAACATTGTCTGTAGCGGGCTTTTTCCTAACCCATTTTTGGCAACTGCCAGACCACCAACAATGAATCCTAAGCTTAAGATGCCCCACAATGTACCCCAGACTTGAACTGACACCAGGGATAATCCATAGGCATCCATTAGAGACATAAAGACTCCGCCCAAAAAGTTATTGAAGCAATTGAAAAAAATGAGTCCAAAGAGTCCGGGAACGAGATGAATGGCATGAATGGTGCCACGAAGATCAATATGTTTCGTTTGATGTTCTGTATGAATTGTTCTTGGCTCAGGAATAGCGACTGTGGCGAGATGCATGATGACTGCAAGCGTTAATGCGATCGCAAACACCAACATCCAATAAACACCGAGAAACCCAATTGCCAGACCGCTAAAGATGGAAGCGAGCAGAAAGGAAACCCCATTCGCCGTCCCCACCAACCCGTTTGCTTGAGCGTGTTTAGCTTCAGGAATCAAGAGGGTGACGAGAGTTGGCAGGGCTATGGTACGAATGTTGCCCGCGATCGCTCCTACCAATGTCAGGATGATAAAGATCCAGAGTATAGGGCTGGCAGGATCAGTGAAAACAGTCGTTGGAGTGGAACTAAAAACAGCGTAAGCAATGATGTATAAAACGAGCGAGCCAATGCTTGAAAGCATCATGGCTGTTTTCTTATGGTATCGATCGACCAACGAGCCGAGGAAAAAGCCAGAAATGGCAACGGTGACGAGATAGATACCTGCCATCACTGACGTTGCAAGCACAGACTGGGTTTGTAGATAAACCCAAAAGGTCACTGCAAACCAGACAAAGGTGTTGGTTAGAGCAGCCACCAGTGAGTTAGCTAAAACGGCGTAAAACAGTTTCATTGTGGTGTATGTATTTTGTCTCTGCTGCTGTTGAACAACGCTTCAACCCATATGTTGGCACCCTACGTGGGCAGTCGGCGATCGGTAGGAACGTTACATGTAATACCAGTTCCAAAAGACTGCACTACAGATGACCGTCTGTAGGGGCATACGGTCGTATGCCCCTACGAGGATTTGTAAATGGAATTTAGAGAATTGGTATAACGTCCCTACAGAAATCATGAACAACATTTCTAGAACACCACCCCGTAGAGCACAACATGCACTAAGACCGACAAAAGGTTTGTCCGTACTACATCATACTACAAGACTACGCTCCTGGCGTTAGTTGCCCCTGTTTAACGGAAAAAATCTGCGATGAATAGAGCCATTGCGCATCAAAAGACCCCAGATGTGTAGTGGTAATGAGTGTCTGATAGCGGTCTTGTATGGTTTCAAGTAACTGATTTTGACGGTTGAGATCAAGTTCTGCCAGCACATCATCCAGCAGCAGAAGGGGTGGTTCACCAATCACCTCTTCAATCAGTTTAAGTTCGGCTAATTTAAGCGCCAGCACCAGAGTCCGCTGCTGCCCTTGAGACCCATACTGACGTGCAGATGTTTGATTGATTGTAAAATCCACATCATCGCGATGAGGTCCTACGAGCGTTGTGTGCTGGTACTGCTCGGCGATCGCCCGTTCCTGAATTTTTGCCAAAAATGCCTGCTTCACCCACTCAGGCTCATCCTGTGCTAACGCTACATTAGGCGCATAATGGACGGCTAACTCTTCCGTACTGCCGCTAATCGCATGATGCCAGCGCTGCGCCAGGGGAGCCAACCGCTGCAAAACTCTTGCCCGTCGCCGAATCACTCTCGTACCGGTTGCGGCAAGTTGAGCATCCCACAGCGCAAGTTCGTCGTGAGGAGATGGGGAACGGGATGTGGGGTATAGGGGAGAGGGCACAGATTCGAGTTCTGAGGTTTGATCAAAGCCTGTTTCTTGCTGTGCTGGCTTCTGACTCTTGACTTCTGACTCCTGACTTCTGACTTCTGACTCCTGTTTCCTTTTCAACAACGCATTCCGCTGCCGCAGCACCTGGTTGTACTGCTGCAAAATGTGAGCATAGACAGGTTCTAGTTGGATCAGCAAGGAATCAACCCAATTGCGCCGCTGATCTGGACCACCGCGTACCAGGTCGAGATCCAGGCTAGAGAACTGCACCATGTTCAGAATACCGAGGAAATCAAGTTGCCGTCGCACCGTTTCGCTGTTAATTGCAACAGTGCGACGGCTGTTGAGCCGCAGGGTAAACGAAAGATCAACCGAGCCGATCTCACGATCGATCTGTGCCGCCACTTGAGCGCTGGTCTTACCCGTGTAAATTAAGTCGCGATCGCGGGTGGTACGGTGCGATCGTAGCGTTGACAGCAATTCAACAGCTTCTAGAAGATTAGACTTCCCCTGAGCATTGTTGCCCAACAAAATGGTTTTAGGGGCATTAAACTCCACCGCCTGATCGAGATAGTTACGAAATTGTCGGAGGTGGAGCGTTTTAAGATACATAAGCTGTCAGCTACTAGCCATCAGCCGCCAGAAGGCTAGAACCTGGTTGACTGACAAATCTTTTTTGTAGGTTGGGTTGAACAACGTGAAACCCAACACCAGCGCGGTTGCGTTGGGTTACGCTGACGCTAACCCAACCTACGCAAGAATCAGGGTTTTAGGAGTTTTGTCAGTCAATCAGGGCTAGAACATCAATGGTCGCAGAAAAGCATCAACGCTAATAGCTGACAGCTAATCGCTTATTTCTTGGTCTTTGCATACCACCGATACGCTAGCTTTTCTAACTCAACCCAGACAAACATCAGCACGCTGACACCTAAACAGATCCCCAACTCAGAGGCGCTCAGGTAATGAGTGTTGAAAAAGCTCCGCATGAACGGCACATAGACCAATGCTAGCTGTAACAGTGACGTTAGAAACACTGCTCCTAAAAGAAAGGGGTTCTGAAAGGGATTCAGCTCGATCGTCAGGCGAGAGTTAGAGCGAATAGCCAGCGCATGACCCATTTGAGCAATACAGAGTGTTGTGAACACCATTGTTTTCCAGCGATCGCCGTTTGGATCTTCAGCCGTGGGGTTCGCATGGGTATAGCCGTAAGACCAGGACATCAAAGCGATCGCCAAAATCGCCAGCACAATCCCAATCCGAATCATGTAGGCACCCAAGCCACGCGCAAAGATACTTTCACCCGGATCGTGCGGCGGACGCTTCATCACATCAGGTTCTGCGGGTTCTACAGCGAGCGCCAATGCAGGCAACCCATCTGTCACCAGGTTCATCCACAAAATTTGAAGCGGCGATAATGGTACACCACCCAAGCCCAGCAGCGGTGCCGCCCCAATGGTTAACAGTTCGCCAATGTTGCTGCCCAGAATATATTTGATAAAACGGCGGATGTTGGTATAGACGACGCGACCTTCTTCAGTCGCAGCGACGATCGTGGCAAAGTTGTCGTCAAGCAGCACCATGTCGCTCGCATCTTTACTCACGTCTGTACCCGTAATCCCCATCGCAATCCCAATATCGGCTTGCTTAAGGGCAGGCGCATCGTTCACACCATCACCCGTCATGGCGACAATGTGCTTTTTCTGCTGTAGCACCTGTACGATACGCAGCTTGTGTTCGGGAGCCACACGGGCATAGACGCTGACATCTTCTACCTGGTTGGCGAGTTCTTCTAAACTGAGTCGTTCGAGTTCACGTCCGCTGAGGGCACGATCGCCCGGTTTCGCAATCCCCAAATCTTCGGCAACGGCTTGGGCTGTTAACTGGTGGTCGCCCGTAATCATGATGGGACGAATACCCGCCGATCGACAGCGCGCTACAGCATCGCGGACTTCAGGTCGGGGTGCATCCAGCATTGCCACTAACCCAAGCCAAACAAGCTCTTGTTCTGTGGTTTCGTCAGAGCCTTCAGCGGGAACCTCAGTCAATGGTTTACAGGCAAAGCCCAACACACGCAAGCCGCGCCCTGCCATCTGGTTATTTTGATCGAGCACTTGACGGCGTTGCTCTTCGGTAATGGGTTGTCCTGCATCCCCCACCTGAATTTGCGTGCAGCGCTCTAGAATCAGTTCCGGCGACCCTTTGGTAAACATCATGTAGTGTGAAGTGCTCCCCATTAACGCGGGGTCTGTATCCATCACTTCTGCAATCACGCTCATGCGTTTGCGCTCTGAGGAAAAAGGGAACTCAGCGATACGAGGCAACTTGCTCAACCACTGGTCTTTCTCAAAGCCAGCTTTTGCGGAGAGGGTGAGCAACGCGCCTTCCGTTGGATCGCCTAGAATGATCCATTCACCTTTATCCTGCTGCAAAACGGCATCGTTACAAATGGTGCAGGCAGTCAAAAGGTTTAGCAGTTCTGGCTGCTCTTGCGGATTAATGGAGGCATCGTTGGTTTGGGCATCCACCGGGACAAACTCACCGATCGGGCTATAACCTTCGCCCATCACACGTAAAGATGTGCTGCTGGTGTGGAGTAACTGCACAACCATTTTGTTTTGTGTAAGCGTGCCCGTTTTGTCCGAGCAGATTGTGGTGACAGACCCAAGCGTTTCAACAGCAGGCAGTTTACGGATGAGCGCATTTCGTTTCACCATGCGTTGAGTCCCCAGTGCCAGCGTGACAGTGATGACAGCAGGGAGACCTTCGGGGACGATCGCCACTGCCATACTGAGCGACACTTCCAGCAGTTCCTTCCAACTCTCTACCCCCAGGTGAATGATGCCGCCGATGACCACCAGCGCCACTAGAGCTAAGGCACCTGAGACTAACACTTTGCTCAAGAGCGACATCCGCTTTTGTAGGGGTGTTGCGTCTGCCTCAACGGATTGCAGCAGCGTGGCAATCCGCCCTAGCTCAGTCTGCATCCCGGTCCCCGTAACCACCACCGTTGCGCGACCCTGAAGCACTTCTGTGCCCTGATAGACCAGGTTTACGCGATCGCCCAGAGGCGTATCTGGCGGCAACGCTGCATCCACGCGCTTGTTCACAGCTTGTGCTTCACCCGTCAGTGCAGACTCCCGAATTTGGAGATTTGCGGCATCCAGCAGGCGACCATCAGCCGCCACCTGCACCCCAGCTTCCAGCAGCATGACATCGCCTGGAACCAGGTCTTTCGAGTCTACTTCGATCGTTTTGCCATCGCGAATGACACGGACTCTGGATGTTGCCAGCTTCTTCAGAGCCGCCAGATCTTTTTCGGCTTTGCTTTCTTGAAAGTAGCCCAACAATCCGTTCAAGATGACGATCGCAAAAATGGCGATCGTGTCTTTAAAGGGAATCTCACCTGGACTAAGTTTTCCAGCGCGCCAATCAAAGAAATCTAACCCACCAGAAATCAACGCGACTGCAATCAGCAAGAGCAGCATGATGTTGGTGAACTGGTCTAGCAGGATCTCCCAGGCGTTGCGCCCTCCTGTTTCCACTAATTCGTTGGAGCCATAGCGCTCTAAATGATCAGTGACTTGTTGAGTCGTTAAGCCTGTCTGGCGATCGGTCTGAAACTGCTCTAACGTTTGATGCGCATCAAGTGTGTGCCAGATCGACGCGGTGTCGGGTGCAGACGAGTTTACAACCATGGTGAATCTTAGTGGGAAGAGGGGTAAGGAGTGTTATAACACCTATAGCACCTGATCATAGTGTCTAAAGCACATATTTGGCACTATTAAATAGTGTAAACCCAAATGTCTGCGTTCAGTCCTGGCTAGCTTGCACGCTAGTTTTTTGTTCACAATGGTTGTGAATCCATTTAGACCACAGCAGCTTCTCGGTAGACAGTCCGCGCTACAGCAGGTCAGCCAAATCCTCGCTGACGATGGCGATTTGCTATTGGCTGGCGTTCCTGGTAGTGGTCGTCGAACCCTATTACGTCATGCATCCCGTACCGTTGGTGCCAGGGTCGTTGAAATTGACTGTTTGCGTGCAACGGATAGCAATCGCTTTCTTCAGCTACTTACTGAGGGCATTGTGACTGCCTTTCAGCCACCCGCTGAGTTAGCACTCATTCAGCAGTGGAGTCAAGAACAGCCCATCATCCTGGACATGACACCCAACGGACAGGCACGCTTGATCTGGCATCCTACGCCAAAAAATGAGTGGGTATTGTTCCAGAGTTTGCTGGCACTGCCGCAGGTCATGGCAGAGTGGCTGAATTGTCGCGTGGTCATGGTTTTTCTAAACTTCTCCCACATTCGCTCCTGGGATCGTTCAGAGAAGTGGCAGAGCTACTTACGGCAAGAAATTCAGCAGCAAACCCAGGTTAGCTATGCGCTCATCGCAACGGTGGCGGAAAGTTGGGTGCAAGCTAGCGATGTCAAAGTTATTTTACTGGGACCGCTTGAAGATGCAGAACTGCGATCGTGGCTTGTTTCAGCTTTAGCCGCTGAGGGACTTCAGTTTGAGCCAGACGGTCAGGCATTGGAGTTGTTTTTAACGTATGTACAGGGGCACGTTGGGGATGCGATCGCGCTTGCCCGCCGACTTTGGCTAGACCACCGCGCCTTTGAGGAGTCTCGACCAACGGTTAATGATCTAGGGTTTGAGCCATCCTTACCCAAACGCAAAGATTTTACTCCTGCTCTAGAAGCTCAAGAACCACCGCTTAAGGCTCACATGATCTATCCGCACCATGTTTATCGCAGCACGCTGGCACTGGTGGAAGACTTGTCGCTGACCTTCGAGTCACTTATTTTGCTGCTGCCGCCCAGCCAGGTACGGGTGCTTGAAAGCCTCGCGCTTGACCCAACCGATAGCCCTCATTCGCGGGATTACATTCAGAAGCATCAGCTTTCTAGAGGGGGAGGGTTGCAAGGTGCTTTAGCAAGTTTGGAGCAAAAAGGTTTGGTGTATGGTCCAGATTATGGCTATCGCATTACCATGCCCTTGCTGGCTTTCTGGCTGAAATATCATCTTGCTTAAGTCAACTTGCTTAAAAGAAACGTGTATCCAGCATTGTTTCACGGTTGCGCCTTGAGGCAGTAAGTTGCGCCCGACTTTGGCAACAGCGGTCGGCGAGAGCTGACGCTGCCAGTATAAAAACGCACAAGAGCCGACCTTCGTAGAAAATCATAGATTTTTTCTGCTCTGAAGTGATCGCGATCGCTCCCGTTCACTTGACGTGCGACGGCTGCGACTAGAGCTGAAAGCTCGGAGCTATCGTTATTCACTAAACCTTTACAAAAAACGCAGATTTTAAGGTTATCGAAAGAAAAATTAACAGGTACTTAACAAAACCACGCATCTTCGAGAGCAGTGTGAAGGCTCTAACAAGTTGCTTTCCTTCACGGTTGTCATCCCCTTTAGCAATGTTGTTTAGTCTACATAACCACATGCGTCACCCTTAAGGGGGATTACTTACCTACCATCAGCAGCCTTCGCGGCTTGTACAAAACCGATCAGGGTCCTAGGGTTTATACCCAAATTTAGCCGTAACGCAAAGAAGTTGTCTTTCCAGAATAGGAATCATGTTGAATTTGAAGCCCTCTAGCGACACTGATCGACGTACACTTAATTTTTTAGAGAAAAATCCTTCGCTTTCTCAGTGCCTACTTGAAGATTGCGGTCCTAACCTGAGCCAAGTTTCAACTATTATTGAACCTGTTTTAAGTGCTTCTAGTCGCTGTGAAGTTAGCTCTTTTTATATTCAAGCAGTGACGACGGGACGCACAGCCTTTTTAACGACCAATTTACCGGACAATCGTGCGACCCATGTAACCTCTGTGGGCACAAGCTGGCTTGTTGGTCGTAGCACCAACTGCGCGATTTCGATCAACAATGCATCGATTTCTCGCTGCCATGCAGTCATTGGGCATTGCCCCGATCGAGGCTTTTACATTATGGATGTGGGCAGCAGCAATGGCACGTTCGTCAACTGTCGTCGCCTAGCTGCCTTAGAGCAACGCTTTCTGAATGATGGCGATTTGGTCGAGTTGAGTCACACCCGCATGGAGTTTTTCATCTCTGGCTACAGCAATCGTCAGCCTGCACATCAGGATACTCAGGTTTAGCTCTGCGTAAGCTTTTTAGCGGGCAGGGGGCAGAAGGCAGAAGGCAGGAGTCAGAAGTCAGAAGTTTAAGGTGATTGGCTCCATAGGCGAAGCAGGAGTCAATGATGCTAGAGAAAGTCAGGAGTCAGAAGTCAGACGGTGTTTAACCCTGTGACGACTGGTTTCTGGCTTCGTTTTTTTGAGTAGGGTGATTGCTGACATGTTTCTGTCATATTCGCCCGTCACACTCAGAGTATGAGTTTGGAGAGTTGATACACAGCAACTTTAGAACCCAAACTCAGATTTGCGAGACGGTTACACAACTGAAGCGATCAGTCGTTAGCTGGTAGCCCATTGCTGGCAGCTAACGCTTTCTCTCAGTGCTTGAGCGAGTACAGCGATCGGACAATCACCAGCAGGAGCGATTGATCTATGTCCAAACAGGGACTGATGCACGCAGCAATGGTGGCAGCAGCAATGGCTACCGTTTTGACCGTTGATGCCAGCGAAGCCAGTGCCCATCATGGTTGGAGTGAATACAACAATCAGCAATCACTGACCGTAACAGGCGAAATTCAACAGGTTAGCAGTGGCAATCCTCACACGACGATTCGGTTGAAGTCTGGAAATAAAGTCTGGACAGCGATTTTGGCACCACCATCGCGGATGGAACGACGTGGGTTGCCGCAAGGGGCACTTAAGGCAGGACAGACGGTGAGGTTAGTTGGCTATCCCCATCGCAGTGCGGCGAACGAAATGCGTGCAGAGCGGATTACTCTGGGCGATCGCACCGTTGAGTTGCGCTGATGCTCCTGCTGGTGATGCTTGACGCGCTGTGGCTAGAACAAAGTGCTTTGTCTCACGCGATCCGCCAGTGGGTTTGGTTTTATCCGGCGATCGAAAGCTTGCATCTGCTGGGGTTGGCGCTGCTGGTTGGGTCGATCGCGCTGTTTGATCTGCGTCTGTTGGGGTTCTCGCGTCAACTCTGGATTACAGATCTGGCTCAGCATTTGCTGCCCTGGACATATGTAGGCTTTGCGATCGCTGCCGTCACTGGCGGTTGTCTGTTTGCGGTTGATGCAACCCAGCTTGCAGCGAACCCTGCCTTTCGTTTGAAGTTACTGCTAATCGTTGTGGCGGGCGTGAATGCAGCACTGTTTTATATCAAGTGTCGATCAGTCCGGCTGTGGAATCGTGGTGTGACGGCTCCGTTGGGTGTACGAGCGATCGCAGTTATATCACTGTTGCTCTGGGTTGCCGTCGTCATCTGCGGCCGTTTGATTGCTTATGTTTAGCGATCGCTTGACGGTGTTTCGATGTCATTTCTCGTGAGGTTACAGCCCACTTAGACCCGTAAGACTGGCGGAGCAGGGCTGGTGTTATCTCTGGGTAGCCTTCAAACAAATTTATACTCTCTAAGGGAACTCACAATGTCTCAACCTCTTTCGCGCCTATCGCTTAAATCTGTGTCGCTGTTGTCTATGGGTGCTCTTGGCGGCTTGTTGGTGGGCACGCAGTTTGTACCGACTAATGCTGTACCCACTCAGTCAACGATCGCCCAGGCACCTGCATCCGGAGCGATCGCCCAGGCACCCGCTGCTCCGGTGAGTGATACCGATGAAAACTTTATTTCAGCCGTAGCAGACAAAACAGGTGCGGCTGTTGTGCGGATTGATTCCTCTCGGACGGTGCGGCGGTCGCCCCAGTCCAACGGGCGCATGGTACGAGGCACTGGCTCTGGTTTCATCGTCAAAACTGATGGTTTGGTGCTGACCAATGCCCACGTAGTCGATGGTGCCAGCAGCGTGACCGTGACGCTTAAAGACGGACGTGAATTTACAGGCAAGGTGTTGGGCAAAGATGAACTGACCGATGTTGCGGTGGTGAAAATTCAGGCAACTAATTTGCCAACCGCCCCGATCGGCAATTCAGATCAAATTAAACCGGGAGAATGGGCGATCGCGATCGGCAACCCGTTGGGGCTGGATAACACGGTGACGGCTGGCATCATTAGCGGGACTGGACGATCGAGCGGTGTGGTTGGTGCGCCAGACAAACGTGTCAGTTTCATTCAAACGGATGCAGCCATTAATCCTGGTAACTCTGGTGGACCCTTGCTGAACCGTCAGGGACAGGTGATTGGCATGAATACGGCGATTATCGGCGGCGCACAGGGGCTTGGTTTTGCGATCCCCATCAACCAGGCGCAGCGAGTGGCAAATCAGTTGATTGCGACAGGCAAAGTCGATCATCCCTACATTGGGGTGCAAATGACCAACCTGACAACAGCCACCAAAGATGCCCTGAATCAGGATACCGATTTAGGGGTGAACGTGAAAGCCAATCAGGGAGTGGTGGTGGTCGGCATCGCCCGTCGATCGCCTGCTGCCAGCGCTGGACTCAAGGCTGGAGACGTAATTCAAGCGGTGAATGGACGATCGGTCAAAACCGCAGACGACGTGCAGCAGGTGATTGAAGCCAGCAAGATTGGTGCCAGTTTGCCGATTCAGATCGATCGCAGTGGGCAATCCCTTACCGTAACGGTCAGCCCCGGCGCTTTTCCCTCTTAAGCACTTAGAAGAGAACAAGGATACTGGGTGAAGACAGCGATCAGCGGTCAGCTTGTTCTTATAGCTGACCGCTGACTGCTCTATTTGAGTGAACCAGAAGGTGCCTCGCTACGTCCAAAAGGTGAATGGAGAACTTAGCACATAGGAGGGTTCCGGCATGGCAGTGGCTCAGCCGCATCGGGTGAAGGCTCCCAAAGGCAAAAAGACAATGGCTCAACGTCTGTGGTTTTTGCACTGGTTGATGGCAGCATTCTATCTCCTGCTGTTTACAGGCGGCATTTACATGGCTGATCTGCCTAGAGATGTTGCCTATCGCGGCTCTCTCTATACTATTCACAAGACGCTAGGCGTTTTCGTGATGAGCTTGCTTTTAGCCAGAATTGGCGTGCTGCTAGCCGTTGTGTTGCATAAGTATCGTCGCCGTTTACCCAAAACAACCCCACACTGGTGGCGCATGACGGCTCTACACATAGGTCTCTACACATTTATGCTGCTGGTGCCACTCAGTGGCTATCTGTTTTCCAACGCCAATGCGAAAGATATCGTCATTTTTGGCACCAACATTGTCATGCCGCCGTTAATTGGTGCCGACAAAGCATTGGCAGAACTGGGTCGTAATGCCCATTTTTGGTTGAGCTATACCTTCCTGGCATTCATTCTCCTGCACAGCCTGGATCAGCGAAAATACTTACGAGCGTTCCTGCGTCGCTCTTACAAGACGATCGCAAAAACAGTGCGCTAGGAACTGTCATCGATTACGACTACACATCACTTGCAGCAAGGGTTTCAGCCCCTAGCTTGGTGTGTTAGGACGGGCGCGATCATGCTGATAGCGCAGGGTTTCGGAGCTGAATTGATGACGCGCCCTAAGGTTCATTGTTTTAGAGAGAACCATGCAGCCTTTTGCAAGCGTGTTTCTACGGCAGAACTTAAGCATAAACACTGAAAGATGCTATTCTTTAGAAAAAAAGAATTAGTCTACTTTGGGCAATGCCTGGAATGCGAGCAAAGATACCGTCTACGCCTTTGCCTCTGTAGAAATTGCGGTATACTAAGCGGTTATATTGAATTGATCGATCGTCACTCCGTTTCACAGCGCTGAAAACAAACCACTGAAAGCATCTCAGATAATTTCTAAATTATGTTCAGCCCTTTCATTCCTGAAAATCGTCATGAGTACTACGCAACACAATCTGGCTCAGACTTACCGTAATGTCATGGAGTCGCTGGTAGTTGAAGAGGTAGAAAGGCAGTTTCAAAAGCTGCCTGCAAAGGTGAGTCGCTACGTGAATAAGCCAGAAGTCATGGCTTATGCGTTGAATCGCTTACCTGCCCTTTATGCAACGAGCGAAAAAGGATGGGCGCAGCAAGGGGCACGCGCCCGCAGAGAGCTAGACAGCCAGATTGTAGCTGCCGTGCGTCAGGCGATCGCCGCTGTACAGCGCGATCCGCTTCGAGCCGTGGTGCCGCTGAAAATTGGTGCTGAGCAAGAGTCGCAGCTTGTGCTCGAAGAACTAAAGGAGTTGTTGGGGCGAGAGGAGCTTTCCTGGCGTACTCTGGTAGACGCGGTAGAAAATGCCCTCATTCGTACCGCTCGTGGAGAAGTTACCTGGCGTAAACGAGGCAATGCAGCAGCACAACGCAATGAGTGGCAAGACAGCCGTTACTACCTGTAGGCTGATGATTGGTAGACCGATGATCGGCAAAGCGTGGTCGATCGCGTCTGGCAAGCGGCATGGTCAGTGGGTGTCGTCTATCTCAAAAGCAACTCTGGCTTGGGTACTCAGCCTGGGTGTGGTTCTGTGTTACCCTGCGATCGCGGCAGACCCAGTTTCGACAGCTTCTAAGACAAGCCTTCAGCCTGATTTAACCCCCTTAGATGTCAAAGCACTTCAGCCCGATCGTGCCCCTGCTTATGTGGTGACGGCAACCCGCATCTCTCTGACGCAACTGAGTATTCCTAGCCTCTGGTGGCTTCAGGAACAGCTTGCCAATGAAGAGACCTATGGTGGCAATCTGCTAGAGAATTGGTTGGCGTATCCAAACAGTGGCAGTCAACCCGGTCGCGTTGATCTCGTTGTCAATCGCCAGTCCTGGAGCTTGCTGGACTATCTCGATCGCTATGCGTTCATCCATGCCTTTGGGGAAGCCGGTCGCGATTATGGTTACAACGTCAGGGTGTTTGATGGGCAAGCCGCATTGTTGGGTGCCTCCACCTGTGACTTTAGTACGGTCAGCATTGATGGGTTGCAGCGTCGTCAATTTGCCGCACGCATCCGTGAGACCGATCCCCTGAATACAAGCCCCTCAGAGCCTTCATCGGCTCAGCCCGAAGACTCGATCGCCTGTCAAATTTTGCTCGACTCTTCAGGCAAGGCAGGGTTAAGAGGTGGCTCTAACCAGTTGCTCCCTGGCGCAAATGGAGCCAAAGCGCTTGGTATTGGTCAGCCGTAGCGCGATCGAGCGGTTGCAGAAATTCGCTCTTGTCTCGAATCGCCGCGTCTGGTAGCAGGACTGTATTCTGACTCAGCGCAGGAGGCAAGTTGGCGATCGGGGTTTCCAGCACCGCTGGAGAGGCTGCGCGGCTGAGTAGAGAGAGCTGGCTGGCAATTTCAGGTCGCCAACAAAAACTAATCCAATCCGCTGCAAGGGAGGATAAGTCAGGAGCAGCGACGGCTGGACGCACCCAGAGATCAGCCCACAGTGTGGTACCAGCTTTGGGCACAACAGCCGCAATCGTTGGGCTACGCTGCACTAGAGGCAGCACATCGGTTGACCACCCAACGGCTACCCACGTCTCGCCGAGCAGCAGGGGTTGCAGATAAGCATTGGAGCTATATAGCTTGGTCTGCTGATTCAGTGCCGTCAGTGTCGCTTTGAGCTGAGGCACCGTGTTTGGATTGAGGGTGTTATAAGATTGCCCTAGCTGCTTGAGGGTCAGCCCAATCACTTCACGAGGCTGATCCAGCAAGGAGATGCGTCCTTTTAAATCCGATCGCCACAAATCTGCCCAGTCGGTTGGCGGTTGCAACCCTTTCTCTTTGAAGATGTCCTGGCGATAGGCAATCACGGTGCTGCCCCACCGATAGGGCGCTCCCCAAACCTTAGCAGCAGAGGATGTCGGGGCACGTCTCGTCACCAGCGTTTTCCAGGCTTGCGGCAATTGCTCCCAGCCCGACAGTTGCCTGGGATCCAACGGGTGAAGTAAACCTTGCTGAATGGCTTTGTCTAGCCAGTAATCACCGAGCGTCACCAAATCTGCTGTTGCTAGAGGAGAACGCTTGCCCAAGAAGGGCACCCAGCCAAAGCCACCAGACGTAGACTCGGCTTGTCCTTGATGCTTCCACGCTTGCAGCCGTTCAAAGAGGGGTTGCACCTGCGGCTCGATCGCAAGGTTCAGCCTTCCAGATGACGATGATTGCCTCAAGTGCTTGCGGAACGCTCCCACAATTTGTGGTGGAATCGAGCCATTTAGCACCTGCAAGCTCAGCGTTTGAGCATTCTGACCCGCGCAACCCATGAGAAGCTGACCGAGTGTGATGCCGATCGCGCCTGTTAAAAACGAACGACGCGTATATAGATAAGGTGTGGAGTGTGGGGTGTCGGGTGTAGAGGAAAGGAGACGAATCATCGTGTTATGTCCTGGCGTTTCTCATTCAAGCACAGTACAAGCTCTTTAAATTCAAGCCAGAAGGCAGGTCAAAACTCTCTTTGCGTCTGCCCTCTGCTGTTTTGCGACGGTACTTCACTGTGCTAAAACCCTCTAAGCGACAACGCTTGAATAGTGACAGCAAGGTGCGATCGAAGAATACGTTGGTTTTCAGTGGCAATCAGTGAATCAACACCAAACTTTTTGTAGGGTCGTTCCACGTCACTCCGCAGGGCGCATCTCAGCTTTGTATTGCATAGTGCGAGCGTCTCGCTCGCGAGCGAGACGCTCGCACTCCAAAAAAACTTGACCTTACAAAATTGGGATACACCCACCCCGCACAGTAGAGTGATAGGTTCTTTCCGTAGCCCATAAACCTGTACAGACCGTAAAAATCTTGAATGGTAAGCATTTCTAATAGAAAAACCTAACTGAATGGACTCTTTCTTGAGGCAGTTTTTAACTAAAATTTGCGATGAACTTTGTGGGGATCGCAATTCATTTCTTGACTGCATTTCTCTTGACCGCATTGTTGGTCAATCAGCGCCTTACACCAACTATAGCAAGCCCCAATGAGTAGCCATGTGGAAATGCTCTCAGCAAGGTCTCATTCACCATCGCTCCGTGCAATACCTGGAAGCCTGTCAACATCGATACAGCATGGCTTCGATGCCACTTGCAGCGATCGATCATCTCGTTGCAAAAGGCGTTGAAACAAGCAGGGTTTAAGCTATTTAGCGCTTGAGCAAACAGGGTTGTTAGGGCGTTTGACCGTGATCAATCGCATTATAGATTGCAATTTAATCATCCTGCCCAAAGCTTAAATGATTCAGGAGTAACCCTCGGTATGAGCAATTAGCTACTTAGAATGATTCCTAGAAGATTAGGTCAAATTGGGGCACTGAATGGATACCCTGCAAAAGCAGATCAATATTATGAGTACGAAGGTTGATGCGTTGTATCAACTCATTGAGCAACTCAGCAATCAACTGTCGGACGTAGCAACTGAATGCAAATTCGGGGTCGATCAAATGCAGCGCTCTGACAGCGAAACAACCAGTAGCTATCGCTCCTACCAGGTCTATGCCGGATTAGATGCCAGCATGGAACACAAGGATGTCCTGGTCGATCATACCGGGGTAGATGCAACCGCTCATAGTGGCGAAAAACAACTTGCGCCTGAGGTGCAAGTGCAGCGCTTAACCGCACAGCTAACGGCTGCTTACAATCGAATTGCGGCGCTGGAAGAACAACTGCTTTCGAGGCGGATTCACAGTTAGTCATCGTGTCAGGACGCATAGCATCGGGAAGGTGGGTGTCAGAAAGATAGGCGGTTGATTTGCTGCTGGCGCTCTGCTAGGGTGTCGATCGCCTCCAGTAGTTTCGGTTGGCTCCAGCCTTGATAAAGGTGAGCCGCGATCGCGCAACCGCCCGCGCCAACGCCTTCTTTAACGAAGCCTTGCTCGTATGCCTGTAGCTGCTTGTGGCGTGATCTCGCCAAGCTAAGCTGAGTGGCAATCAGCGGCACATCACCGACCAGGTTCGCCAGTCCTACTGTGTCGCCTGTCTCATCCTCTGCTACCCAGCGAGTTGTGCCAATAGCAATTTGTTCGGGTCGCCATGCAAGCTTATGCGACTGGGCGATCGCCCTCAGCAGAGCGTAGACAGCCAGCATCTGAGTGCCGCCAGCCAATAAAACACCACTGGCTTGGCTAGCAGCGATCGCCATTCCTGCTACCACAATTTGCATTGGATCGCCGACTGCCGCCACAATTTCAAGGGGGGAACGTTGGCAAAGGAGCGTGTTTTGTACGAGAGATGATGTCGCTTCTCGCAAGCCCGATCGCTGCAAGCCTTCTTCTACAAGCTCCCATTTTTGATGATGGTTGCAGGTCGCGTGGCTACTGTTGACCTTGCCTGCCGCTGCCACCCCCAAGCCTGTCAAGACACCTAAAGCCGTGGTCGTGCCACCCACCACACATTCGCCCAGAATCAGAAGATTCGTTGTTGCTCCGAGTGTTGCGCCCCATTGCAAACCCTGGTGTAGCAAATGTTCTACGGTCGCTAGCGGCATGGCGTGACCGGAACTCAGGCACCTGGCAGGAGTTCCTCCCAGGTTGATCGCTGGCACTGTTGGCGGCATTGGCAATCCCGCATTCAACAGCGAGAGTGGAATCTGTTGCCCAGCAACGATCGCCCGCGAAAGAAAGACGGGTGATGCGCCAACATCGAGTGGCGGCAGTGGGTAGGCTGGCGAAACTTGTGGTCCATCATGCAAAAACTCAGCATCCGCAATCGCGGTGTATTGGCGATCGGTCGGCGTTGCACCCGCTGCCGAAATTCCTGGCACCAGACCTGTCTCTGTAAAGCCCAGGATGCAAGCAAAATGTGGTCGCTGACCCCGATGCTGCTGCAACCAGCGCTCCCCCTGTTTCAACTGAGTATAAACTCGGTTCATCGGCAACTGAGCGGACGCTAGAACGGCTTCTACCGATTGCCCTCCCACTCCCCACTCTCCACTCCCGACTCCCCACTCCCTACTCATAATCCATCAGCACCTGCACCCACCGCGGCGGTCTCGGAATGGGATCACCCAGGCGATCGAGCAGTAGCCACGCCACCAGGTGAACAACAAACACATACACAACGTTGTTGAGCACAATCATGCCGACGATCGCAGCCTGTACCAGCTCTAAGCCAGGTTGAAACAGAAACCCTAGCTTAACGAACAGCCACTCCAGCAAATCTGTGGTTTGAGTCGTGGCATACAGCCAGAGATCATCGCCCAACAGTAAGGAGACGAGCCAGACGCGAAAGAAGAATCCAAGCGACCCCAACAGGCTGCCAATGGTAATCGACACACTCCATTGCGCACCGCGTCGCCAAAGGACACCAAACAGTACACCCATCAGACCATAGGGCATGACAAAGAGAATACTGCGTGCTGGTCCCATCAACACACTCAGCAGCAAGCCAGAGACCAATGCACCCATCCACGCCGCACGACTGCCCCAGCGCAGGTAGGTGAGCGCGATCGGAATGGAAAAAAAGAGCCGCAATAAAGGTCCGATCGGAAAGTAATAGTTCACTAAAAAGACGAGACTGGCAGCACTGGCTAAAAACGCAGTTTCTACCATAATCAGCGGCACTGACGGATCAATCGTTCGCGGTAATCCCCTAGCATGAGGTTGACCAAAAAGACGATCCTCGCCTGGTTTGCGATCGTCCGCTGGTGTTTGGGGACGCTCTAGCGCCGCCTCTACTTCACGCCAGGAAGCCTCATCGAAAGCGGTGTCCCTGCCAAGACTAGCTGCATCAAAGGCATCATCAGTCCGGTTCGCTGGATTGGCTTCAGAGGGGTTGGCTTCAGAAGAATCAGTCATGCAGTCTTAAGCAAAGGGGCAACGGAAAAATCTAGAAAAGAATAGATAGCTTTATGCTCGCGTTAAACCATCGGTACATCTGACGAAAGTAGATGTTTGAGGGCAAGGTCATTGACAATCCCTGGATTGATTAGCCCTGGCTTGAGGTCGATCGCACAGTCTTGCAATCCATGCCTGACTTCAAGGGGTTGTTTCACCCTGAACCACTAACACCGAACAGTGGGCATGATGCACTGCATAGTTGCTCACACTCCCCAGCAAGACCTCTGATAACCCCTTGCGACCTCGTCGTCCAACCACAATCAGGTCTGCGCCCCAGGCTTGAGCAGTTGCACACAGCAGCGGTTCAATATCGCCGACTTCTAGCCTTGTCTCAGCTTGTACCCCGCCTTGACGCGCCGCTTCGCTGTATTGCTGAAGCAATGCCTGCACAGCCTCTTTGCGGGATTCAAGGTTTGGCTGCTGTGCGAGATAGGTGCTACTCATCGTGTCTGGTGCAAACAAACCCACCTCAGCAGGCAGACTGGGCGGCTGTACAAGCGAAGTATCACTCACACCGCTAAACAACAATAAAGTTGCCGGAGTCGCTTGGGCTAAGGCAAGGGCTTGCGCGAAAACAGCGTTGCTCAAGTTGGAGTCGTCGAGGGCAACCACAATCTTATGAAAACTCATGAGCCTTTCTCCATTCGCCCAATAGATCTATCTTACGAGCGTTTAGAGCGCAGCGGATCGGTGTGGGATCGATCGCGCCTGAGCTTATAAACCTGAGCTTATAAAAGGGAGGCGGTGCTGGCTCGCAGCACGTACATACGACGACTGAGATGTACCAGCAACTTTTGCATACTGCCGGGATGCAGAATGGTCCACAGGTTGATGCTCAGGCAAGAGGTTCCTAGCAGCAGTAAGACAAATGTGGGTAGCATCACAACGCCGACGATGAACCAGGTCAACACATGGAGCATCATTGAAAGGGCAAAGACACTGCCTACTCCTGAGACCTGCCAAACTTGAAGGGCAGGACGCTTTAGCCCAACCAGCACGATCGCGCACAGCGTAGTCAGTACGTTAGCGGGTACTAAAGCAGCACAGATGGCTACACAGTGGTGATGGGAAAACTCAAGCAGATTGCTGAAATCAAACATTAGCTCATCAAAGTGGGTGGCGTTAGCAAACGGTCTGGCTTGCTTTACGTTCACTATATGTAACGCAGATAAGAGTGAGTCCAGAAAAAACTACAAAAAACTCAAGATTTACAGGAACACGTAGAATCGCCGATTTCAGCCTTTAGCCCTTACTTTAGCAGCCCGTGCGAACTCGCCTTGAGAAACTGGCTTTAACAATTCAACAGGGAATCCATAACATTCTGCAACAGCATCAAGACAGTGCAGACCTGCAAGCGCCAGCAGAAAGCGACGGCTACTTAACGGCTTCGCACCGGCTTGGCTAGGGGCTGTCATCAATGACGACTACATATCACTTGCAGCAAAGGTTTCAGCCTCTAGCTTGGTGTGTTAGGACGGGCGCGATCGTGCTGATAGCGCAAAGTTTCGGAGCTGAACTGATGACGCGCCACAAGCATTGCCCAAACGGAGCCATCCACAGCTTACGAAACTCTCGCCCGTGACGACGGTTTCATTCGTGACGCTTGCCCGCGTACACCGTGTCCGCGCAGAAAGTGATCAGCAATTTTAGAGCGCTGCTGCCAGTCAGATTTGAGTGGGTTATCAAACTTCCCTGGGCTAAGCAAACTGGTGATTTCTTCCCAAAGCGATCGATCGGCTGTGTGCAGGTCAAGCAGCATTAAGCCCACGCCTAGCAAGAGTAGCGTTACCCCTAGCACAAATAATCCTAAGGAAAGCGGCACCAACCATTCCAGATTGACCAACGCTCGTAACGCAAGAGCCAGGGTGCTGGCGATCGCGCACAGTAGCGCGTAGGCATTTGCCAGCACACCATAGCGGATGACCTGGTAGCGGTGCTGAAGCTGACGCAGGTACTTCTTCGCTTGCAGCACCCGGCTTGTTGCGCGATCGCCCCTCGACACATCGCTCCGCCCCTCATTGCTGATGCCCAGCAGATCAACACACTGCCGATTAGCCGTGTGCAACTGTTCTTCAAGAGCCGTTTGGCGCAAACTGATGCGGTTCAGCAGCAGCGTGCAAGCGAACGCCATTAACACCGAGTTTAAAACTAGCTGGATCAACTGGGTTGTTTGCTCAACGCTCATAGGGTTCTCCCTTAGACGTGCAGGCAGTGTAGGCAAATCATACGGGTTGTTTGCCCATACCGCAATCAATAGTCATCAATATACCAGATAATTTAGTACATTTGAACCATCTTATACGCCGATTCGGTTTGTAGGAAGGGCATCTCAAAAGGGTACACGCAAAAAGGCGTTCCTTAAAATGATCATGCCTTCAACGGGCTGACTCATCGTGAACGAGAAGGGCAACCGGAAAATGGTGTAAAGCTTCGCCGACCGCGATCGCCCCCTCGCCTTGCACCGTCTGAGCCGTAATCGCATTGGTCCAGGTAGACGGAAACTTGGTAGGCAAAACGATGTGAGTGTCTTGCCACGCCTTGCCAAGTGGACGCTCTCCGGGCTGTACCAGACGAGTAAAGAAGCGAGGCGCGATCGCGATCGCTACCTGCCCTTCAGCAACTCTGGCAAACGCAATGAGATGATCTTGCAAGGCTCCCCTTACCTCCAGCGGTTGATAACCTCCGTTTTGAAACAGGTTGGCAAACGTTTTTCTAGCTTGTAGCAACTGATAGGTCAAAAAGAGTTTGATTTTGCCATTCGTTCTTGCGGCAAAAAGATCTTCAATGAGACCTAAGGGATCGTTGGTTAACTGAGACTTAATCTGCTCCAGTGCGTTTATCCGCTGCTCATAGTCAACAGGACGACGATTATCTGGATCGACAAAGCTCAAGTTCCAAAACTCATCTCCTTGGTACAGATCAGGCACTCCAGGAGCCGCGTTTTTGATCAAAACCTGTGACAAAGAGTTGAGTATGCCGTACTCTGCGATCGACTGCTGAAACGATTTGAATTGGCTGATAAACTCATCGTCTTCGGTCGCACTAAGCAGCGTTTCCACAAACGTACTAAAGCCCTTTTCATAATCGCTATCGGGACGCAACCAGGCAGTATGTACCTTTGCTTCTCGCACTGCCTTAATCACGTAATCTTTGAGACGATCGACAAAAGCAGAAAACTCTGCCTCCTCGAATGGAAATGACCCCACTAAGGTTTGATACAAAAAGTACTCATCGTTGCGATCGGGAATCGTTCTGCCACCCGAACGCACTTTTTTGCTAAAGTTTAACTCTGCCCATTGTTTTACCTGCTTTGACCATTCGTCTGGTATTTCAGACAACACATTGAGGCGTGCTCTTACGTCTTCCCCTCGCTTTGTATCATGCGTAGACGTTGTGTTCATTGAATGCAGCCAATGAGCCGTTTTATGCTGATTGAACTGGTGAAATTCTGCTGAACTAACGCCAAATTGACTGGGGTTGCCGCCCACTTCATTCAATGACAGCAAACGGTTGTACACATAGAGCAACGTATCTTCAATACCCTTTGCCATCAGTGGTCCTGTCAACTGTTGCATTCGCATGACAAAGTGTAAGCGTTCGGCTTTCTGCTCTTCCGTTAAGTAATCTTCATCCTTGCGCAACAGAATCGATTCGATATATTCAAGTTCTCTTGACAGTAGGGGGAGGTGAGGTTTTGCTGCCGCGATCGTTTCTTGAATCACATGCTGATCCGTTTCGCTCACTGTATTTGACGCGATGTAGGTGCGATACACTGGAAAGAGGGCTAAGATCTCACTCAATGCCCGCTTTAAGCCGTAAGCTGTAAAGTCTCCTCCATAACGTGTTTGCCCTGCAATCCGCTTCAAACGTTGAGCAAGATTTTCGACATCGCCCGCCAAATTTTTCTCAATAATGAGTCCCTTTTTTTCAGCGGCTAAGCGATCGTAGGTTGCTGTTACACCCGTAAAGGTCGTATAGAACTGATCGAAGGCACCTTCATGTGTCATGTCACAAAACAAGCCGTTCACATAGTTTAGAAACTCGTAACCACTGGTTCCTTCAACCTGCCAATCGTCAGGTAACGCTTCTGATGCCTCTAGAATTTTTTCGACCGTAATATACACATTGCCAACTTTTTCACGGAGCCGCTCTAAATACTCGACAGGGTGATACAGCCCGTCAATATGATCGATGCGTAGTCCCGTAAACGTCTCGTTTTCAACGAGTTGAGCAATTAAAGAGTGGGTTTTGTGAAACACCTTTACCTCTTCAACTTTGACGGATATCAATTCGTTGACAGTGAAAAAGCGGCGGTAGTTAATTTCTTCGGCTCCTACCTTCCAAAATGAGAGACGGTACAACTGTTCGCCAAGCAAATGATCTAAAAGGTTAAAGCTTTCTGGTTTGCCTGGTTCTCCATTAAAGGACTCAACATTTGCTGCAAAAAATTCTTTGACTGCATCGTTTTGCTCATGTAGTTCCCAGAGTAATCCCTTCACAAACGCAATCTGATCGTAGCGCTCTCGTCCCTTTGCTTCCGCAGGAATATTTTTAATCAAATAAAGAATACCTAGCAGCTTGACGAAATCCGGATGTCGTCTACCCAGTGATTTTGTTAACTGACCTAAATTATGGGTGATGAAACGCGCATAGGATTCAATGCGAACAGGCAAGCGTAGACCAAAATAGTTGACGCTTAAACCAGCTTCATCGTAAGCAAGCTGAATCTCACCTCGCTCCAAACAATTGCCGTATAAATCACCGAGTAGTGGCGCTAAAACTCGCTCTCGAATATCTTCATACAGGTGATTCCAATCAATATCAAAATAGTCAAAGCTATCGGAATCAGACCCATTCTCTAAGACATCCATCAGCCATAAGTTTTGACTGTCATAAGCCATATGGTTAGGCACAATGTCTTGCAACCAACCCATTTTTTGCTGCTGAATAGCATTTGCCAACGTATCAAAATCTGCTTGAGTTCCCAACTCCGGATTCAACTGTGTTGGGTCAACCACATCATAGCCATGACTACTGCCTGCCCTGGCTTTGAAAATCGGAGAAGCATACAGATCGGAGATACCTAAAGCTGCAAGGTAAGGCACGATCGCCGTTGCAGCAGCAAAGTCATACTCCTGGCGAAACTGAAGGCGATATGTAGAAACTGGGATTCTCATACATCATTACTCATCGATTGGCTGATTAATTGCCGGGAAATCGTGCTTCTAAAACTCGGTAGGTCAGTACAACAAGGTCAAGCTTGATAGCTGATTGACTGACAAAACTCCTAAAACCCTGATTCTTGCGTAGGTTGGGTTAGCGTCAGCGTAACCCAACGCAACCGCGCTGGTGTTGGGTTTCACGTTGTTCAACCCAACCTACAAAAAAGATTTGTCAGTCAACCAGGGCTTGATAGAGCGCAAAGCTAATGGGTGGAACAGTCAGCGACTGATTGGGTACTATTGCATTTGGCAACGTGGGTGACGATCCAAGCCATTTTTCATCCGCAGAGTCCAGTATCTTTTGCCATTTGGCATCCGGAAGATTGGGGGTAAGATTTACAGCTTCGTGGTTAAAGTTCATCAAGCAAAGAATCTGACTTTCGGTTGACCAGCGATGAAGTAACAGCACCTTTTCAGTTTCTAGAGCCGTGGCTTCTAACTGCTGTTTATCCAATGCTTTAAGGGCAGGAATGGTGCGGCGAAGCTGAATTAAATGCTGGTAAAGATCTCGCAACACTTTGTGCTTGCCTTCATTGCGAGTATTCCATTGAAGCTGCGATCGCCGAAACGTTTCTTCGCTTTGCGGATCAATGTATTCTCCTTCTAAGTGAAAGTGGGAAAACTCACGCTTTCTGCCTGCTCTCACGGCTTCGACTAGATTAGGGTCGGTGTGGCTGACGAAATACAGAAACGGCGCGTCCTCACCATACTCTTCGCCCATAAACAGCAGCGGCACATTGGGAGATAGCAGTAAGATCGCGGCTCCCAGTTTGAGCGCATCGAAAGACACAAGATGCGTGAGCCGATCGCCCAGCATACGATTGCCAACCTGGTCGTGGTTTTGAATGCACACCACAAACTGCTGACCGGGGAAGGCGCTGGAATCACTGCCATGCCAGCGATCGCGGAACGGCGAATATTCCCAGGAGAACACAAACCCTTGCTTCATCGCTTTTGCCAACTGGGCGCAGGAGCCGTAATCCTGGTAGTAGCCGATCTGCTCGCCTGTTAGCAACGTGTGAGCACAGTGATGAAAGCCATCGTTCCACTGAGCATCTAAGCCGTAGCCACCGTCTTCAACGGTACGCAGCAGGCGCACATCGTTCACGTCATTTTCGGCGACTAGATAATGTTTGCGTCGTTGTTTTTGACAAAGTTCGGCAACGTGTTCCGTTAGCTCTTGTAGAAAGTGTTTGGCGTTCAAGTCGATGATGTGGTCTGTTGCATCCAGCCGCAGCATATCAATGTGATAGGTCTCAAACCAATACAGCGCGTTTTGCAGAAAGTATTGACGCACAGGATAGCTTTGCGCCCCATCAAAGTTAAGCGCACTCCCCCAAATGCCATTATATTTTTCAGTGAAATACGGACCGTAATCGCTGAAATAGCTACCTTCTGGTCCGAAATGGTTGTAGACCACATCCAGAACGATCGCCATTCCCTGCTGATGACACGCATCAACCAGACGCTTCAAGCCATCAGAACCACCATAGGAATGCTGCACTGCAAATGGATAAACGCCGTCGTAGCCCCAATTGCGATTGCCCGGAAACTGGGCGACCGGCATGAGTTCGATCGCATTCACACCCAACGCCTTTAGCTCTGGTAAGCGGGGAATAATCGCTTCAAACGTGCCCTCTGGCGTGAATGTGCCTGTGTGCAATTCATAGATAATAAAATCTTCTAAAGGAATGTTTGACCACTGCGCATCCGTCCACTGAAAGGCGGCGTGATCGACCACTTGAGACGGTCCATGCACACCATCCGGCTGAAACTGAGAAGCAGGATCGGGTCGCTCAAGATCGTCATCCAATTCGTAAAAATATTGCGTTCCAGGCACAACGTCTTCAGCCGTGACCTGCCAGTAACCGGAACCAATCGACTCCATCGGGAGCGATCGCCCTTTGGGAGCAATGATATTCACCCCCACCTGCTTGTGCAGCGGTGCCCATACGGTAAAACGGCAGCGATCGTGACCCAGCCAGAATGCCCCAACATCCATAGAATCCCTGCCCCGTCGTTCAATACATTTTTAGGGAGTATATTCTTCTTAATACGCCATCGAAACCTTCCTAAAAGCGGATCTTTGCACGGCTACCTCCAAAGACCGACGTTAAGCCTTAAATTTTGAGACTTACACTTGGCAAACGAAAGACGGGCGGCTTAAACACAGGCTTTCAAGGATCAGCCAGTAACTTAAGTCCGCCCGGTGAGGCTTAGTCTAGTGCGTTGTTTACACATGGCACTGAGGTATATACGCGCCAACAGTCCGATTAGATTCATGGGTGCGCAAAATAATTTAAGGTTTACGTCTTTTGATTGAAACCGCCGAGGTTCAAGCCAAAACGGTGATTGCGAAGATTGATGCTTAGCTAAAACTGCCGAGGTTTGCGTAAGTTCCAACCAATTCACTGATCATCGTTCGCTGATTCTATCGGGAAGCAACCTGTTAAGGGAGAATGGGGATGCGAAGAGAGTTGAGCAAAGCTTGTCCCTGAGCTAGTTTTATTTCCCAACAATTCTCATAGCAAGCGGTAGTCTGTGGGCGCAAGCGAGATGAGTCTGTTTTTTCATAAAGATGAGTCGTTGGACGTGTTGGGTGATCGCATCCTCGAAGCTACGTGGGCAGAGTTTCCAGGGTTAGCTCGCAACCAGTTAGCGATGACTTGGCTGGTCTACGATCCGCCTTCGCCCATGAATACAGGGGGTGCTTTGAGCGCTGAGGCGTTCTGGCAATATTCGCCCCGTGGCTTTAGCTATCGCGGTGTTGAGCGGATCTATCCTGCCAGCGTGGTCAAATTGTTTTACCTGGTGGCGATTCACGAATGGCTAGAGCAAGGAATGACACAGCCATCTGCAGAACTGGAGCGAGCCGTCAAAGATATGATTGTGGATTCCAGCAACGATGCCACAAGTCTGGTTGTAGACGTGCTGACGGGCACTACCAGCGGTCCTGAACTGCCTCTGGCTCCTTTTGAGACCTGGAAACAGCAGCGCAACCTGGTAAATCGTTACTACCAATCTCTCAACTGGACAGAATTGGAAACCATGAATGTGAACCAAAAAACCTGGTGTGACGGTGCTTATGGACGGGAACGGGTATTTCTGGGTGAGTTGATGGAGAACCGCAACATGCTGACAACAACGGCGACCGCGCGCTTGCTACACAGCATTGTGGGCGGGGTTGCGATCTCAGCGTCCCGATCGCAAGCCATGATGCAGCTTTTACGGCGATCGCTCCATCCAGATGATCTGCTGGCTGATCCCGAAAATCAGGTGACAGGCTTTTTGGGTGCGGGGCTACCGCTAGCGGCGCGTCTTTGGTCAAAAGCCGGATTGATGAGCCGTGTGCGCCATGATGCGGCTTATATTGAAGTGCCCAATGCTCCTCCTTATCTGCTCGTCGTCTTTACAGAAGGCACTGCCCACAGTCAGAATGAGGCGATTCTTCCCTTTATTTCACGGCAGGTGGTGGAGGCGGTTTTTAGTTTTTAGTTGTTGGTTTTTGGTTTTTAGAAATCAGGAGTCAGGAGTCAGGAGTTAAGGAGGCAGAGGGCAGAGGGCAGAGGGCAAAGGGGGAAGTCAGAAGTCAGGAGTCAGCCTTTTGTCCTACTCTTGTCTAACAGCTAACAACCAACAACTAACAACTTTTAAAGCTACTCTTGTCTAACAACTAACAACCAAAAACCAACAACTTAATTAGAGAGCCGATTCTGGTGCTGTTGCAAACGTGATGATAAACGTTGTGTGATGGTTAGCACTCTCGGTATGAATGTTGGCTCCCAAATGCTCGGTCAACCGTTTGACCAGGGCTAAGCCTAAACCTGTACCACCATACTTCCAGGGATCGCTGTTGGGAATGCGGTAAAACTTGTCGAAGATGCGATCGAGTTCACTCTCCGCAATCTCTGTACCCGTGTTGCTGACGGAAAGCTGCATGGTTTTTGAGGTTGCCGCTGCTGCTACACGAATAGTTTCACCGGGTGGTGTGTATTTGAATGCGTTTTGCAAAAGCTCTATGACGATGCGCTTCAGGCAGTCAAAATCAGTGGTTAAGGGTGGCAAAGCCGCAGGGATATCGATCAGGAGGTGTAGCTGTTGACTGGTTGCCCGATCGACGAAGACTTGCACCACGCCAGGAATCCAATGCTGTAGCTCCTGCGTCGTTAGCGTTAAGCTATCAGTGCCAGACTCGACGCGTGAGAGATCCAGCAAGTCGTTAATCAGATTTATTTCGCGCTGACACTCATCCTGCAAGACCTTGAAGTATTGGGAAATACGGCTGGACTCGTGGTTGAAAATCCCTGTCTGCTTGAAGATAATCTCCAGCATCTGGGTTGCCATTTTAATATTCGCCATCGGCGTTCTCAGCTCATGAGAGACGGAACTGAGAAAATCATCTTTGAGATAGTTCAACTGCTCTAGATCGCCGACCTGAGTTTGAATTTCCTGGTACAGGCGTGACTGCCGGAGGGCGATCGCACATTGATTGGCGACCTGCTGCACCAAACGAATTTCGGTCTCATTGAAAAGCTGATCACGCGGTCGGAAGAGCCACATATCGCCCAGAATGCCCTGACTGTCAATGAGAGGGCAGCTCAAAATGGCATACTGCTGGCTAACTTTACGGAAGGCATCCAGGGGGGTGGGAAGCGCACAAAACTGCACCCACCGTCCTGCTAGCGTTTCTTGCCCAATGTCTGCGAGGTCTACAAGCGGGATTACAGCCCCCTTAGCTGTTGGAAAGGTATCCGATCGGATGGCTTCGTAGTCTATGGTGACGGTGTTGTACGCTGGATCGTAAAGCCCTGTATCGCAACACAAAACATTTAATTCGGCAGCTAATTCTTGCACCGTTGTTTGCAGAATATGGCGCTCATCTAGACTGTCGCGCATGCGATCGGTAATCCGTTTTAGCAGCGCTTCGTAATCGAGTGCTTTGCGAAGCTGGATCGTGCGCTCCTGTACCTGACTCTCCAACGTCTCATTTAGCTGGCGCACTTGTTGATAAAGCTGCGATTGCTGAATGGCGATCGCCAGTTGATCGACCACCGCACAGGCAAGCTCTACTTCCGAGTCTTGCCAGCGTCGGCGCTGATCCCGAATGAGTGCCAGACAGCCCCAAAGCCGCGCATCAAAGTGGAGCGGCACCAGCAGCCAGGTGCCTGGTAAGAGTTGGGCATATTGGCTGACGGTCGCGTCAGGATGTTGGGCAACATCGTTTAACTGCACCACTTCCAGGCGTTTTAGTTGAGCGATCGGTGCATTGGATTCATCCGCAAACTCCATGCCAGCAATCGTGTTAAGCCGCTGGTTGTCATGGCTATCGGATACAACCTTCCAAACGGGACGTGCTGCCAGATATTGAATGATGTCGGCTCGATCGGCTTGAAGCAGTTGGGCAATTTCGGTTGTTGCTGTTGCAAAGATGGTGGTTAAGTCCAATGAGTTCCGAATGACTTGAATCACGCGATTCAGGGCTTGCTCCCGCTGTGCCTGGACTCGAAGCTGGTGATAGAAGTAGGAAGACTCCAGCTCATTTTGATTGCTGCTCCAATGTCCATCCTGTGACAGTTCGTTAGACGGTCTGAGCCAAACGGATGGATTCAGTGCCTGGAGCAAACTACGCTCTGTCACCACGCCTAAAACGTATCCTTCCTGATGCATAACGGGCAAATGCTGAATGTTGTGCCGTTGCATTAGCTGCCACGCCATGTCTGGTGCTTCTGCGGCGTTGAGCGTGACCGGCGATCGCGTCATCAAGTCTGCAATGGTGATTAATTCTGGGTTTGCGCCTGCCGCGATCGCTTGCAGACAGTTGCGTGCAGTACACAGACCAACCAATTGTTGCTGCTCCAACACCAGCACATAGTCAGCCTGCCCTTGGCTCATGCATTGAATCGCCTCCAGGGCAGTTGCATCAGGTGCTAAGGTAAAAGGCTGCATCGAGTAGGCTGGCGGAACTTGCATATCACCAGAAATAGAAAGCAATCACCTGGAACGGTCGCAATGGCATCAAGCCACATCCTGAACCACTCGCTTCGGGGTATAGGTTCCAGCTACAGATGTGACACTCATGACGCAAACACTACGATAGATGGCTGGACTCTAAACGTAAAGGGTGCAGGGCTTGAATCGACTCTCGATCGTTCCCTTTAAACCAGGCTGAAGTAAAGGTCATCATGATCGCGCTCTGGAGAACACACTGACCGTTGCAAAGTCGTAACGTCTACACCGTAGCCTTTGCGTACTCAAACGAATGACAGATCATGCCTGTTTGCTTGAGCAGATCGAGCCACGCTCAAGACGTAATCCGACCGCTAGCTGAACTGTGTCAGAATGGCTGCGATCGCGGTCGTTTTTTCATGGCGTTTTCGTTTTTTCATGGTGTTTTTAACAGTGTAAGCAAGGTTGGCTCGATCGATCGAGGGTAGATCAGCCAGGCTCGTTCATAGGGAGTGGTCAACGTTTGCACCAGGGGAGACAGGGCACTTAATTCCTGCAAGCCCCTGCTGGTTTGGCACTTGATCCCACGTTGGTAAAGGGTATAGCCCCGGCTCAGCGATACTTGCAACCCAGCATAGTATGTCGCATATGTCGGTGTGAGCCGCTGTTGGACAGCCTGTAACAGGGTTTGGCGCTCTTCCTGAGCCAGATGAGTGATATCCAGAGCCTTGGGCAAATCGCGATCGAGAAACCGTCGGCACAAATCAGCCAAAAGCGGATCATCACTGGTTTGCCATCGTTGCAGGTGATAGGTAAACACCCCATCATCCGCCGCGAGATACTGCTGCAAGGGCAACTGGGCGCAATCGCCAGATAGCCATGCTTTGACAGTATCATCAACTTCTAACATGCCCTGCTGTAGTAGCTCACGGGCGCGCACAAACGCTTGTTGCAACACCCAGCAAGCAGCAATATTTTTGGGGTGGTTGTACACCTGGGCGTACATAAAGTAGCGCACGATCAGGTAATGCTCCACAGCGGTCACGCCTTTCCGCGCTACAACAAGCTGCTGTGTCACCGGATCGTAGCGCATAGCCATGAGAATCCGATCGAGATCGATTCTGCCGTAGGAGGCTCCGGTGAAGTAGCTATCGCGCATCAAATAATCGAGGCGATCGCAGTCTAGTTGACTGGAGACCAGTTGCCAAACCAATGGAATCGGATGCTTCTTCACATAAACCTGAAGCATTTGCTCTAGCAGGGTGGGATCAAGGGCATCCAGCGCCTCTCGAATGGGCGGCGACTCCTGCAAAATGCGACCCGTCCAGTGTTCGTGGTTACTGCCAAACACCTCTTCTCCCGTATGGCTAAACGGTCCATGCCCAATGTCATGCAGTAAAGCCGCACACAGCACCACTGCGCGGTAAGGCTGGAGTTGAGGATAGGGTTTGGCTAAGCGATCGAAGGCTCGACGCGCGATCGCCATCACGCCAATCGAATGGGTAAAGCGTGAACTCTCGGCACCATGAAAGGTGAGACTCGCTGGTCCCAATTGCCGCACACGTCGCAAGCGTTGAAAGGCAGGGGTATCGATCAGCCGAATGAGCAACGCTTCCGTGGGATCGCTCCCATCCAGCGCGATCGCTCCATGCAGCGGATCGTGATAGGTGCGCTCGGCATGAAGTAGCCCTGGCATCAGTCCGCCCCAGCGATCATGGCATGGGTCGTCAACAGTTCTACAGCGGCTTGATACTGTCGATCGTCGGGTGTCGCTACTTGAACGCCTGTAATCGGGTCAAGCGGTACCGTCACATCGGGCTTAATCCCAAGTTTGTTAATGTCAATGTGCGCGGGCGTTTCATACTTTGCTACCGTTACTGCCAGCCCTGACCCGTCGGATAAATCAAAGAGAGATTGAATCAACCCTTTGCCAAAGGTCTTTTCGCCCAGAATGGTTGCTCGCCCATTATCTTTCAGAGCGCCTGCCAAAATTTCGCTGGCACTAGCCGTTCCCTGATTGACCAACACTACCAGCGGATCATCCGTCAAAGCTTGCTCCGTTGCTTCAAAGCTGCCCTGAATGCCTTGCCGATTGACGGTATAGACGATCGTGCCTTGATTCAGCCAGAGGCGCGCAATCTCAATGCCTGCTTGCAGCAACCCACCTGGATTATTCCGCAAGTCGAGAATGTACGAATCTGCACCTTGCTTTTCCAGGCGTTCAATTGCATGGGCAAGCTCAACCGTCGCATTCGCATTAAACTGACTCAGCCGGATGTAGCCAATCCTGGCAGGACCATCCTTGTTTGCAGACGGGGGTTGCGATCTCAATTCGGCATACACCGGATTTAACTCAATCCGATCGCGCACCACGGTCAGGTCAATGAAGTCCTCGCCTTCTCGTTGAATCGTTAGCGTCACCTGGCTTCCGATCGTGCCTCGCATCCTCGCTGCCGCTTCATCCAGCGTCAGGGTTTCCGTTGACACTCCGTCTATTTTAACAATGGTGTCGGCGGGCTTGACCCCTGCGCGATCGGCGGGTGAGCCTGCAACAGGGGCAATCACACGCAGCTTTCCCGTGTTGGCATCAGATGCAATTTGCAACCCAACCCCAGTCAGTTCTCCAGAGGTGTTGGTCTGCAAACTCCGGTATTGCTCAGGCTTAAGTAACCGTGTGAATGGGTCATCTAACCCTGCCAGCATTTGTTGAATCGCGGCATAGGTTTGCTCACGATCGCCTAACGATTGCTTAAACGCTTTTTGACGCACCAGCCACCAGTTCTGGTGATTAAAGGTGTCATCTACATAGGCGCGATCGACTAAACGCCAGACTTCTGCCAGCAGTTTTTGCTCATCTGTGAGTGCCTGCGCCTGTGGCACTGCCCAACCCAGCGTCAGCAAAATTGCTAACAGAACCGCCGCAAGCCGTCTAGCCCAGGAGTGATTTTTGCTCATAGTGACTAATCTTAACGTCAGCAGCAGGAACTCTGCTACTTGCTATGGCGCGATCGGGCGATCATCTCCGTCACCCGCTTTAGAAAACTTTACCTGAGCTTAAGAATCGGCACCCTCCATCGCACTTGACGATAAACACGAGAAGACACCAATGCAGCTAGACGATCGCGCCATTCTAAGGATTCGGTTTTCGCGTGAAATGCAGCCTGTGTCTGTGTTACATTCTTTAGGAACAGCAATACATCTTTTAGGAATTCTTGCTTCATGTTCACTAAGCAGGTGACCGACTCGAAAGCATACCAGTGGTTCGAGGAGCGGCTAGAGGTTCAGGCACTCGCCGACGATATTTCTAGCAAGTATGTCCCTCCCCACGTAAACATTTTTTACTGTCTGGGTGGCATTACATTAGTTTGCTTCCTCATCCAGTTTGCCACTGGGTTTGCGATGACGTTTTACTACAGACCCACTGTTGCCGAAGCGTTTGAATCCGTTCAGTACATCATGAACGAAGTCAGCTTTGGCTGGTTGATTCGCTCTATTCACCGCTGGTCTGCCAGCATGATGGTGCTGATGATGATTCTTCATGTGTTTCGGGTTTACTTGACCGGAGGCTTTAAAAAGCCCCGCGAGTTGACCTGGGTGACAGGTGTGATCCTCGCAGTCATCACTGTCTCCTTTGGGGTGACGGGCTACTCCCTTCCATGGGATCAAATTGGTTATTGGGCGGTCAAGATTGTTTCTGGCGTACCCGAAGCCATCCCAGTCGTTGGCGTACTGATTTCTGACCTATTACGGGGTGGCTCTAGCGTGGGTCAGGCAACGCTGACTCGCTACTACAGCGCCCACACCTTCGTTTTGCCCTGGTTGATTGCAGTCTTCATGCTGCTGCACTTTTTGATGATTCGCAAGCAAGGCATTTCTGGTCCGTTGTAAAGGTTTTCTGACGCAGATTTGGAATAGCATTCTTATTTCGGATCAGACCTTTTATAGTGGAAGCTACGTTGATGATGCTTCACTGCTTGCATCCCTCTGCCGACTTCAGAACACAAGGAGAGCGACTTTAATATGGCAACGGTTAAAAAGCCGGATCTATCCGATCCTCAGTTGCGTGCCAAGCTTGCCAAAGGTATGGGTCACAATTACTACGGTGAACCTGCATGGCCGAATGATTTGCTTTA
Organism: Lyngbya sp. HA4199-MV5; assembly: GCA_019359375.1. Classification (GTDB taxonomy): domain Bacteria; phylum Cyanobacteriota; class Cyanobacteriia; order Leptolyngbyales; family Leptolyngbyaceae; genus Stenomitos. Next base: position 186,944 of record JAHHHL010000004.1, read on the forward strand.
CATCTTTCCCGTGGTGATTCTGGGAACGATCGCGCTTAACGTCGGTTTGGCAGTCCTTGATCCGGCAACGATTGGCGAACCGGCTGATCCCTTCGCAACGCCGCTAGAAATTCTGCCGGAATGGTATCTTTACCCGGTATTTCAAATTTTGCGTACTGTGCCTAACAAGCTGTTGGGTGTAGTGGCAATGGCTTCGGTACCCCTGGGTTTGATTATCATTCCTTTCATCGAGAACGTGAACAAGTTTCAGAATCCATTCCGTCGTCCGGTCGCAACCACGGTGTTTTTGGTTGGGACGCTGGTGACGCTCTGGTTGGGTATTGGCGCAGCCTTCCCGATCGATAAGTCTCTGACGCTTGGGTTGTTCTAAACCCTCCGCTTTGGACTTGCATCAACACCTGTTAAATTCTCGCTGTGGCATGGCGCTACAAGTGAATTTGGCGGGTGTTGTTTTTTGGTGCAAGGGCGTTCAGTGCAAATGCAGCGGCAACGTCCAGTAGGAGTGAACGGCTGTTCGCCCCTACTCCGTTTTAGCAACCCCAATGAGAAATTTTCAGGTAGTAGGGATCTCTACCCATACAGGGAGGGAATTTCTCTTAGGCAGTGAGGCGATTTCTCAGTAGGATGAGAGTATTCGAGACGACGTTGTGCAGGAGACTGCCGTGAATCAGGACAATTTTAAGCATTTCCAGAGCGGCTTCGCTGAGGTTAGTCGCTGGCTATTGCCTTTCGCTGTGATCTGGCTACTAGGCGCGATCGGGCTTGGTTGGCTGGTCAAATCGTTTTTGATTCTGGTCGGTTTGATTATCATTACGCCTGTGATTGCTTTCTTCGGCTTCCGATGGTGGCTGAAGCGTAATCTGATTCAGTCAGACTGCCCTGTGTGTCACCACGAATTTATTAGCCTGAACCAGACAGAGTTTGCCTGCCCTAGCTGTAGTGAACCTTTAAGGGTAGAGAATGGGCAGTTTAACCGTCTCACTCCACCGGGAACCATTGATGTAAGCGCTGTCGAGGTACCCGCCCAGACTCTTGATGATTAGTCTATTGGTGCTGCTCATACAGGAGCAGTCTTTAGTTAGCTTTAAATAACGAGAGGGACGCTGCACGCAGCGTCCCTCTCGTCGTCTGGAGTCTTGCTTGGAGCCTTAGCTATGCCCGTTAGCGTTTCCCAATGCCCTTACTAACTTAACTCTAACTGCGGGAGACGGATAGCGTATAGGGGTGCTGCCCTTTCGCCCGATCGCCCACGTAGACTGAGTAGGTGCCTTTGCTCCACCGTCCGGGAATCGTGATTTTGCCCTTGGAGTACTCATCCGCTGGCACACAGAAATCTTGTCCAGCACCACTGCGAATAAGCAAGGTTGGTTCGCCAGACGACTGCAACGTAAACTGCAAGTTGGCATCGTCTGTAAGCTGAATGACGTGGTTGGGAGCCGCTGCAATGGAACCAGCGCACCCTTTGGCATCTTGCTTGCTGCCACCAGATGTACCGCTAAGCTGAATCGTTTGTGAATTGGGCGTAATCGCAACGGCTTGACTGAGAACAGTTGAAGCGGTGCTCCACGCGATCGCGGCTGCCATTGGAATCACTAACCAACGTTGAAATGCTTTCATTTGACTCATCTCCACCAACACCTGAAACACATTGGATACATTTAGTATTACAAGTGACCAAAGCAATCAACCAGCAAATGTACCTGTTTGTGGAGTGGCACTTGTGGGGTGAGGGGTGAGGAGAGAGGGGTGAGGAGGGAGTTATGAGTTGTGAGTTGTGAGTTGGATGGAACCGTTAGTAGTCACAAGGCACGAGGCAGGAGTCGATGGACTTTGGAAAGACTCAGAAGTCAGCTTTTTAGCCTTTAGCTTTTAGCCTTTCATCTACTCCCTACTCAAGCTGCCGATACTGTTCCAGCAAAACGGGTAAGTGGTCGTAGCCATCAACGCCGATCACAGGAATGAGTTCGGGGCGCAGTTGGGCTAGGGTCGTCGCAAATGCCTCACCGAGTTGCCCCTTGAGAATGGTCAACAGTCCGGCGGGTTGCCGCCATTCACGCGAGGCGATGCTTTCGAGAAAGTACATGCCTAGAGAACCAGCGTAAATCGCTCGATTGGTTTCTTTCAGACGGTAGTAGGCTTCTGCTAAATACGCCAGGTTTAGTCCTTGCAAATACAAGTCTCCAGACACCTGAGCGGCTTTGAGTCCTTCGGTCAGATATTCGATCGCGGCTGTAGGCTGTTCCAAAACAACGTGTGCAATGCCCAGACTGTTGAAGGCGAAGGCTTGACTTTGACGATCGCCCAGTTGTTCTGCCAGCTTTAAGCCTTGCTGTAGGTAGTTGATCGCCGTTTCGTAGACTTCTGGCTCGGCTTGCTCTACTTGTTGCGCTTGTAGCACATCGCTATAGCCCAGATTAACCAGGGCATTGGCTTCCCCTAAGCGATCGCCCGACTGACGGCTGAGAATCAGCGCGCGCTGGCTGTAATTGATGGCTTCGCTGTACTGCTTTTGGGCAACGCAGGTACGGCTGAGATGGTTCAGGTTGGCGATTTCGCAGGGACGATCGCCTGCTTCGGCTGCAATTTCGCGTGCGATGTCGTGAAACTCTTTGGCGCGATCGAGTAGCCCCTGTGCTCGTTCGGAGGAGCCAATCAACGTTAGAATGCGTGCCTTTTCTTGCGTCCCTTCGACGCGCTTGAGTGGTTCATTCAAATAGTTTACGATGCTTCGCAGTTGGCTGCCGGGAAAGGAGGCGAAAACCCCACCATAGAGGGGAAAGTAAGGGCGCTGGGCGAACAATCGCAAAATTTGTAGGGTGACTTGAAACGCTCCCTCTGAAAATTGGGTGCGATGGAGTGAGTTTAGGGTCGTTGCCTGAGCAAATCCTCGCGCCAACTGCGACCAGATGATGGAGAACGCCAGAAAGGTTGAGATTGATAGCTTTGCGCCGACTTTCGCATCGTAAATGAGGCGATCGAACCAGGCGATGAGTCCTTGCTGTAGGTACTGTAAAAGGATGACTAACTCGACCCAGGTACGCATGTCCAGATCGACCATGCGAGCAGCAACGTCACTCACGGACTCATTCAGCGAGAGTGCCCGAAAGAGTTGAACCAATAAGGGATTCGTCAACTGTTTTGACCACACCGCCCAGGGGTTGCTTTGCCCTGGCGTACCTGTGAAGCCAAGCGTTTGCTCCTGATCGTAGATCCAGCTTACGAGGTGGCTTTGTACCCTGTCCCATGACTCCAACCCTTGACGAATGCCTGCGGCTAACTGGAACAGTTCTTGCTGAGTGTCTGTATCACTCACGTCGCCTTGCTTTTGGAGTGCGATCGCAAGTTGTTTGAGTTGAGTGGTACTGAGGCTTTGAGGCTGGTTGGGATCGATCGCGCGTAAAAACTCTGTCAACCGATGCGCGTTCTCAGCCCCCACAATGGCTTGAATGACGCTGGCGATCGCTTCTGTCGCCTGGTTCTGCTGCTGCCAGCGATCCCACTCGCCCTGAATGGTTTGGAGCGCTCGACGACGACGAGCTGCCTTTGCCTGTTTCAACTCATCGGGCTGGGTCGCCAACTCGACTTGTACACGTTCAACGTGCGTTTGCAGACAGCGCTCAAACAATTCGCCGGTGCCGGGGCTGACCCCTTCAACCAATAATTGATAGACCTGTTCTTTTGAGCGAATATTGCCCTTCAGGGTCATTTGCACAATCTGGTCGAGCAGTTGGTTGTAGCGATCGACGGGAGGAAGAATCTCTGTCATACAGACACGCTAGCAAATAAGGTAAGTGTAGGTGGGCACGACGTTTCAGTTGCCCCTGTATTGCCTGATTAGGAAAACACTGTGAGCGCTTTTCGCAGACAACCGTAAGGGTATTAAAGACGATCGCAGAGCGACTGAAGCATCGCTTGCAAGGTAGTGTTTCAAACGTGTGGTCGGCGATCCGTAGGGACGTTACATGTAACGTCCCTACTACAGAAATCGTGAACAACATTTCTAGAACACCACCAAACATCGCTTGTAATGTGCCGTGCTGACTGAAAGCCGTCAACCTGGAAAAACGTCAGTCATTGTCTTTGATCCTAAACGCAATCTTGATCCCGTTGCGGCTAAATAAGTGTTTCAACCTTCAAGAATTGGGCTAAATTTAAGCATTGAACTAAGCCCTGGCTGGGTGGGTGTTAAGGAGTAACCACATGAACCATCTCAAGCGCGCCGTTTCTAGTCGGCAAACAACACAACTCTGGCAGAGCGGCTCGATGATCCTGGGTGGCGCTGCCCTTGCTGTTGGGGTGCTGTTAACTACGCCATCGTCTGCAACAGCACAAGCTGCCTACGGAAGCTATGTCGGGGCTGGGGTTGCTGTGGGTTTGACGGATGGTGCTCCGGGAGAACCTGAGCGGACATCAGGGGTCATCGCGGCGCGCTATAAGTTTCTCAAGCTGCCCGTTTCGGTTAGGGCACAGGCGTTGATTGGTAAGCGTACCACACTGGTTCCTACCATTTCTTACGATCTTCCCATTAACTGGCGCACAGATGTCTATCTGGGTGTTGGTGCTGCCGTGCCTCTGGACGACGATCGCACCACGCCGTTGGGCAATAAGACTAGCTTTGCGATTCAACCGGGCATCGACTATGTGTTGCCAAATAGTCAGGCAGTGATTTTTGGGAACGCTGTCATTGCGTTTGATGCTTATCGCCAAGGAGGAAATACGGCGGCATCGCTTCAAGCGGGTGTTGGCTTACGGTTCTAGCGGGTCGCCCGATCGCGAATGGCTCTTTGCCAAACTCACGAAACCATCTAAACGGCACTGCGCGATCGTGGCTGTAGCGGCAGCGTAACGGTAAACGTGGTGCCTGTATCATCCTCGCTGCAAACCTGGATCTGCCCTTGATGCAGTTCCACGCACTTTTTGACGATCGCCAGCCCTAACCCAGTCCCCTGAATTTTGCCGACATTAGCACACCGATAAAACGTCTCAAACAGGTGGGGTTGATCTTTGAGGGGGATGCCAATGCCCTGATCGTGAATATGAAACCTCGCTTGATCATCCTGACAGCAGAGTGTGAACTGGATGTCACCTCCGTGTGGCGAGTATTTGAACGCGTTGGAGAGCAAATTGGTGAGAATGTGCCTTAGTAAGGCTGCATCCATCACGGCAGGTGAACAGGTTCCCTGATGGTCGAACTGGATGATGTGGCTATCGCTGTTGCTAAATTGCAGTTCTTCGGTAAGTTCAGTGCAAAACTCGACTAAGTTGACTGATTCTGGCTTATAGCGCAGTCCCACTTCAGTGCTGCCTAGCAGTAGGACTTCATCCAGCAGTTGCATAATTTGCTTGATGGCTGTTTTAATGCGATCGAAATACTCCTGCCGTTTTGCCTCAGTCAACGCATGGTTGTAGTTTTGCAGCAGCTCTACAGCCGTGCGAATCATCGTCATGGGTGTCCGAAATTCATGCGATGCCATTGAAATGAAGCTTGACTTGAGCAGATTCAGTTCTTGCTCCTGTTCTAAGGCTCTCAGACTGTTTTGTTCGCTAGCTTGAAGCCGCTTGAGAATGTGCCCTCGCTCAATGGCATAACGCAGCGATCGTCCCAGGAGGGGTAGCGTAATTTGACCTTTCACAAGATAATCTTGCGCTCCACCCGCCATCGCCTGCATTGCCAGCGTTTCATCGTCCATCATCGTCAGCACGACGACTGGAACATCGGGCACGCTGGCACGAAATTCTAACAGCGTCTCGGCTTCATCGGAATCGGGTAGCCGGAGATCGAGCAAGACGACATCGACGGATTCGGTAAAACAGACCTCGATCGCGCTGCTTAGCCGCTCAACATGCGTCAGCCGCCAGTTTGATTGTTCCAGATGTAGAAAAGACCGATGTAATAAAGCAGCGTCGGTAGGGCTGTCTTCTACCAACAACACATGCTTTGGTACTTCATCCATAAGACTGTCTTACCGCAGAGACCGAGAGGTTCAGCGAATCTACGCTGATCTAAAACGCTACTTCACCATGCCTTGATACCAGCGGTGCGACATCCGTAAATCCACTGCCATCTTGATTTCGCCTCGAAACAGCGTTTGGGCTAAGTTGGCGGTAATTTGACGGCTGCCAGCCAAAAATCGCCGATTAGCTGCACTACTTGAATAAATTGCCGCACGTCAAACGGTTTAGTGACGTAGCAGTTAGCGTTCAGGTTATACGATCGCAGGATGTCTTCCTCACTATTAGACGTGGTGAGCACCACCACCGGAATACGTTTGAGGTCGTCATCTGCTTTGAGTTCTGCCAACACTTCACGACCATCCATCCCTGGCAAATTCAGATCCAGCACGATCAAATCAGGACGGGGAGCGTTGGTATAATCGCCCTGCTGCCGCAGATAATCCATCGCTGTTTCGCCATCTTCAACCCAATGTAGGGTGTTGGTGATCTTCGCTTGCTCAAAGCTTTTGATGGTGAGATTGGCATCGCTGGGAGAGTCTTCCACCAGTAATATCTCGATCGAATCCAACGTTTGAAGGGTCATAGGTTTGAATCGTCAGCAGAGGGAATTGTAAAGTAAAACGTGGTACCGTGCCCATAGTTTGATGTTGCCCAAATTTGTCCACCGTGGCGATCGACAATCTTTTGACAAATCGCTAGCCCAATGCCCGTACCCGGAAACTCAGTGCGTGTATGAAGTCGTTTGAAAATTTCAAAAATGCGCTCAAGGTAGCGTGGTTTAATGCCAATACCCTGATCTTGAACGGAGAAAAGCCAGGTGGGGTGTAGGGGGTGGGGTGTGGGGTGTGGGATCCTCTCTCCCCTCTCCCCTCTCTCGTCTCCCCTCTCTCCTCTCCCCTCTCTCGTCTCCCCTCTCTCCTCTCTCCTAACGCTAATGTGAACTTGCGGCGATCCCTCGCGGCAGAACTTGATGGCATTGCCGATGAGGTTTTGCAAAAGCTGAACCAACTGGCTTTTGTCGGCGTGGACGATCGGTAACGGATCGTAGGTAATCGCGGCGTTGCTTTCGGCGATCGCCACTTGCAAATTGCTCAGCACTTGCTCTAGAACAGCATTGCAGTCAGTTGGTTCAAACACCAGTTCGCGCGTTCCAACACGCGAGTAGTGTAGCAGGTCTTGGATTAACCGCTGCATGCGCGTTGCGCCATCGACGATATAGGCGGCGTAACTTTGAGCCGTATCGTCCAGGCGATCGCGATAGTCTTGAGTGAGCAGTTGGGTGTAGCCCATGATGGCTCGTAGCGGCTCTTGCAAATCGTGAGAGGCGACATAGGCAAACTGCTCTAGTTCCTGATTCGATCGCTGTAAGTCATCATTTACTTGCTTAAGTGCGGCTGTACGGTCTTGCACTTGAATTTCTAACCCGTCCTTGGCTTGCTGAAGCGCGAGTTCTGCCTGTTTGCGATCGGTAATATTGAGAATGAGTCCTATAAAGCGCACTGCTTCGCCTGCCTCGTTGTAGAGTGCCCGACCAAACGCTGCCAGCCAGACGATTTGTCCGTTATCCGCACGCATAATGCGATGTTCAGATCGATAGAACGATCGCTCCTGGATTGCCCGTTCCGCTGCCTGCGACACCCACTCTCGGTCATCGGGATGGGCGCACCTGTACCACATGCCTAAGGTCGCCTCACCACTGGGCACGGGTTCATACCCCAGCAGCTTGAAGTGTTGGAGTGACCAGAGCGCTTTACCCGTTGCCAAATCAACATCCCACGTTGCCATGCCTGAGCCTTCGATGGCTAGACTCAAGCGCTGCTCGCTGTCACGTAGTGCGTCTTCAGCTCGTTTGCGATCGGTAATGTCACTAATGAGTGCAAAGTAGCCCTTGACCGTTCCTTTCTCGCCGAAATCAGGAATGTAAACAGCACTCACCCACCGTTTACCACCATCCTTGTAAGGCACAGCGCTCTCATAGGCTACTTCCTGCCCTGATAGTGCTGTCTCTACATGTGGTTTGATCGTCTGATAAGCGGCTTCCCCTAAAACATCCTTGAGGGACTGCCCCTGAAGCGTTGTCCAACTGTAACCAAACCACTGTTCGTATGCCTGATTGTTGAAACGATAGCGCTCTTCGGCATCAACGTAGGAGATCAGTACAGGCAGCGCATTGGTGATCAGTCGCAACTGCTTTTCACTTTCTGATAAGGCTGCTTGGGCTTGTTTGCGATCGATCAACTCGCTGCGAAGTAGGGCATTCACCTGCGACAGTTCGGCGGTGCGCGCCTGCACTCTGGCTTCTAGTTGTTCGTTAGCTTGTTGAAGTGCGATTTGAGCCTGTTTGCGATCGGTAATATCAAACAGCGTCGAGCGGCTCATCACAAAATTGCCGTCTGCATCGTTGATGGCTGTTGCGCTTAAACTGACTGGCAGAATCGTGCCATCTTTGCAAACGAGTTCAAACTCTACATCACTGATCCAGCCCTGCTCTTTAAAGCGAGCAAAGTTTTCTTGAAACGCTATGGCACTTTGAGCGGTGGTCAGGTCGCTGAACGTTTTCTTGTGAATGATTTCATCGCGGGTATAGCCCAGCCACGCTAACTCTGTATCGTTGACGCGAATAAAGACCCCTGTTGCATCCAGTGAGTGATAGCCGCAGGGGGCGTGGTTGTAGAGGTCGTAAACGTCTTCAGCGTGCTTCTGTAAGGCAATCTCGGCTGCTTTGCGGGAGCGAATCTCTTTTTGAAGCAGGAAAAATATACTGGCTAGTAAACAAAAGCTCAAGCCGTAGCCAATGCTAGCGACTACCACTGCCCGTTGCACAATCTGATCGATCGCATCTGATCGCTGTTCAAACAAAACCTCTTCGGTTTGCTCCATTGCTTGCAGTTTGAGTTGAATTTGCTGCTGTAAGAAGAGATTTTGCTTCAGGATCTTTCTCTGTGCGGCTGGGTCGAGCTTGTTTTGGCGTACCAGGGCGATGAAACGCTGAAAGAGAACCAACCTTGCGGTGATCAGTGGCTCGATTTCGTTTAAGCGCTGCTGCTGCTCTGGGTTGTCGCTTGTGAGTTGCCGAACCTCGGCGATCGAGCGTTGGGTCATTTGTACACCTGTACGCCAGATGGTTAATTCTTCTTCACCTTTAGAGACGAAGTAGCTCCGTCGCCCACGATCGGCAGTTTCCAGGCTGTCAGAAATCTGGTTAAGAGTGTCTAAGACATGATGCGTATGGTTCACTGATCGCTGACTCTCAATCAGCTCTTTGACACTGAGATAGGACTCAATGCCTACGCCACCCAATAGCAGCATTGCGAGGATAAACCCACTCGCAACAATCTTTTCAGACAATCCTTTCACAACTATTTTTTATCATGATGATCAAGGAGCTTAAAAACGATTAAACCCATCCTGCAATCTGGATTTGTCTAGGGGCTGTCATCAATTACGACTACACATCGCTTACAGCAAGAGTTCCAGCCCCTAGCTTCGTGAGTTGGGTGGGCGCGACAATGCTGATACCAAAGGTTTCGAGCTGAATTGATGACGCGCCCTAGCCTTCAGCATGCCACAAGCACAAGCCACAGATGGAAGGGATCGCAGATTTGGACAGATCTATTCACGGTTAAAGGTGCCCCAACAACGTGTCGCTTGCCCAAAAAATTGGTTACGGCAACAATACTTTGCTGTTTGCCAGGTGGTGTCATCAATGACGACTGCACATTACTTGCAGCAAGGGTTCCAGCCCCTAACCTCGTGTGCTGGAGTGTGATCATGCGGATGCCGGGAGGTTTTGGAGCTAATTGATGACTCTACCCAGGGGCGATCGCGGCTCCGATTAATTCCTTAGCGTGCTAATCATTCCTGAGGCATAGGGCAGACGCACAAAAGCTTTTTAGACTGGACATATCGATACATTCGAGCATGTTAACCATGCGCTTTACTCCATTCTGAAGGAGGTACTATGATCAATCACGCTTTAAACCGTGCATTCTTACCAGGATTGCTCGCTACAACTTTGGCTGGTACGACGCTACTCCCAGCTAGCCCTGCTGCTGCTAATGACCAGTTGCTGAGAAATGTTGGCATCGGTGCGGCGGCTGGTGTCGTAACAGGCGCAGTTACCAACCGTTCTGCGGCACGGGGAGCGGTTAACGGCGCAGCGGCTGGAGCGGCTGTTACAGGTGCTAATCGGGCTTTTGGTCAGCGTCCTGGACACCGTGATTTACCACGCGACGCGGCTGTTGGTGCGGGTGCATCGGTGCTAACGGGTACACTGACTGGGCGACGACATACTGTTAACAATGCGCTGACAGGAGCCGCTGCTGGAGCTGCCATTAACTTACTAACGCGCTGAGGAGATCTCTAGATAAAAATTTACCCGTAGTGGGAGCGTCTCGCTCGCGTCGCGAATAAGATACCCACACTACAAAGGTAATTTAATTGCTGGAAATTTCCTAAGTTGGCTCTCTGTTGTTTCTTAGGAATATGGCACTGCCATACCCTTACGCAGAGAGCTGTACTTTCATCAGTCTGCGATCCCAATCAAAGTAATTGACTAATCAAAGTAATTAACTAATCAAAGTAAAAGAGCGTCACAATCTTACGCTGCTCTTCGGCTTCGTGGCAGGTTGTCAGCAGCGTTTGGCTGTCATGAAAGGCAAAGCAGATCAACTGCTGACAGCGCGAGATAATTTCAGCATTGCAAAGGGCGCTGGCTTCTGCTAGAGACAACGTGTCGTTGCCAGGATTCTCGACTAGATGCATCACCTGCTCTAGCTGTTCGCGAGATTCACGCGGCTGTCGCTCCATGCTTTGAGGCAAGATGACGGTCAGCAGCGTTGGATCTGCCCGCATTGCCCCTCGAATGGCTGCCTGATTTGTCCCTGTTGCTCCAGATGTAATCAAGCGATTGCCTTCGAGAACCAGGGCATAGCTCATCATTTCGATTAAATTCTGATGCGTAATGGGAACGTGGCGAGAACCCAGTAACGCAATACGCTTGGAACCAGTTTGCTGAATGGTTGCCAGTTCTTGTAAAAAATCGTCTACCTTGGGCAGGTCTATGGACTGACTCAACGATGCTATTAACCTGAACAACCTAAATATATTAGCAGACAGGACTATCGTTGACTGTCATCACCCTCTCCTGTGGGTTAAGAAAAAAGTCCGATCGCCGCTAGGGTAGCCTTAATCATGCAGACAATAGATGCATCGGTTTTAACGGTCAGCCTTGAGTTTGCGCCGCATTAACTGCAATCGTGCTTTTTTCGCCAGTTCCTTGACCTTTACCTTCACCTTTTCTTTCTTCTCGACGTTCCTTTTCGCGTGCCCCTCCTCATGCAACGATGCCAGCGCTTCATCGCACCACTCGATCCAGTCGGTTTCGTAGCGGATGCCTCGCCGCAGCACCAGATATTGCAGCTTCTCTTCCAGGGTCAAAGCGCTTGAGTTCTGAAATGCGGCCGCTTCTACCTGGCGATAGTGCGTGAGTTGATCGACGTGGATTTGGCGATGCTGGAGCAGTTGCTGCTGAATAATCTGTGCGGGCACGAGAGCACCGACAAACACTTTGACCAACAACTCTTCTTTGATCGCCATTGTGTCGCAGGGTGTCGCAATCCAGGTGGCGAGATGCTGCTGACCAGCGGCTGTGATGCCATAGACCTTTTTGTCTGGGCGACCGTCTTGCACAACGGTGGTGGGCTGTACCCATCCCTGCGTCTCTAGTTTGGCAAGTTCGCGGTAGATCTGCTGGTGGGTTGCTTTCCAGAAACAGCCCACAGACTCCTCAAAATTTTTGGTCAAGTCGTACCCGCTTTGAGGGCAGTTAACGAGAAGCGCCAAAATTGCGTGGGCAAGTGCCATCAGCTTTTTCCTTAGGATCGTGAATTAATGAACCTGAGCCACTTCCCGTCTGTAGGGGCGGTACATGTAACGTCCCTGCAGAACGAATTACACCGGATTAAATTCGCGTTTCTTAAGCTCGACTTTAGCCATTTGGAGGAAGAGGGACAAGGTATAGAAGAATGGGGTGAGCGGAACAAAGTCCATCTCACCCCTGAAAAGTTGTGTTTACTATACCAGAACCCACTGCGGCAATCTTGA